>JAHBXQ010000003.1 GCA_019636345.1 Pirellulales bacterium | reverse complement strand
TGCTCGTGATTCCGATGTCGGCGGTGCCCCTGGAAATCAACGTGTGCTTGCCCCAGCCGCCGTAGCCGCCTTCGTCGGCAGGGCCGCCAGGAACCGTAAACACGCTCTCGGTGCTGAACACGCCATCGGAAGCGCGATTCGAGTTCACCACGGTGGGCGAACCAAACGGCGTTCCCGCGCTCCAACCGTCGAAATCGCCGGTTTCAAAGGACGTAATCAACGCGGCCGAAGCCACGCCCGAAAAACACAGGAAACCGAGCGTCAGGACCGTCCTGACCAAGCAGATCTTTTTCTTCATGAGAACGACTCCAGAAAAGGTGCAAATCTTGCAGACAACAGCAGCGCAGAAACGCCGAAGACGAGACCCAACCAAAAGTGCAGCTACGTTGGCTCGACAACGCAAACATCCCCGACGGCGCCACTGGAGGCATTGCGCGACCAGCAATCCCTTAGACCAAGACTATCTGAGGAGATTCAACTCACCGTCGGCACAGTTCCGGCGGCACGCCAGCCGCCAAACGACAGAGGAGCAGACCTCCCCAGAGGAGGCTCTGGACGGGGAAGTAACGCCTTGCGAGCGTCGCAAAGGGCGAAATCCGTACGGTTGTACGCACTGCGACACAGCCCAGGACCTGCTGCCCCGCAGGCCTGGAATTCTCAGCTTGTCTCGCCCTTCAGCAGGATTTAGCGGTGAATCGCCGAATCTCGCAGGCTTTTTGGTTGCTTTGCCGAATTTCCTGGGCAATTGGCAGGCCGAGCGGCCGCTTCGGAGAGATAGCGATATTGCCTATTTCCGCAGCGCCGGGCGAATCGAAGCCGCTTTCTTCGCGGACGAGAACGACGGCGCCGCTCGTCTTGAGTCCTTGCCCGCCGGAACGGCCGTGGAGCCCGTCCGGGGCGGTCGTCGGCAACAAGTAGGCCGCGATCCCCCTGGAATATGAGGACGTCGTCGCCTCCCTGCGGCACGATCGGAGACGGCGATCGCCTTCTGACAGCCGGCCGTGTCGATCGTCACGACGGCCTCATCAATGTCGAAACGATTCAGCCACTGCGGCTAGCCGTAGTCTCGTTCGATTTCACGTCAGCCGCGACCTGTCCCGTCCTGACGCCGCGGTCCGACTAAGGCAGGGCAATTGGGCTAGCCGCCGCTTGAGTCAGACGCGGCAGTCGCGACGCGCAACAGTTCGCGGCGCCACGTTGCGGCCCCGGGGTGCTCGGTGTAGTACATGGCGTTGGGCTCCACGCCGACGCCGACGAGGTCGTCGATCGCGCGGGCGTAACCGCAGCGAGTCGCGATGCGCGGCAACGCCGCGCCCCAAACGAGCGCAAGCGCCAAGACGCCGACTGCGGCAACCGTGCGGTTACTTGTCCAGGGTTTGCGCGGCATTGGGAAACCACCAGGTGAACGCGGCGTAGGCGACGGCCAGGGTCAGCGCCAGATTCAGCCCTTGCCCCGTCACGTACAGCGCCAGGGCCTTGCCCCCGGCGAGTTGGCGTCGCAATACGGAGACGTTCGTCTCGAGCCCGATCGACACGAACGCCAAGGCAAAGAACCAACCGCGGAGAACGGCGGTCGCGCCGGTGGCGCCTGCAACCAGTTCCTCTCCGGCGGGCGAGGACAACGAACCGGCGGTGAACGCGGCCGAGACGGCCAGGAATCCTAGGACGAACTTAGGCATCCTTCTCCAGATTTCACGAGCGTCGGGTTTCGCACCGCCTTGTCGCTCGACGAAGGCGACCCAGTAGGTCGCCACGCCAAAGGCCACGATCCCGATCAGCACGTTTTGGATCATCTTGACGGTCGTCGCGACCAGCAGGGCTTGATCCCCCAGCATCGCCCCCGCGACTCCGACGGCGCCGGTCGAGTCGATCGTCCCGCCGATCCAGGCCCCGCCGACGACGGGCCCCAGGCCGAGCAATCTCACGACGGGGGGCATCGCGACCATCATTGCCGCGGTGAAGGCGAGCGACAGGCCGATTGCGACCGACAGTTCCTCGCGTTTGGCGCGGCAAGCCGCCGCCGTGGCGATCGCCGCCGACACGCCGCACACGGACATGTCGGCGGAGATGACCATGTTGAGCGACGGCGATTCGATCCGCAGCACGCGCTGCCCGAACCAGAAGGTCGTCACCAGCACGATCGGCGTCACGAGCCACGAGATGCAGATCCCGGGCAGTCCCAAAGCGAGCAGGTTCTGAAGCAGGACCTCGGCCCCCAACAGGATCAGCCCGGACTTCAGATACAATTCGGTCCGCACCGCCGGACGCCAACTGTGGGGGACGCCGCAAAGATTGCTCAGAAGGCCCCCAAGCAGCAGGGCCCAGACGGCGTACTCCAATCCGTAGTATCTGACGACGGCCTGCTTGGAAAGCACGACGGCGACAACGGCCAGAGCAAAGACGGGGACGAAGGCAAGCGCGAGACGAATTCGCCCCGGGGTGACGACGCAGAGCCCCGCCAGCAGCGCCGCGGCCGCGACCACGAGCCCCCCCGAGACGCCCTGCAGACTCTCCGCGGGACTTTGGCTCCAGCCCTTGGGATTTTGCAGCCAACCGCGCAACGTCGGGCCGAAGCCCGCGCCCTCGGCCGCGACCGCCAGGGCGAGCAGCGTCCCCGCGACGGCGATCGCTTGAAGATCGTCGCTGAAGGTTCTCCGCTGTTCCATGGATTGCCAGAAGTGCGGTTGCCCGGAGCGAGATCCCGACCCGCCCCAGAAACCGAAGCCGGCCGGCGCTTCGTGTCCGACCGATGCTCAAGAAAAAGCGAGCTTGCTCATGCACGTCAGCGCGAGCAAGAACGACTCCCGTCTGCTGGACGCCTTCTCAACTCATTCCTTGATCATATCCCGCACCGTACAGCCGCCGGGGATCATGGGCAGCACGTGCTCTTGATACGGGGCCGCGACGTCGAGGACGTACGGGCCGTCATGGGCGAGCATCTCCTCGATTGCGGCCGGGAGGTCCGCCTTCTTGTCGACGTACCTGGCGCCGCAGCCGAAACCCTTGGCGATGCCGACGAAGTTCGGATAGCGCTCGCTCGGATCCGTCGAGCCGATGCCGTCCCCTTGGCCGCTCCACTCGGGGTTGTCGATGGGGCCGAGGTACGTGTGGGCGCGGTTGCCCTGCATGAAGCGGTCCTCCCACTGGACGACCATCCCCAGGTGCTGATTGTTGAGCAGCAGCACCTTCACGGGCAGCTTTTCGCAGACGCAGGTGGCCAGTTCCTGGACGTTCATCAGGAAGCTGCCGTCGCCGTCAATGTCGATGCAGAGCCGATCGGGGTACGCCGCCTGGGCGCCCATTGCGGCGGGGAGTCCGAAGCCCATGGTCCCCAACCCGCTGGAACAGAGCCAGCGCCGCGGCTCCTCGAACTTGTAGAACTGGGCGGCCCACATCTGGTGCTGGCCCACTCCCACGGCGATCACCGGGTCGAGTTCGCGGGTCATCTCCCACAGCGTGCGGATCGCGTGCTGCTGCAGGATGCCGGGATAGCTCTCGTCGTACTTGAACGGCTCGTCGGCCTTCCACTTCTTGCACTTGGCGACCCACGGGGCCATGTCCTCGGGAGGCTCGACGATCTGGTTGAGCTCGCGCAGCGCGAACTTCACGTCGCTGCAGACCGGGATGTGAGCCGGCTTGTTCTTGTTGAGCTCCGAGGCGTCGATGTCGACGTGGATGATCTTGCCGTGCTTGCAGAACTCCTCGACTTTGCCGGTGACGCGGTCGTCGAACCGCACGCCCAGGGCGATCAGCAGGTCGGCCTCGTCCACGGCGTAGTTGGCGTAGACGCTGCCGTGCATTCCCAGCATGTCGAGCGACAGCGGGTCGGACGAGGGAAAGGTCCCCAATCCCATGACGGTCGTGGTGATCGGAATGCCGGTCTTGCGGACGAGCGTGCGCAGCTCGTCGGCCGCTTCGGCGGTGACGATCCCCCCGCCGGCGTAGATGATCGGCCGGCGAGCGAGTTTGATCGCCGCGGCGATCTGATTGATCTGCTCCGGCCGAGCGAGCGGCGGATCGAATGAATACCCCGGCAGATTGAGCGGAGCGTCGTAATCGGGAATGCAACTGGCAAGCTGCACGTTCTTGGGCATGTCCACCAGCACCGGACCGGGGCGACCGGTCGTGGCCACGAGGTACGCCTCGCGCATCACGCGGGCCACGTCGTTGACGTCGGTCACCAGATAGTGGTGCTTGGTGATGCCGCGGCAGACCTCGACGATCGGGGTTTCTTGGAACGCATCGCTGCCGATGACGCTGGTCGGGACCTGCCCGGTGATGGCGATCAGGGGGACGCTGTCGAGCTTGGCGTCGGCAATGGCGGTCACCAGGTTCGTGGCCCCGGGACCGCTGGTGGCCATGCACGCACCGACGCGCCCTGTACAGCGGGCGTAGCCCTGGGCGGCGAAAGCGCCCCCTTGCTCGTGACGCGGCAAGATTGTGCGCAACTGGTCTCCGAACCGCGTGAGGGCCTGATGCAACGGCATGCTGCACCCGCCGGGGTAGGCGAAGATCGTGTCGATCCCCAGATTCACCAGCGATTGCACCAGGATGTCGGACCCGGAAGTGAGCTCGCCCTTGGTACGCACTTTGTCGATCGTCGCCACTCTTGCACCTCGGTAATGTCTGTCGCGGAGAATCGTTCGCCGCGCGCCACGCGGCAGGAGTCCGGCAGTCGCGCTGCGCGGTCGTCAGCAGGGAGGGACCCCTGCGCCGGCCTGCGGGTTCAACCGCGGGACACGGGCGTCGTAAACCTCTTTATGGTAAGCCACTTATGGCTCGGGAACAAGCGTTTCCCCGGGAGGTCGAACGGGGCGAAACGGACAATCTGTGCGGATGCCGGCTCGTCCGAGAACGGGTTCCGCATCCCGTGTTTTCGCACCGACAAGCGGGCGAATCCTCTGAAAGGTCCGCCCTGCTTGGGGGAATCAGCAGCGACGTCCAGAAAGGGTCCCTGCGATCCCGGGGCGAGACCGGCCCCTGGGCAATCAGGCGTTCACCCGCCGCGGAATCGTGAACGAGTAGAGGATCACCACCGCTCCGGCCGCCATGAGGCTCCAGGGGGCCCAATCGGGCGGGTTGACCTCTTTCACGGGAGCCGAGGCGGGGGCTTTCTCGGGCTTCTTGAGCACCGCCTTCTCGATGGCCAGCGCTTCGACCCCCAGGATGGCCGTCGACACCCCCAACGCCAAGAACAGCGATCGCCACATGACGTGTCAATCTCCAAACGGGGGAGGCAACTCGCGCGGTCGCGCTCTTTCGCGGAGCGACCCATGCTGTCATCGACCACGGCAGATCAAGCGGTGCAGCCGTTCGCCGGGCGTCGGCGCAAATTTGCCGACGACGCGGTCGCCTGGCGCCGGGGCTGCGGATTGTATCGACTCGCACCGTACGCCGGACGCAAAACCTTGCCCTTGGCCCCGGGGTTGGTCGACAATGAGCCCCCTGCCGCCGTCTTGCCTGAGCGTCGACCGCTGCGCCGGCGCTCGCCTCCTTTCACTGATCGTCACCGAGGTTGCGATGATTGCATCCCGTCGAGTCTGCCGATTGTTCGTGTCGACCATCGCATTCATGACGCTGGGGATCACGTGCTCGGCCAGCGCCACGGCCTCGGATTGGCTGCGGTTCCGCGGACCCAATGGCTCGGGAATCTGCCCCGACGCGGCGCCCCTGCCTACGGAGTTCGGCCCGGATAAGAATCTTGCCTGGCAAATCGAACTGCCGGGCCCCGGTTCGAGTTGCCCGATCGTCGTCGGCGAGCGCGTGTTCGTCACCTGCTGGAGCGGGTACGGCCTGAGCCGCGACAACCCCGGCGATCAGGCGAATCTGAAGCGCCACTTGGTCTGCGTCAATCGTCGCACGGGCGAGGTGATCTGGAACAAGTCGATCGACCCCTTTCTGCCCGAAGACAACTACGGCGGCATGTTCGCCGAGCACGGGTACGCTTCGCACACCCCGGTGAGCGACGGCGAGCGCATCTACTGCTACTTCGGCAAGACCGGCGTCGTAGCGTTCGACATGAACGGCGAGCAGTTGTGGACGAAGTCGTGCGGAACCGAATCGGACCCGCGAGATTGGGGAACCGCCTCGAGCCCGATCTTGCATAACAACGTCCTGATCGTCACCGCCGCGGCTGAGAGCGAGGCGATGATCGGATTCGACAAGACGACCGGCGAGGAATTGTGGCGGCAGGAGGCGAGCGGCTTCTCGGGCACCTGGGGCACTCCCGTACTGATGAAGGTCGACGACCAGCGGACCGACTTGGTGATCGGCGTGCCGTACGAAATCTGGAGCTTCAACCCCGACACCGGCAAGCTGCGGTGGCACGCCAAGGGGATCGACAGCAATTCGTTCTGCGCGAGCCTCGTGCCCGGCGACGGCGTCGTATACGGCATCGACGGTCGCGAAGGAGGCGCCGTGGCCGTCAAGGTCGGCGGCGAAGGGGACGTGAGCGACTCGGCCGTCGTCTGGCGCAGCCAGCAGAGCAACCGGATCATCACCCCCGTCAAAGTGGATGATCGCATCTATTATTTCGGCCGGGGAATCGCTTACTGCGTTGACGCGGCCAACGGCAATAAAACGTACCAGGCGCGGATGAACGGCTCGGGAGCGGTCGCCCCTGCCGGGGGGCCCGGCGGCGGGGGCTTCGGCGGAGGCGGAGGACGCGGCGGCGCATTTCGCAGCGGCGATTACGCCTCGCCTGTCGTGGCCGACGGCAAGATCTACTTTCCCGCCCGACGAGGCGACATCTTCGTCGTGGCGCTGGGAGACAAGTTCGAACAGCTTGCCGTGAACCGCCTGAGCGACGACGACGAGGAGGACTGGAGCAGCACCCCCGCCGTGAGCGACGGGCAACTCTTCATCCGCTCGAGCAAACGTCTGTACTGCATCGCGAACAAGCAAGAGACCGCCGGCAAACCCGCCGCCGAGACGCTGCGCTAGACTTGGCCGCAACGTGGCGCCGCAACGTGGCTTTGTTCCAAGCCGTGAAATCGAGCCGCGGGCGCAAGGGCCCGGATCCCTTGAAGTGCTCTCGATCGGTTTCGCTTCGCCCGCGGTCATCGCCGCTCAGTTCCTCGATTGGGGCAAAGCCTAAGCACAGTCAATTTCCAGGGGGGCATCGCGGTGCTACGACCCCAGCCACGCTCCCTGACAGTGCGACTGGCGTCACCGCCAGCGCGGCGGCGCCTCGCGCTGCCGGCTTCTTGACGTGAAGAGCGCCGCGAGCGGCTGCAACGCTTCCTTCGGAGCACGGACTTCGCACCGGCGCGAACGCGCTGCGCGGGTGCGAGATTCGTCCGCGACTTTCTTCCGCAATCTCGCGCTTTGCTCGCCAACCAAGTTTGGAGCCGACCTCGGAACTCATTAGAATCGGCCGTGTCGGTGATCTGGTTGAGGCGGCTGGTTTCGACGGGAGAGAATTCGATGCTGCGCTACCGTTCTCGCTGCGCGTTTGTCAACGGCTTAAAGCGTGCAGAGGCCGTGCGCCCGAAACGTCGCCCGGGTTTCACCTTGGTGGAATTGCTGGTGGTCATTGCGATCATCGGCGTTTTGGTTGCGCTGCTGTTGCCGGCCGTGCAGGCGGCCCGCGAAGCGGCCCGGCGGGCGCAATGCATGAACGCCCTGCACAACTTGGCGATCGCGGTGCTGAACTTCGAATCCGCGAAGAAAGCCCTGCCGCAGTCGAGCGACGCCAACCTCGACGCCACCGGCGACCGCGTGCAGTTGTACACCGGCTCGCAACTGAGCTGGATCGTCCGCGTGCTGCCGTATATGGAATCCTCGTCGCTCTACGATCAGTTCGATCTCAAGAAGTCGTTCACGACGTACATCGCGGAGAACATCAGCCAGGTTCCGACCCCGGAAGCGGCGCAGCCGGCCCTGCTGTTGTGCCCCTCGGACAACGCCCAAGGCCGGCTGTACGGCGGCGGGGCCCGGATCAACTACAACGGCAACCGCTTGTTCGGCAAGGGCAACTACGTGGCTTACGCCAGCGCCGAACACATCGAGTGCCAGCTCCAGGCGCCCGGTTCGCTGCTCAACGTTCCGCAGCCATTGTCTCGCATCAGCGACGGGACCTCGCAGGTCCTCATGCTCACCGAGGTCCGCACGCGGGACGAGCCCTCCGACGAGCGGGGGGCGTGGGCGATCGCCTGGACCGGCACGAGCATCCTGGGCGCCGACGTCCACGGGGCGGGAGCGTCGCTGGTGCGCATTTGCGGGATCGCGGCGGCGACGCGTCCCTCCTATTCGCCCACGAACATACACGCGTCGTACGCCTTGCTCCCCAACGCCCCGGTTCCGGCCTTGCCGGAAGGCGCCAAGGACAACCTGCGAAACTGCAACAACCCGGAGGACGCCGACCTCTTGGGAATGCCGTGCCGCGTCCGCGACGATACGTCCGCCGCACCGCGCAGCCAACATCCGGGGGGCGTCAACGGGGCGCACGTCGACGGCAGCGTACGCTGGGTCAACGACAACGTCGACGTGGTGTTCTTCGGTCGACTCGTCTGCAGCAATGACGGCCAAGTCCTGGCTGAATAGCGTGAATCGGCCGTTCAGTCGCCGCCGAAACCGCGTTGCCCGCCGAGCGCCGACCGAGCCGCGACTCTCTCAAACCGCAATTCCCGAGCGATCGCTAGCATGAAAAGCGCATTGCCTCTCGCGACGGTCGTCGCAGGCGTCTTGCTGTTAGTCTGCAGTCTGCTGTGGAACGTCCTGTTCCCGGCAAGTCGGGTCTGGACCAAGGACAAGAGCGCCCAACTCACGCAGCTTGGAAATCAAGCGACGGAACTCAAGCTGCAACTGCTCAAGGCGAGCCAGCGACCCAGCATGCACTCGGGACAAAGCGCCGCGGAGTTGCAGGAGCAGTACGACAAGGTCTCCGCCGAGTATACGGCGCTCTACAACCAATTCCACAAGGCCAGCGAGTCGCCCAAGACGACCGTCGCCTATCTGAAGTGGACCGGCATCGGCGTCATCCTGCTGGGGGGGGCGCTGACCCTCGCGGCACGCGGAGCGTGACGACGATGGCGCCGCGTCGGCGCGGAACTTGCCGAACTCGCTCGCCGACCTCCGCCCCTGATCGCCGACCTCTTGTCTGCTCACATGTCGTAATACAAGCAGAACTCATACGGATGGGGCCGCAGGGCCAACGCCGTCACTTCATTGGTCTTCTTGTACCAGATCCACGTGTTGATCACGTCCTGCGTGAAGACGTCGCCGCGAAGCAGGAACTCGTGGTCCTTGGCCAGTGCGTCGAGCGCTTCGCCGAGCGACGCCGGCGTCGTGGGAACCTTGGCCAGTTCCTCCGGTTCGAGGTCGTAAATGTCTTTGTCGAGCGGATCGCCCGGATGGATCTTGTTTTGAATCCCGTCGATCACCGCCATCAACAGCGCCGAGAACGCGAGGTACGGATTGCTGCTCGGGTCGGGGCAACGGAACTCGATCCGCTTCGCCTTGGGACTGGGACTGTACATCGGAATTCGGCACGCGGCCGAACGGTTGCGCTGCGAATAGGCCAAGTTCACCGGCGCCTCGAACCCCGGGACCAGCCGCTTGTAGCTGTTGGTCGTCGGGTTGCTGAAGGCGAGGATCGCCGGAGCGTGGGCCAGGATGCCGCCGATGGCGTAGATCGCCTCGTCGCTGAGACCCGCATAGCCGTTGCCGGCGAACAGCGGGTCGTCTCCCTTCCACAACGAGATGTGGGTATGCATCCCCGATCCGTTGTCGCTGAACAGCGGCTTGGGCATGAAGGTGACGGTCTTGCCGTGCCGCCTAGCGACGTTCTTGACGATGTACTTGTACATGCACATCTGGTCGGCCATGGTCACCAACTCGTTGAACCGCAGATCGATCTCGCTTTGGCCGGCGGTGGCCACCTCGTGATGCTGCGCCTCGACGTCCATGCCGCAGTCGATCATCGTCTGCATCATTTCGTTGCGCAAATTCATGAGCTGATCGGCCGGGGGTACGGGGAAGTACCCCTCCTTGTGCCGAATCTTGTAGCCCAAGTTGGGACGCTCGTCGCGACCGCGATTCCACTGCCCCTCGACGCTGTCGAGGAAGAAATACCCGCTGTTCGGGGTCTGATCGAACCGGACGTCGTCAAAGACGAAGAACTCGGCCTCGGGCCCGATGTAACACGTGTCGGCCACGCCGGTGCTTTTCAGGTAGTTGACCGCCTTGCGGGCGACGTTTCGCGGGTCGCGGGTGTAGTCCTCGCGCGTGATCGGGTCCTGGATGTTGCAGATCATCGAGACCGTCGGCAGTTCGCAGAACGGGTCGATGACGGCCGTGTCGGGCTGCGGGACCAGCAGCATGTCGCTCTCGTTGATCGCCTGCCAGCCGCGGATGCTTGAGCCGTCGAAACCCAGGCCGTCCTCGAACACCTCTTCGTCGAGCTTCGCGACGGGAATTGTGAAGTGCTGCCACAACCCGGGAAAGTCCATGAAGCGCAAATCAACGGCCTTCACGCCGCGCTCGCGGCACAAGGCGAGAACGTCTTGGGGAGTCATGCGAGGAAGATCCTTTGCGCGATGGACGAGGAGAAAGCCGGCTGATCGCGACCAGCGATCGGACGAACGCGAGTCGCTGCGGTCGGCCGACGGTCGTCAGCTACCTTGATACAACAGAAAACCCCGCTTCGCCACAAGGACGAAGCGGGGTCGGCGAGGATTTCAACAGTTGGCGCGCTCATGCAAGCGTTCCAAGCCCTGGCGAGCGGGGGGCGGACGCCCCGCTGGTCGCCGGCAAGGAAACTACGAGCGCAGAGTCGCCAGGATTCGCGACGTAACCTTGTAGGGGTCGGCGTTCGACGCGGGGCGGCGATCCTCCAAGTAACCCTTCCAGCCGTTCTGGGCGGTGCCGATCGGGATCCGGATCGACGAGCCGCGATCGCTGACGCCGTAGCTGAACTTTTCGATCGACTGCGTTTCGTGCAGGCCGGTCAGACGCTGGTTGTTGTCGGAACCGTAGTTCGCGATGTGGGCCTCGTGATTGGCGCGGAACTTTTCGCAGATGCCCTTGATCAGATCCTCGCCCCCCTTCTCGCGAATCTCGGTCGTGGAGAAGTTGGTGTGCATGCCGCTGCCGTTCCAGTCGCCCTTGACCGGCTTCGGATGGAACTCGACGAAAATCCCGTACTTCTCGGCACTGCGCTGGAGCAGATAGCGGGCGATCCAGGCGTCGTCGCAGGCTTTTTTGGCGCCTTTGCCGAACAGTTGATATTCCCACTGCCCCTTCATCACTTCGGCGTTGATGCCGGTGACCGACAGGCCCGCTTCGAGACAGGCGTCGAGATGCTCCTCGACCAGATCGCGACCGACGCAGTTCTTGGTGCCGACCGAGCAGTAGTACGGCCCCTGCGGCCCCGGGTAACCGTCCTTGGGGAAGCCCAACGGCCGACCGTCGAGCATCAGGGTGTATTCCTGCTCGAAGCCCAGCCACAAATCGTCGTCGTCCTCGAACGAACCGCGGATGTTCGAGGGGTGGATCGATCCGTCGGCCGACAAGACCTCGCACATCACGATCGAGGCGTTCTTGCGCTCCGGATCCTTGACGATGCGGACCGGCTTCAGCAGGCAGTCCGACGAGTGCCCTTCGGCCTGCTGCGTGCTGGAGCCGTCGAACGACCACATCGGGCAGTCTTCGGGCTTTTTCGGCTCGCTGTCGACGACCTTGGTCTTGCTGCGCAGGTTCGGCTCGGGGGTGTAACCGTCGAGCCAGAGGTATTCCAGTTTGTAAGCCATGTTCTTGCGATGCTCCTGAAATTCAATGAGCGGAGACTTGGGGGACCATGCATCCGTGCCCAATTGTCGCGGTGGTCGGCGACGGGTCGATCGCCCGGCGACGGCAACGCGGAAATATGTAATCGCCCGTGGGAGCGGTCACGCGGAGAGAAACTCCGCGGGCCGTCGTCGGCGGGTGTCGAGGAACCGGCGTAGGGCGAACCGGAGCGTTCGCCGGGCAGGACCGCGCGGCCCGCGCCCTGGGACCGAGCGCGGGCGATTCCACATCGTAGAGTCGCCTGTGCCGATCGCCTAGCGGGGGGAGCGTCTCCGGGGCCAAAATCGGTCCGCGCCGGGGGTTCGGGTACTCGAAACGGGGATGAGTCCTCCTGCAAACAAGCCGCATCGCCCCGGGCGCACACACGAGCCCGTCGGGAGAGTCGCGGGGGGAATCGGGGAACCACAGGCACGCAGCTCCCCGCTGCCGAACAACCGCCCGCACCGCCTGCTTGCGGCAGGCCGCCGGGGGGAGGTCGGTTGGAAGAAGGATGCTCCGCCTGAGGCATCACGGCCGGCGCGTACGCGAGCCGCAATGGACGGGTGCAACAACGGCGCCAATTCGCGCCGATTCGGGATGGCCCGCTGTAACCGTTTGCGCGATAATCACTAAGGTCCCGGCGAGACGGGTTTGCGGTTCCTGGCAACGGGCGCCGATGCCCGCGGGGGAGGCAGGCGATGCCGGCAAGTTCGGCACTGCCCCGGGTCGTCGCGACCGCCGCCGCACTCAAGAATGACGCTCTCCCCGCACCTCTGTCCTCGACCGGCCGACTTCGCCCCCCTCTTCGCTGCCACTGCTCATTGATGGCCCTTCCCCTGCCCCAACCTGAACCGCGTCGGTTGAAGTTCCTCCCGACCAAGGCGACGTTCCAGCTCCGCGAGCCGTTGGGCAACGGGACGGTGGGGGCCGTCTACAAGGCCGAGAGCCCCGATTTCGACCACCCGGTGGCGATCAAACTGCTCCACCCGTCGATCTCGCACGACCAGAACATCGTCGACCGCTTCCAGCGCGAAATCCAGATCATGGAACGGCTGAAGCATCCCCATATCGTCCGCCATTACGGCGGGGGAATCATGGACGGGCAGTTCTTCTATGCGATGGAACTGCTCGACCACGGATCGCTCAAAGACCGCTTGCAACAATACGGTCCGCTGAAGTGGCCCCAGGCCGCGGCGTTTGCGGCGCAGATCGCCTCGGCGCTGCAGCACGCTCACAACCACGGCATCATTCACCGCGATCTCAAACCGAGCAATCTGTTCTTCGGCGCCGACGGACGACTGATCTTGGGCGACTTCGGAATTGCCCGCGACACGCACGACGCCGACATCACGGCCGACGGCATCACGGTGGGAACCTACGCCTACATGTCCCCCGAGCAGATCTGCGCCGACGCCTCGATCACGGGCAAAGCGGACCTGTACTCGCTAGGGTGCGTCGTCTACGAGATGCTCGTCGGCAAGCCACCGTTCGTGGGGGCCAACTTCGCGCAGATCTGGGACCAGCACTTGCACCGCGAGCCCGCGGGGATCCGGGCCCAGGGAATCGAGTGCCCGGGATGGCTCGAGCAGCTCGTGATGCAGCTCTTGGAAAAGGACCCCGAGCGACGGCCGTTCAACGCCCGATCCGTGCAGGGCGCCATCAAAGATCATCTCACCGACGAGTTCGGCGACGATCTGGCGCAACTTACCCAGGACTTGCCGCCGCTCGAGGACCTTCAGACCGGGCCCTCGCCGCTGCGCATCGCCCTGGCCGCAGCGGTCGTTGCGGCGATCGTTCTGGCCGCAATCCTCGCCGGGCGGTGATCCGGCGACGTCCGGAGCGGCTTCGCCGCGACCTTACTCGTCGTCGTTCACGGCGGCCTGATCTTCGTCCGCTTCCGCAGCGTCAGCGTCCGGTTCGTCGGCGACGTCGAGCGACGACGAATCACTGGCCGGGAAGAGCGCCGCGTTGATCTCCGGCAGCATAACCTTGGCGAAAGCGACCGCGACGTTGTCGTTCGCGTCGACCTCGTCCGGAGTCACGCGGGCCGTGAAGTACAGCTTGTAAAGCGCGTCGTTGTTGCCGTAGGAGCGGCGCGGGTTCGGATCGGGCGCTTCCCATGTATCGTGCTCGGGCTCGTTGCCGTTCCACGACCAGAACACTCGCACGCGGTGGGCGCCCCCCTCCTCGGAGTTGAACTCGGCGGTGTAGAACTCCGCCGCCTTCTCGCCGGGGGCCTTGATCTCGTGCTTGAGCTGGGTCTTCACCTGGCGAAAACCCTGGCTGATGTAGCAAATGTTGGGGGTGTGCCGGCAGACGTCGCGAGCGTGGCCGCAGATGAGCCACAGATCGACCGACTCGCCCGTGTCGGCGTTCAAGTAAGTGCGATTGATGTGATTGACGGCCCCCGCGACGCGCAGGATTTCCTTGTCGACGTCCTTGTCTTCGCCGGTCCAGGAGGTGCCGGGAATCTCGATCGGAATCTTGGCGAACCGCTCGGCGACGACCTCGGCGGAAATCCCGGAGCCGCGAAAGCGATCGGAGATAACCGCTTCCCAGGCGGACAAGCCCAACAGCAGGGCGACGGCGAAGCCAATCGGCAACCAAGCACGAATCATGACGAGCGGACCTAAACGGTGGTCGAAAAGGGGCAGTGTTCGAAACGGAGCGCCGGCCGCGACGCCGGCGGGCAAGAGGGCTAGTTTCACGGTAGGCGCCCCTCGCGGGGGTGTCAACGGGCGCCGGCTGCGGGGACGGCGCCGACGAAGCCCGCCGCAACCCGTCGTCCCGGACAATCAGCGGAGCCGGCGCAATCGGACCGGGGAGAAGGCGACGCCCCTCGCCCATGCCGTGGCTAGTGCGGCTTGGCGAGAGGGACCTGAGACGCGGGCGCGTCGGCGGCTCGCTCATGAGCGCCCGTTTCGATCCGCTCGTTGTGCTCGCCGATCATCTTCGCGATGTCTTCATCGGCAAAGCCGCGGTCGATTACGTCGAGCGGGTCCCAAGAGAGCTCCGACCACAGAAACGCCTCGACGATCGGGACCTCGCGCGGGGGCGCCGCGAGGAATTCGAGCAGCGCCCGGTGGTAGTCGACGCGGAATTTTCGCATACCCGGTTCGAGCCACGGGCTTTGCCACGAGTTGGCGACTCCCTCCCAAGGTCGCAGCGCGGCCGCCAGCGGAAGAGTCGCCGGGCGATTGCCCCCGGCTCCGCCGCCGAGGCCGACCTCGGTGAACACGAGCGGCAACGTCCGATGCCCCTTCACTCCGAGCTTGTCGAGCCCCGCATAAAACTGCTCGACCGCGCCGGCAAAGTCCCCCGCGTCAGGGGGGAGCATGAACCACCGATACTGCGACATCCCCAGCAAATCGCTCTCCGCCAGCAGCGCGTTGAGCGCCGCGATCTGCTCGGCCGACGGATTGGCCTCGCTCGCTTGATTGTCAAAATTCAGACTCACCCCTAATCGCCGCCGCGGACCGCCGGCGCGGTCGCGGATCTTGCCGATCATCTGGCGATACGCCTCGGGGTGCTCGAACACGCTGCGGCCCATCTCGCCGCAGAGCGACAGGTCGACGACCGCGTCGGCGGGCATTTCCGCCGCGGCCGCCTCGACGATCGGCTCGATCAGCGCCTCGCGATACGTGAAGCCCTCGTACTCGGCGAGCGGATCGAACCGGAAGCGGTTTCGCCACTCGTCGATCTTGCCCGTGGAATTGAGATGGGCGGCGACCGAGACGCCGAGCCCCAGTCGCGCCGCTTCGGCGAACGCCTTCCGCAGCGTCGTGCGGAACTCGGCCAGCGACTTCTCGTCGAGCTGTACGTGCCGGCGCTCGCTCTGCACGAAGTAGCGCTGCACTTGGAACTGTTCGTCGATCTCGACATGCAGCGTGACGACCAACTGCACGCGGCGAAAACCGAGTTCCGCAACGCGTCGCAGTTGCGCCGGGACGTCGTCGTGATGGAATTTGTGGTACAGGATGGCCGACGGATAGAGCCCGGCGCCGGAAGGGACCGATTCGGCTTTCGCAGCCGGCGCCTCGGCCGACGCCAGTTGGCTGCAGACCAGCCCCTGCGCGACCAAGACGAGGAGCCCGCCGACGACCACGACGCGACGAACGACAGGCATGGCGATTCTCGAACGGGCGACGGACAGAGGACTCGACCGGCGGACGGCAGACGCACTACTTCCGGCGCGAACGGAGCCACAACGCCAGCAGCCAAGCGCCGACGAACAGCCCCGAACACCCGGCCATGACGGCCAAACGGCGGACGTCGCGGTCCGGGGTTTGCGAGTCGATCCCCAAATACGACCCCAGCGCCAGCACCGCCCCCCAAACAGCGACCGCCCCGATCGTCAGCGTTAACAGTCGGCGGCGTTGTGCAACGTCGTCCATCTCAATTCGAGGGTTCGGCAAAGGGGAGACGGAAAAAAACGGCGACGACGTTATCGCACATTATCGTAGCACACCCTGACCTCGTTGGCCGCTAACGTCGCTGACGTCGCGCCGCGCGCTGGCGGACCAGATGCAAGGATTGCTCGAAGTGCTTCTGGATCCGCAAGAACTGCTGCAGGTCGCCGCCGCGGTCGGGATGAGCGTCTTTGACCCGCTCGCGATATGCAGCCCACAACTGCTCCTCGCTGCAATGGGCGTCGACCCCGAAAGTCTCCAAACACGGCGGCCGGTCGCGGAGCACCCAGTAGGGAACCGTCGTCGGGGCCTGGACGATCACCGCCAGCGCCCGCCGCAATGATCGCAGGTAGCGCCGCACGTCGATCGCCAGAAACACGTACCCAAGCGCCGGCAGCCCCAACGCGATCGCCCCGAAGAGCCCAAGCGCCGGCCAGTCGGCGCCGTTGGGCCAAGTCGCAGCGGCGGCAAGCGGCGGAACCATGAACCGGGGCCAGGAACGGAGTGACGGGGGAACGCTCCGTCCATTCTAGAATCGCGGCCGGAACGAATGAATCCCCGCGTTCACAGCGACCGATCCGGCTGTGCCGCTCGGGATTTGCGCGCCTGGCAAAGCGCCGCGAAAGCGGCGACCAGCACAACCAAGGCAGCGGCGCCCGGCTCGGGGACGCTTCCGGCGGCGGGGGAAGCCTCGACCGCCGACGCGGCCCGCTGCCAAGCGAGGAAATCGGCCCCGTCGACGTTGCGGTCGACGTCCGCGTCGCCGTCGATGCGCCGGGCCGTGCCGGAAAGTCCGAAACCGGCTTGCCAAGCCGAAAGATCGGCTCCGTCGATCACCCCGTCGGCGTTGAAGTCCTCGTCCGCCGGCCCGGCGAGCTGCGACAGCGGGTTGTGCGACACGTTGTCCAGATAGACGACCGCGCTGTCCGTGCCGGCGAAGAAAATCGAGTCGATGGTGAGCGTGGGCCCCGTGATGACGCCGTCGCCGGTGGCCCAGGCCTCCCACTGCGCGGGGTCGTTGAGATTCCATTGGTAAAGATGCCACTGCCCGTCGGCGATCACGTCCTTGACGATCCCGCGATCAGCGCTCGTGGGATCGTCCAGCGCAATCCGCACCGTGACGCCGGGATCGTTGGTTTTAAGCCAAAAGCCGATGTGACCCGTCGCGGGGAGCGCCACGTTGCCGCTGGGATCGGCGGGCGTGCCGAGGCCCGAATTGTGCCGAATCTGCCAGGCGCCCCCTGTCGACACGAAGTTCAACTCCTGCGACCCGACCCCCGTGTGGGCCTCGGTGGTGACGCGCTCGATCGTCGTGGCAGGGGACAGCCCGAACGTCTGCGACGCCGGCGACGTGTTGTAAGCCCAGCCGAAGCGGCCTTCGTCGACCTCGAAGTCGTCCAGCACGTTCCCCATTCCCGGGACCGGCGGCGCCGCAGCCGTCGTCACGCTCAACAAACCCGTTCCCGTAATAAGCGGGGTGGTGAACTGCGCCGCCGAACCGATTCCTCCCCACGTCCCGGCAGCCTGCGGGGCGCCGTCGATGTAGAACGAACGAATGAGATCGGTCCCCGCGAAGTTCAAGTCGAGCGTCGCCCCGCTGGTAAGGTACACGTCGGCGCTGTTGGCGAGGTACGGCGTGGTCGTCCGGAGCGTGCCGGCGTGGACGGCGGTGTCGCCGGCGTACGTGTTGGCGCCGGTCAGGGCGAGCGTCCCGGCGCCAGTCTTCGTCAGGCCGCCGTTGATCACCGGGGCGCTGATCGTCAAATCGACGGCCGCGGCGCCGTTGGCGACGTTGAAGGTGCGCATCTCGCCCCCCAGATCGACGCGACCCGACTGCCCGCCGCCGCTGCCGTTGGCGACGACCGCCGCGGCGCCCGCAAGAGGAGTGAAATTCAGGTTGCCCGACAGCAGCAGCCGAGCCGGGTTGGACGCATGGGGCATCAAGTTCAGCCGCGCCAGCGACAATGTTCCCGTACTGCCGACCGTGAAGGTCTGCTGCGCGTCGATCTGCAACGTATTCACGTTCAAATTGCCGGAGCCGACCAACGAGGCGGGGCCCGAGAACTGCGCTGAGATCGGCCCCGAGCGGGCGGCGCTCGGAAAGTTGACCGTGTCGGAGACGTAGTTCGGGTCGTAGTTGATCGTGAGCGTCCCGCCGGTGACGGCGAGCGTCTCGCGCATGTAGAGCTTGCGGACGTTGTGCGTCCCGGTCGAAACCGTGACCGTGACGGCTGCGTTCGGGCGCTCGATGATCACCGTATCGTGCTGCCCCGAGGTCGGCCCGCTGCCGGCGGCGCCCGGCAAGCGAGGCGTCGGCAAGACGGTCGTTCCCTGCACGGGGCTCTGGTTGGGGGCGACGATCGGCGCGACCGCCGCCTGACCGCTGTTCCAGTTGGCCAGCGTGCTCCAGTCGCCGCTGGAGTCGTTCATCCACACCGCGGGGACGAGCTTGTCCTTGACGAACTCAATGTCGCCGCGGGCGACGTTGACGTCCATCGCGCTCGAGATGCCCGACACGGGGCCGGTGCTGGCGTACTGCCAAAAGTCCCACGGCTCGCTCACGCCGTAGTCGTCCCACGGACCGTAGTACGCGTTGTTCGTCGTCGGGGTCGTCTTGGGGCTGCCGGTTTGGATGGGGATCGAACCCGGGTCGCTTTGGTTCGCGTACCGCGCATCCCACAGCACAGGAAAGGCGGGACCGACGACGCTGGGCGTGTACTGCGCGGGCTGAGCCAGTTGATTCCGCAGCGACGCGGAGGCGTTTTGGAGAATGCTCGAGTAGTTGCCGTTGATGTACATTGCCGGCCGGATGCCCATGGCCTCGTAGATGCGATTGGAGAAGTCGAGCGAGAACTGGGCGATCTCGTTTGCCGTTCGGTCTCCTTGTCCCGCTTCCAAGTCGTACACGGGAACCAAGTACCCGGGGCGCATCCACGCGCCGGCCATCTCGATGAAGTGATTCGCCTCGTCCGAGCCGGTGTTGGAAACCTGGACGACCGACCCGTCGGAGTTGGTCTTCTCCGCCACCACGTCGAGCCGAGCGAAGTGGTACGGCCCGGCGAACATCCCCGCCGTCGTGGCGCGGGTGATGTTCTGGCCGAAGTAGGGATCGTCGTACCGCTGCGACCCCGTGTAGGAGTTGTTCCCGGGAGTGAACCCGTCGGCCCGACGATCGAACCCGGTCGTCCCGCCGCGGCTCGAGCGAATGAACGCAAACCGCATGTTGCTGCTGTTGTAGGCCGAGTTCCATCCCGACTGCGAGATGTTCCCCTGCCACGCCGAGACGTCGATCCCCGTGATGCGCTGCGCGAGCGCAACTGGCGCGACGGCGCCAAGGAGGGCGACGGCTAGGATCGAGCAGCCGAACCTCGCCAGATCGCGGCGCGGACGCGCAACGCGAGAGGCATGAGCGAATCGTGAAAGCGACAAGGGACTGCCTCTTCGTTCCGAAGCGATGGCGCACACAAGAAGCCGGCGCAACTCGGCGGGAGGTCGTCGGCGACGACCGGAAGGCAAGCGGCCTCTGCTTGCAGTATAGGTAGCCGACGAGGAAGTCGACAACAAACCGGCGACATGCGCCAACCGCGAATCGCGTCCGCTACGCAAAAACGCGAAGCGAGTGCGCATGCCTTGGTGTCGGGCCTCGGGCGACGATCTATGATGACGGCATGAAAACTCTTCTCGACACTCCGCGAGGCTCGGCGCGCTCGTCGGGACGGCCGGTATTGGTCGGTTGGCTGGCGATTAGCCCAGTGGTTTTGCTGCAGCCGGTCTTCGGTCAGCAACTCGGCGACGACGCCCCGCCGGCGGTGCAGCGCGAATTCCGCGCCGCCTGGATCGCCACCGTGGCGAACATCGATTGGCCCTCGCGCCCCGGGCTCACCGGCCAGCAGCAGCAACAGGAGCTGATCGCCCTGTTGGATTGCGCCGCCGGATTGCGCCTCAACGCGGTAATCCTGCAAGTGCGGCCCGCCGCAGATGCACTCTACGCATCGAAGCTCGAACCATGGTCCGCTTACCTGTCGGGAACGATGGGCAAGCCGCCGGCGCCGTACTACGACCCGCTCGAGTTCGCCGTGCGGGAAGCCCACCGCCGCGGGATCGAGCTGCACGCGTGGTTCAATCCCTATCGGGTGCAGCATCCCGACGCCAAGGGAGGAGTCGCGCCCAATCACGCCAGCCGCACGATGCCTGACGCGGTGAAGCAGTACGGCAAGTACCTGTGGTTCGATCCGGGCGAACCGGCCTCGGTCGATCGGTTCATCGCCGTGGTCGCCGACGTCGTCGCGCGGTACGACGTCGACGGGGTCCACCTGGACGACTACTTCTATCCGTACCCGATCAACGACGACGCCGGCAAACCGGTTCCCTTCCCCGACGACGCCAGCTACGAGCGGGCGGTCGCCGCGGGCGAGACGCTCGAGCGCGACGATTGGCGCCGGCAGAACGTCGATCGGCTGGTCGAGCGGATGTATCGCGAAGTGAAACGACTGCGACCCGAGGTCAAGGTCGGCATTAGCCCGTTCGGCATCTGGCGCCCCGGCAATCCGCCGGGGATCACCGGGTTTGACCAGTACGCCAGCCTGTACGCCGACGCCCGCAAGTGGCTGCGAGAGGGGTGGGTCGATTACTTCACCCCGCAGTTGTACTGGCCGATTGAGAAGCAGCAGCAGAGTTATCCCAAACTCCTGGCTTGGTGGGCCGAAGAGAACGTGCACGGGCGGGAACTTTGGCCGGGGAACTACACGTCGCGAGTGCGAACCTCGGCGCGCGTCCCCGCCGACGACCAACACTGGGAAGCGACGGAGATTCTCCGCCAGATCGAAGCGACCCGCGCCCAACCGGGCGCCCGCGGGAACGTCCACTTCAGCATGAAGGCGCTCGCCAAGGACTACGACGGCTTGGCCGAGAAACTCCGTGAGAATCTGTACGCAAAGCCGGCGCTCGTGCCGCCGCTGCCAGGAGCCGACGGCCCGATCCCCGCGACGCCGCAGGCGACCGCCGGGGCGTCGCGCGACGCGGTGACGGTGCGATTCGATCTGCCGGGAGCGAGTCGCCCCTGGCTCTGGGTCGTGCAACTCAAGCGAGGCGATCGCTGGGAAGCCGCCGTCGTCCCCGGGCACGAGCGACGGTACACTGCATCCGTCGCCGCCGGCGCCCGCGTGGTCGAGGCGTCCGTCTCGGCCGTGTCGCGCACCGGGCTCGAGGGCCCCGCGACCCGCGTCCTCCTCCAGCGCGATTGATCCGCCCCGTGACTCACGCCGACGCCGCCGCGAATTCCGCCCCCGCCGACCGCGGGCCCTGGCGCTGGATCCCGAGTCTCTACTTCGCCGAGGGGGTCCCCTACGTCGTCGTGATGACCGCCGCGGTCATCATGTACAAGCGGCTGGGCGTGTCGAACCGCGACATTGCGTGGTTCACCAGCGTGCTGTACCTGCCCTGGGTCGTCAAACCCCTGTGGAGCATGATCGTCGAGGGGCTCGGCACGCGCCGCCGGTGGACGGTGGCGATGCAGACGTTGGTGGCGGCGGGGTTCGCCGCCACGGCGCTCGCGCTGAATATGGGAGACTTCTTCCGCTACTCGCTCGCCACGTTGGCGTTCGTGGCGTTCATGTCGGCCACGCACGACGTGGCGGCCGACGGCTTCTATCTCGACGCGCTCGACGGCCATCAGCAGGCGTGGTTCGTCGGAATTCGCAGTACGTTTTACCGACTGGCGATGATCGTCGGGCAAGGGGTGCTGGTGATGCTTGCGGGGCTGATCGAAACCTCCTCGGGCCTGCCGTTGGAGCGGGCCCGCGTGGAGATCAGCGACGCTGAGCCGACGCGGCTCGTCGATGATTGGGCGAATTGGGCGCCCGACGAGAGCGACGACGGACCGCAACGGATCCTTGTGCGAAACGAGTCGTTCACGCTGGCGCTGACGGGCCGCCCCCCGGCCGAGACAAAGCAATTGATCGACGCGGCGCGCGAGTGGAACGTCGCGCATGCGTTTCACCCGGCCCCCGAAGCCCCCGCGACCCCGACGCCGGGGGAGAAGCCGGGCTGGATCGCACGTCTGGAGAGTTTGATCCGCGACAGGTTCGGCCCCCCGCAGCGCCAGCGCCGGGCCGACGCCGACCAGCGCGCCGGCGACCTGACGGCAATCATGATGCGCGTCTCCAAACCAGTCGAACCGGGGTCGAACCTCGTGGTGCAGTTCGACCGGGCCGAGGGGGATCCCAGCTTCGCGGTCGTCGAAGGGGAGCGATTCGTCGTGACCGCCGACAACTGGCGGCGACCGTTCGTCGCGATCGTCCAGGCCGACGCCAAGCTCGACGCCCCTTCGTCCGCGACGTTCGAACTCCGCTCAGGGGACGTGCGGCTGTCGTGGACGATCGTCTTCTACGCGCTCGCCGGGCTGTTTTGCTTGGCGTCGGTCTATCACGCGCTGGCCCTGCCGCGTCCCCCGGGCGACAAGCCGCATGGCGATTCAATCGTGTCGCTCGCGGGGCTGGCCGAACCGCTGGTGAGCTACTTCCGCAAGCCGGGGATCGTCCCGATGCTCGCGTTTCTGCTGCTCTACCGGTTCGCCGAGTCGCAGTTGGTGAAGATCGCCTCGCCGTTCTTGCTCGACTCGCGCGACGCCGGGGGGCTCGCTCTCACCACCGGCGAAGTGGGATTCGTCTACGGCACGGTCGGGGTGGTCATGTTGTCGCTGGGGGGGATCGTCGGCGGCATCGTCGCGGCGCGGCACGGGCTCAAACGCTGGCTGTGGTGGATGGTGCTGGCCATCAACCTGCCGAACCTCGCCTACGTCGTCCTCAGTTGCTTTCAGCCCGAGAGCTTCCTGGCGGTCAACGCGGCGGTGGCGGTCGAGCAGTTCGGCTACGGTTTCGGCTTCACGGCGTACATGCTGTACTGCATGTACGTCGCTCGGGGCGAGCACAAGACGGTGCACTACGCCCTGTGCACCGGCGCGATGGCGCTGGGGATGATGCTGCCGGGGATGGTCAGCGGCTGGCTGCAAGAGCTGCTCGGCTACGAGCGATTCTTCCTGTGGATTATGATCGCCACGATTCCCAGTTTCGCCGCCACGGCGTTCATCCCGCTGGACGCCGACTTCGGCCGTGACGGCGGGGCTTGAGCGCGGCGGGATGCGCCGCTTGCCGAACCTCGAGAGCATGTTCGATTCCCCTGCCTCCGTCGTCGATGCGTCCGCGCTCTCGCTCCGCGAGAAGCTCGCGCAGTTGATGTTCGTCCGGCTCGGGTCGGACATGCCTCCGGTGCGTACGGCGGACGAGGACGAGGCGCGGATCGCGGCGCTGCTGGCCGAAGCGCCCCTCGGGGGGCTGATCCTGTTCAACGGTCGTCACGCGACGAGCCCCGCAGCGCTGGCCCGCCTGCAGGCGCAGAGCCGAGTGCCGCTGTTGGTCGGGGCCGACATCGAACGAGGGTACGGGCAGCAGTTGCGACCCTACCCTGTGGCGCCCCACGCGATGGCGTTCGGGTCGCTCGGCCCCGACGCCGCCGACGCAGTCCGGCAGTTCGGCGAACTGACGGCGGTCGCTTCGCGCCGCGCCGGATTGCACATCGCGTTCGCGCCGGTGGCCGACGTCGACTCGAACCCGCAAAACCCGATCGTCTCGACGCGAGCCTTCGCCGCCGATCCGGCTCGCGCCGCGGAGTTGGCCGCGGCGCTGGTCGAGGGGTGCGCCGCGGGGGGATTGCTCGCCGCGCCCAAGCACTTCCCAGGCCACGGCGACACGCACGAAGATTCGCACCATGCGCTGCCGGTCGTCTCCGCGTCGCGCGAGGAACTGCTCGCCCAGGAACTGGCGCCGTTCCGGGCGACGATCGCCGCGGGGGCGCCGCTGGTGATGTCGGCCCATGTGCGGTATCCGGCGCTCGACGACTCGGGAGCGCCGGCGACGCTTTCGCGGTCGATCCTCGTCGACCTGCTCCGCGACGAGCTCGGTTTCACCGGCGCCGTGGTCACCGACAGCATGATGATGGCCGGAGTGCAGGGGCGCGCCGCCGGCGAGGGGGAGCTGTGCGTCCTGGCCGTCAACGCGGGGGCGGACGCGCTGTTGGATTTGAACGACCCGGTCGCAGCGCTGGCCGTCATGGAGACCGCCGTCGACGCGGGGCGACTTCCGCTTGCGCGCGTCGACGAGGCCGCGGAGCGTATCCTGCGACTCAAGCGGCTGGCATTCGCCGGCGACTTCGGCGGCCGATCTCAGTTCGCGTCGCTGTCCGACGACGCTTTGCGCGCACGGACGGAGGAACTCGCCGAACGGGTTGCCGCCGCGGCGATCGAGTGCGCCCCCGCCGCGACCGCGCCGCTGCTCGATCCGGCGCGGCCGCTGCTGGCGGTGTTGGTGACGCAGTATCGGTCGCATCTCGACCCGCCGGAACCGCCGCTCGCCACGGCGTTGGCCGAACGTTTCCCGCGACTCGAGTTCGTGGAACTTCGCGGCGACGAACCCCCGGCCCAGTGGGAAGCGCTGGCCGCGCACACCGCGGCGGCCGAGCAATTGCTGGCGGCGATCGTCGTGAAGCCGGCCGCCTGGCATCGGTTCGGGCTG
Source organism: Pirellulales bacterium (assembly GCA_019636345.1). Taxonomy (NCBI): domain Bacteria; kingdom Pseudomonadati; phylum Planctomycetota; class Planctomycetia; order Pirellulales; species Pirellulales bacterium. The sequence goes on along the minus strand of JAHBXQ010000003.1, from coordinate 724,831 downwards.
CCGGCCGCAGCCGACCGCTGGTTGCGCGAAACGACCGAGCGGCGCCCGACCGTGGTCGCCTGCCTCGGCGCTCCGGCGGCGCTGGCGGCGACTCCCCGCGCCGCGGCGCGACTCTGCACGTTCAGCGACGTTCCGATCAGCCAACGCGCACTGGCTCGGCGATTGGCAGGCGATGGTTCCGCTTAGTTTTGCGCATCGCAGACGCCGCTGTTTTGCATCCTCGGCTGCGCGGGGTCGATAACTTTCTGCGCGAAATTCGTTGGCTTTAATTCATCTCGCGCACGCACTACACTCGATACGCGGGAGTTGCCGTCGCCCAGTTGCGGCGAGAAATCATTTCGAGGCCCAACGTGTCACACGATTCATCGCGCCGCATCGTCATCCTCACCGAAGGCCATTCCGAGCCGATCACGGCAAAAACCGGCGTCTGCGTGCTGCGGTATCGGCCTGAAGAGGTCGTCGCCGTGTACGACACGCATCAAGCGGGCCGAACCGCCGGCGAGGTGCTGGGCGTCGGCGGCGACACGCCGGTCATCGGCCAACTCGCTGCGGCGCCGGAGGCCAACACGCTGTTGGTGGGAATCGCCCCCTCGGGGGGCAAGATTCCCGTCGCTTGGCGCCCCGTCGTGCTCGAAGCGATTCGCCGCGGGATGAACATTCTGTCGGGACTGCACGACTTCATGTCGGACGACCCCGAGTTCGCCGCCGCCGCCCGCCAGCACGGCGTCAAGCTGATCGACGTCCGCAAGAACGACGAAAAGGACGTCCCCAACCGCAAGGGGATTCGCGACGACTGCATTCGCATCCACACCGTCGGCAACGACTGCAGCATCGGCAAGATGGTCGTCTCGGTCGAGATCGCCCGCGGCCTGCAGGCGCGGGGACGCGACGCCAAATTCGTCGCCACCGGTCAGACCGGCATTATGATCGAGGGCGACGGCTGCCCGATCGATCGCGTCGTATCGGACTTCGTCAGCGGGGCGGTCGAGAAGCTGGTGCTCGCCAATCAGCATCATGAGTTCATGGTCATCGAGGGGCAGGCCTGCCTCACGCACCCCCGCTACTCGGGGGTCACGCTCAGCCTGCTGCACGGCTGCATGCCTCACGGCATGGTCATGTGCTACGAGGCGGGGCGCACCCACGTGCACGGGATGGAGCACATTCCGCTCAAGCCGCTTGACGAGCTGGTGCGAATTTACGAGACAATGGCCAACCTGCAGGGGCCGTCGCGGTTCATCGGCGTGGGAATGAACAGCCGCAAACTCAACGCCGAACAGGCCGAGGAAGAGCGCGAGCGGGTGAGCCGACTGCTGGGGCTCCCCGTGTGCGACGTCATCCGCGACGGCCCGGACGCGCTGGTCGAGGCGGCATTGGCGCTGGCGCCGGTGGCGGTGTAGCCGAGGCGGCGGCATCGCAAGGACGCCCAGCGACGAATGAACTCCCCGCTTGCCACAGTCGGTCTTGCTTGACGTTGTCGATCCTGCTCGCTCGGGGGCCTTTCGCGTGATTCAAGCCGTCGCCCACGAATACGATCTGCCGCTGCGGCATGTCTTCTCGATCTCGCGGGAGAGCACCTCGGTGCAACCGACGCTGGTGGTCGAACTGACCGACGGCGTTCGCCGCGGCTACGGCGAGGCGACGACCAACAAGTACTACAACGCCACCCGCGAGCGGATGCGGGCTTCGCTCGACAAGGCCCGGCCGGTTCTCGCGGCGGTCGATCGGCTCGATCCCGAACGGCTTTGGCCGGAACTGGCCGCGGCGATCGGCGACGACTCGTTCACGTTATGCGCCGTCGACCAAGCGGCCTACGACCTGTGGGGGAAACAACAGGGCCAACCTGTCTATAAACTCTGGGGACTGTCGAACGAGCGCGTGCCGCTCTCCAACTACACGATCGGCATCGACACGATCGAGAAGATGGTCGCCAAGCTCAACGAGATGCCCGACTGGCCGATCTACAAGATCAAGCTCGGCACGCCGCACGACTTGGAGATTGTGCGCGAGCTTCGCAAGCACACCGACGCCGTGTTCCGGGTCGACGCGAACTGCGGCTGGGGGGTCGAGGAGACGATCCGCAATTCGCGCGAGCTGCGCCCCCTGCGGGTCGAGTTCATCGAGCAGCCGCTGCCGGCCGAGGACGTCGAGGGGTCGCGGCGGGTCTACGCCGAGTCGGCCCTGCCGATCGTCGCCGACGAGAGCTGCATCAGCGAGGCCGACGTCTCGAGGTGCCAGGGGCGATTCCACGGCGTGAACGTCAAACTGGTCAAGTGCGGCGGGCTGACCCCCGCACGGCGGATGATCGCCGAGGCGCGATCGCTGGGCATGAAGACGATGGTCGGCTGCATGACCGAGTCGACCGTGGGGATCTCGGCGATCGCCCAGTTGTTGCCGCTGTTGGACTTCGTCGACATGGACGGCGCCGCGCTCTTGGCCCGCGACGTGGCGACCGGCTGCCGCGTCGACCGGGGGCGCTGCCGCTACCCCGACGCCCCCGGCCACGGGGTCGAGTTGCTGACGAAATAGCCGCCGCACCCGTGATCGGGTCGCGCACCCTGCCCTTTCCAGGACCCCCTCATGCGCACCCCGTCGCTGCTTCTGCATCCTCTTCGCTTGTCGACCCTGGCCCTCGCGGCGACGGCGCTCGCACTCCCCTTGGCAGCCCGCGCCAAGTCGATTCCCGACGCACTCGCTTCGGAGCTCGCCGCCTTGGCCGAGGCGCACGAAGGGGACGTGGCGATCGCGGTGAAGCGCCTCCCCGCGGGGGAAGAGTTCGCCTATCGGGCCGACCTGCCGATGCCCACGGCGAGCCTCGTCAAGCTGCCGCTGATGGCGACCGCGTACCGCGCGGTCGACGCCGGGCGACTCGATCCGCAGCAACTGCTCACGCTGCGAGCTGAGGACAAAGTCCCCGGCTCGGGAATCCTCACGGAGCAGTTCTCTGCCGGGCTGCAACTGTCGCTCCACGACGCGATCCACCTGATGATCATCCACTCGGACAACACGGCCACGAACCTCGTCGCCGAGGCGGTCGGGTTGCCCGAGACGGCCAAGTACATGGAGGAGTTGGGACTTCCCGAGACGAAGCTCCACTCGCTCGTCTACCGGCGCGAGACGTCGATCTTCCCCGAGCGGAGCCAACTGTACGGCCTGGGGAGCACGACCGCGGCCGACATGGTGAAACTGCTCGAGCTGCTCGACGCCGGCAAGTTGGGGAGCAAGGCGTCGACCGACGCGATGCGCGGGCATTTGTACGCCTGCCTCGATCGGACGAAGCTCGGCCGGTTTCTGCCCCCCGGGGTGAAGCTGGCTCATAAGACCGGGGCGGTCAATCTCACGCGGACCGACGCGGGGTTAATCGACCTGCCCGAGGGCCGGCTGGCCATCTGCGTGCTGACCAACAACAACGCCGACCAAAGCTGGGGCGCCGAGAACGCGGCCGAAGTGCTGATCGGCAAGATCGCCGCGGCGGCGTATCGGCATTACGCTCCGAACGGTCCCGCGAAGCCAACTGACGACGGCCCGCAGACGCTCGCCATGGGCGCCTCGGGCGAGTTGGTCGCGGCGCTGCAGCGAACGATCAACGCCCGCACGACCCCCTCGACGGGGCTGGCGGTCGACGGCGACTTCGGCCCCAACACCGAGAGCGGCGTCCGAGCGTTCCAGCGCAGCCGCGGCTTGCCGGAAACCGGGATCGTCGACGCGGCGACGTGGGAGGCGCTCGGCCCGTTGGCGACAGAAGACCCCAAGGCGCCGGAGCCGGACGCGCTCAACGCGGCCAAGCTGCCGCGCGACCCGGCCGACCCGCTCGACGGCCCGCCGTTCACCGCGAGCAAGGCGTGGGCGATTCTCGACGCCGACACGGGCGAGTTGCTGTGGGGCCTCAAGCCCGACGAGCCCCGCGACATGGCCAGCACCACCAAGATCATGACCGCGTACGTCGTGCTCAGGTACGCGGCCGAGCATCCCGAAGTTTTGGACGAGACCGTCACGTTCTCCAAGCGAGCCGACGACACGATCGGCACCACGGCCGACGTGCGGATCGGCGAACAGGTTTCGGTTCGCGAGCTGCTGTACGGCATGATGCTCCCCTCGGGCAACGACGCGACGGTGGCGTTCGCCGAGCATTTCGGAGCGCGACTTGGACAGCCGCTGCCGTCGGAGCCGAGTGAAATCTCCGCACGGTCCGCCGCCTACGACGCCTTCGTCGCCGCGATGAATCGCACGGCCGCGGAGTTGGGGCTCGCCGCCACGCAGTTCGCCAACACGCACGGCCTGACGGCCGAAGGGCACCACGCCAGCGCTCACGACTTGGCGAAGCTCGCCCGGGCGGCGTTCGAGCTGCCGCTGTTCAAAGACGTCGTGGGCACGCGGCAGCGGGGAGCCACGGTGACCGGCCCCGGCGGGTATCGCCGCAACGTCGCCTGGTACAACACGAACCGGCTGCTGGCGACCGAGGGGTATTACGGGGTCAAGACCGGCACCACGACGGCCGCGGGGGCGTGCCTCGTCTCGGCGGGCGAGCGGGACGGCCGCCGGTTGATCGTCGCCGTCCTGGGCGCCGAGAGCAGCGAGTCGCGTTACGCCGACAGCCGCAATCTGTATCGGTGGGCCTGGAGCCAACTGCTCGGTTCGTCCCCCCAGGCCGCCGCGGCGCCGCGGACCTCGGTGCTGGCCACGGCGATTCACGCTCCCGCGTCGCGCGACCCGGTCGTGCTGACCCCCGCGGCCGAACGTCTGCACCGCAGCAGTTTGGTCGTCGACGGCCATAACGACATGCCGTGGGAGGTGCGGACCCAGGCCGGCGGCTCGTTCGACAAACTCGACGTCAGCCAACCGCAATCGTCGTTGCAGACCGACATCCCCCGACTTCGCCAGGGGGGCGTCGGCGCCCAGTTCTGGAGCGTCTGGGTCCCCGTCTACACCGCCCGCCGCGGACAAGCCTTGTCGACGACGCTTGAGCAGATCGACCTCGTGCAGACGATGATCGCCCGTTACCCCGATGCGTTCGAGCTGGCCCTGACGGCCGACGACATCGTCCGCATCCACTGGTCGGGAAGGATCGCATCGCTCATCGGGGTCGAGGGGGGCCATTCGATCGAAGGCTCGCTCGCCGCGTTGCGGCAACTCCATCGCCTGGGCGCCCGGTACATGACGCTCACCCACAGCGACTCGCTCGACTGGGCCGACTCGGGGACCGACAAGCCGAAGGCGGGGGGCTTGGCGCCTTTCGGCGTCGAGGTGGTCCGCGAGATGAACCGCCTGGGGATGATGGTCGACCTCTCCCACGTCTCGCCTGACGCCATGAAGCAGACCCTCGCCGCGACTCGGGCGCCGGTCATCTTTTCGCACAGCTCGGCCGGGGGCGTGGCCGACCACCCCCGCAACGTCCCCGACGACGTCCTGCCGCTGGTGCGCGACAACGGCGGGGTGGTGATGGTCAATTTCTTCTCGGCGTTCATCGTCCCCCAGTCGGCCGAGCGCGACAAACAGCGCTTCGTCGAGCTGCGCAAGCTGGAGGCGGAACACGGCGACGACCGCCCCGCGATCGAAGCGGGGCTCGCCCGCTGGGACGCGACCCGCCCGACCTTGCGCGGCACGATCCACGACCTCTTGGATCACATCGACCACATCGTCCGGATCGCGGGAATCGATCACGTGGGGCTGGGGTCGGACTACGACGGGGTGTCGCTGTTGCCGACGCAACTCGAGGACGCGGCGAGTTACCCCTACATCACCCAGGGCCTGCTCGACCGGGGCTACAGCGAAGCCGACGTCAAGAAGGTGCTGGGCGAAAACCTGCTCCGCGTGATGCGCCGCACCGAGGACGTCGCCCGCGAGATCGCGGCCGAGTCGACGGCGCGCTAATACGGCTTCGCCGCTGAAAGCTGCATGTTCGGCGAGCGAGGGGGGCGTCGACCGAGCGACTCATGCGCAAGCGTTCTCGACCGGTTCGACCGCCATGGCCGCCGTGCGCGCCCCTCGCGAGTGAAGTCACCAAGCCGGTCGATCCCCCGATTTGGCGGGGAATCCCGTAACCGCTTGGATTTCTCGCCGTCGATCGGTAGATTCACCGCTGCTCGATGCGCTTTGGCGCCTGAATTCAGGCGCCAAAGCGCCATGCTTCTCGTCGGCGTTTCTTGTCGGTCTCGCATCTTCTCAACCTTGGCGGAGTCGACCTCATGAACCCTCTCGCACGACGTTCCGGCTCCGCTTGCGGCAGCACCCGTCCGACCGCCTTCGCAACGACGCTGAGAATCCTCGCTCGCATCGCATCGGGCTCTCTATTGGTCGTCGCGGCGTCGACGCAGGCCCCGGCGCCGCGGGCGGCGGCGCAGGGCTCCTGGCCGATGACGATTTACACGACCGTCCCCGCCGTGAATGCCGTGGACACAACGTACGAATTGCGAGTCGACACGTTCGGCGGTCTCTCGATGAACACCGGACTGTCGGGCGGCGCCTTCGCCGCCGCAGGGACGCCACCATTCCTAGTGCCCACGCAGTATGTCGCGAGCAACGCTGCTGCTTGGGGAGGACATCAACGCGTGGTCGCGACGCTGGAAGACCCTTCCGGCAACAGCGGCAGTTCGGTTCGCATTGATGCAAATGCGTTCCACCTTCTCGATCCGGCGCTCCCTGCCAACGCACTCCCCGGGCGAATCTACTACGACAAGTGGTTCACGCCAATCCATAACGCCACAGTCACCTTGATTGTGGCGCCCGGCAAGATCAGCAAGAATCCTGGCGGTACGCCACGGATCACCATCGGCAATCCTTCGGAAGACGAGGTCGGACTCGCTCACGTCGGTTCACAGACAAAGCTGGTTCAGGCGTACCGGCTCGACTCCGTCGCCCAGGCGGCCGTAGCGGCCCACTTCGGGTCGATGACCCTCGACGTCGAAATGATTCGGAACCTCGGCGAGGGGATCCTCGGCATGGGCTTCCCCGGGCAGATCTCGGTCTTCCCGTTCGGCGCGGCCGCGATGGCCCCGGGCGAGTCGCTGGAATATGCGTTCGGACCGGGACCCGTCGCTCCCGACGAGCTCGTGTTCGTGCAAGTCCTGTCGACCTTCGACAACCCGGTCGGTGACATGTCGACCGAGACGGACGAGCGGTGGTTCACGCTGGGGAGCCAATGGCTCGTCCCCGAACCGGCCAGCGGAACGCTGCTGGCGATCGCTGCGCTGGCAGCGCTCGGTCTGCGGCGGGGGAATCTGACGAACGCCGCGCCGGGGGACGATCGCAGTCTCGCAGCGTCTGACGATCCATGAGCGGACGGCGCCGACTCAGCATCGCCGCCACACGTGCCGCAGCAGCTTCATCGGGGGGTCGTCCCCCTGGAACTGCCAGTCCCACGACCGTTCGACGAAGTAACACTGCAGCATGGTCCGCGTCACGCGAGGACGGCGCACGAGCGCGCGGGCGATCCGCCAGACCATTTTGGGGCTGGCGTACCAGCCGCGCATCATCCGTCGCATCCGATAGTCGTTGGCGATGCGATAGCCGACCGTGCCGTCGGTCTCCGAAGCGAGCGTGAAGAACGGCCGGGCGCAGCGTTCGAGCTGGCCGTCGACCGGGTACCAGCCTCCCATCCAATTGTGGAGCAGGCTGTAGTGCCGGCGATCGGAGCCGCGCGGGTGGCGCCGCCACGGCGTCAGCAAGTCCTCGGGGCGCGCTTCGCGTTTGACGTGAATGGAGGTCGTGACGTATCGCGCATCCGGCGTGTCCGGGTCGAGCATACGGCTGGCGATTTCGAACGATTCGCCGTAGATCGCCTCGGCGCGCCCGGCGAGCACGTCCTCCGGCTGGACCCAGTGCTCCAGCGATCCGTTGGCGATCACGCCGTCGAACTGACCATGCCACGCCGGGGAGGCGAGCAGGTTGCGATAGGTCGAGCAGTGCGCCTGCAACCCGCGCCGCCGACAGTACTCGACCTGCTCGGGCGAGACGTTGACCCCGACGGCGACGGCGCCCCGGTCCCGCGCCAACTGCAGCAACCGGCCGTAGCCGCAGCCGATCTCCAGCAGCCGAAACCCCGGGCGGGTGCAGCCGACCTGATCGAGCAGCCCATTCAACTGCCGCTCGATCCCGGCTTCGAGCGTCGCGTCCCCAGGCAAGAACTCGCCGTCGGCAAGATCGACGATCCCCACGGCCTCGGCCGCATGCACGAGGGTGTAGCAGAGCTTCACCAACTCGATCGGCGCCGCGGAGCCGGACAGCGGCGGAAGCGGATCGCTCGCCGCTCGGCGGAGCGGGTCGGACATGGCTTGCGGAACTCGATCTTCGACGACGGCCATCGGCTGTCTCCGTGCAAGGGGGGCTTCCCCTAAGAGCGTCGCTGCCCGGTCATTGTGACGCGCCTGCCGCGCGATTCCCAACAAACTCGCCCGGAGCAGGGATTGGTCGATCTCGAATCGCGTCGGGCGGCGATGCCGGCGTTCCGAACCTGCGGCGCCGTCCACGGAAGCGGCTGCGGCCGGCCGTTCAGGCCGCTTCCGTGGACGCGGTCGGCGGCGGGCTCGGCCCCCCCGCCGAGATGCGGGCTACGGGTCGCTCGGCGCCTCGCGCCGCGCCGTCGCCGCCTTTCCCGGGACGCGCGGGTCGTGCACGCCGTGCAGGTTTCCCGCGGCGTCGATTTCGACCGCTTGCGTGACGCCCCCCTTGTCGATCACTTGCAGTTTATGCCCTAACGACTCCAACTGCGTCTTGAACTCCGTCGGCAACGCCTCCTCGACGACCAGCTCGTCGGGCTGCCACTGGTGATGGAACCGCGGGCCGGCGATCGCCTGATCGAGCGACTCGCCGAAATCGAGCCGGCGGACGATCGTCAGCAGGACCTGCGTGATGATCTTCGGCCCCCCTGCGGCCCCGACGGCCAGCACGGGCCGGTCCCCCTGGAGCACGATCGTCGGGCTCATGCTCGACAGAGGCCGCTTGCCCGGCGCCACGGCGTTGTTCTCGGCGCCGAGCAGGCCGAATGCGTTCGGCACGCCCGGCTGGGCCGAGAAGTCGTCCATCTCGTTGTTCAGCACGATCCCCGTGCCGGGGACGATCACCTTCGAGCCGAACGTGGTGTTCACCGTGGCCGTGATCGCGACCCAGTTGCCGGCGCTGTCGGCTGCCGCGACGTGCGTGGTGTGCCGGCCGAACGTGTCGTACGCCGCCCGCGGCGGCTCGCCGTGCGAGGCCACCGGGGTCGCCCGAGCCGGGTCGATCCGCGCGGCCAAGCGGTCGGCGTAGTCCTGGTCGATCAGCCCACGGGGGACCGGCACGAAGTCGGCGTCCCCGAGCCAGTGCGCCCGATCGGCGAACGCCAGCTTCATCGCCTCGGCGATCAGGTGAGTCGCCGCGACCGGGTCGCGGCGCTGCTCGGCGGCCAGATCGAACGATTCGAGCATGTTGAGGATCTGCGCCACATGCACCCCGCCCGAACTGGGGGGCGGAAACCCGACAATCGTGTAATCCCTGTAAGCGGTCGCCAGCGGCTCGCGCTCGACCGCCTCGTACGCGGCAAAGTCCTCGGCGGTCATGATCCCGCCGTTGGCGGCCATCCACGCGCCGACCTGCCGGGCGAACTCGCCCCGGTAGAACCACGCGCTGCCGTGCTCGGCGATGCTGCGGTACGAGCGCGCCAGATCGGGCTGCCGCAGCGTCTCCCCCTCGGCATAGGGCGAGCCGTCCGGCTTGAGCAGCGCGGCCCGACTGCCGGGGAACCGGGCCAGCGTCCGGCGCAGCGAACGCAGATTCCGGGCGTACGCCGCGGGAACGGCGAAGCCGGTCTCGGCGATCTCGGCGGCGGGGAGCAGCGCGTCGGCCAGCGGCAGCCGGCCGTGCTTCGCCAGGGCCAACTCGTACGCGGCCAGCGCCCCTGGAACGCCGCTCGCCAGCGGGCCGGTCTGGCTGAGATTCGTGTCGGCCTGGCCGTCGCGGAGGAACATGTCGGCGGCGGCCGCGGCGGGAGCCTTCTCGCGCCCGTCGATCGCGGCCAGCCGGCCGTCGGCGGTTCGGATGAGGACGAAGCACCCGCCCCCGAGCCCCGAGTTGTACCCGTCGACGACCCCGAGCGTCACGGCGGCGGCGACCGCGGCGTCGACCGCATTGCCCCCGCGCTGGAACGCGGCGAGCCCCGCGTCGGTGGCTAGCGCGTTGACCGTGGCGACGACGCACTGCGCTTCGCCCCCCCGCGCCCCAAGCGGCGCACAGACGGCAAGGACGATCAGAATGGCGCCGGTCTGACGCGAGCGGCTGCGGTCGGATCGCAGCGCAACCCCCGGATGGCGCACGCCCGGTCCGCGCGGGTTGCTACACTGAGCGTTTGCCTGAAGGCCGGTCGATCGCGGATCGCCCGGCGTCGTTCTGGGTTCGCTCGTCGCGTCGTGGGTGATGACCATGCTCGCTTGCTCCGTTCGTCGGCCGTGGATCGCCCTGCTGGTCGCGTACGGCGCCGCGAACGTTCCGGCGGCGCGTGCCTCCGATCGTACCGAGCCGCGCGAGCCGATGGAACTTGTCGTCGCCAATTCGATCCCCGACGGCGGCGGTTACGTGTGGAAGGACTCGACCGGCGTCCCGCGCACCATTCGCCACGCCGGCCAAATCGTGCTGGAAAAGCAGCCGCGGGGGACGTACTGCAGCGGGTTCACCTTCGCCGTGGCGATGGAAACGCTCGAGCGCCGCGGGTTGCTGCGCGACAAGAGCTTCGCCCAGGTGAAGCAGTTCCAACGCGAGTGGTACGGCGCCGCCGAGGATGCGGGGGAGAAGCAGTGCGCCCTGGCGGTCAAGCGACTGGGAATCGGCCGCGAGGTGCGACTCGCCGACGCCCGCCCCGGGGATTTTGTGCAACTGTGGCGGACCGACAAGTCGGGGCACAGCGTCGTGCTGGTGGAGCTCGTTCGCGCTCGCGACGCGATCGTCGGGCTCAAGTACCGCAGCTCGCAGAAACTGACCGACGGCGTGGGCGATCGGGTCGAGCACTTCGCCGACGCCCCGGGCCGCCAGGGAAAACTCGATCGCAAACGGATCTACGTGGCGCGGCTCGACGGCGCCCCTTGAGCGCCCTCATGAGCGGCGAGCGCTCGCTCCCGACGCAGCACGAGCGAGTCGAACTCCCAGGGGTCCGTCCTCGCATTTCATCGGCGGCTAGCGCCGGCCGCTCATGGATCCCTCGCGGATTTGCGCACAATTCTCCGGCCTCCGCGCATGGCCCGGTCCAAGTTGTTTCCGAATCGGGCCTCCCAACTAGAATGGCAAGAGGGCGAGCGGCATTTCTCTGCGCCCCTTGGACGCCCTCGGAACAGGCTTCTCATGGCACGCTTCGGTCGATCGGCGGTTGATTCCCTGCGCGCGTCGCTCGCTCTCCGCGGGGATCGCAAATGCGGCCTGCCCCGGCCGAAGGTGCGCCGGTTCGAGTTGCTCGAACCGCGGATACTGCTCGCCGGAGACATCCCCGGACTCGAAATCGCCTCGCCTGCGGGGCAGCTTGCCGGGAAGATCGTCTACACCTCCGCCGGTCACGGCTGGCAGTGGAACACCACGCTCAACCGCTGGGCCACCGACCGGGGCGACAACTTCGAGATCGTCGAGGACTTCGGCAATCAGGACCAGATGTCGTTCTTCGCCGACTTCCTGCTGCGAGCCGGAGCGACCGTCGTGCCGATGCGTCCCGTGGGGCATCAGCTCAACGAAGTGGTGCTCGACAACGACTCGCCCGGCGTGACCTTCGCCGGAGCGTGGAGCAACAGCTCCAGCACGATCTTCTACGACGAGGACTACGGCGCCGTGGCCGACGCCGTGCCGTACCGGTTCGCGTCGATCGCGGCGACCGAGACGGCGACCGCCACGTATCGCCCGAACATCCCCGAGGCGGGCTACTACCCGGTGTACACCTGGGTCCGCGACGGAACCGACCGCACGAACCAGTTGTACCGCATCCACGACAGCGCCGGCGGGGTGACCGAGATTCGCGTCGATCACCGCAAGGTCGGCAAGGGGTGGGTCTACCTGGGGACCTACCACTTCGACGCCGGCACGAGCGGCTCGGTCGTCATCAGCAACCAATCGACCGCCGGCGGGTCGGTGATCATCGCCGACGCGATCCGCTTCGGCAACGGCATGGGGGACATGCCCGCCGGCCCCAACAGCCAGATCTCCGGCTATCCCCGCGAGGACGAAAACTCGCTCATGTGGCTCTGGCGGTCCATCGGCCAGGGGAACAATCCCTCGACCGTCCTGGGCACGAGCAACGTCTCGGCACCGCGCAGGATGGCCGAGCACATGAACGCCAACGCCAATCCGTTCGGCACGAGCGTTTATATCAGTTTCCACTCGAACGCCTCCGGGGGGCGCGGCGCCGTCGGGCTCTACGCCAACAGCGCCTCGCAGCGCACGCCCAATCAGGAGGCTCTGGCGCTGTACACGGGTCGGCAGATCAACCAGGACATGCAGGCCTTGAACGGCATGTTCGAGCACGACTGGAGCAACCGAACCACTCACACCTACAACGGCATCAATTTCGGCGAGATCAACGCCGGTCTCTCGGCCGAGATGGACATGACCATCATCGAGACCGCCTTTCACGATCAGCAGCAGGACGCCGAGCTGATGCGCGACCCCAAGGTCCGCGAGCAACTGGCCCGTTCGACCTACGAAGCGGTGCTCGAGTACTTCCAGAACTTCGGCAACTTGGGGACCCCGGTCAGCCAACCCTCCCAGCCGGTCGACGTCCGAGCGATCGGCGCGGTCGACGGCGGCATCCAGGTCTCCTGGACCCCGGGCCCCACGGGCGTGCTCGGCGGCACGCCCACGGCGTACCGCGTCTACGTCTCCCGCGACGGGCACGGGTATCTGGGCTACGTCGAGGTCCCGGCCGGCGCGGGGAACACGTACGCGTTCGCCGCCGAGCATCTCGACGAGGCGCCCTACTACTTCAAGGTCGTCGGGGTGAACGCCGGCGGCGAGTCGCCCCGCAGTGCGGTAACCAGCGCCCAGGTCCAGGTCGGCGCCAAACGGTTGCTGATCGTCGACGGCTTCGACCGGTACGACCGCACCACGAACGAGCGCTACCCCTACGCCTTCACCGGCGACGGCCTCACCGACCGCGTCCGCGTGCGCTACAACAACACGTTCGACTACGTCACCCAGATCGCCGACGCGATCGCCTCGACCGGCGCCCGGACCAACATCGACGCGGTGCAGAACGAAGCGATCATCGCCGGGGCCGTCAGCCTGGCCAATTACGACGCCGTCGTCTGGTTCCTGGGCGAGGAATCCTCGGCCGACGCGACCTTCAACGCCGCCGAGCAGGCGGCCGTGTCGGCCTACTTGGCCGGCGGCGGCAAGCTGTTCGTCTCGGGCTCCGAAATCGGCTGGGATCTCGACCAACTCAACAACGGCCGGACGTTCTACAACAACGTCCTCCGCGCCGACTTCGTGGCGGACGACGCCAACTCCTACAGCGTCACCGGCGCCACGGGGTCGATCTTCGCCGGTCTCGCCGCCCAGTTCGACAACGGCAACCTGTTCTACAACGTCGACTTCCCCGACGTGATCGCCCCGCTGGGGGGAGCGACCGCGGCCTTCACCTACTCCACCGGCGGGACCGCGGGCATCCAATACACGGGCGGCCTCGGCGAGCAGGTCGTCATGTTCGGCTTCCCGTTCGAGACGATCGTCGACCGCGATCAGCGCGTCGCGATCATGACGGCGATCGTCGATTACTTCGGGTTCAACCTCGAATTTTCCGGCTCCGAGACGATCGTCGACAACGACCAAGGGAGCCCGGCCTACGTCGAGACCGGCTCGTGGAGCACCGCCGCCGGGACCGGTTACAACGGCTCGACGTACCGATTCGTCGCCGCCGGGTCGGCCGCGACCGCCACGTGGTCGTTCCAAGCGCCCGTCGAGGCGCTCGGCGAGGTCTTCGTCCAATACCGCACCGGCGGCAATCGGGCCGTGAACACAACCTACGACGTCGACACCGGCGCCGGGATCGTCGTCGCCTCGACCAATCAAACCGTCAACGACGCCGTGTGGGTGTCGCTGGGCTCGTTCGTCTTCCAGCCGGGGGTGCGCTCGATCACGCTCAACGCCGCCACGAGCACCGGCGGCTCGGTCGTCATCGCCGACGCAGTGCGGATCGTGCTCGCCCCGCTCCCCGACGAGAACGGCGATTTCAACGGCGACAACTTCGTCGACGGCTCCGACTTCCTGGCGTGGCAGCGCGGCTTCGGGGCGTCCTCCGGGGCGAGCCTCGCCGACGGCGACGCCAACGGCGACGGAGCGGTCGACGCCGCCGACTTGGCCGTCTGGCACAATCAGTTCGGCGGCCCCCCCGGGGGCGGCATGCTCGTCTCGGCCACGGCCGAGGTCGCCGCGGTCCCGGTCGCAGCCGCCACGGTCGTTGCCGTGTCGGCCGACGACGTGCCGGGCGACCCTGCCGCGATCGCTTACCGCGTCGACCAACTGCTGCAGCCGGCGACAACGCCGGGGATAAGCCTTGGCCGAATCGCCTCGACGAGCGGCCGACTGGCGCAAGGTTCACTCGCCAGACCGTCGGGCCGTGTCCCGGCCGAGACGGTCGCAGAATCGCTGCGGCTTCGCGCAATCTTGGCGAGCGAGCAGAACGCCCCGCGTCTCCGCGAGCAGTCCTCCGGCGCCGTGGCCGAGGGCCTCTCCGAGATGCTCGACGCGGCGTTCGCCGGGCTGAACGCCAGCGGTCTCCGGCGGCGCTAAGGGGCCGCCGTCTCGTCCCTCGCGGCCAGATCAGCCTGAATGAGCCGCCCATGGGGGCGTTGCGCACGCTGCTCGCGGCGAGTCGCCGACCGGCCGCGAGTCGTGCCGGCGCCTCATCCGGTGCGAGGTGGGCGATATCGCGCAGCGGCGACGAATTCGCTCCCCCTCGCTGCGCAAAACCATGAAAACCATGCGCTGAATTTGTTTCGCAATTCCGGCATGCCTCGTTAGCATGAGGAATATACGGGCGACAACGACCTGCGCGGTATTTCCGGGCAGGACGGACCGATGGCGGCGGTTCGTGTGAAGCGACCGGGCCGGCCATCCGACCTTGTCTCTTCGCGCCCGTGCGTCATCGCCGCACCGTTCCCACGCGCCTCTGTCTGTCAACAAGGGAAGAAACAATGGTCTTGAAGTTTGCGTTTAGGGCGTTCACGCTCATTCTGGCGATTGCTTTGGTCGCCCCTGTCGAAGCCCAAATCCTGTACTCGCAAGACTTCGACGCGGACGACACGGCCAACTGGACCGTCAACGACGGCCCGACCGACGAATACGCCGACTTCTTCTTCGACTACAGCACGGTGGGAATCCCCTCGGCGCCGAACTCGAGCGGTTCGACCCGGGGCATGCGCTTGGCCGCCAACATCTTTGGTCCGTTGATGGACAACGTCGGGGTCTTCGGCGGCTTCTCCGTCTCGCCCACCGGGCAAAGCTTTACGGGCGACTATGTCGTGAAGTTCGACATGTGGGCCAACTACATCGGAGCCTTCGACGCCGCCAATCCAGGCGGGGGAACAGGAGGCGTCGCCAGCGGCGCGAACGGTTCCTCGACGCTGTCGATCATGGGAATCATGTCCTCGGGCAATGTGGCGAATTACGCCGGCGCCGGCGACGGCGTCTTCTTCGCGGCGACTCCTGACGGCGGTTCCGGGGCCGACTACCGGGCTTACTCCGTGGAGCGGCTTATCAGCTATCAGATTCCGCCCCTGGCGCCGAATGAAGACATCGACATGCACGCAACGTACTTCGCAGGAAGCCGAAACAACACGGCCGCGCTCTACGCCGACAACTTTGGCGGCGCCACGGTCCCCGCGGCTCAAACCGCGGCCGTAATCGACGGCGACCCCCTGGGCGACACGCAGTACGGAACCACTGCCGCCGGAACCCTTGGCTTCGAGTGGCATGAAGTGCAGATCTCGAAGGTCGGCAACCTTATCACGTGGACTGTCAGCGGCATCGACCTGATCTCCGTCGACATCACCAACATAGCCGTACCGACCGGCGGCACGAACATCCTGTTCGGTCAGGGTGACATCAACGCTGGGCTTTCTACCGACCCGAATTTCAAGCACGTCCAGTTCACGCTGTTCGACAACATCGTCGTGGAAGCCCTCTCGGCGGCTGCCGACAACGCCGACTTCGTGCCGAACGATCTGGTCGACGGCTCCGACTTCCTCGTCTGGCAACGCAACAACGGCATCTCCGACGGCACCGCCGATCGTACGGACGGCGACGCCACCGGTGACGGCAACGTCAACGCCGCCGATCTGGCCGTCTGGACAGCCCAGTACGGCACGAATCCGAACGCCGCAGCCGTCGTCGCCGCCGTGCCGGAACCGGCCTCGGTCGTCCTCGCGGGCCTCGCCTTGGCCGGCTTGTCCGCCGTTCGTCGCCGCAAGTAAACGCTCGGGCGGAGGGAGTCACGCGTCCCTCCGCCTCATTTCTTCTTCGTCCTCTGCCGCTTTGTCCTGCCCCATTGATTCGAAAGGACCTGCCTCATGAAACGATCCCTTCTGACCTCCGTCGGCGCCGCGGCGCTGGCGGTCTCCCTGGCCGCGACCGGCCGGGCGACCGTCTTGTATACTCAAGACTTTGACGTCGACGACACGGCCAACTGGACGGTGAACGACCCGGCCCTGTCGGACATTCTGGTCGATTTCCACTACGACTACTCGGCGATCGGCGTCCCCGCAGCCCCTGGGGGCGCCTCGACCCGCGGGCTCAAGATGACCGCCAACAATACCGGCGGCGTCTTCAGCGGGTTTAGCGTTTCGCCGACCGGGCAATCTTTCGCCGGCCAGTACCGGGTCGAGTTCGACCTGTGGCAGAACTACGTCGGCCCGGTGGGCCCCGGCGGCAACGGCACCACGCAACTGTCGACCTTCGGCATCGGCACCGCGGGGACCGTCCCTTTCTGGGCCGGCGCCGCGGTCAAAGAAAGCGTCGCCTTTGCCGCGACCCTCGACGGCGGAAGCGCATCGGACTATCGGGCGTACAGCTCGGCGGCCCCGACTTCCTACGCGTCCGGCAACGCCGTCTATCAGGCGCCCGGCGGCGCCATCAACGAGTCGAACGCGTACTACCAAACGGCGTTCCCCTCCAACTCAGCGCCCGCCGCTCAAGTCGCCCTGTTCCCGGGCCAAACCGGTTCGACCGACCCGGGCGAAATCAGCTTCACGTGGCGACGAGTCGTCATCGAAGTCAGCGGCGGAAACGCGACCTGGACCGTCGACGGCCTGCCGATCGCCGTGGTCCCGATGGCGGGGCTGACCCTCGGCGGCGGCAACATTTTGTTCGGCCACTCCGACACCAACGCCGGTTCGTCGAACGACCCGAACGACACGCTGCTGAACGTGACGCTGATCGACAACGTGACCGTCACCCAGATCCCCGAGCCGAGCACGGTCGTCCTGAGCGGACTGGCGATCGCCGCCTTGGGGGCGATTCGTCGTCGTCGCGCGTAGCGGCGTGCCGCGACGACGGCTTCTGCCTGATTCGACGCAACGTCCCGGCCCGGCAGGCAACGAGTCTGCCGGGCCGGTTTTCCGTAACTAGTCCGACAAATCCTGCGCACAAGCAACGGACTTCTGCGCTCGTGCGCATTTACGGATTCCGCTCGCCCCGGCACAATACAAGATGTAGGCGAATGCACCGCTCGCGACGCTTTCCGCGAGCGCCCCGACCGTACAAGGAGTGGCAGCTTGAAATCGACGACGCACTCTTGCCGACCTGCTTCGCCCAGGGCTCTTCGCGGAGCCTTCACTTTGGTGGAACTGCTGGTGGTCATCGCGATCATCGGCGTCCTGGTCGCGCTGCTGTTGCCGGCGATCCAAGCCGCCCGCGAGGCGGCTCGCCGAGCGCAGTGCCAGAACAACATGAAGCAGATCGGACTCGGGTGGATCAATCACGAGAGTTCCAATAAGCACTTCCCCACCGGCGGTTGGAGCGGCAATTGGACCGGCGACCCTAACCGCGGTTACGGCAAGGATCAACCTGGCGCCTGGACGTACAACATTCTGTCATACATCGAACTTCAGAATCTCCGTGATCTCGGCAAGGGGCTGGACTGGACCACTGCGGCTTACGCCGATGCAATGGTCTTGCTCCATGGCTCGCCCGTTGCGACCTATCACTGCCCCTCGCGGCGCCCCGCAAAAACCTACCCTGCCAACTGGCCGAGCATTCGCCCGACCCCGATTCAGACCAAAGTTCAAGCCCTGGCCCGTGATAGCGGTATTTCCAAAACCGACTATGCCGCCAATGCCGGAAACGCGTATCACACCGCCGCACAAAGTTTTGCCGGCGTGAACTTCTGGGCTCCCGATTCTTACAACGACCTGACGAACACGCGGACCCCGCCGCAATTCGGCGCCTTTGAGGCCCGTTGCGAAGACCCCAACAGCGAGTACTTCCAAACGGGCGTCAGCTACTACCGCAGCGAAATCGGCCTGCAACGAATCGAAGACGGGACGTCCAACACCTATATGGTCGGCGAGAAGTTTCTGGCGACTGACGCCTATGAGTCGACCGCCGGAGGATCCGGAAGTCAAGGCTTCAGTTGGGGCGAGAATCAGTCGATGTACTCCGGATACGAATGGGACAATCATCGAGGCGCGTGGAGCCAGCGATTCGCCGGTTCCTCGGCGGCTGCCATCGAAGCCGCGCAGCCCGAGGGCGATCGCCCGGGCGTGGTGCCGTTCCCGGAAGTGAAGTTCGGAAGCGCCCATCCGGGTGCGTTTAACATGGTTTTCTGCGACGGGTCGGTACACACGATCTCGTACGACATCGATCACGTCACGCACGCCAATCTGGCAAACCGGTTGGACGGCAATGCCGTGCAGATCCCTTAACGAGCGCCTGGACTGCGATCCAAGCGCGTGGGCCGACCGGCGCTTCCCACGGACGATGCTCAAGGATAGACCGCAATCTATCTAAGCGGCATGACGCTTGCATGCGTCCTCGGTTCAGTCTGCAGAATTGGATGCCTCACGCGACGAGGGGCCCTCTATCGCAGCGGCGCGGAACGGAGCGTATCGAATCCGCACTGCATTGCGGAGAGTTTGCACCAGCCCGCAGCCCCACGATACGACCTAGCTTTCTCCGCAATCGGTGGCCGAGCCGCGTAAGTCGTAGGCAACGGTCGTCCCGCTGCCGCTCGCCGACTACTTGGAGGTGAGCTTGAATTGCATGTTCTGGCTCAGAATTGCGGGATCGTCCGGGGCAACTTGCTGACCTAACACTGCCTGGGACGAGTAGCGAGCAGGTACCCCCGGGCCGGAGACCTGGACCCGATAGAACCCGTACTGCACTCCCGTCGGCCACGTAGGATCGGGCCGTTTCTCCTTGAGAATGCTGACGATCGCCATTCCGATCGGCGACGTCTCACCCTCTGCGGCGATCAGATTGCCGCCGAGAAACTCCTCGGGGATGAAATCCACCTTCAGCCCTGACAAGGCCTTGCCATCTAGCGTCACCTTACAGGTGACGCCGGTGAGCCCGATCTTGTTGACTTGCCATGACCGAATGCGCTCGGCGATTTCTCCTTCGCTCACCTTGCCGTCCTTGTCAACGTCGAGCGTGGCCATCGCAGCCTTGAGTGAGACGGCCGCGTCAAGTTCGCTCCCCGCAATGAATCCGTCGCCATCGGCGTCGTACTGCTTCATCGCTGCAGCGGCGGCTCCGTCGGGGTTGATCGACGGAGGGGTGACGGCGCTCGGACCACTGCTGCAGCCCAAGGCCACTGCGACTATTCCGACGCCTAGGCGCGACGAATTCCAAGCGCCGCAATGCGCAAGACCGCTCGCCTGCAGGTGAGGACAAGATCGACTTCGCATATTCGTTCTCCGCTGGGGAATGATCCGAAGCAAGCGCCGCCAACAGACGACTCAGTCGAGTCTAGCGATCGCACAGTTGCGTGCAACCTGATTCAATTGCCCGTGCGCGGGATCGCGGGGCCGCTGCGCGTCGGAAGCGTGCCAACGGTCTCGGGCGCGATGCCCCCCTCACGGCCGGCTGACCGTCTTGCGGAACGCCAGGGGGGCCATGCCGTACTTCTTGCGGAAGGCCACGCCGAACCGGGTGCCGTTGGCGAAGCCGCTGGCGGTGGCGATCTCGCCGATCGACATGTCGGTGTTCGCCAGCAGCTCGCGCCCCTTCTCGAGTCGGACCCGGCGAATCTCCTCGGCGGGGGAGCGGCCCAAATACTTGCGGAACTGGATTTCGAGGCTGCGGCGCGAGATCGGCAGCTCGCGGAGGATGTCCTTCACCACGATGTCGCGGAACGCATGCGACTGGATGAACCGCAGCGCGCGGACGACCGTGTCGTCGTCGATCGCCAGGATGTCGGTGCTCTGCCGGGCGATGACGCCGTTGGGGGGGATCTTCAGCGGGCGGGCCGGGGCCGGTTCGCCGTGCATCATCCGGTCGAGCGCCGCGGCCGCCTCGTACCCGATCCGCCGCCCGGCGACCGCCACGCTGGAAAGCGGCGGCGTGCAGACTTCGCACATCAGGTCGTCGGTGTCGCCGGCGAGGATCGCCACGTCGTCGGGGACCCGCACGGCGGTCATCTGACAGATCTCGGCCAACTGCCGCCCGCGCTGGGCGTCGACCGCAAAGATCGCCGTCGGCCGCGGCAGCGACGCCAGCCACCGCGTCACGCGCCGCTGCTGTTCGGTCCAACTGATCTTGCGATCGTTGCGGTAGCCCGGCTTGTAGACGTGGCACTGGCGATTCGACTCGCGGACGATCCGTTCGAACTCGTCGCCGCGGCGGCTCGAGTAGCGGATGTTCGGCGGGGCGAAGTAAGCGAAGTTCTCGAACCCCCGTTCGCGGAAGTGGTCGAACGCCTGCTGAGCCCGGGCGCGATCGTCGGTGACGACGTCGGCCACGCCCGCCTGACCGTCGAACAGCGTGTCGACGTTGACGACCGGCAGCCCGCGGCCGAGGACCTGGTCGACCTGCAACCGGGTGGCAAGCCGCGCGATGACCCCGTCGCCGGCCCACCGTTCGGGGAGCGAGGGGCGCTGATCGTGATCGCTGGGCCCGATCAGCAGGTTCCAATTCCCCTGATTTTGGGAATAATCGTAGATGCCCCGAATGACGCTGCAGCCCCAACTGTCGTCGGTCTCGACGAGCACGGCGACGCGTCGCAGGTAATTGATTCCGCTCATGCTGGCAGGCCCTGAGAGGGGACTGATCGAAGGTCGGATCGCGAGCTTGCGCAAAAGCGACTCCGACTCTCAGTGTAGCTTACGGAATCCGGTTCGTCTGCGCATAATCGAGAGATAACCTCGCAATCGTTTCTTCCCCCCGGAGCGGTGCATACTAAGCTACCTTGGCCCCCCGGCCGGCGGGGCTCGCCGCCGGGACCTCCGCGTCGCTCGCCTCCTGTACGGATCAAATCGTCATGGCAACCATCGCAGTCGGGTTGATGAGCGGAACCTCGGGCGACGGCGTCGACGCCGCTCTGCTGGACACCGACGGCGAAAACCAGATCGGCTTTCTCGGCGGGTTGACCCTGCCGTACGAGGAGGAACTGCGGTTGCGGCTGCTCGAGGCGTCGCAATACGACGTCCCGCTGGTCGAGCTGCTGCGGATCGAGGCCGAGATAACCGCGCTGCATGTTCGGGCCGTGAAGGAGCTGCTGGCCTCGCAGCCCAAGGCGGCCGCCAAGGTGAAGATCGTGGGCTTCCACGGCCACACGGTGCGGCACGTGCCGGCGCAGCGACTGACGCTGCAGATCGGCAACCCGTGGACGCTGTCACGGGAGTTGGACCTGCCGGTGGTCAACGACTTTCGTCGCTGCGACATCGCCGCGGGGGGCCAAGGGGCGCCGCTGGTGGCCATGTTCCACCGGGCGCTGTTCAGCAAGGAGAAGCGGCCCACGCTTGTGCTCAACCTGGGAGGCGTCGCCAACGTGACCTGGCTGGGCGAGCAGAACGAGATCATCGCCGGCGACTCGGGCCCCGGGTGCGGGCTCATCGACGAGTGGGCCCAAACCATGGCCGACATGCCGCACGACCGCGACGGCCACCTCGCCCTGGCGGGCGAAGTGGACGAAGAGACCCTGGAAGCGGCTCTGGCGACTCCCTTCTTTCAACAGCCGCTCCCCAAGAGCGCCGACCGGTTCGACTTCGACCACGTGGACGTCTCGCACCTGGGAGTCGAGGACGGAGCCGCGACGTTGTGTGCAGTCACCGTCGAAGCGATCTACCGCGCCGTGCAGAAACTGCCGCAGATGCCCGTGCGGACCTGGGTCACCGGCGGCGGAGTCCATCATCCGGTGCTGATGCGGATGCTCGCCGACCGCTTCGGACAGGTTCGCACCGTCAGCGAATTCGGGCTGAACCCCGACACGCTCGAAGCGGAATGCTTCGCTTGGCTCGCGGTGCGGCATCAACTGCAACTGCCGCTGACCATCCCCGAGACGACCGGCTGCGACAAACCGCGCACCGGGGGGACCGCGGTGCGGTTCGGATGATTTCCCCGCAGGGGACGCCAGGGGCCGCGGACCAATGCCGACAAATCCCCCGCCGGCAGCAAGCCGCGAGCGGGCCTGTCCCCTTCTTCAACAGACCGCCAGGGGGCGTTACAGGGCGAGTTGTTTGGCGGCGAGGAGGATGCATCCGGCGGCAGGGTCGGGCGCGGTGCGGACGATTCCCGGCGCGGGGCTCGCCTCCGCCAGCCGATCGACGGTTCCCTGGCGCACCGCGTCGCACCGGCACAACACGCCGCCTGCCAGAGCCAGCGGGTATCCCTGCGGCAACTCCAACCGCGTTGCCGCTGCGACGACCAGTTGCGCCAAGTGATCGCTCGCCCGCCCCAAGAGTCGGGTCGCGGCAGCGTCGCCGCGGAAAGCCGCCTCAGCCACCAGCGGGCTCACGCTCGCGATCGCCGCACGCTCGTCGCCGGTCGCCACGAGCGCAGCCAGGATCGCCCGCGGTTCGGTGCAGGCGAACTTGGCGAGAATCAGTTCGGCGAGGAGCGTCGGCGCCGCGCGCCCGTCGTCGGCCTGGGCGACGGCGGCCAGCGCCTCGCGCCCCAGCCAGTAGCCGCTCCCCTCGTCGCCGTAGCGGTAGCCCCAACCGCCGCACACGAACCGCTCCCCCTGCGGCGAGACGCCGACGGCCGACGAACCGGTCCCCGCGATGAGGGCGACGCCCCACCCCGCGGGCGTTCCCGCGGCGAGCACCGCGTCGGCGTCGTGGATGAACTGTGCGCGACGGGCGATCGCGTCCTCCTCGACCGCCGTCTGCATCTGGGCGGCCATCTCGGGGCGCCCGGTACCCGCAACGGCGAACACGGCTGCATCGGCGGGACGAGGGTCCAGCCCCGCGGTGCGCCACGCCTCGGCGGCGGCCTCGGCCAGATTGCCGCGTGCCGTCGCGACGCCGGCCGCCAGCGGGTTTGAAGGACCGGCGACGCCGCTGCCGAGAATCTCGTGCGTGCCGTCCGACGCGACCCGGGCCAGCAACGCCGCGGTCTTGGTTCCCCCGCCGTCGACGCCGAGCACGAACTGGGTCGACGACGTCGCGGCCCCCGGTACGGGCTGGGAGGTCGTCATTGCCGGGCGGCCTCGACCATCGGCAGCTCGAGCGCCGCCCGCAATTGCCCCTTGGCCTCAGCGAGTCGGCGGCGGGCTTCCTCGGGCGAAACGCCCAGTCGCTGCACGACGATCGCGGTCTTGAGCTCCCCGCCGCTGCGGCGGAGCAGCGTCTCGGCCTCGTCGGGCGAGATGCGGGTCGTGTGGCAAACGATCCGCTTGGTGCGGTCCATCAGCTTCGAGTTCGACGCCCGCATGTCGACCATCAGGTTGCCGAAGGTCTTGCCCAGCTGCACCATGGCGCCGGTGGTGATCATGTTGAGCACCATCTTCGTCGCCGTGCCGGCCTTCATGCGGGTCGAGCCGCTGAGCACCTCGGGGCCGACGACGGGGGTGATCGCCACGTCGCTCCGCGAGTTGAGCAGCGCGTCGCGATTGCAGGTCAGGCCGATCGTGCTCGCCCCCTGGCTGCGGGCGTAGTCCATGGCGCCGATGACGTACGGCGTGCGACCGCTGGTGGCGATTCCCACGAGGACGTCGTTGCTGCAGAGTCCAAGAGTGCGCAGGTCCTCGGCGGCCAGTTCGGGCGAGTCTTCGGCTCCCTCGACGGCGCGGAACATGGCTTGTTCGCCGCCGGCGATGAGACCGATGATTTGCGCAGGGTCGGTGTTGAACGTGGGAGGACACTCGGCCGCGTCGAGCACGCCCAGCCGCCCCGACGTGCCCGCGCCGACGTAAATCAATCGACCGCCGCTGGCCAAGCGATGCGCGACAAGATCGATCGCTTTGGCGATGGCGACTTCTTCGGCGGCGACGGCCGCGGCGATCTTCGCGTCTTCGGAATTGATGAGTCGCACGAGTCCCAACGAGTCGAGACGATCGAGATCTTCCGACGCGGGATTGCGAGCTTCGGTGGTCAGTTTTTCGAGCATGATTTGATTCTAGTAACGAAGCGCGAACGTTCCTAACTTGCATGCGCAAAAAAGCGGAATCCTTGCGCGGGTCGAGTCCGCGTCGGCGGCGTGCCGGCTATACTGCGGAGAACTGCCTGAAAAGGCGTTCGTTCTCGTCGCCGTTTTCTTGACGACCGACTCTTGCAGCAAATCCCCTCGGGGAAGCTCCCTCGCGACCAACTCATGCCGGTTCTCGCCGCCGTCGCCGACCGCTGGAACGCGCCGATCCCCCCCGTGGACGCGGGGGTCGTGCTGGCGTACCTGGCGGCCATCATCGGGCTGGGCGTCTGGGCGGGACGCGGTCACAAGACGACGGCCGATTACTTTCTCGGCGGACGTTCGCTGCCGACCTGGACCATCCTGCTGTCGATCGTCGCCACCGAGACGAGCACCGTGACGTTCCTCAGCATCCCGGGGCTGACGTTCGCGGCCAAGGGGGACATGACGTTCCTGCAGATCACCTTCGGCTACATCGTGGGGCGCATCGTCGCGGCCGTCGTGTTGCTGCCGCTCTACTTTCGCGGCGAATTGTTCACCGCGTACGAAGTGCTGCAAGGCCGGTTCGGCCGGCCGACGCGGCGGTTCGCTGCGGCGCTGTTTCTCGTCACCCGCAACGTCAGCGACGCCCTGCGACTGTATCTGACCGCGCTCGTGCTGCGCGAGGCGGTCGGGATGCCGTTTGCGATCTGCGTGCTTCTGATCGGCGCCGTGACGATCGCTTACACTTACTTCGGCGGCGTGAAGTCGGTCGTATGGAACGACTGCCTGCAGTTCGTCGTCTACGTCGCCGGCGCCGCGGCCGCGTTGGGCGTGATCGTCCACCGACTTCCCGAGGGCTGGGGACAGTTGTGGGAGTTCGGTCGGACGACCGGGCGGCTGCAAGTGCTCGATTTCACCCCCACGCTGCTCGGCGGGAGCATGACCTTCTGGGCCGGGGTGGTCGGCGGCGGATTTCTGACTGCCGCCACGCACGGCACAGACCAACTGACTGTGCAGCGCCTGCTGTCGGCTCGCAATCAGCGAAGCGCAACCACGGCGCTCGTCGCCAGCGGGCTGGTGGTGTGCGCCCAGTTCGCATTGTTCTTGATCATCGGTATCGCGCTGGCGTGCTTCTATGCGACCTACCCGCCGCCGACGCCGTTCGGCGCCGCGGACAACGATCGGGCGTTCGCCAGTTTCATCGTGAACCACCTGCCTCAAGGACTGACGGGACTCACGTTGGCGGCGGTGTTCGCCGCGGCGATGTCGACGTTGTCCAGTTCGCTCAATTCGTCGGCGACGGCGCTGGTGAACGACTTGCTCCCGGTGCAGCTCTACCGCGACGCTCTCCCCGAACGCCAACTCGCGCTGGGGAAGTTCGCCACGGCCGTGTTCGGCGCCGTGCAGGTCGGCGGGGCGATTCTGGCCAATGAACTTGGCGCCACGACCAGCGTCGTGAACAGCGTGCTGATGATCGCCGCGTTCGCCATGGGCCCGACTCTGGGTTTGTACATGCTCGCTGCGCTCGCGCCGCGCGTGCAGCAGCGACCGGCCCTGGTCGGTTACGTGACGGGGATCGTCGTGCTGGCCTGGATTGCCCGGACGACCGACGTGTATTGGCCCTGGTACGCCGCGATCGGGGCGCTCGCAACGTTTGCCATCGGCGTGTTTCGCCAATGGGGGGAAGGGCCGCTCGCGGAGCGCGCCCGCGTGCAACCTGTGACAGGACCCGATCGATCATGATCCTCATCCGCCCACGAAGTCGTCGCCCTCGCGCCGCTGTCAGACTGGCCGTCGCAGCGCTTGCCGCGATCAACTACGCCGCCGTCGCGAACGCAGCCCTGCCGACCGCGACCCCCGAGGACCTCGGCTTCGACGGCAGCCGCTTCCACGCGATCGCGCCGATCGTCGAGGCGGCGATCGCCGAACAGAAGCTCCCGGGATGCGTCGTGGCGATCGGCCGCACCGGCGGCGTCGCCTGGCTGCACGCCTACGGCCAGCGGCGGCTCCGCCCCGAGCCGGAGCCGATGACCGTCGACACGGTGTTCGACCTCGCGTCGCTCACCAAGCCGCTCGCCACGGGGCTGAGCGTGATGAAACTGGTCGAACAAGGGCGCGTGCGACTGCGCGACCCCGTGGCCGAACACGTCCCCGAGTTCGCCGCAGGAGGGAAGGAGCAGATCACGGTCGAGCAGCTCTTGATCCATCACAGCGGGTTGATTCCCGACAATCCGCTGGGCGACTACGAACACGGCGTCGACGAGGCGTGGCGGCGGATCTTTGCGCTCGTCCCGCAGAAGCCTCCGGGGACAGCGTTCGTGTACAGCGACGTAAACTTCGAGGTGCTGGGCGAACTTGTCCGGCGCGTAAGCGGGCAATCGATCGACGAATTCGCACGGCAGCACGTCTACGAACCGCTGGGAATGCGCGAGACCGGCTTCCTGCCGCCGCCGGAACTGCGCGCCCGCGCCGCCCCCGCCGAGCGGCGCGAGGACCGATGGATGCAAGGCGAGGTCCACGACCCGCGGGCGCACCTGCTGGGGGGCGTCGCGGGGCACGCGGGGTTGTTCTCGACGGCCGCCGATCTGGCGATCATGTGCGACGCGATGTTGCGAGCGTGCCGCGATCCCTCGGCGCCTCCTCGCCCGCTCAGCCACGCGACGGCGCTTGAGATGATCCGCCCGCGCAGCGTGTCGGGTCCGAAGCGGGCCCTCGCCTGGGACTCCGCCAGCGGGTACTCGACCAATCGGGGCGAGCTGTTCAGCCCGCGGGCGTTCGGCCACGGCGGCTTCACCGGGACGGCGTTGTGGATCGATCCGGAACTCGACCTGTTCGTGATCTTCCTGTCCAATCGCGTTCATCCCGACGGCAAGGGGAACGTGAACGGTCTGGCCGGCCGCATCGGCACGATCGCCGCAGCAGCGCTGAACGGACCCAATCCGCACGGAATCGTCCGCCAAGCTGCGCGCCCGCAGCGCCTGCGCGCCGCCGAGGGCGCGCAGCGCCCCCGACCCGCGGTGCAACGGCAAGTCGTCCGGCGACCCGTTGCGGACGCCAGCACGCCCGAGGTGCTCTGCGGCGTCGACGTGTTGAAGCGGGACGGCTTTCGCCAACTGGCGGGCAAACGGGTCGGCCTGATCACCAATCACACGGGCGTCGATCGCACCGGGAAGACGACGATCGATTTGCTGCACGAGGCCCCGGACGTGACGCTCGCGGCCATCTTCAGCCCCGAGCACGGCATCGCCGGTCGGTTGGATCAGCCCGACATCGGCGACGCCCAGCACGAACCGACCGGCACGCCGATCTACAGCCTCTACGGCAAGACGAATCGCCCGGCGCCCGCGCACCTTGCGGAGCTCGACGTCTTGGCATTCGACGTTCAAGACGTGGGGACTCGGTTCTACACCTACGTGAGCACGATGGGACTGGCGATGGAAGCGGCGGCCGAGGCGGAGATCATGTTCGTCGTCCTCGATCGACCGAACCCGATCGGCGGGACGGCGGTCGAGGGACCGGTGCGCGACCCGGACGGCGAGTCGTTCATCGCTCACCACGACATCCCCGTGCGCCACGGCATGACTGCCGGCGAACTGGCCCTGATGTTCGCGGCCGAGCGCAAGGTGAAGGTCGAACTGCTCGTCGTGCCGGTCGAGGGTTGGCGCCGCGGCGCGACATGGGACCGCACGGGATTGGTCTGGATCAACCCCTCGCCGAACATGCGCTCGCTGATGCAGGCGATGCTGTACCCGGGGGTGGGGCTGTTGGAGTTCTCGAACCTGTCGGTCGGCCGCGGAACGGACACGCCGTTCGAGATCATCGGCGCCCCGTGGATCGAGCCGCGCGATCTGGCCGCGTCGCTCAACGCGGCGCAAGTCCCCGGAGTTCGATTCATCCCGGTTCGATTCACGCCGACGGCAAGCCGCTTCGCGAACCAAGAGTGCGGCGGCGTGCAACTGCACGTCGTCAATCGCAACGCCCTGGCGCCAGTCGAATTGGGGCTGACCCTGGCCTGCACGCTGCGCAAGCTCTACCCAGAGACGTGGGAAGCCGAGAAGATGGATCGGTTGCTGCGTCACGCCGCCGTGCTCGCTGCGATCCGGCGCGGCGTCCCGGCGCCGGAGCTGCGCGACCTGTACGAGTCCGACCTGAAGCGATTCCGCGAGCGTCGCAAGGAGTTCCTGCTCTATGAACGCTAACCCCCCCCTGCCCCGCACCGCGTCAGCGCGATCGTTCAGCCGACGCGATCGATTTGTCGCGATCCTGGCGGCGTGTTCAGCGCTTGCGGCGCTTGCTCCCGAGGCAAACGGCGCCGCGCCTGACCCGCCTGCTGTGCGCATGCTCGACGATTACGACGTCGTGATCGCCGGCGGGACGACGGCCGCCCTGGCTGCGGCGCTCGCCGCCCATGACGAAGGCGCCCGAGTCGCCCTGCTTGAGCCGACCGACTGGATCGGCGGGCAACTGACCGCCAGCGCCGTGCCCGCCGTCGACGAGGCGTGGCACAAGATCCGCGACCCGCAGACCGACGAGGTGCTGGTCGACGTCGCGGGCATCGCCCGCGATCCGCGGAACATGACTCCCGTGTTTCGCGACATGCTGGCCCAAGTCGGCAACCCGGGGCGCGGCTGGGTGAGCCGGTACTGCTTCGAACCGCTCGACCTGCTTCGCAAACACCTGCAACCGCTGATCGACGCGCGGCGCGATCGGCTTGACGTCTATCTCAACACGGTCGTCAAACGGGTCGAGACCGATGGCGACGCGATCGTTTCCCTGACGGCCATCCGTCGCACGCCGCGCGCGGGCGTCGCCGCCGAGGGTTACGACCTGCTGCTGTCCCAAGATCTTGCCGAGTGGTACAGTCCGGCCGATTCGGCGCGGTTCACGAAAGAAGTCCTCCGCTTCGCCGCCCGAGCGAACTCCCCCGCGGCGACGGTGTTTCTGGAAGCGACCGAGTGGGGGGACCTGTTCGTACTCGCCGACGCCCCCTACCGCCAAGGGTGCGAGCCGGCCGAGGACGCCCCCGACTTCGACGACACCTGCGGGCAAGCGACCGTGTTCGACTTCGTCGAGGAGTTCCACGCCAAGCCGACCGACGACGACGCCCCCGACCCGCGGATCGACGGCATGGGCTTCGGCGACTACGCCGATCGGGCCGACGCCTGGAACCAGATCTGGACCTACCGCCGCATCCGGGGCGCCGCCGCGGCGCCGGGGCCGGGCGACCTTTGCCTGCAGAACTGGGGCTACTCGCGTCGCCGCGCCGAGGGGGGGAACGACTACCCGTTCGGCTATCTCTTCCTCAGCGCTCAACTGGCGGCCGCGCAGCGCGACGATTGGCAGGGAGGGCTCGACATGTCCGTCCTCGCGGCGGCCGAACAGCGGGCGTTCGCTTGGCACCAGTGGTTTCGGCGCCGCGCTCCCGCGGGAATCGACCCGCGGCAAATTACCCTGTCGCGCACCGTGCTCGGCACGAGGCATGGCTTGGCCAAGCTGCCGTACATCCGCGATACGCGCCGCTCGGTGGGACTCGACGGGTTCGTGATCACCTACGACGATCTCGCCCCGCCGCCGCAACACGGAACGGGGACGCGGTTCCCCGACCGCGTCGCGCTGGGGGCCTACGCCGGCGACATCCACCCGCTGGCCACCTGCGAGTACCCGCAGTTCGCCGAGCATCTGCGGCCGACGCTGCCGTTCTATATCCCGTTCCGCGCGCTCACGAACGCCAAGTACGGCAACCTGCTGGCCGCGGGGAAGACGATGGCCCAGACGTTCGCGGCGAACTCGGCCATCCGGCTCCACCCGATCGAATGGTCGAGCGGCACGGCCGCCGGCGTCGCCGCGGCGATGATGGCTCGCGAGGGGTGCGACTCACGCGCCGCGCTGGCAGCGATCGACCGACTGCAACAGCGCGTGAAGAAGCACACGCCGATCGACTACGCCCTCGACGGCCACCCGGCAGGGTCGAGGCCTTAGGCGGCGTCCCTGGACCTGAGCCATGTGCGCTAGCCCCGGGCGTCTGCCGCAACGCACTGCACCGTTTGGTTCGTCGCATCGATCCGTACCGACGTCCCCAGCGGGAGCGTGGCGTTATCGCGAACGTGGCCGGTCGGATAGCCAGCGAGTACCGGGACGCCCAGGCTGCCGAAGTAGTCGTCCCAGACCTCGCTCAGGGCCAGGCTCGGGTTGTCGGGGGCCTCGTCGCAGTCGGTGAACTGCCCCAGGAGGACCCCGGCAAGTTTGTCGAGCAGCCCGGCCAGCCGCATCTGAGCGAGCATACGATCGAGGCGATAGGGGCGTTCGCCCACGTCCTCCAAAAACAAGATCGCTCCGGCAAAATCGGGCATGTAGGGCGAACCCGTCAGTCCCGCAAACACCGCCGCGTTGCCGCCGATGAGCGGCCCCTCGGCGACGCCGGATCGCAGCGTCGCCAACCCCGCGGCAGCTTGCGGCGGCGGGGCCGTTAGCTCTCCGAAGACGCCGCTGACGAGCCCCGCGGCTTGCCAGAAGCTCTCCTCGACCCATTCCGTCGGCGGCTCCTCGCCCCCCCAACCGTCGACGAGGTTCGGGCTGTGAAGCGTCGCCAGTCCCGTCTGCGCGGCCAGCGCAGCGTGGATCGCCGTGAGGTCGCTGAACCCCGCGACGAGTTTCGGCCGCCGGCGCACCGCGGCGTAGTCGAGACGATCCACCAACCGAGCGCAGCCGTAACCGCCGCGGGCCGGCATCACGGCGGTCGTCTCAGGGTCGGCCAGCGCCGCGTTCAGCTCTGCCGCCCGGGCGTCGTCGTCCCCCGCCAAGTAGCCGCGCTCGCGAAACAGGTCGCCGTAGGTCTTCACGCGGAACCCCCGCGCGCTGATCCGCGCGAGGGCCCGTTCAAGCCTTTCCCGCGGCACGACCCCCGCCGGGGCGAACACGCCAATCGTGTCCCCGGACCGCAGCGCCGGCGGGACGAGTCGCTCGGGTCGGGACGAGTCGGACGTTCGAGTCATGTCAGCCTCGCACAAGCGCCGAAGCGGTTCGTGCCGATCCCCTCCTCGCGACGGAGAGCACGAGCGCGGATCGACGTGTCGCGAACAGATCCTGCCGCTTGCACCTGTTCTGCGACCAAACGACCAATCGCCAAGCGACGCCGCTCCGGCCGCGCAGCCCCCCCGCCCGAGCCTTCCCGCAAGGGGGAAGGCGCCGCCGCGACTGGGGCCCGCTGATCGTCCGGCTGCGTTTCAAACTCGGCGTTCTGCGACTGGGGGGACGCAGCGCCGTCCGGCTTCACGTCGTTCGCCGCAAGGTCCCCGAACAGCACGTACCCCAAGACGATCGAAGCGACGATCCCCGCCGCGTCCCCGGTCAGGCAAGCCGGCACGGCGTGCCGCAGCTTGCTGATGTTCACGGCGCCGAAATAGACCGTCAGCACGTAGAACGTCGTCTCGGTGCTCCCCATCATCAGCGACGAAACCATCCCCAAGAAACTGTCGGGGCCGTGCTCGTCGAAGATCTCGATCAGGATCCCCCGCGACCCCGAGCCCGACAACGGGCGCGTCAGGGCCAACGGCATCAGGTCGAAGATCTCGGCATACTCGTCCAGCCCCAGCTTGGTCATGCCCCATACGGCCAGGGACTTGGCGTCGTCGAAGATCCCGCTGACGATGAACAGTTTGATTGCAAACAGGATCGCCACGAGATAGGGGATGATCATCACCGCGACGTCGAACCCCTCCTTGGCCCCCGTGACGAACGATTCGTACATCGGCACGCGGCGATACGCGGCCCAGAGGACGATCAACAGGATCGTGCCAGGGATCATCCACTGGCTGGCCAGCTCGAAAAATCGGAAGACTTCGCTCATCGCGTCCCCTCCGGCGGTTCGTTCGCGAGGACAGGAGCGGCGAGGGTCGCCGACGACGATCGGTACTTCGGCCGGCGAGCCAGCCAGCGCGTCACCGTGATCGCAACCACCGTGCTCACGGTCGTCGCCAGCAGCATTCCCATCATCGGCCGAGCCGGGTCGCTGCTGCCGCTGGCCGTGCGGTAGGCGATGATCGTAAAGGGAATCAGCGTGACGCTGCTGGTGTTGATCGCCAGGAACAGCGTCTGGGCGTCGGTCGCCGTATCGGGCTGGGGGTTGAGCGTCTGCAGCTCCCGCATCGCCTTGAGCCCCATCGGCGTCGCCGCGTTGTCGAGCCCCAGCATGTTCGCCGAGATGTTCATCAACATGGCCCCCTGCGCCGGGTGGCCGTCGGGGACCTCGGGGAACAGCCACCGCATGAGCGGCCGCAACAGCCGGGCCAAGGCGTCGATCAGCCCCGCGTCCTTCGCCACGTTCATCATCCCTAGCCACAGCGCCATGACGCCGATGAGCTGAATGCACAGCTCGACCGCGGTCTTCGCCGAGTCCATCGTCGCCGCGTTGAGCTGCCGGCCCATCTCGGTCAACGGCGAGGGGGGGGCGGTCGACGCCGCTGGCGCGGAAGCGTCTCTCTCGGCGGCGACCGCAGGCGCAACAGGCGCATCGCCCCGCCAACTGCGATAGGCCGCCTTGCCGAACCCGTACAGGATCCCGACGAGCACCAGACCGAACCAGAACTTGTTGAGCATGCAACCTCCCGAGGCGGGGGAAGGGAGTCGTCATGGCGTCGCGGAGAACACGGAGGCCCGCGTCGCCGGAGGGCGCCAGGGCCCGCAAATTGTCGCGAATATTGCGTGCCAGGGGAACATCTCGCTTGGTCGGAGATTCCGCGGCTCGCTTCCTCGTCGTTCACTCGAGCCGCAGGAGCGTTCCCGAAAGCGCGCCGGCCGCGACCGG
The DNA here is from genome assembly GCA_019636345.1 of Pirellulales bacterium. Taxonomy (NCBI): domain Bacteria; kingdom Pseudomonadati; phylum Planctomycetota; class Planctomycetia; order Pirellulales; species Pirellulales bacterium. Next base: position 691,548 of record JAHBXQ010000003.1, on the reverse strand, counting down.
TCGACCGCCGACGAGCACGAACGCCGCCGTCGCCGGCGGTTCGGCCGGTGCAAACAGCGCCAAGTCGGCGATCGCCCCTTTGTCGATCCGTCCGCGCCCCGATTGCCGCACAGCGCAGGCCCAAGCCGCTGCGCGCTCGGCCAGTTCGTCGAACGATGCGGCGCGCGGCTCGACCGACGACTCCGCCAGCGGGGCGGCGCTCAGCCGCGGCAGGTCGAACTCGCTCAGCGCGGCGAGAACCTCCGCAGACATCGTCCGGTCGTCGATCGCACACGCCCCGCGATGCACGGCCAGCAGGACCCGCCGGGCCAGTTCGCTCGCTGAACCGCTCGCGCCGGTCGGCAGCGTCGCCGCGAATCCCAGGTTGAGCGCCGCGATCGGCTCGGTCGCCGCAGCCAGCCGGCCCAGCGCCGCGAGCTCCGCGTCGCTCGTCGCATCGACCGTCCCCACGAGGCTCGTCACGCCCTGCGCCGTCACGGCTTGCAACGCGTCTGCCGCGGGAATCGCCGTGGGCCGCAGGTTCGGGTCGAACTCCCACTGTCCCGGCACGCAGCACAATCCCGTCGCGTCGAGTTCTTGCTTGCCGGCGGTCACTTCAAGATCGCCGATCTCGTCGATCACGCCGCACGCGAGCGGGCCCGTCGCCAGCCGACGCCCGCCGGGAAAGTTGATCCCCAAATCCGCCGTAAACCGTTCAGCGCTCGCGCCCCGCACGACGGTCGCCTGCTGAACGAGCCTATCGAACCGCACGATCTCGCCGTCCAGCGGCAAGGCGTCGTACTCGGCCGGGTCGGCCGTCAGGAGCTCGTCGCGAGCGATCGCCGCCAGCGTCTGGGCGAGCCCGTGCAGATGCAAACCGGCCATGTCGAAGTTGACGTCGTCGGGCGAGCCTCCCGCCTCGACCAACACGGTCGTCACCCCCGCGGCCTGAAGCCGCTCGCCGAACGCTCGCGGCATGAAATCGGCCGAGTAGCGCGAGATCATCCCGGGGCAGAGCGGCTCGACCGCCCGGCGAAAACAAACGGCGACCCGCTTGGCCCGCACGATCTGCTCCGTCTCGGGACAGCCGAAATCGAGCGGCGGGGCCATCAGCGCCACGACCGACGGCCGTTTGCTGCGCCCCACGGTCGAACGGGCGTTTTGGTTGTGCAGGTTGAAGGCGAAGTCGGGACGAAACCGCTCGACCGCCGCCCGCAGCATCCGCCCCTCGGGGCTCGCCAAGCGGCGGGCGTCGCGATTGACGTCGATCCCCTGGGCGTTCTCGCGGCGCCCCAAGACCGCCCCGTCGGGGTTCAACAGCGGCACGACGGAAAGCGTCACCCCGCTCAGGATCGCCGCGGCGTCCTCGTCGGCCGCCTCGCCGTTCGCGACAGCCGCGAGCCAGGCCAGCAGGTCCAACAGCACGGCCGTGTGGGTCGGCTCGTCGCCGTGCATCTGCGACCACGCGAGAACCCGCTGCGGTCCGTGGCCGATCGTCGCCGCCTGGATCGGGCGGTCGAGGAAGGATCGCCCGACGGGTTCAAGGACCAGCCCCGCGCCGGCCTTGGCGGCAAACTGCTCGAGCAAGACCGCAACCGATGCGGGATCGAGCGTCGCCGGTTCGCGAGGTGCGACGCGAGTGCGCGTCATCGACTCGGAGAGGTAAGAACCCATAGCGTCGCTGCCCCGCGAAGGACCGGCCGTTCAGCAGGGGATCATTGCAACGCCGCGAGGGCGAACCGGCAAGGGGCTTGGCTTACTTGAGCGCGAAGTCGATCGGCTCGGTCTGCCCGGCGGCGACGGTCGCCTTGAGGGGAGTGCGGACCCGCGACGAGTAATTGGCCGGCAGCGTCACGCTGGGGGGCGGAATCGGATCCCCCTCCTTCCACCCCGGCGGCAATTGGACGCCGAGGACGACGGTCGCTTGGTAGTCGCCCGGTTCGAGGCGGCAAGAGTATTGCCCCGACTCGGACGCGCTCGCCATAACCGGCCGTCCACTGGCGGGATAGAAGGTGATCGCGGCTTTAGGAACCGGCTTGCCGCGATACGTCACTGTCCCGGCGACAGGCAATCCCGGTTCCTGCTGACTGCAGCCGATCGCAATCAGGGCGACCGACAGAGAGCCGCCGAGGAGCAGCCGTCGACCAAGACGATCCTGATGGAGAGAAGCCGCCAGATTCATGGAATCGGGACGACCTCGCCGCCGTTACGCGAGCCCAGGGCCAAGTACGTGACCATGTCGACCGAGTCGTTGATGAATCGGACGCTGGCGTCTCCCAGCGAGAAATTGACGCCGCCGGGATGAAAGCTTGCAAACGGCAACTCGTTGACGCCCAAGGTGCGGGGCGTGCTGTCGGGGACCTCGGGGCGATCTCCCAACGCATTGTCATGACCGACGTAGCAGCCGTTGTAGGGGCTGTGGTTCGGCGGAGCCTTGTCGCTAATGCTCTTGCAGGCGAAAAACGCGGTCGCCGGTTGCGGGCCCGACGGCACGACCTTCGTCGGATCGCGAGGATTCGTGGGCGGATCGGTCGGCGTCACCCAGTACGCGCCGATCATCCAAGCGCGTACCTGATAGGTCCGCTCGCCGATCAACAGCGTGTTGCTCGTCCCGTCGCTCGCCTCCCGCAGATCGACCGGCCAGTCCTGGATCAGCAGCCCGTCGTAGTTGTTCGGTCCGAACAGAGCGGAGCCGCTGGTCACGCAGTAGTGGTTGCCGCTCTTGGTCGAAGGGCATTGGCCGGTGCGGCTGAAATACGATCCCATGACCCCCGCGTAACTCATCGCGCGACGATTCGCGTTGCCGAACTTCTCGCGCTGGTTTTTCAGTTCCTGGTCGCTGGGGCATAAGTACAGTTCGGGCAGCAGCGTATTCAGTTCGTCCATCGCCGATCCGTAGGCGTCGGGGTTCGTCTGATTCGTGTAGACCGAGATCGCCTGCTGGCTGATGCCCGCCTGTTCGATGTACGGGAGTGCATACACCGGCCAGCCGAAGCCGCTCGCCTGAGCCGTCGTCGTGTTCTTGCCGCCGGGGGGGAGCGTGCCGAAGGCCGATTCGTAGTTCAAACACGCCAGCGCCACGTTCTTGAGATTGTTGACGCACTGCGAGCGCCGGGCCGCTTCCCGCGCCGCTTGGATCGCCGGCAACAGCAGCGCCACCAAGACGCCGATGATCGCGATCACGACCAGCAACTCGACCAGGGTGAACGCGAACGAACGACGCGGGCGACGAACCCTTTCATCGCGACGATCGGGAGTGGCGGCAACGGACATGCTCAGTTCTCGCAAGCGATCGTGGGGCCGACCAATCAAGGGACGAGGAGACGGCAGAAGCCCCGCAGGCGGACTTCGTCCGTACTTCCATTCTAGAAACCAAGGGGAATTGAACAACAAAGTTTGTGCGCAGGGTACTCTGTATTTCGCGCACCAGCGCACGCTCCTCGACAACGATTGCCGTCTCCGCGCAACGAGGTCGCGGGGACGGCAGCGCGAAGCTAGCGCCGGATTGCGCTCGCAAGCGGCTGGACACAGGCGCAAAAAAAGCCCGCACCGCGGCGTTGCCCCCGCGGCCACGGTGCGGGCGAACGGCAGCCGGTCGTCGGGCTCGCACGAGAATGACAAATCTCGGCCAGCTCGACGGCCCGGAAGCACGTCAGTTCAAGAGTTGCCGGAAGGCGCGAGCCGAATCGACGGCGACCAGTGCGCGGTCCCGTCTCAGGCGGCGCGACGCCGGCAGGCGCACCCGGCCAACCCGGCCAAGGCCGCCAGCAGCAGCGACGCCGGCTCGGGGACCGCAGCGACGGCGACCGCAGCGTTGGGGTTCGTGCCGTACTGCAGCTTCCAAGCGTCGAGGTCCGCGGCGTTCACGTTGCCGTCTTCGTTGGCGTCGCCGTCAATCCGGACCGCCGTGCCGTCGGTCACCGGGTAGTTGCGCTGCCAAGTCAGGAAGTCAGACCCGTCGACGAGCATGCTTGTATCGAAGTCGGCGTTGAGCGGCTGCTGAACCACGTCGATCATCTCCAGCCGGATATTGTCGAACAGCGTGACGCCGGCGCCCGCCGAACTGAGGCCGGAGGGTCCGCCGATCCGCAGGCTGTTGAACCCTTGAGGAAGCGTGGCGATGGGGAAGACCATCCGGGCGTCAGGCAAATCGGGTTCGCCAGGCCGGATTCCAGTTTCCGAGTCGGGAGTTCGCGACGTGTTGCGCAACCCGTCGCGCCACAGGTCGATCTCAAAGGTCACATGGGTGGGCGTGATCGTCGCCGAGTACGTATGCCAGCCGGCGCCAATGTCGCCGATGGAGACGTAATCGTTCGTATCGGTCGTGCTTTCCAGCCCGATGTCGAATCCCAGGTCGGTGTCCTGCAACCCCCAAGTCTCGCCGTCCGTGCGGAAATACTGCCAGTCAGGCGTCACCACCAACGGACTGGAAATCGCGCCGTAAAGGTTCAGACGCGCCCCGTAACCCCGGCCATTGTAGAAGCCGGGGGAACCAGCCGCCGCGTTCCCCGGCGGGTTCGTCACCCCGACGACGGTCGGATCGCCGGAGTTCGAGTTGTAGAGCCCCATTTCCAGAAGGTTGGTCGTCGTGATCGTCTCTCCGGCGACAGAAATGTGACGCAACCCCAGCGTCATCCGTTCGTTGCCGCCCCCCGAGTCGTATAGGTCGACGCTGACAAACACGCTTTTCGTGGCTGACGGAACGGCGTTGAACGCGGGATTCAATCCCAATCCTTGATTGATGACGCCTCCGTACTGGTTGACCATCGTCCCGCCGGCGAAGACGCCGATGTGGTCGACGACCTTGCCCGAAGTGACGACACCCGGATTGAGCGTGCCGTCGTCAAGAACGCCAGCGTCATTGTTTGCCGGATCGGCAGCCGCAGTGCCGTTGCCGACCGTGGGGACCCACACCGCTCGGAATGCGTCGTTGTCGGCGTAGCCGTCGAAATTCTCGTCGACAATGATCTGAGCCGCGGCTTGGCCGGCCAACGCGATAACTGCCGCTAGGGCGGCGACGATTCGAAGTCGCGAATTCATAGCTTGCACCTGCACAGGGAGAAACGAAGAGATCGGTGTTCCGCGCGGCACGTCCGCTCGCACGGCTCGACTGGCGCGGTCCCCTGGGGCGACCATGCTCCCCAGGTCGCGGTCTGCTAGACGATGCGAGACGACCGGTCCGTCTCTTCATCCTAAGTAACCCGCGCAAAAGTCGCGCAACTTATTATGCGGCGTTTTTTCACGCCCATGCGCACTGGCTAACACTCTGGCTGACTCTGATTCTCCCTGACGAGCGGGCCGCAATCGAAGCCGGGTTCGCCCCGCGGTTCTCGCTCCGTTGCAGCAGCCTCAGCTCGCTGTAGACCGCCGGCGGGAATGCTCAGCCCAGCTCTGGCAGAAGCCGTGCGCATTCAGTGGAAAATTACGCGCTATTTCTTGGGGCATTTTGCGATTCGGCTCGGTAGGATCGGAACTAGGGCCATGTGCCAAGGGCCGCGACTGCCGCTCGCGCGCATCGCTCAAGCCCAAGTCGCCCGCACGGATCGGGGCCGTGCGGACCGGCTTGGCCAAGGCACATTCCGCCGCGGGGGCAGGGCCTTCGCGACTTATCTCATCCTGTGTGACCGAGTGTTCTAGCAACGGGAGACGACCTCATGAATTGGACCCTACGATCAGGCCTCGCGGCGGCGATTGCCGCGACGAGCCTTACGGCCCAGGCGGCGACATTGACGCCGCTGACAAGCTTCGGCGGCGGCGACGGCTGGCGCGCCCCGAGCGAAGTCCTCGCCGGCGACTCGGCCGCAACCGCCGACGGCTCGGGTTATTTGTATCTGCGCAACGGCAATCTGGAACGGGGATTGGCCTACAATCCCATCACCAACAATCTCATCCTCGTCAGTCGCAGCTCCGCGGGACAAGGCATCCGCGTGCTCGACGGCACGACCGGCGACGACGTCGGCCGAGTCGAGCAAACCGGGACGCCCCCGTCCGGGGGGACGTTCGCCATCAACATGGTCGACGTCGGTTCCGACGGTGCGATCTACGTCGGCAACCTCTCCACGGCCGCGAACAGCAACTTCAAAGTTTACCGCTGGGCCAGCGAAGGGGCGGCGGGGTACACGGTCGCCTACGACGGCCTGACGGGACTGGCCCGCACCGGCGATTCCTTTGCGGCCATCGGGGCGGGCTCAAGCACCAAGATCGCCGCCGCCGGCACCAACAACGTCGCTGCCAGCAACTTCGCCGTGCTGTCCACGAACGACGGCTTGGCCTTCGCCGCGCAGGCGTACACGTCCGTTCCGGGGACTCTTACGACCAGCAACGACTATCGCCTGGGGCTCACCTTCGTCGACTCCGACACGCTGATCGGCAACCAGGGCGCCAGCGCCCGCGTCACTGACTTCGGCGCAAGCGCCACGGTCACCGACACGATCCCGCTGGGGATCGCCCAAAGACCGCTCGATTACGCCGTCGTCGGCGGCGTCCCCGTCCTGGCCGTGATTGACACCAACAGCGCGCGGGTCGAGGTGTTCAACGTCACGAACCCCGGATCGCCCGTGCTGCTGGGATTCGCGAACGCCACCTCGGGACCGTTGACCGCCAACGGCAACGCCGCCGGCGCCGTGGCTTGGGGCGCCATCAGCGGCGACACAGCCACGCTGTACGCCATGAGCACGAACATGGGCATTCAGGCCTTCACGTTCCAGGTGCCCGAACCGGGCGCCGTCGGCTTGGCGCTGGTCGCCGCTGCGGCGGTCGTCGGGCTCCGCCGGCGGACGGCCTAAGGGCTCCCTGGGAGAGACGCATCGAGCCGTTTCCCCGGCCGGCAGAGACCTGTCGGCCGGGGAAAACGGCGAGCTACCGCAAGGTCGACCGTCGGCATCGACTGAACCGCAATCGCTCGACAGCGGACGACCTCGTTCTCGGGGCAGTTGGTCGTCAGTCGTCGGCACGAATCCTTTCCGTTCGCCGGGTTCTCGTCCGCGGCGAGCGCTCACTTCGCAACTTTGGGAGAACCCCGCCATGCGGCGTCTCGTTTCGCATCTAGCCCTGTTGCCGTCGTGCGTCGCGATGACGATCGCGATTGCGACCTCAGATTCCGCCCCGGCCGCCACGCTTGCTCCGCTGCTCTCGTTCGGCGTCGGCGACGTTCCCGGCGACGGCGACCGCGCCCCGGGAGAAGTCCTGCCCGGGGACGCCGCAGGGACCGCCAACGAGAGCGGGTTCTACAAGTACCTGGGAAGCGATACGAACCTTGAGCGCGGAATGGCCTACAACCCCGCCACAGGCAACTTGCTGTTCCTGAGCCGAGTCGGCGGGACCGCCCCCGACAGCACGGATCACGGGCTTCGCATCCTCGACGGGACGACAGGGGTCGATCTTGGCTTCATGGACTTCGACAACACGATCGTCACCGGCGGGACCTTCGACCGCAACATGATCGCCGTGGCCGACGACGGCGCGATTTACATGGCGAACCTGACGACCAACGCCACCACGTCGCCGTTCAAGATCTACCGCTGGGCGAGCGAGGACCAGTTGCTGACGAACCCGACGCTCGTCTACTCGGGGGCCCCGCTCGCCGGAGCCCGACTCGGCGACACGCTCGACGCGATCGGCAGCGGCAACGACACCCGACTCGCGGCGGGCTACGGCAACAATCCCAGCGTGCCTGGCAACAACAGCTTCGCGGTGTTCACCACCAGCGACATGGGCGCGAGCTTCTCGGCAACTCACGTCGAGGTCGCCGGCACGCCTCCCGATGCGGGCGACTTCCGGTTGGGCATCACCTTCACCGACGCCGACACCGTCATCGGCAAACAATCGACCTTCGCCCGGATGGTCGATTTCACCGGCGGCACGGGGACGCTCGCCGCCAGCATCGGCTCGGACGGCGCCTCGCTTCGCCCGCTCGATTTTGCCGTCGTCGACGGTCGACCGCTCTTGGTCACGCTCGAAGCGAGCGCTGGCAACGCACTCGAACCTGGCAATCCTAGCGCAAATCGGGCGCGGATTTTCGTCTACGACATCTCCGATCCGACCGCCTCGGTGGCCGAAATGAAGATCGCCGAGGGAAGCGTCTTTCCCGAGGGGATCTACCAAAACGCCAACATCAACGGCACCGGCAGCGTCAAGTTCGGCGCCATCGACGGCAACAAGGTCGTCATCTACGCCCTGAGCACCAACAACGGCATCCAGGCGTTTGAGCTGACGCTCGATCCCGTCGTGATCGACAACGCCGACTTCGACGGCGAGAACGGCGTCGACGGCGCCGACTTCCTCACGTGGCAACGCAATTTTCCGGTGACCGACGGCACGGCGGACCGGATTGACGGCGACGCCAACGGCGACCGCAACGTCGACGAGGCCGATCTGGCGGTCTGGCAGATCCAGTACGGCACGTCCCCGGCGGCCGCAACCGCAATCGGGGCCGTCCCCGAGCCGACGTCGGCCGCGCTCGTCGCGGCGGCTTGTTGCGGCCTGGCGTGGCGTCAGCGCCGCCGCCGCGGCTGACCCATCGGCCGGAGCCGGCGTCTTGGTCCCTTTCGTCCGTACCCTATACCGCGAGGACTTGCCATGTCGAAAGGATGCACTACGCCCCCCCTCCGGCCCTCACAGCGAGCGTTCACGCTGGTCGAGTTGCTGGTCGTGATTGCGATCATCGGCGTGCTCGTGGCGCTGCTCTTGCCCGCAGTGCAGTCGGCGCGCGAGGCGGCCCGGCGGATCCAATGCTCGAACAACCTCAAGCAGCAGGGACTGGCGGTCCAGAACTACATCTCGTCCAGCGGCGGCTTCCTGCCGATGGGCTACGCGGGCGCCACCGGGCGCGCGACCGCCAACTTCAACAAGGAGCACCTCTTCACCGAGATGCTGCCGAGCATGGAGCAGAAGACGGTCTACGATCAGATCAACTTCGCTTACAGCGGCAATCCCTGGGACAACGAACCGGCCGTCAACCACGTGATCGACTCGTACATCTGCCCCAGTTGGATCGACGAGCGCGTGATCTTCGGCCGGGTCAACGGGTACGAAAACGGGGCGCTCGTGACCTACAACGGCGTCGGCGGGGCCTTGCTCGACGGGCTGGACCTTTCGGACCCGAACTTGGCCGTAAATTCCGGCTTCGGCAAAGTCCCCAAGAACGGCGCCTTCCAGGCGGACGAGGTCGCGGTGACGACGACCGGCTCGCGCGGCGCCCCGACGACGACGCTGCAATTCAAGGGCCGCCGCGTGAAAGCGGCCGAGATCACCGACGGCCAGAGCAATTCGCTGCTCATCGGCGAGTTCGTCCATCGCGACTTGATCGCCGCGACCGGACAATGGGCCGAGGCGCCGGGAAACGTCCGCCCCTGGTACCTGGGCGGATTCCAAAACGCCCCCTATTCCTTCAAGGTGATCGAGTTCACCCCCAACACGCAGATCAATCGCGACCAGGGGGTGCAGTTCAATCACCTCCCCTTCGGCAGTTTCCATCCGGGCGTCACTCAGTTCGCATTTGTCGATGGCAGCGTGCATCCCATCGCCGACGGAGTCGACCGGACGACGTATCACTATTTGGCGACGGTCAACGCCGGCGACGTGGTTTCCGGGGGCTACTGAGATGCACGTCCCGCGATGCGCGGCTTGGCTGTTGGCGTGGGCGACGGTGCTGTCGATCGGCTGCTCCAAGGGACCCGAGATGGCCCCGGCGACGGGAACCGTCTCGTTCCGCGGCGAACCGTTGAAGTTCGGCACCGTGATGTTCCAGCATAAAGCCGGCGGGCAGCCGGCCGTCGGGGCCATTCAAAGCGACGGCTCCTTCAGTCTGTCGACCCCCAGGTTGGGCGAAGGCGTGCGGGTCGGCCCGCAGTTGGTGCGAATCACCTGCTTCGAAGGAAACGACCCGAACAACCCCATGACGCTCCCCAACGGCGAGCCAATCCTCGGACGCTCGCTCATTCCGCAGCGCTACGGCTCGTTCGGAGGCAGCGGGCTGAGCGTCGAGGTGGCCTCGGGCCAATCGCAGCCGTTCGACTTTCAGTTGACGAACTGAAGTCTCGCTCGCCGAGCTTGGCGAGTGCGCCGCTTGAGGAACCGCAAGCGGGGGAGAACAGAAAGGGCGCCCGCGGCTGATCGGCCAAGCCCCCCGTCAGCGGGGGGCTTGACTGGCGCGCCTCAGCTCACCAACCCCTTGGTGACCAGCATGAACACGTCCTCGAGCGTCGGCTCCTTGTCGGCGAAGCTGACCAGTCCGCAATTGGCGGCGACCAACTGGCGCAACAGCCGCTGAACGTCCGCGTCGTCGCCGGCCATCTCGACGACGAACGTGCGGCTGTTCTCGATCACCTCGCGCACCTTCGGGTCGCTGCGAACAAGGCTGAGCCCCGCAGCCGGGTCGCCGGCGAAGCGGATCTCAAGATGTCTGTTCCGCTGAATCTGCTTGTAGACCCGATCGATCGGGCCGTGCAGCAAGAGTTGCCCCCGTTCGAGAATGCCGATCGAGGTGCAGCAGTCGGCCAGCTCGGTGAGAATGTGACTGGAAATCAGGATCGTTTTGCCCATTCTGCGCAGTTCGCGCAATAGGGCTTTCACTTCGAGCCGAGCCCGCGGGTCGAGGCCGCTGGACGGTTCGTCGAGGATGAGCACCGGCGGGTCGTGGACCAGCGTCTTCGCAAGGCAGAGTCGCTGCTTCATCCCTCGCGACAAGCCGTTGACGAAGTCGTCGCGCTTGTGGGTCAGGTCCAACAACTCCAGCACGTCGGAAAGCACGCCCTTGCGCCGCTCGCGCGGGACCTGATACGCGACGGCGAAGAAGTCGAGGAACTCCCACACCTTCATCCCGTCGTAAACGCCGAAGTTGTCGGGCATGTATCCCACGCTGCGGCGCACGCCGATCGGATCGCGCGTGACGCTGCACCCGTTGACGATCCCTTCGCCGTGGGTCGCCTTGAGGAGCGTCGCCAAAAAGCGAATGGTGGTGCTCTTCCCCGCGCCGTTGGGACCGATGAAGCCGAACATCTCCCCCGCCTCGATCTTGAGGTTGAGGTTGGCGACCGCGATGAAGTCGCCGTATTGCTTGCCGAAGTTCTTGAGTTCGATCATGGGCGAAACGGGAAGGGCGACCGCGAGGGCGCCAGGGTCGCAAAGGAAATACGCAGTTGCGTCGGGCGTTTACGGCAAATCCTCGAGTTCGTCGAGCGAGTCCTCCTCGCCCGTCGGGCGATCGGCGGCGGGAAGGACGTCGGCGGCGGCGTTGGCGTCAGGTTGCGGGGCGGGAGGAGGGCCGTAGGCGAGGTGGACCGCCACGATCACGGCCCCGGACGTTTGCGAAGCCGACGGAGTCGCCGTCGTCCCGGGGAGCAACCCGTCGATTCGGGCCACCAGCCGCGTCTCCTCGCGACCGCCGTACAGCGGGTCGTCCCCCGAGGCGAATCGAAAGGCCACTTTGACCAACTCGTCGACGTCGAGCCGCGGTTGGCCGGTCGCGACGGCGCGCTCGGCCGCGGCGGCCCGCTCAGCGGCGAACGGCCCCCGTACCGGGTCGATCGTCGCCGGTGCGAACGACACGACGGTCGTCGCCCCGTCGCGCACCTCGCCCAGCCAACACCCGTCGAACCGCGGCTTCCCCTGGCGATCGAACGAGCGGCGCACGATCGCCGCATCGGCGAGGCGCAGTCCCGACCGATTTTCAAGCTGCCGCATGCCGTTCGTGGCGGTCGTGAGTCGCACGGCGCCCGGCAAGGGGACGATCTCCTCACTGTGGACAAGCCGGGTCGTGCTCGATGCGACGGCCAGACCGCGGAGGTGCGTCTCGGCGTACTTCTCGAACGCGACCGTCCCCCCCTCCCCTAGCAATTGGCTGCGGACGACGCTGTCGTCGCGTGCGCCGGGAAAGGGGACGGCCACCGCGGTGGGGTGCTCGAACGCCACGTCGTAGGTCGTCGACAGCGAGGTGTACAGCCCCGTGAACCGGCTCAAATGCCCGCGCAGATGTTCGGGCTGCAATTCCAACAGCGCGATCTCGGTTTGCGAGCTGACGAACCCGATGTCGAGTTGGGCCTGCTGGATCACCACGGCGGCGCCGGCCAGAGCGATCAGCGGGGCCGCCAGCCATGCCCACTCGACTCGCCGCAGCGAGTGAAACACCATCCAATTGAGCGGCACGAGCACCACGAGATACACCGCCAGACACGCCAACACGAACCCGGCGCCGGGAACGGTGACGCCGGCCGCCTCGCGCAGCGCGGCTCGGGCCGCTGCGGCGGTCAGGCCGAAATCGCTCCATGCTCCCAAGCCGCCGCGCCGATCGACGATCGTCCGCGTCTCTTCGCCGCCGACGGCATAGGCGCCGGGAACCGCCGGCGGGGTCGCGGCGACGGTTTCGGTGCGCATGTTCGCCTGGGCCCCGGCGTCGCGAGCCATCCACCGCAGCGGGGTCGTGAAATGGGCGTCGAGTTGCCGGCCCTTGTACCCGATCCAATCAACCTCGAGGCCGCTCAAGAAGTCCGAGTCTTCCATCCGGAACTTGCGCGGCGGTCGCCGCAGCAAAGCGCCGTTGAGAAAACTGTCGTACGCGGGCCAGTTCAACAGTTCTCGCTGGGCGAGTTGCACGGCAGAGACGACGATGCCCCCCGACCCGACGCTCCGCTCGACCAGCAGCCCCCCCGTCCCCGGCGTCTCGGCCGCGCCAGGTCGCAATTTCAGCTCCACGCCCGACCACGGTTTGGCCGGCCGCAGCAGATCGCGCGGCTGGCCCGTCGCGTCGCGAAGCGTCCACGCCTTGTTCAGCGGCGCCAGATCGTCGACCGTGAACTCGCGCGTCTTGCCACTTTCGGCGGGGAGGTACGGATCGAGAAACGTTCCCCGCAGCTTGTCGAGCGAGTCCGGCCCGTTGATCGCCAGCCGACCTCCCCAGTGGAGCCAATCGACCAGCGCGGTCTGCTGCTCGGGCGAGAGGCGGTCGACGTTCGCTTCGTCCCACCACAAGTGAGCGACGCTGGTCCACTGCAGCACGCTCGCCGGCAACGGCGGGTGCTGGTCGCCGTCGGCCAACACGACCCGGTAATGCAACGCAAACCGGCCCCCTTCGTCTTCATGCGGGGCGCGCACGGCGTCGGCGACTTTGAGAAACGAGTACTGCGCGGGGTCTTTCGCCAGCACGATGAAGAAGTACTGGTACGAAGGCATCGCGCGCCATGGCGTCGGCGGCGTGGCGCCGACGGGGGAACCGGTCGAAACCCGCTCCAGACGAGCCGCCACTTGAAACCGGTCAAGATCCTCGGGGACGAACACCTCGGTCTCGATCCGCTTCTGTCGTCCCTTGGCAAGCACCGCCGGGCGGCTCGATACGAGCCGGTACGAGGTGTCCGTCAAAGGCCGCGGCTCTCCCTTGGCGTCGAGCACCTCGACCGTGGCGCGAGCTTCGAGATCGTCGCGGTTGGCCTTCACCTGCTGGGCCGCCGCGGTCCAATGCCCCGGCTTGGCGAGCGCCAGCGATTGACCCTGGCTCGTCTCGACGAGCGATTCCGACAGCAGCGGCACGACGCGGCTGATCTCGACGTCAGGCTTGTCGCGATCCTGGTCCTGCTTGTCCTTCTGGTCCTGCTCGGCCTTCTTCTTGGCCGCGGCCTGGGGATCGGCCGCCGCGGAACCGTCGTCGCTGCACCCCCAGCACCCCGCTAGCAGCAAGCACGCCAGCGCAAACGCCCCCAGCCGCGACCAGGCGCCTCGCGGCGAGCGGGAATGGGCGAATGCGGCGGGCATGGATTCTCGCAACGGGTCGGCCGGGACTGGCAGAACGCCATTCTAGCCGCCCGGCCCCCGCAGAACACGCCGTCGAGCGGGGCGGTAGTGATACCATTTGCGCCCTTGGAAGGGTGGCTGGGGTCGCAGCGCAGCAAAGCCCCCAGGGGATCCGCTGGGGGCTCGCTTCGTTCGACCCCAGCCACCCGTCAATTTGGCAAATGGGATCACGACCAACGGGGCGGAAGTCACCGCGGGCTGCACTGTTTGTCTCCGCAGGGACCAAAGTGGAGTAGATCGCCCGCAGGGGGTTTGCTACGGTTTGCGCCGCGGAACGGGTACTGGTCGCTCCTCGCACTACGCGCTGCCGATGTTTCGACGAATCGAAGTTGCCGAGGGTCCTGCGCGCTGGCTGGTCGCCGGGGCGTTGGGGCTCGTCCTTGCGCCGCTCGCCGGTTGCGGCATGGGGCCCTTCAAATACAAGGACCGCACCACGATGGTGACGCCCGCCATGCGGATGGCGGCCATTCGCGAAACCGGGGCCCGCGTCGGCGACGCCGAGGCGGCCGAGCAGCAAAAAGTCTGCGAGCAACTCGCCCAACAAATCCAGACCGAGCCCGATCCCCTCGTGCGGCGCACGATTCAGGAGACGGTGGCCAAGCTCGACGCTCCGCTGGCCCGCGATATGCTCGTCGCCGGCTTGCAGGACGAGGATCGCGAGGTCCGCATGCAGTGCTGTCGCTTGCTCGGGCGACGCGGCGACGCGGCTGCGATCCAACGACTGGCGGTCGTCGCGCAGGCTGACGCGGATTTCGACGTGCGCATGGCGGCGGTCGACTCGCTGGGCAAGATCAAGACCCCGGCCAGCGTCGCCGCGCTTGCGGCAGCGCTCAAGGACAGCGACCCCGCGATGCAATACGCCGGAGTGCAAGCAATGCGCGGCGCCAGCGGCCAGGACCTCGGCAACGACGTCAACGCCTGGCGCCAGTACGCGGAGAGCCTGCCGGCAGGCGCCGGCAGCGGCGAAGCCGCAGTCGCGTCAAACCCCGACGCCCCTCTGCCGCGGTAGTCGCCCTCGACCGGCGACGTTCTCTCGCGCGCCGCGCGACGCCCCGCAGGCCCCCTCCCGGCGGGGTTCAAGGCCGCTCTTGCGGATCTGGCGAAACTGCGTAACTCGCGTCCCGATCGGCTGTTGCAGTCGGCGCGCGGGGTTGCGGAAGTTCGCTCGTCGAAATGCCGCTTCGGGGTCAACTTCACCTGGGCGCGCGCCCGATACCAAACACACGGGCTGACTCGTCGGCACGAGTTCGCGCGGACGAGTGCTTTGGCCGCTCTTGATGCAAGTGCTGTCAAAGCACGAGGCGCACGTCCGCAGCAGTTGCGAATCGAACGTCGCCCGTTTGGTACGCCAGGACCGCGTGAGCGGCGTTCGGTCGACATGCCGGGCGTCACGCCACGCGTTGCGAGGGGGGAGATTGCAGATGCTGCGCTGGAAGATCGCGCGGGACGCTCGGACCACGCGCGTCCTGCTGTCCGCATTCGTCTTGGCAGGGGCCGGCGCCAACGGGGCGGCGGGCTCTCAGGACCCGTTTCGCGACTCCTCGACGCTCGCCCCCAGCGTTTCGGGCGGGAACACCGACTTTGGCACGCGCGTTTTGAGCCGCGCGTTGCGCCCCGTCTTTGTCCGCCCGCACGAGGAAGCCGCGGCCGCGACGCCCTCCTCTCCGGCGAACCTCGCGCCGGCGCAGCACGGCTGGCGCCCCCGTTCGGCCGACGGCGCCGCCCCGCGGCCGTCCGGCGAGCAACGCTCGAACGACGCGGCCGAAGAGTCAGGCCCGCTCCTGATCGGCGCTCTGCCGCGCCGCGAGAGCAGTTCGTCGACGCCGGTCGCGCCCGCCCAGCCTCTGTCCGGTCCGGCGCTCTCGTTCGAGCCGCAGCCGCAGGAGGCGGCGACGCCCGTCGAGGATTCCCCGGCCGAGGACTCCTGCGGCGAGCCGACGCTTGCCGCCGAGGACGCCGAGCCGATGCCTGCCGCCGAGCCGGACGACGAATTGGCCGGCCTCTCGGGGGACGAACTCGACGAAGCCTTGGAACTGCGCCAACAGCAAGCCGCGGCACAACACGATCGCGACGCCGACTCGGCGCGGCCGCTGGCCGCCGCGGCCGACGAAGCCCCGGAGACCCCGGACGAGGCGGAGGAGACGACGCCGATCCCGGTCGTGAACTCGACCGCGCGGAAACGGCTCCCCCCCCTGTCGCGCAGCCAACAAGCGCTCCGAGACAAAGTCCGCCGCGTGTTGAAGCACTACTACGACAATCCGCTTCACACCGGCAACCGCGGACCGTGGGAGGTGATGCACCAGATGCTCGCCTTCGAGGTCCACAGCCGCATCCGCCAGGGCGGTCCCAACGGCCAACCGATCACGGCCGTGGGGTGGTTGTGCTTCAACATGCCTTGCCGCGAGCGGGAGCTGCTCTATCTGAACAACGAGGGCGAACTGCGAGTGCGCGTCGGCCCCGCGCTGCAAGGGCACCAGGGCCAATTGCTGGCGCTTCTGGCTCAAGCCCGGGTGAAAAGCACCTATCCGATCCGCGTCGAAGGAAAAGAGTTCACGATCGCCGACCTCGTCGAGTCGGAGAAGAAGACCTGCTACCCCAAGACCGAGCTCACGTTCAAGCTTCTCGGACTGCAGGCGTACCTCGACCTGGACGCCCGGTGGGTCAACGACCAGGGAATGACCTGGGACTTCGCCACGCTGGTCCGCGAGGAAATGCACCAACCGGTCCGCACCGCCGCGTGCGGGGGGACCCATCGACTGTCGGGTCTGACCTTCGCCTATAAGAAGAGCCTGAAGACCGGCCGCCCGCTGACGGGCGAGTTCGCCGCGGCGAAGAAGTTCGTCGCCAATTACCAGAACTACGCCTATCGGCTGCAGAACCCCGACGGCAGCTTCAGCACCGAGTGGTTTCGCGGCCCGGGCAGCGAGGCCGATCTCGATCGCCGGCTGAAGACCACCGGGCACATCCTCGAGTGGCTGCTCTACGCCGCCGAAGACAAGCACTTCACGTATCCGCGCACCGTGAAGGCGGTCAATTACCTGTCGAACATCATGTGGAACAATCGCACCCGTGATTGGGAAGCCGGCCCGTTGGGGCACGCCATCCACGCGCTGGTGTTGTACGACCGCCTGTACTTGCAGCAGTACGACGAGGTCGACCAAGACGCGGTCGCCGCCTCGCCGGACAACTCGCGGCGCTAGCGCTTTGTCTGCTCGATTATTTCGGGTTGCGTCAAAGCGCTAGTCCGACGCATTGCGCCGACGGCCGGTCGGCATTGTGAATCGCTCGTCCCTGGTCTAAATTGCAGCCTCTTGCTTGGCGTGCGCGACTATGAGTTGCCTGCTCTCCCCGCCGCCGTTTGCGTCTTCCGGTCCCTGCGTCAGCGTTGCAATGGCTCCCGCTCCCAAGTTTCCCGACCAGCTCGAAGCGTTCTGCCAACTGGCGGCCCGTCTGGCCGGGCACGAGGAGGCCGACGCCCTGCTGATCTTCGTCGAGAAGCCGCTCGACTGGGCCAAGCTGCGGGCCGCGACCGGCCAGCTACACGTCGTGCTGGCGGCCGACGCCGTGCGCGACTACGCCGGGGCCGAGGATTACAACTTTCCCTGCGTCGAGGTGACGATCCCCGAGAGCACGATCCAGGAGAAGCTGGCCCAGGCGCTGCTGGAAAGCGTCGCCGACGACCTGCTCCCCCCGGGGGGAACCGTCGTCGCCCTCTACAGCGGGTTCGAGGCGGGGCAAATCGACTCGCTCAGCGTCATCCAACTCGACGAGCACCTCGGCCGGCTCACCGTGCGCGACCTCAAGCAGCTCGAGACCCGCGTGCCGCTCGACACGCTCAAGGCCGCCGTCGATCTGGCCGTCGAGATCGGTCGCGAAGGACGCGAGGGGAAGCCGGTCGGCACGCTGCTGGTCGTCGGGGACCATCGCAAGGTGCTCAAGCACTGCCACCCGCTGGGGTACGACCCGGTGCGGGGCTACAACCAATCGGAACGGCAGCTCGACGACGCCAAGGTCCGCGAGGCGATCAAGGAAATCGCCCAACTCGACGGGGCGTTCGTCATCTCCGCCGACGGCACGGTGGCCGCGGCGTGCCAGCACGTCTCGGCGCCGGGGGCCGACATCACGCTCAGCAAGGGGCTGGGCGCCCGCCACTGGGCCGCCGCCGCCATCAGCCGCGCGACCGGCGCCGTGGCGATCACGGTCAGCGAATCGACCGGCACGGTCCGGCTCTTCCAGAACGGCGAGGTGATCTTGCGCGTCGAGCCCTTCCGCCGGGCCATGAAGTGGAAGGACTTCGAGGTCGACCCCGCGGATTGATCCGCGCTCGCCCCCGGCGCCCTGACGCACGCCCCTCAGCCGCGGGCTCGCTTGCGGCCTAGCAACCCCGCCGCGACCAGCAGCGCCAGCGCCGCGCTCGTCGGCTCGGGCACGGCCGCGATCGCTCCCCCCGGTCCCGTGTAATCACGCTGCCAGACCAGAAAGTCGGCGCCGTTCGTGACCGAGTCGCCGGTGGCGTCCCCCGCGGCCGTCATGCCGAACGCGGTTTGCCACGTCGCCAGATCGGTCGCGTCGACGTAGCCGTCCACGTTGAAATCGGCCGGCGAGACCGTACCGACGAGGTAGTTCACCGGGATCGTCACCAGCGGGTTGGCCGCCGCTTGGCTGTCGGTGGTGACGACGATCGACCCCGACTTGAGGCCCGGCGTGGCGGTGTCGAGCATGATCGAGTGGAGATTGCCGCCGGCCAGCGCAAGCGTCGTCCCCGACCCGAGTCCGGACAGGTCGCCCGAGACCGTGAACGAGTAATCGAGCTCGTCCGCCCCGTGGGCGACCGTCACGTTGGCCAGGTTTCGCACCAACAGGTCGATCGACGTTGGGACGCCGACCGGCACGACCGGCGGAATCGACGAGGCGAGCGTCGCCCCCATGATCGCCGGCACTTGGTAATCGGCGACCACCGGCAAATGGTCGGTCACGGACGCCAGATTCGTCAGCAACTGCGCCCGGGTGTTCGCCCCGCTGAACGTGACGCCGTTGAAGGCGTAGGTGTTCGAGGCGTCGTCGAGGTCCGAGTTGTAGGTCGTCCCGTTGTTGCCGAACGCGTGGTACGACCCGGCGAGCAGGCTCATCCCCTCGTTGTCGAACAGGGCGCTCGTGACAAGCTGGAAATCGAACCGATCGTCCATGCCCGACAGGGTCTGGCCGCTAAAACGTTCCGAGGTCGTCGGACTTTGCGTGTGGATCGCGGCGTAGTTGGAATTGTTGTTCCAGCTTTGCAGCGTGTTGGCCACGTTGAGCGGATCGACGGCCTGCCCGGTCCCCGCCGAGCGGAGATGCTGATAGGCCGCCTGACTCGATGATCGGATGTTGAAGTCGCCGGCGTAGATCGCATAGACCCCGGCGCCCAAGGCGTCGGCGTCGGTCCGAATCGCTTCCGCCTCGACCAGCCGGCGATTGTTGTTCTCGGTGCCCGTGTCGGATTTCATGTGGCTCGAGTAGACATAGAAGTCGGCCCGCTCGTCGTACCCCACGGGTCGCAACTGGTAGCGCATCGTCGAACGCGGCTGCTGCGCCGGCGTGGCGCCCGTGCCGTCGCTGGTGCCGACGTCGCCGAACTTCGTCTCGCCGATGAGCTGCACCGTCTGCGTGTTGTAAACGAGCGCCGGCGCCCCCGCGCGGCGGAAGCTGTCGCTCGTGTCGCCGTCGAGGAAGCCGCGGGCGTACGTCCCGGGGCCGTAGATCCCGTTCAATAGATCGACGAACGCTTGCGTAGCCGTCGCCGTCGTGTATTGCTCCTGCAGGGCAATGACGTCGATCGGCCGTTGAACGCCGTTCACGATTTCTTCGCCAATGGCGCGCAGAACGAAGTCCATCCCGGCCCGCGGCGCAAGAGCTCCGTTAAACTGGCCGTTGGCCGTGTTGTAAGTGACGATCCGCAGCTGCGCAAGCGCATCGCCGGCGGCGGACCAGCAGACGGCCAGCGCCGTCAGCCCCGTCGCGAAGACTCGTTTGGCAAGAAACAACATGAGCGAATGCCGGCCGATCGCCTGCTCCTCTGCCGGGTTCCTAGGCGCCGGGCGACGCGCAGGGTTCCGGACCTGCGCGGCATAAGCCGGCGAAACAACGAAGACGGCCGCGCCCTGCCCCCAGAGCGCGGCCGTCCCTTCATTAAAACCAGCCGGGGCGAATCTGACAAACGATTTGCCCGCGAACAAGTCTTTCGTCGAACTTTCGGCTTTCCCCCCCAACCATGAGCGGACGGCGCTAGCCGCCGGTGAACGACGCGCAACGACAGGCCATTCGTTGCGACGACGACCGACAAACCCCGGGCGCGCGCTAAACCGGCGGCTAGCGCCGTCCGCTCACGTTGGGGGGCAATGCCTAGCTGTGGCGCCCCCTGCGGGCGGCCAGGGCCAACCCGCCGAGCACGACCAGCGTCAGCCCGACCGAAGCCGGCTCGGGCACGGCGGCGACGGCCACGGGGGTCCCGGTGTACTGGCGCTGCCAGACGAGGAAGTCGCGCCCGTCGACGTCCCCGTCGCCGGTTGCGTCGCCCGAGGACTTCGGGGCGCCGGTCAACCCGTAGCCGTTGCTCCAAATGCCGAGGTCCGTTCCGTCGACGGCGCCGTTCTCGTTGAAGTCGGCCGCGGCGAACTCGCCTCCGCCGCCGGAGGGGATGAACGCCACGCCGCGGAACTGCGTGTTGGTCGCAGCCGAGGCCAGAGTGGAGAAGACCGAGTCGACGCCGTTGTCGTCGGTGATGCTGACAAGCCGGCTCGGATTGTCGGCGGTGATCGTGTACAGGACGGCGTTGCCGCCGCTCATTGTTCCGGCCAACCCGCGGGCCCCGGCGCCGACGTTCAAGGTGTAATCAAGCCCCCAAACCGAAGAGCCCGAATCAAACGACCATTTCTGAATCCCGCCGCCGTTGGCCAACGTTCGATCATCGGCGATGTAAACCGTGTTGTCGTCCTTGAACCAGAAGTCGTACGACGAAGCGGTGCCCGTCCCGGTGCCGGTGACGTTGACCGCAAGAGTCGAGGTCGCTTCGTCGGACATCGTCGGGAGCCCGGTCCCGACGGTGCTCACGCCAAGAAACGCCGCGGTGCCGCTCGAAACATACAACTGGCCGTTGTAAATGTTCACGACGCGGGTGTTCGTCGGGGTCGACGAAACGCGAGTCGAGGAGTTGCTGCCGAACGTCGTGTAGCGGACGCCGCCGTTGGCGCCGCTCGACGCGGTCCCGGCGGTCCAAATGTCGGTCCCGTTGGTCGACACCACGCTACGAATGTTGTCGCCCGAATACGAGGTGTCGGTGAACGCCGTGCTTGTGTCGATCGAATCGTCGCTCACGCTGATGCGACCAACAACGCGATTCGCAACCGCCGAGGTCGTGCTGTTGACGCTAGCCGTACCCACGGCAGCGTCGAAACCGGCCAAGAACAGATAGTTGCCGTCCCCCGACGCGTTGATGAACCCGACCGACGTGGCCGTTCCCCCAAGCACCAAGGCTCGCTGGCTTTCCGAGGCGGTCGTCGGCAAGGAAATGGTTCCCAGGGGGGCGCCGACGTCCGTGAATTTTTCGACAAACACAGGGACGGCAGCATTGGTGAGCGACCCGCTGCCGTCGCCGACGCGGGTGACGTACAACGCGGCGGACGCCGTGTTCAGAGTGATCGTGGCCAACGCCAACGCCGACAGGACGTATCTGCTTTTCATCGCCATTGCTCCGGAACTGACAAGCGAGCTCATCAACGAAAGTGGTGGGATCCGCACAAAATCTCCGTAACTCGTATTCTGCTTCAGATACGACCGGCTGCGAAGCCCCGAGGCTTCCTCTAACCGGCTGGTCCGCGACGACTCCGGCGGGGGTCGAGCGGCTCGCTCCGTCCGACTCCGGCCCGAGGAAGGCCGGAATACGGAAGCCGCCCGGACCTCACGGTCCGGGCGGCCCGATGTCAATCATCCGTCGTCAGTCGCCGACGATGGTCGAGGCTACTTCTTCCGACGGGCCAAGACCGCCAGCCCGACCAGGACCAGCCCGACGGAGGTCGGCTCGGGGACGGCGCCGACGGCGGGGGGCCCGGTGTACTCGCGTTGCCAGACGAGGAAGTCGGCTCCGTCGACGTCCCCTTCGCCGGTCGCGTCGCCCGAGGACTTCGGGGCGCCGGTCGAACCGTAGCCGCCGGCCCAAATCCCGAGGTCGGTCCCGTCGACCGCCCCGTTCTCGTTGAAGTCGGCCGCCGCGAACTCGCCCCCGCCGCCGCCGAGAGCGGCCAGGACGTCGTCAAAGCTGTTGCCGATTGAAACAACGTCGACCAACACATCCGGGTTCGAACTCCCCGCCCCGTTTTGTCGCAACGCCAGCGAAGTCATAAGCCCGGTCGTGATGTTCGAGTTGGGCAGCGTGTCGGTAATCGACGGGCTGGCTGAACTGCTCGGATTGACCCACAGACTGGCAAAACCGTCGTCGGTCGTCTCCGGATCGGAGTCGAACGCCTTGTAAGAAACAACGACTGTGTAGGTCTCGCCGAAGGTCAAATCGGAGCTCCAGTTGACAACTTGTCCGTTGCCGCCCGAGACGCTTGAGGAAGACAAACCGAGCGTGAAATTCGGACTCTCGGCATCATTCGGCGGCAGTACGTAGAGCCGACTGCGAAAATTAAACGTGCCGTCGTCCTTGAAGTGAATGAAGTACTGATTTGCCGAGGCCAACGCTCCAGTTCCCGGCGGGTCCCGAAGATCGTTTACGCTAAAGCGGGCGGCGTAGTACCACGTTTCACCTTCGGATTGCGTGAACCCGGTAACGCGATTCACGTCCTCGACGCCGGAGGTCTTCACCACCGCGGCGCCGTCCAATACTTGCATGGTCGATGCAGTGACGGTCTGCACAGGGGTCGGACTGTGAGTCGTCCACAAGCCGCCTGAAACGTTGGCGCCCTCATTGTGGGCCGTCAGTTGCCCGTCTTCGTACTCGAACGCATCGGTGAAGAACACCGCCGCGGAGGCAACCTGAGCGACGCACGCGATCATGCAGACGGCGAAGGCCGTGACAAAGCGTTTCATAGTAGGAGTCGATCCGTAGAGTGATTGAAGTCTGTGAACTAGAAAGTCGGCAGCAACTTGGTCGGTTTCCAGCGCGACGCCGACCGAAGCAGGATTTTGTTCCGGCAGTCATTTCCGCGGGCAGTGAATTCCTCTGTTTCGTTTTCGTGCGAACGCCCAGCACGCCCCTCGCCACAGGCCCGCCCCTCGCAGCGACAACTGCGAGGGGCACGCCTGAGTTGGCGAGACTTGACCGCGTCGAACGACACGATCCTACGCGGCGTGCGCGACACGCCGGCAAATGCTAACGACGACGCCGAACCGCCAAACCGGCCAGCCCCACGAGGGCCAGGGCGACGGTCGTCGGCTCCGGGATGGCGGCGTGATAGCCCAGACGTTCATTGACGTCGGCAGCCGCCCCTTCGACGTCGGCAATGGAATACTCCGTCCAGTCCGACGCACTGAAATCCGACGTCGTGCCGGAAACGATGTTCGCATTGCGCACAAAGCTGCGATCAGCAGCGGTGTTCGCGGTCAGACCGAAGACGTCCTCGATGCTCGCCGTGGCGAACGTGGTCCCCACCCAAACCGCGACGCTGTCATCGCCGTTGAAGTTCAATCCGCCGTTCGAGCCGCTGGTTTGATCGGCGACCGCATAGGCCGGCAACACGGCGGACGAATGGCCGATGAGATAGGTCCCGCCGGCCGCAATGACGCCGGTGAGGGCTTGAGTGCCGGTCGGGGCGCCGTCAGTCTTCCAGAGCTCGCGGTTGGCGTTGCTCCAATGGGAGAGTTGATAATTGCCGGCGGCCAGATCGACCGAGGCGCCTCCGGAATTGTACAACTCGATCCACTTGTTGTTGCTCGTACCTTCGTAGTACTGGGAGATGATGATCGCCGCACGCACATTGGCGACGGACGTTGCCAGGACCAAGCCGCAAATCGCGGTCCAGGCAAAACGAGATTTCACAGACATTAGCGTCCCCTCTCAAGTAACTAAAACGTGGTGGAAGTGCTCGTGGTGCAAACTCGAATTCGTCAACTCGCTCGATCGACGCCACAGGCTGGGCGATCCGAACGTCAGACTACATCCGCTTCGTGAAGTTCTGATGTGATTTGCGGCAAGTCTTGATAAACAGCTGCGCGACGGGCCGTGCTCTCGACGCATCGCAAACCGCGAATTGTGGCGCTGGGGCAAAGACAGATCAACAACGCAAAACTCGCGCCAGTTGGCGCTGAAAGTTCTTGCAGGACTCCTATCTCGTGGCTGCCGCTTGAGTTTCGTCGCTACGCGCGGGTCCCGAACCTCGCGCAAATTTCTGGCGTGACGTTCGTTTCTGCGCGCGACTCGGGCAGCGTCGCCGACGATCCGGGCAGCGGCGCGGGTTGGCGTTCTCTGCGACAGGACCGCGCTGCGATCGTCGCGAAGCGTGGTACGATGCGCTGCGACGGCTCGCCCAAGGACCGCAAGCGCCGCTATGTTTGTCAGGTGTCGGGGAGGGAGGACCAGCGATCACTGCCCGCGCAACTTGCGGCAATGATCTTCGTGTTTCGGAGGGTTGGGTTCGCCGCGACAACGCGCCGTCTCAGCCCGCGCGGCGACACGCGAGGACCTGATCGTCGGCCGCGCGGCGTCGGCCGACCCGTGCCGCGGCACGCATCGGAACACGCTCCAGCCTAGTCCAACGGCCGGCGGGGGTGAAGCTTTCGGCGCCGCAAGGCCGCCTTTTTTCAGCGATTGACAACCAGCGAGCGACCCATGACCCGTTTCCGTCCAAGCCCCGCGACCCCGCTTTCGCCGCTTCCCGCCGGCAGCCGCGGCCTTGCGCCCCCGACGCCGACTCCCAACCGGCGGCGACGCGCCCTGGCAGTTTTCGTGGGGCTGAGCGCCCTGGCCGCGACCCCCCCTGCGCTGGCCGACGAGCCGAACAACCCTGGTTTTTCCGAGTCAATTCCCAATCGCGTGCGATTCGCGACGTTCA
The DNA here is from genome assembly GCA_019636345.1 of Pirellulales bacterium. Taxonomy (NCBI): domain Bacteria; kingdom Pseudomonadati; phylum Planctomycetota; class Planctomycetia; order Pirellulales; species Pirellulales bacterium. The sequence continues at coordinate 666,760 of JAHBXQ010000003.1, read as the reverse complement.
ATGTTTCGCTCTACGGCGAGCGCGCGGGCGAGGTGCTCGAGCGGCTCGCGAAGCCCGGCGATCGCCAAGCCGAGTGCCTGGCCGAGATCATCCAACGGGTTCGGCCCGATGTGCTGCTCGTCAACGAGATCGACTACGATCCCGAGCACGCGACGCTCCGGGCGTTCTGCGACAATTACTTGGCCGTCCCGCAGCACGCCAGCGAGCACCCCGACGGACCTGCCGAGCCCATCGTTTTTGCGTATCAGTTTCTCGCTGATACGAACACCGGGGAGCCGTCGGGGTTCGACCTTGATCGCAACGGTCGGACCAACGCCCGCGCGGGGACCGAGGCCTACGGCGGCGACTGCTGGGGGTTCGGACGCTACCAGGGACAGTACGGCATGGCCGTGTTGTCGCGCTGGCCGATCGACGCCGAGGGCGTGCGGACGTTCCAGAACTTTCGCTGGGCGCAGATGCCCGGAGCGCAGTTGCCCGACGATCCCGCGACCCCGGCGCCGAACGATTGGTACTCGGCCGAGGCCTTGGGGCGATTTCCCCTGTCGTCCAAGAGCCACTGGGACGTGCCGATTCAAGTCGGCGGGCGACGGATTCACCTGCTGGCGAGTCATCCCACGCCGCCGATCTTCGACGGCCCGGAAAACCGCAACGGCCGCCGCAACCACGACGAAATCCGCCTGTGGGTCGACTACGTCGGCCCGACAGCCGACGGGGCGTACATCGTCGACGACGCGGGAAACGCCGGAGGATTGCCGGCCGCAAGCAGCTTCGTCGTCGTCGGCGACTTGAACAGCGACCCGCACGACGGCGAAGGTTCCCCCTCGATCAATCGCCTGTTGTCATCGCCGCGGATCGCACAGTACGAACCGCCGGCGAGTCGCGGCGCCGTCGAGCAGGCCGCTCGCCAGGGGGGCGCCAACGCGCATCACCACGGGGACCCCGCCCACGACACGTGCGATCCCCCCGACGACCCCGGCCCGGGCAACCTGCGACTCGACTACGTGCTTCCTTCGGCCGACCTGCGCGTGATCGCCTCGGGGGTGTTCTGGCCGGTGCGCGAGGACCCGCTGTTTCGGCTCGTGGGAGAGCACCCCTTCCCGAGCTCCGACCATCGGCTCGTGTGGGCGGATGTCGCGATTGGGGAAGATGCGCCGGAGTGACCCCCGCTGCCAGCTCGGGGCGCTTCGCAGGGGAAGTCGCCCGAATCTCAAAAAAAACATTTCCAATTCCCTCCCCCGGCCTTAACATAGCCGGTGTACGCTGCCGCCATCGGCTGTCACCAACACGGCCCGCCCGCGACTTAGCCCGAGCCCTTGCCGCTCGGCCCGGTCGTCCCGCCTGGCGTCGGTCGTATATCACAAAACATTCGCAGGGAGACTCGCATGCGCGTTGTCGGACGCCGGGGATTTACTCTCGTTGAGTTGTTGGTCGTCATCGCCATCATCGGCGTGCTGGTCGCACTGCTGTTGCCGGCAATCCAAGCAGCCCGAGAAGCGGCGCGGCGCACGCAGTGCACCAACCATCTCAAGCAACTGGGGCTGGCGGTGCAGAACCATCTCTCGCGCGGCGACATGTTTCCCGCGGGCATGACGCAAACCCCCAATCCCTATCGCGGGAAGACGTTCTTCGTCGAGTTGCTGCCGTACATCGAGCAGCAGTCGGTCTACGATCGCTGGGACGATACAAACCTCGCCAACAACTGCAACACGCCGCAAGCGCCTGCGGCCACTGAAATCGCCACGATGTTGTGTCCGTCGGACAGCCCGGCCGAGCGGGTGTGTCAGTTCACCAACAGCCCCGGCAACTCGGGGCTGCAGTATCCGGGCTTTTACGGCGTCACCAGCTACGCCGGCAACCACGGCACGCGCAACTACTATCCCAACGACTTGATCGCCCCGACGAACGTCTTGGACGGCGACGTCAACGGCATCTTCTTCTCGACGGGCGCCGCCTCGGCGCCGACTGTCAACCAGAAACCTGTCAGTCTGCGGGCCGTGACCGACGGTTCGAGCAATACGATCCTGTTGGGCGAGCGGTTCAATTTCGACCCCCTGTTCGATGCGAAGCCGGAAACCCAGCGCAGCAGCCTGCTGATCCATCAATGGGCGCTGTGGGGCTGGCAGGGTGGATTCAAGGGTCTGGGGCACGTGACGCGCAGCAGCCGGCAACCGGTGAACAGCACCGTCGCCACCCTGCAAAGCTGCGTCACCGGCGCTTCGTACGCCTGCCAGGACGACCGGTTGATGGGTTGGGGAAGCGGCCATCCCGGCGGGGCCAATCTTTGCTTTGCCGACGGGTCGACGCGGTTCGTCTCCGATTCGATTTCCCTGGTCACGCTCGCCGCGCTCAGCACCCGCGCCGGGGGCGAGATCGTCGACTCCAGCGAAGCACGGTAGAGCCCTGCCGCTGATTTGGTCCTGGGCCTCGTGCCGCTCGCCCGGCCCTTCGCCCCCCTTCCTTGCTGGACGCACGGTTCGCAATGACTCGGACACTCGCTTCGCTGCCGACCGCGCTCGTCCTCGTCGCCTGCGTCTCCGCGGGGTGCGGCAAGCCCGAGCCGAAGTTCGGCCAAGTCACGGGCGTGGTCAAGCTCCGAGGCAAACCGACCAAGGACCTGCTTGTCCGTTTCTTGCCCGACCCGGGGCCGGAGGGGGTGGAGATCTCGGTCGGGTCGAGCGGGATCACCGACGACCAGGGGCGGTACTCGCTGCAGTACGCCTACCAAGGGAAGCCGGGCGAAGGGGCCGTGATCGGGCGGCATCGGGTCTGCGTCGAAGAGGCGAACCGGCCCCACACCCCCCAGGGGCAGGCCCCCCCGCCCCGCAAAGTGCCCGAGGCGTACAGCAATCCCGGCATGACCCCCCTGTCGGCCGACGTCGCGCCGGGGGAGCAAGAGTTGAACTTTGAGATACAATAGGCGCGAGTGGGCGTACGCCGCGTCCGTGCCTCCCTCGTAGCTCCCGGTCGGCCCTGCTCCCATCGCCCCGCAGGAATCTTGCCATGCGCCGTCGCGTTTCGCCCGCGTTTACACTCGTCGAACTGTTGGTCGTGATCGCCATTATCGGCGTGCTGGTGGCACTGCTGTTGCCGGCGATCCAAGCGGCGCGTGAAGCGGCCCGGCGCACCCAGTGCGTCAATAACGTCAAGCAGATGGCCCTGGCCGCGGCGAACTACGAAAGCGCCAAGGGGGTGTTCCCGCCGGGACGACTCAAGCCGGACAAGTCGATCAACGGCGTTGAGACGCCGCTAGGATATTCCAACTATAGTGAACCCTACAATCCGACCTTCAAGTCGGGCTACTACTCGGTTCACATCTGGCTGTTGCCCTATATGGAAGCGGGCAACGTCTACAACATGATCGATTTCAAGGTCGGTCAATACAAGCGGATGATAACTCTCGGAACCCCGACCAATCCGCACTATAACGCCTACGCCACGGCGGCCGGGCTGTTTATCTGCCCGAGCGACGCGAACACCGTGACGATCATCTCGGAAAACAACTATCGCTCGAACTTCGGCGGCTCGTCCCCCTACGCGGGGGCGGTGACGGGAACCGGCGGGCTGGCCGATCCGAACGTCTTGTCGAGCGAAGGAATCCCCGCCGGCGGCAACGGCGCGTTCTCGATGGGAGTCAAGGGGCTCCGCGCCGGCGAATACTCCGACGGATTGTCGAAGACCGCCTTCTTCTCCGAGCGAATCAAAGGCAGCGCCGACGTACCGGGCCAAGCCGTCCCGAACAAATCGGCGATGGTGACCGCCAGCAATCGATCGCGGACGCTGATGCCCGTGCAAACGTTGTTCAACGACTGTCAAGGTTACACGCCGACGGCAAGCACCTTCGATTTCTTCGCCGCCGGGCGCTGGCCGCCGGGAGACGACTGGTCGAACGGTTGGCCGTTCGCCGGGTACGACAGCACGCAGTACAACCACGTGGCGCCGCCGAATTGGAGCGGCTACGACTGCGGCAGCTTCAGCGCGATCCCCGACACACCGGACGAGCATGCCATCATCGCGGCCCGCAGCGATCATCCGGGGACCGTCGTCGTGGCCTTCGGCGACGGTCACACGGCCATCGTCTCCGACAGCGTCGACCTGGGCGTCTGGCGAGCGGTCGGCAGCCGCAACGGCGGCGAGACGACGGACGCGGAGCTGTAGCCGCCCATGACGGAACCGTCCTTGTTTTTTAGTGCGCAAAGGCGCCTTTGTCGTACGATGCTGGCGATCGGCGCCGGGGCGTTGCTGACCGCCGGTTGCGGCTCCTCGGGCGGGAGCGAACACGGCGATGCGCGGATCGCCGCCTCAGCCGCCTGCGAAGCTGGAGAGAAGGCCTTCGAACAGGGCGACTTCACGACGGCCGAGGTCGAACTGCGGAAAGCGGTCGACAGTCGGTTGCTGAATCTCGACGTGTACTGCAGCGCGTCGGTCAAGCTGGCCGTCGCCGAAGCCGCCGCCGGCAAATTCGCCGAAGCGGCCGCGCGACTCGACGATTTGGAGCGAGGCGCTCCGAATCTCGACGAGGTCTATGCAGCCCGCGCATTCTTGCTCGGCAAGCAAGGCAACAAAGCCGGGGCGCAGGCCGAGTTTGCCAAGGCCAAGCGGCTGAACCCGCGGATCAAGGCCTTCTGACCGTCACGGGCGCCGCGGGCGCCGTCAGCGTCCCTTGGCCCGGGCCTTGGCACGGGCCTGTTCGGCCGCTTCGAACTCGGCCGCTCGGGCCGCCGCCAGTTCGGCCTCGCGCTCGGAGGCTTCGTATTTCGCCCGGGCTTCGTCCCGCACGAGGGCGGCGGTCGAGGCGGCGGCGGTCAATTGCTCGCCTGCCCTGAGGTAAGCGTCGCACTGGGCGGCGATCCGCGCGCGCCGTTCCTCGGCGGCGGCTTGCGCAGACGCGGCTGCGGCGAGCGCCGACTCGCGCTCGCCGACCGTTTGTCGCGCCGCGGCGAGATCGGCCGCGGGGGCCGCGTCGCGGCGACCGGCCGCGTCAGCCTCGGCGGCGCGATGCGCCGCGACCGCGGCGGCGGCTTGTCGCTCAGCCGCTGTCCGCGCGGCGTCGGCGGCGGTCACTTGCTCTTCCGCCTTGCGCTGCGCAGACCGCGCCGCGACGACCGCCTGCTCGGCGCGAGTTGCCGCGGCGCGAAGCGACTCGGCGTCGTCGCCCTCTGACGGCTCGCCGTTGTCGCCGGCGGCCGACGCGCGACGCGATTCCGCCAGCGCCTGCTCGGCCTTGGCCAGATTCTGCGCGGCGACCGCGGCCCCGTCGGCGACGCGCTGCCAAGCGCTTGTGAACTCGGCGAGGCGCTTCGCGGCAGCGGCGCGATTCTGGCTGGCCGCGGTCGCGGCGGCGACGAACTTCTGCCGCTCCTCGTCCTGCCGGGCGAGGGCCGCGTCGGCCGACGCCAACGCCGATCGCGCCTCGGCCAACGCGGCCGTCGCTTGCTCGCACGCGGCGCGCCGGGCGTCGCATTCCTGCTGAGCAAGCTCCAGCCGGCGCGCCAGCGGCGGCGGATTGGGGGCCAGCGTGCGAAGCGTCTCCCGCGACTCCACGCCGACGACCCGCACCGCGCCCGACCAATCGCCGACAATCGCGGCGACGCCGTCGTGCGTAAACCGTACGGCCAAGGCCGCGTCGTCCATCGTCGTCAGGTCCGCCAGATGCTTGAGCTCGCCGTCCCAGAGCTTCACGACGCGGTCGCGGCCTGCCGAGAGGAGCCGGCCGTCGCGATGGAAGTCGATCGCCAGAACGCCTCCGTGGGCGCCGGCCGACTTGAGCTGCTTGCCTGTGCGATCCCACAGCCGAAGCGTGCCGTCCTCGCCGGCGGTGGCGAGCATTTGCGAATCGCTGCGCCAGGCGACGGCAGTGACGTGCTGCGTATGGCCGGCGAGGACCGCCGTCTCGTGCCCGGCCGCGGCGTCCCACAGCAACACGCCCCCGGCGCGATCCGCCGTGGCCAGCAGCGTGCCGTCGGGGCTGAACTCGGCGGCGGTGATCCAGTCGGTATGTTTGCGCAGCTCGTACGCCGTCGTGTTGTCGGCGACGCGATAAGCGCGCACCACCTTCTTCGGACCGCCGACGACGACCAGCGACTGGTCGGGGGAGAGATCAGCCGCGAGGACCGAGTCGACCTCCTCGCCGACGGCGGCCAACCGGGCGCCCGTGGCGACGTCGAACAGCACGGCGTTGCCGAAGGCGCCGGCCCGCCCCCCGGCGACCAGCAGCCGGCTGCTGTCGCGGCTGAAGCGGACGACGCGGGGGGTTCCCTCGGGATAGGGCAAAATGCCCAACACTTCCGCGGAGTCGGCATGAGAGAGCACGACCTGCCGCGGGGCGCCGACGGCGACCAACGGCGCCCAGGGGCTGGCCGCCAGGGCGTCGACGGCGCCGGGGCGGGCGGGCGCCACGACCGGCTCGCACAGCACGTCGCGGGGCATCGCCGGCTCGCCCACGGGGCGATTGTCCGCCGTCGGCGCCACGGCCGCGGCGAGGGTCGGCTTCGGCTTGGGCTTCGAGGAGGCGTTTTCCGGCAGCCCCCCTTCGATCCATGCTTTGACGAGCGCAAGCTGAGCGTCGGGGAGTTTGTCGCTGTCGGGGGGCATCGCCGGCGAGTCGGCGTGGGTCACTAGCGCCCACAGCCGCGACCCGTCCGGATCGCCCGCGACGAGGACCTCGCCGCTCGCCCCGCCCGCCACGGCCGAGGCGTAGTCGTCGAGAGCCAAGTCGCTCGACTTGTCGTCCTGCGAGTGGCAGGCGAAACAGTGCTCCTGAAAGATCGGCCGCACATGCTCGGCGTACGTGACGTTCGTCGGCTCGTCGGCCGACGCTGGCCGCGCCAGAACGAGATCGCCGCAGAGCGCGCAGAGGACGCAGAGCGCAGTGCGCAGCAGCGAGGGCGACGGAGGCGAGGATTCGGCGAAGCGCATGGCGGATGTCGAGATGTTGGATTGTTGAGCTGACTTGTCGCGAACCGTTTGACCTCTGCTCCCTCACCTCATAAACAAAAACTCGCGCGAGTTGAGCACAGCCCAGAAGGCGTCCTTGAGTTCGGCGACCGGGCGCTGCTCCTCGCCGCAGAGGGCGACGAGCGCGGCGGACTCCTCGGCGGTCGGCGTCCGACCGAGCGCGCGAAGGTAGATCGACTCGACGACCTGGGCCGGGGTCTGGCCGGCGTCGAGCCAGGTTTCGACGAGCTTGCCCTGGTTGATTTTCGCATGGACCGCGGCGCCGTTAAGCAGGTGAAGGGCCTGCGACAAGGTCGGCTCGGCCTGGGCCTCGCACGCGCAGACGGTCGTGCGGCGCGACCTGCCGAAGGTCTTCAGGAAGTACCCCCCCGCCTGCCCGTCGGGGACCTCCAAGGCTCGAGCCCCGGGGGGGAGCCCGGGGAGATTCTCCGGGGCCCCGGTCGCCTGACACAAGCAGTCGAGCAGCGCCTCGGCCGGGATCCGTCGGACCGCGGCGTGAGCGAAATTCCGTCCGTCGTGCGCGTTGGCCGCAGTGCTCGTCGAGCTCCGCTGGTAGGCGTTGCTGGCCGCGACGTCGCGCAGCAGCTTGCGAACGTCGAACTGGTGCTCGACCAGCCGGGCGGCCAGCGCGTCGAGCAATGCGGCGTTGCTCGGCGGGTTGCTGACTCGCACGTCGTCGACCTCCTGCACGATGCCGATCCCCATGAGATGGGCCCACGCGCGATCGGCCAGATTCGCGGCAAAGTAGGGATTGTCCGGCGAGGCGATCCACGCGGCGACGACCGCGCGACGGTCTTGCCCCTTCACGTCGGGACGCTCGCCCCCCAGGAACTTCGGCGGCAGCGGCTGCCCCGTTAACGGATGAGGAGCCTCGCCGCCGCCGCGGTCGAACACCTCGATCTCGCGGTAATCCTCGGTTCGCTTCCGGGCGACCTGCGCGAAGAACGCCGCAAAGCCGTAGTAGTCGTTCATCGTCCAACGATCGAACGGATGGTTGTGGCACTGGGCGCACTGGACGCGGATCCCCAGGAACGACTGGGCGACGTTCTCGGCCGTCTTCTTCGGGTCGGGTTCGATCTGAAAGAAATTGACCTGCGGCGTGGTGAACGAACTGCCGCTCGCGGACAGCAGTTCGCGGACGATGACGTCGGCCGGCGTCCCCGCGGCGACGTGATTTCTGATCCACTGCCAGTACAAGAACATGGGCTTGTACTCGACTCGGTTCGGTTCGCTGCGCACGAGCAGCATCTCGGCCCACTTGAGCGCCCACACGTCGACGAAGTCCTTCGAGGCCAACAGTTCGTCGATCTTGGCGAGTCGTCTCGCGGCGCGATTCTCGGCCGCCGCATCGGCGAGAAACGCGGCCCGCTCTTCGACTGTCGGCAGTCGGCCGGCCAGATCGATCGTCACGCGGCGGAGAAACTCCTCGTCGGTGCAAAGCCCGCTGGGAGAAAGCCGCAGCCGGGCGAGCTTCGCCTCGACCAACTCGTCGATGAAGTTGGCCGGCGGCTCGGTCGGCGCCTGATACGCGGCCGCGGGATCGAGCGCCAGCGCCTGGCTCCCCACGGTGTGGACGTCGAACCGAGCAGTCACGAACGCCTCGCCGGGGGACTGGGCCGTGACCAGTCCGGCGGAGTCGATGGCCGCCGCGGCGTCGTTGTTCGACAAGAACACGGCCAAGTCGGTCACGTCGCGCTCTTCGCCGTTGGCGTAGCGCGCCACGGCGACGAACTGCTGCGTCGCCCCGGGCTCCGCCAAGACGCACTGCGGGGGATAGACGGCCAGCGACTCGACCTGCGGGGCGTCGGCCCCGTCGTCCGGCGCCCCCGCGGCGATCCACGCCAGGAGCGCGTCGTAGTGCGGGTCCCCGGGCTCCAGCCGTTTGCCGCCGGTGTGGGGAACGCCGCCGGTCGCCTTGGTCAACAGCAGACTTTCCTCGGGAACGGCCAGATCGAGCCGCCGCGTCGCCAGTTGCCGCGTCAGGCGGAAGTGATCGCCCGCCGGGTCGTAGCCGAACAGCGACAGCATGAACCCGTCCTTGCCGAGGGCCGCCCCGTGGCATCCGCCGGCGTTGCACCCGGCGCGCATGAAGACCGGCATCACGTCACGGCGGAAGGCGACGCCGTCGCGCGGGTCGAGCGATGCGACCACGACGTCGGCCTCGGCGCCAAGCTCGCCCAGGCTGGCGCGCAAACGCGCCTGGCCGGCGGCGCGGGGACGGACGACCCCCTGCTCCACCGCAAACAACTCGGGCCCCGCGCCGGCGCGATCCCAGACGACCTCGGCTGTCACGTCGACCGTGACGCCGTCGTCGCGAGTCGCCACCGCGACAACCCGCTGCGAGTCGTCGCCGGTTTCGAGCCGGACCTGCGGCGGGTAGAGGGCCAGCTCGACGTACTCGGCCGCAAGCGCGTCGAGCGGCACGCCGCCCAGCAGGCCCAGAACCAGCCCTGCCGCCGCGCGTCGAGCAACGAAAAGCGCGATTCGCCGACGGCTGCAAGTATTCCCCAACGCATGGATCGCTGAATTCACCGCCAAGGACTCCCCCCCTCGTTGCGCTCGTTGCGCCCGTCGTGCCGTCGTGGTTCTCTTGCCGCTCGTCGCATCGAAACCCGTGATCGCCCTCATGACGCGTCTCCCGGAGGAGCGCCCGGATCAACCCGCAGTTCCCCCGTGCCGAGGGTGTGGACGACCGGCTCGCCGTGTTCGACGATCGTCACGCGACACGCCAGTTGCTGATGCCGACCGACGCGCGCGTCCGCGGCCACTGTGAGCGGAAAGACGATCCGCTCGGCTTGACTGTCGATCTCCACGTTCGGCGCCGTCACCCCGGGGGGAAGCCCCAAGAGTTCCGCCTGAGCGGTCCCGGCGAACGGGGTCCGTTGCTCGACCTGCACGACGTACTCGGCGTCCGCTCCCTGCATCGTCGCCACGGGGGCGAACGCGAGTCCCACGTACCCCGGGGCGATCCGCAGCTTGGCCAGTTGCGTCGAGACCGAGACCAGCCCGTCGACGTCGGCCTCGCCGACGATCGCCACGTCGAACTCGCCGAGCCGAGCGTTCCCCGCCGCGGTGATCGGGACCGTGCCTTCGGTCTGCTCGGCAGGGATCGTCAACGAGTTGTTCGCCGCCATGCCCGGCGGGTTGTAGAGCGACCGCAGCCGGATCGGCGCCGTGAACCCTGCGGCCCGTTCGGCGACGACGCGCAGCTCCTTCGACCCGTTCTGCACGAGCGGAGCCTGCGGTTCGACGAGCCGCAGCTTGAACGGCGCCGGCTCGACGACCGCGATCGGCGGTCGCTCGGCCCAGTGGTTCCACATGGGAAAGTTGTTCCGCCCGCGGACCAGCCAAGTTTGCTGTTTGAAGAAGCTCGCCGTCTGTTTGCCCTCCTCGGCGTGCGTAGCGACGAGGCTCCACAACTGCGCCCCCAGCGGCGCATCTTCGGCCGCCTCGAACACCAGGGGAACGAGGTTGGCGTCGGCGGCAAGCGGCATCGCGGGAGACGAGATCCCCGCGGGGAGCTCGCCGGGCGCAATCGTCAGCAGTCCTCCGACGTCGCGACGGCTTGCCGCGACCATGATCGCCGCGCGATTGCCCCGCGGCACGACGACCCGCTGCGATTCGTAGCGTTGTTGCTCCTCGATCCGCAGATCGACCGCGGGGCTCGGCGCGGAAAGCTCGACCCGGTAGACGAACGTCGGCCCGCCGCGGTTGAGGCGGTCCTCGACGCGAACGAAGTAATCGCCGTCCTCGGGCGGAGCAAACCGCAGGGAACTGTCCGGCTCGCCGCGGTCGTCGTCGTTGGCGGCCAGTTGTCTGCCCGCGGCGTCGAACACCCGCACGATGCCGTCGACGGGCGAGCCGAGTCGTCGGGCGTGCATCCGGACGTCGACAGGCCGCCCTTTCTGCAGCGGCACGCGATACCAATCGAGATCGCCTGCCGCGGCGATCGCCCCCTCGAGCGCCGCCGCGGGGGGCGCCTCGGTCGCATGCTCGCGGTCGCCGTTCGGTTCGACCTCCAGCACGTTCGGCAAGTCGACGACCCGCAGCTGAAACTGCGTGGGGCTCGTGCCGCGGTCGTCGCCGGCGAACACGGGAAAGGCCTCCGTCTCGGCGGCCGGCAGTTCGATCTCGGCGTTCAATTCGCCTGCCGCGTCGCCGAGAAACCGGACCGCGAGCTTCTCCCCCGGCCGCCCGCCAAGCGGCGTCACGGCCGCCGGGCGCGGGAAGCGACCCACGTGAAGCCGGTAGCTCGACCGGCCGTCCCCTTGCAGCGCCGCGTCGCGGACCAAGACGAGGTAGCGGCCCGCCTGCGGTGCGAGCAGCGAGCAGAACGCGTCGCGATACGCTGGCCCCGCGTCGTCGCTGGCCGCGATCTCATGTCCAGCGGGGTCAAGAACGGCGATCGCCGGGTCGAACATCGTGCGTCCCAGCCGTAGCCCTTCGACCTCGATCGACAATCGCTCCCCCTCGGCCAACTCGACCGCAAAGCGGTCGACGTCGGCCCCCTGCACAAGTCCGCTGACGACCGTGTCGAGAGGAATCGCCTGCGCCGCTTCAGGAGCATCGTTCGGTTCGACCTCGCTCAACTCGGCCAAGGCGCCGACGTGAAATTGAACCAGATTCGACAACCCCGTGGCCGTGTGAACCCGCAGCGGGTGAATGCCCGGCGGGCAATCCGCGGCGACGATCAACTCGACCCGGACGCGGTTGTCGTCGACCACTTCCAGCTTGGTCGCCTCGATCCCCGCGCGCGACCAGAGCAGCCCCTGCGGCGCCTTGCCGAGTCGCGGGCCGAACAACTCGACCGCGACAGTCGTCCCCCGCTGCGCCCCCTGCGGTTCCAGCCGATCCAACCGTGGCTCGCCGGCGCCGGCGATCGAGGAACCGACAAGAAGAAGGCTCGCGCAAAGTCGCCCAGGCGCAAAAGCAGCCCGCAAGCTGCCCCCGAGTCTCTGACAAAGCGCTGCAAGCTTCGAGCGCCGCGCGTGCGAGGACCTTCGAAGCGGACGGGTCGACTTGGCGGAACAGACGTGTCGGTTGCTCGATCTCGGAAGCGCCGTAGTCATGCTGCCGTTTCCCCCTGTGCGACTGAGCGTCATGACGCGAACAAAAACATCGCCGTTGATGCCGAAAGTCACGCCACGATCTCGCTGCGCACGCGGCCGTTGTTGACGATTTCGATGGGGCGGTTGCCGGGGGCGATCAGTTCCTTCTCGGGGGGAATGCCCAACTGGTGGTACACGGTCGCGGCGAGGTCTTCGGGGGTCACCGGGCAGTCGGTCGGTTCGCTGGCGGTCGGACCCGAGGAGCCGACGATCGCACCGCGGCGTACGCCGCCGCCGGCCAGGGCGACGCTGAACACCTTGGCCCAGTGGTCGCGCCCCGCATCCTGGTTGAGTTTGGGAGTCCGGCCGAATTCGGTCGTCACCATCACCAGGGTCGTGTCCAGCAGGCCCCGCTCGTCGAGGTCGCTCACCAAGGCGGCGAACGCCTGATCGAACGCCGGCATGAGTCGCCGCATGTTGCCGGTGACGTTCACATGGTGGTCCCAGCCGCCGTAGCTGAGCGTGACGAACCGGGCCCCCGCCTCGACGAGTCGCCGTGCCAACAACATCCGCTGCCCCGGCTGGTGCCGGCCGTAGCGGTCGCGCATCGCGGCGTCCTCGGCCTCGATGCGGAACGCCTCGCGAGCGCTCGCCGAGCCGATCAGGTCGAACGCTCGCTCGTAGAACGAATTCATCGCGACGACGCCGTCCGCCTGCGTGGCGTCGACGAACGACTTGTTGACCGCCTCGAGCGCCGCGCGCCGGCGCGCGAACCGCGCCTCGTCGACGCCGCCGGGAAGGTTGAGATCGCGAACCTGAAAACCGTTCCGCGCCGGATCGTCCCCCAGCGCGAACGGAGCATAGGCCGCGCTCAAATACCCGGGGCCGGCGTAAGGGCTCGGCATCTCGGGGACGCAAATGTACGCCGGCAAATTCTTGCGCGGGCCGAATTCGTGGCTCACGACGCTCCCCAGGCTCGGGTACTCTAGCGCCGGGCTGGGACGATACCCCGTGAGCATGTTCATCTCGCCCCGTTCGTGCGCCGCCTCGCTATGCGTGAGCGATCGAATCACGGTGATCTTGTCGGCCACTCCCGCGGTGCGCGGCATCAGCTCGCTGAACTGCTCGCCGGGAATCTTCGTGGGAATCGCCTTCAGCTCGCCCCGGTATTCAATCGGCGCCAGGGGCTTCGGATCGAACGAGTCCTGCGCGCTGAGCCCGCCGGGGAGAAAAATGTGAATGACGCTCTCGGCCTTGACCGGAGGAGTCACGTACGCGTTCTCCGCCGCCGAAGCCGTGCTGCGCAGCGCGAACCAGTCGGCGAGCGAGAGACCCAAGCCCCCCACGGCGCCGACGGTCAAAAATCCACGGCGACTCAGCGGTACGTGTCGAACGGCCATACGCCAAGGTCTCCACAGTGCGGATCGGGGAGTTCGCCGAGCGGACCGAGCAAGGACGGCTCAGCGAGGGAATCGGGGGGCGGCTCGCGAGCGGCGGCCCGGCAAGAGACTGCGGCAAAGAACGCAGGAGGTCGATGCGACCGGCGGGTGTGAGGGAGAACTCGACAAGCGGCGGCAGCGACGCCTGTCGACCGAGCCCGCGATGCACGTCGCAAGCCCGAACTGACGGGACTCAGTCTATCGCAGCGGCGGGGTCGGGTCAAAATTCCCAGACCGGGAGAATCGCAAAATCTGCCGACAAATAGAGCAGCGCGGCAAACCGGCGAAACCAGGCAACCGCCCCCCGGCGCAGAAGCATGATCGGTTTGCGCAAAACGTGCCGATCCGTTCGCAACCAACAAGCTCGCTCGACGGGCGCAAGCTCGCGCCGCTCAGCAAGTTCGCGCGGCGAATTCTCACGCGCCCAGTGCGGCGATCACGGCAACGGTCCCGCGGGCCCGTAGCCCCACTCGGCGAGTTTGCCGCCGATGAACTCGAGCGTTCGCGCGTGTTGCTCCTCGCCGCGACCTTCGACGGTCGTCGGCTCGCCGAAGGCGATCCGCACCTTGCGCGTCGGATCGATGCGAGAGAGTTCGGGGATCCAACGCCCCAGCCCCCAGGCGTCGGTCGCCACCGCGCACGGCACGAGCGGCGTCGCGGCGCGAGCGGCAAGCTTGACGCCGATCGAGTTGAACTCCTCGGCGCGGAAACCGGGCGTGCGACTCCCCTGCGGGAAGACGACCAGCGCGAACCCGCGCTTCAGCCGATCGACTCCCTCGGCGAGCATCGTCTTGAGATCCTCGCGCGGATTCGTCTGCGTCACCGCGATGGCGTGTCTCGAGCACATGATGTGCTTGAACACCGGCATCGTCGTCAGCGACTGCTTGACGACGAAGGTCGTATTGCGCAACGGCTGCAGCACCGCGGGGAGGACCATCGTTTCAAGCGTGCTCATGTGATTGGCCGCCAGCACGTAGGCCGAGTCGATGCCGTGGAGATGCTCGACGCCGGTGATCTCGAACTCAACCCCGGAGCGCTCCAGGGCTCGTATCACCTGGCGACTGCTGTTGGCCCACGCGGCCCCGTCGAGCCGGCCGCGCTTCGCCAACCGCGCGGCGAGCCACACGATGACCGGGTACTGCACAAAGAACGACCACGTGGGAAACAGCCGCCCGAGCAGGCAGCTCCGCCCCGCGGGAGTGCGATAGATTCCGTTCTCGAAGTGCAAGTCTTCCATGAGGTCTCGACGCGGGCGTTCGGTGCGGCCGGAAAGCGAACCATGATAGGCGAACGGACGAAGCCGAGGAACATCGCGCCACGGCGCGAGTTCCTGTTGCTCGTTCGCACGACTTTGCAGAGCGGCGATCCCGAGATCTCTCTCCCCCGGCGAGGGCGTTCCCTGCGGGAAGCGAGCCGATACAATGACGCGAGCCGCCTGCTGTTCGACGTGTCTTCGTGAGTCGCTTCGCCCATGCCGCACTTCACCGACGCCCTGGCCGCCGCCGTGATCGCTCGCCGGACGCCGGTGTGCGTCGGGCTCGATCCGCGTTGGGACCAACTCCCCGCGCCGCTGGCCGCCGCGCACGTCGACTCGACGGCTGGCCGCGCGGCCGCCTATCTCGAATTCTGCCGCGGGGTGATCGACGCCGTCGCCGAACTCGTGCCGGCGGTCAAACCGCAGTCGGCCTTTTTCGAGGAACTCGGCCCCCCGGGGGTCGCCGCGCTCGTCGAGACGATTTGCCACGCCCAGAAGCGCGGACTCTTGGTCATCCTCGACGCCAAGCGAAACGACATCGGCAGCACCGCCGAGGCCTACGCCCGCGGCATGCTGGGGCGCGACGCGGCGCCATGGCATGCCGACGCCCTGACGGTCAGCCCGTACTTGGGCGAGGACAGTCTCACTCCCTTCGTCGAGGTCGCCCAAGAGCGAGTTGCGGGGCTGTTCGTCCTGGTGAAAACCTCGAACCCCGGCGGCGGATTGCTGCAGGACCTCGTGGCGGACGGGCAGCCGGTCTATCGCCACGCGGCCGCGCTCGTCGAGCGACTCTCGGCCGCGACCGTCGGCGAGTGCGGTTACGGACTCGTCGGCGCCGTTGCGGGCGCGACCTACCCCGCTCAGCTTGGCGAGTTGCGGGCCGCGATGCCGCACACGTGGTTTCTGGTCCCCGGCTACGGCAGCCAGGGCGCCGGAGCGGCCGACGTCGCGGGGGCGTTCGACGACCGCGGACTTGGCGCCGTGGTGAACAACAGTCGCGGGTTGATCTTCGCCGCTCGCCGCTCGCCGTACGCCGAACGCTTCGGCGACGCGCGCTGGCAAGACGCGGTGGCCGAGGCGACGCGCGACATGATCGCCGAGATCGGCGCCGAGGGGGGAGCGCGGGCCCTGCGATGACGCGGACGACGAGGGAAACTCGCCGACCCGGATGCGCGACCCTCGTACGCCTGGCGCTGGTGATCGCGGGCCTTGCGTCGCGGGGCCCGGCGGCGCAGCCGCCGATCGCCGACTCGCCCTCGACGCCGACGCTTCGCCATCTCGCCGAGGCGCGCGAAGTCCGCATCGGCGCCATGATTCTCGACGACGACTGGCGCACTCCCGCGCAGCAGGCGCTCGTGTCTCGAGAGTTCAACGCTGCCACGATCGGAACCTTCTGGACCCGCACGCATCCGGAACGAAACCGTTGGGATTGGCGCCTCACCGACGAAGCGATCGAGTTCGCCCAGCAGCACGACATGGCGGTGCATCTCCATCCCGTCCTCTATCCGGCGGATGACAAGAATCCCGCCTGGGTGACGCAGTCGCCGCAGTCGGAAGCGCACGGCATTCTGAGCGCGCACGTCCGCGAGGCGCTCGGCCGGTACCGGGGTCGCTGCGCCGTGTGGGACGTGGTGAACGAGGCAGTCGCCCCGAACGGTCGGGGCTTGCGGGACTGCTGGTGGCGCCGGGCGCTGGGGCCAGACTATGTGACTGAGGTCTTCCGGCTGTGCCGCGAAGCCGATCCCGACGCCGTCTTCCTCTACAACGACTACGGCTGCGAGCAGACCGACGCCCTGCAGACCCGGCGCTGGCAGGTCGCGCTGCAGATCGTTCGTCGATTGCAGGCCGAGGGACTCGTCGACGGCATGGGCTGGCAACTCCACACGACCCCCGAGCAGGCGCTGGCGCCGAGCTTCGCGCTCGAGGCCCGGATGCGCGAGATCGCCTCTCTGGGGCTGGCCAACTACGTCACGGAGCTCGACGTGGCGATCCCCGACGGCTCGCCGGAGAGTCTGCAGCGGCAGGCCGAGGCGTATCGCCGAATCGCGGAGATCTGGCTCCGGCAGCGGGGAGAGGGCTGGCTGCAGACCTGGGGGGTGAGCGACCGGCACAGTTGGCTCGACCGCCCCGGCGCAGGGGGGAAGCGCCGCCCACTGTTGTTCGACGAATCCTGGCGCCCGAAACCGGCGTACGAAGCGCTCTGCGAGGCGCTGGCGGCGCCTCAGCCGGAGTTGCGTTCCCCGGCAAAGTAGCCGCCAGCAGAGGCTGCAGGCCGCCGGCGAGAGGGGCGGCGACGGCTGCAAGCCGTTGTCCCGATTCGGCTTACGAGCGGCGGCGGGGTTGTCACTGCGATTTTCGTGACTTTTTCGATACCAAATTGTCATGGCGCGCGCCTTACCTTAGAACCGAGGTCGTAGACACCGCTAAGTCCAGGCACGCCGGGAGGGGCGTCACGTGACAGAAAGCGACGATCCCCGGGACGGACGACTCTCTGCCGACGAGCGGCGGGATGCGTTCGCCCGGCTTTTCGCCCGGTACGACCGGTGGCTGTTTTCGTACCTCGTGACGCTGTTGGCTAACCCGGCGCACGCGGAGGAGGTGTTTCAGGAGGTCTGCGTCACCGTCTGGCGGCTGTCGGATCAGTTCCAATTAGGGACCGACTTTGTGAAGTGGGTCAGCGTCATCGCCCACAACCAGGTCCGCAAGTTTCGCCGCGAGGCGAAGCGGTCGGGCTTCCAGTTGAGCGACGAGGCGTGCTCCCAAATCGCCGAAGACGCGAGCCGCCGCGCCGACCTGTTCGACTTCCGCCGCGAGGCGCTGCAGAACTGCCTGAACAAGCTGGGCCCCGAAGACCGCCGACTCGTACAACGCTGCTACGCCGACGCCTCGCCGAGCTTTAAGGCGATCGCCGAGGAACTGGGACGACCCGTCAACACCGTTTACAAGGCCCTCAATCGCATCCGCCGGTCGTTGCACGAATGCATCGACCGCACGATCAGCGCTGAAGGATTGCTGTGAGCCCCCGCGACCCCGCCAACTCGCTGTCGAAGGAGCGCCTGCTGGAGCTTGCGGGCGACCTATGCAACGGCACGATCAGCGACGCCGACGGGCGGCAGCTCGACCTCGCGCTGCGGACCGACCCGCAGGCTCGCACGCTCTACACAAATTACATGTGGTTGCACGGCAGCCTGTACGGCGACGCGGGCGAATTGCTGAACGGTCGCCCGGCCGGCACGATCGTCGACGCGGCTCCGGGGGGGAGCGTTCCCGCGCCTCACACGCCGGCGACCGCCCCCGAGGACTCGCCCCGGGGGATTGTCGGCTCGCGACGCCGCCCCGGTGAAGGCGCTTCGCGCCGCTGGGGATTCTGGGCGATCGCCGCTTCGCTGGCCGGCGTGGCGACTCTCAGCAGTCTCGTCACGCATCAATGGCGCCAGCTCGCTTCGCGCACCGCGGCCCCCGCGGCCGCCTCCGTCGCCCAGCAACCCGCCGAGGCCGCGGTTGCGCGGATCACCGGCACGCACAACTGTCTCTGGTCGCGCTCCGCGGGCGCCATCGAGTACGGCGCCCGGCTGAGCGCGGGACAGCGGCTCGACTTGGTCGAGGGGCTGGCGGAGATCACGTTCAACGACGGGGCCACGCTGCTGTTGGAAGGACCGGCGTCGCTGACGATCGACTCCGGCGACCGGGCCCAACTGACCGCCGGACGGCTGGCGGCGGTCGTCCCCAAGCGCGCGCACGGCTTCCAGGTCCGCACCGCGGCGCTCGACGTCCTCGAGGCCGGGGCCGAATTCGGCATCATCGCCCAAGAGTCGGGCGCCGCCGAACTGCACGTATTCAACGGGCTGTTGCGGGCCGAAGTGCTGGACGGCCAGGGCCGGGCGTTTCAGAGCCTGGAACTCAACGACGCTCAAGCGGCGCGAATCAATCCGCTGCTGACCACCGTGACGCACGTCCCCGCGGACGACGCGCTGTTCGCTCGCAGCATTCTGCCCAGTTCCGGCCCGCACGACGGGCTGCTGGCCTACGAGGGATTTCGTTATCCCGAGGGTCCGCTCGAAGCCCAGAACGGCGGCTTCGGCTGGGCCGGCCCCTGGTTCAACATCGCCGCCGACGAAGCGGCCGGGCCCGACTCGAACCGCGTCCTGCTGGGGAGCCTGACGGTCGAGGGCCTCGCCCCGGTGGGGAACCACGCGGCTTTGACGGCGCAGAAGAATCGCATTCGCCGCAGTCTGGCGACCTCGGTCGGCGGCGTGTTCGACACGGCCGGACTAGTTGAGAATCAAGACGCCTTGCGGTTAGTTGGCCGCGACGGGAAACAGGTCTACATCAGCTTCCTCCAGCGGGTCGACCGGTTGGAGGACGGCTTTTACGGCGTTGAATTCCATCGCGGCGATGGGAATTTCAACCGCGTCCTCTGTGTCGGCAACGGAGCCGACGGCACGGGGTACGGCGCCACGTCGAACGTCAACATTTACGGCGTCGCGAATTTTCCCTCGCTGGGCCCCGAAAACTCGGAAGTCAATCTCATTGTGATTAAGATCACCTATGGGGTGGAGCACCGCGACCTCGTCGAAATCTATCGCAACCCCGAGTCGCTCAGCGACGAAAGCCGCTGCCGAGTCGACGCCGTGCTGCGCGGCAACTTTGCGTTCGACCGGATCAGCCTCGGCAACTACGACGGCAAGAAAATCCACGAAGTGGACGAGATACGAATCGGAACTCACTTCCTGGCGGTGACGCGCCGCTGGGGAGCGACCTTGGACCGACTGCAACGGCGGATCACTTTTCACCCTCCGCAGTCGCCCGCGTTCGCCAGACGATCGGGGCAGTTCGTGCTGGCAATGTTTGACGAGACCGACGTCGGGACCGACGTCGCCGGCGAGCGCAGCTGATTCCAGCGGCGCGGCGCACGACCCGAGCGTTCGACGATCGAACGCGACTCGCCCGATCGGCCGCAAGCCGACCGGCGCGAGCGACCTTTTTTAACAGAGCCCGTTCCCTTGTTCGTTCGCCGAGTCGGCGCACCGTCGGTGCGTCGTCGGCGTCACCTGTTCTGGAGGGGGAGAACCAACTCCCGGAGGTAGCATCATGAAGCGATTGTGCGGTCTTGTGATTCTCAGTTTGGTCGCGACGCCGGCCTTGGCGGCGCCGACCCTCGACGGTACGCGCGACGCCGCCTACGGCTCCGCTTTGGCCGTGCAGACGGTCGAGACCGGGTTCGGCGACAACTTCAGCGAGCTCAACGCCGCCTACGGCGTCGTCGAGGGCGGAACGTTGTACCTGATCCTCACCGGCAACATGGAGGGCAACTTCAACAAGCTCAACATCTTCATCGACTCGGTCCCCGGCGGCGAAAACGTCATCACCAACGACACGAGCAACGGCGGCAACAACCCCACCAACGACGGCTGGGCCGGCAAGTACGCCGGGTTCACCTTCGACGCCGGTTTCGCGGCCGACTACCTGCTGATCAATCGCCGGGGCGGCGGCCAGTTCGACTTTGACTTCAACTCGGTCGGCAACGCGTCGGTCGTCGAAGCCTCGGGCAGCATCTTCGGCGGTTCGCCGACGGGCGTGAACGCGAGCGTCGGCGCCAGCGGCATCGGCGTCGCGTTCGACAACTCCAACGTCGCGGGCATCCTCGGCGGCAGCGGCGCAGCCGACCAGACGGCTGCTCAAGCCGTGACCACCGGCCTGGAACTGGCGATCCCGCTGGCGGCGATCGGCAACCCCGGCCTCGGCAGCACGATCAAGATTTCGGCAATGATCAACGGCTCGAATCACGACTACCTCTCGAACCAGTTCCTCGGCGGCTTGCCCGCCGGACAGGGGAACCTCGGCGGCGACGGCGCCGGCGGGTTCAACGGAACCGTCGGACAGATCAATCTGAATCAGTACGCCGGGAACCAATACTTCGAGGTGCGCGTGATCCCCGAGCCCGCGTCGCTGGTTCTGGCCGGCACGGCGCTCGGCGCGTTGGCGCTCGTGCGGCGTCGAAAGTGACGACGACCGGCAGGCGCGCGTGGGAGCGCGTCCCGGAACCGAAAGCTCGTCGCCCCAGCCCGCGGCCGAATCCGGCCGCGGGCCGCGGGGAGACGAAACGGAGCGACTCGCGACGCGTCGCCGCCCCGTCTCGTATCTCGCTTAAACCCTATCTTCGAATGCGGCTTTCACGCCAACGACGCACGCCCGACCCCGACCGCGCGTCGTTCGCCTGACAATCGCCTCGTACGCACTACTAGCCAGAGGAAACGAGTCCTATGTCGCAACCCTTTCGCATCGCCGGGAAGCGCCGCGCGTTCACGTTGGTCGAGTTGTTGGTGGTGATCGCCATCATCGGCGTGCTGGTCGCCCTGCTGTTGCCGGCCGTACAAGCGGCGCGCGAGGCGGCCCGACGGATGAGCTGCGGGAACAACCTGAAGAACCTCGGCTTGGCCTGCATCAACTACCTCGATACGAAAAAGACGTATCCCACGAGCACGTCGCAATGGGCGTTCGAGGTCCGCAGCGTCGATTGCGCCGCAAGCTCGACGCCGGTTACGCTCCAAGTCCCGGCCCCCTACGGCTACAACGGCCAAGGGTGGCTCGTGGGGATCTTGCCGCAGCTCGAGCAAACTGCGACCCACGACCGAATCGTCAATCAAATCAAGCAGGACAAGAGCTTCGGCGCCCGCGCAACCCGCGGCACGGGACTGGGGGCAATGGAGGTGCGAGATCTCATCGGCACGCAACTGCCGGTGCTCACCTGCCCGTCGGACGATTCGGCCAAGCCGTCGGAAGAACAGTGGTACTGGGACTCCGGCGGAGTCTCGACCGCGACGACCAGCTACAAGGGATGCGTCGGCGACACGCTCTTGTCCGTCGATTCGGTCCCCTGCAGCACCAACGTCGATCCTCCGGCAAGCGCTCAAACCGGCTCGCCCGACGTCCACAACTCAGCTTCGAACAACGGCCTTTTCCAGCGGACCAGCTTCTTCGCTCCGATCAGCGGGCGGATGGTCGGCGACGGGACGAGCAATACCTTCCTCATCGGCGAAGGGGTCGTTCAGCAAGACTACCACTCGGCGGCGTTCTTCTCCGACGGCGATTGGGCCACCTGCGGTCTGCCGCTCAACTTCTTCATCACCGGCGTCACGGACCAGGATATTAAGGTCCGGTACTGGTACAAGACGCGCGGGTTCAAGAGTCTGCACCCCGGCGGATCGCAATTCGTGATGGCCGACGGGTCCGTCCACTTCGTCCAGGAATCGATCGACACGCAGGTATATCGCGGTTTGTCGACCCGGGATCGGGGCGAAGTCGTTTCCATCAATCAGTAGTCGCCGAGGTCGACGCCATGCGACCCGAACTTGTCGCCATGAATGATCTTGAGAAAGCCGCCCTGGCGCCGCCTGCCGGAATCAGCCTGCTGCGATCGCTCGTCGCGGCCACGATGCTCGCCTTGGTCGGCTGCGGCGGGGCGTACGACGCGGTCGTCACCGGCGAGGTGCGACTCGATGGCCAACCAATCACCACTGGCGCCGTGGCGTTCATTCCCGCGGCGGGAGGACCGACCGCCTACGCCCAAATCGACGCCAACGGACGCTACGACATCCACACCGGCAAGGAGCGCGGCCTCCCCTCAGGCAGCTACGGCGTGACAGTCGTCTCGCGCGAGCCGCCGGCGACCGAACGATCGAAGACCGGCGGCCCGCCCCCCCCCGGCAAAGCGTTGACCCCCGAATGGTACGCCCTGGCTCAGTACTCGCCGCTGAAGGTGGACGTGAAGCCCGGCAAGAACGACGTCCCCTTGGAACTGACCAATCAAGCCCCCGCAGGTTGGACGCCGACGCGGCGTCCGCGGTAAGCCGAGTTCGCCGCCTTCGTTTTCGAATCGGCGGCGTCGACTTTGACAGGGATCGCTCTGTCCGACGGACCTCGAAGTACGCCCGACTCTAGCACGACCTCAATGATGCCGCTTCTTCTTCCCAACTTGCGACGGCTTGCCCTGCGATTTGCGGGACTCGCGATCGCGGTCGCTGCGACGACTGCGGTTGAGTCCGCGGTCCGCGCCCAGGACGCGTCGCAACCGGCGATTCTTCAATTGTTCGAGGCGAAGTGGACCGTCGTCGAGGACCGCATGGCCGACGTTCACAACGTCGGGTACGGACGACTCTGGCTCCCGTCGCCGCATCGGGCCGATACGGGGGGCTTTTCGGTCGGATACGACGTGTTCGATCGGTTCGACCTCGGCGGGCCGCGCAACGAGACCCTGTACGGAACCGAGCAATCGTTCCGCACGCAGCTTGCCGCCGCTCGCAACGCCGGGGTGAAAGTCGACGTCGAGTTGATCTGGAACCACAACGGCTTCGGCGATTCCACCGACCCTTCATTCGTCGCCTTGGGGGGCTATCCCGGGTTCGTGATGACGAGGCCCGGCGACCCGTTCGGTGATTTCCACGACCCGGCCGCCTCGGGCACGATCGAAGGGCGACTCGCCGGGTTGGTCGACATCGCTCAGGAAAAGAACTACCAGTTCATCCGCCACCCGATTGAGGAAGGGAATCCGCAGAACATCCCCGCGGGGACTGCCTACAACAAGCCGAACCCCGCCAACGCCCGGTTCTATCCCGATCGCGACCTGCCCGGGGTTACGCTCACCGACCCCGCGCTGGGGGGGACGGTCACCCGCTACAACTTCAACCTGGCCGACCCGCTGGCGGGCGATCCGATTGCCGAGAACGCCACGGGGCTGCTTATGCGGAACGCCCAGTGGATGGTCCAAGAGATCGGCGTCGACGGCTTCCGTATCGACGCGGCCAAGCACTTTCCCACCTGGGTCCTCAACTACTACGACCAAGCGGTGTTCGCCGCGAACCCGCGGCTGAATCTCGACGGATCGATCCAACCGGTCTACGCGTATTCCGAAATCCTCGACGGCAACAAGGCGGCTCTGCAGCCGTACATTCGCCAGAATTTGCCGAACCGCCACGCGATTTCGCCCTCGAACACGACGGTCGGCGGCAATCGCGATGCGCTGGATTTCCCGCTGTTCTACGCCATGCGCGACAACCTGACGGGCAACGGGCTGGCGAACAACTGGCACAACATCCGTCACGCCAGCCAGGACATGCACGACGACGGCCTGAACAACGGCAGCCAAGGGGTCGCGTTCGTCGACAGCCACGACAACCTGGGGGGCGGATTCCCCTTTCTCAAGAACGTGGCCTACGCCTACACGCTCATGCGGCCCGGGCAGGCGATCGTGTATCTCAACGCCCGGCAGTTCGGCGACAACCGCGACTTTCCCAACGACGGCAAAGACGACGCCCTCGGCGGTTTCTACGGCGACACGATCGCCAAGCTCGTCGAGCTGCGCAACTCGCACGGTCGCGGGAATTTTCACGAACGCTGGATCGACGACGCGTTCAACCCCAACGGCTTCTCGAACGTGTACGTGTACGAACGACAGAATTCGGCGGTCGTGGGACTGAACAGCCGCAACGATTCGGCCGTCGAAACTCGCACCGTGCAGACCAGCTTCGCCCCCGGGACCGTGCTGGTGGAACTGACCGGCAACGCGGCCGACCCGACGGTCGATCCGGGCGGAACCATCCCCGACGCCGTCCGCGTGAGCGGCAGCGGACAAATCCCCGTGAGCATCCCGGCCAACCACGGCCACGGGCGGGGATACGTCGTCTACGGCGTGGCGCCGCCGCAGGGGACGTTGTCGCTCACCAACGTGGCCTCGACCATCGGCGGGGCGACGCCGAGCGCCGCAAACAACGGCACGGCCCGGCTGGCGAACATCGACGTCATCACCACGGACACGTTCAAGGTGCGACTCGACACGGTCCCCGTCACGCTGCCGGCGCCGGCGGGCGAAACCAACCCCGTGCGCGACGTTCACGCCGACGGCGACTTCGCGGTGCTCAAGATCAACGGCGGAATCAATCTCAACGGCAACTCGGGGGTCGACTACGTCACGCCGGGGAGCGTGACTTACGGCTTCGAGAACT
The DNA here is from genome assembly GCA_019636345.1 of Pirellulales bacterium. Lineage (NCBI taxonomy): Bacteria > Pseudomonadati > Planctomycetota > Planctomycetia > Pirellulales > Pirellulales bacterium. The sequence continues at coordinate 642,063 of JAHBXQ010000003.1, read as the reverse complement.
TCGCCGACGTGAACTCCCCCGGGTACGTCTGGGACGGCAGCACGAATGTCGGCACGGGGCACGGCGTGTTCGAGCAGACCATCGACGTCACCCAACTCGCCGAGGGACGCCATTACCTGACGGTGCGGGCGTTCCGGCATCGCAACTCGTCCAGCGGCGGCGACGGCGGTCCCGCGGTTTACGCCGACTTCACCAAGACGATCTACGTCGACCGGTTCAAGCCGGAAGCGGAATTAGTGAGCTTCGCTCCGTTCGCCACGAACCCCAACAATCAGGCCAATCGCGATCTCATCGTCAAGTCGACCGACGGCACGGCCAACCAGATGCACTTCTTCCTCGATCTGCCCGCGGGAATGTCCGAGGGCCAGATCCTGTCGATGGCCCAGATGGGCCAGGGGACGGCCGGGTTCTACGATCGCGACTCGTTCATCCGCGGCTTCACGGGGGTGCGCGGCGGCAATCACGCCGTGACGGTCGTCACCTACGAAGAGTCGGGCAACTACAACGTCCAGCGCATCGCAGGCGTGCCGTCGCCGTTCAATCCGTTCATCGGCCTGGGAGCCGGATTCGGGGACATGAACGGCAACGGTCTGCTGCAGGTGAACGACATCCTGGGAATCGGCAACAACTCGTTCGAGGACGTCCTCTACAGCCAGAACTCCAAGTTCAACGCCGCTGCGGACGTGGACGGGGACGGCTTGATCACGAATCTCGATCTGTTTGACCTGGGCGTCGAGCTGGTCGCGGCGGGCGCACCCGCGGCCACGCTCGACGCCTACGGCACGCTGCTGTTGAAGCGGGGCGACCTCAACGGCGACGGGTTCACCAACGCCGCCGACGTCGCCGCAATCTACGCCGGCTTGGGGCAGAACGACTGGCTCCGCGATCTGGACGCCGACGGCGTGGTCACCGTGGCCGACGTCGAAACGATGGTCACCCGGATCCTCGGCGCCAGTCCCGGCGACTTCAACCTGAACGGCTTGGTCGACGGGGGCGACTTCCTGGCTTGGCAGCGCGGGTTCGGCGGCGGGACGCAGTTCGTCCACGGGGACGCGAGTTTCGACGGTGCGGTCGACGGCGCCGACTTGGCGATCTGGCAGGCCCAATACGGGCAACCCGGTTCGCCGGGAGCGAGCGCCGCGACGGCCGCCGTGCCGGAACCGGCCGCCGGGGCGCTCGCGGCGTGCGCGACCGGCGGAGCGCTGGCGATCGTTCGTCGCCGGCGCAAGGCGCACTTCGCAGCAAGCATGGCGCATTGATTTGGCACAGCGCGGACCACGACAGGCGGAGATCGAAGGAAGTTTTGACGAAAGAGAACGCACTTACTCAGAGGGGCGACCGGCGGAACACCCCGTCGAAGCGCGGCGGCAAACAACGGTCGCATTTTTACCAGGAGACGATTCGATGAGAGACGGCAGCAATTGGCGACGGACGGCTTTCGCATTGGCGACGGTCGCGGTCGCCGCGGTTCCCGCCGCGGCGCAGATTACGATCGACGGCACGGCCGACGCGGCGTACGGCGCGGCGTTGTCGATCCAGAACACGAACACGCAATTCGGCAACAACACGAATCCCGACCCGATCGTCAGCAGCGGCGGTTCGGAAATCAACCAGGTCTTCGCCACGGTGGCCAACGGCCGGCTGTACGTGACGATTACCGGCAACCTCGAGGCCAATTTCAACAAGATGGAAGTCTACATCGACAGCAAGTCGGGGGGCTTCAACACGATCAACGGCGCCAGCCTCGTCACGCAGGTCGACGGCTACTGCTGCAATCTCAACGGCGGCGACCCGCCGAATCTGCCCGATCCGAACAGCGGCGCCTTGCAGCGGCAGAACGGGCTGACGTTCGACGCCGGGTTCGAGGCCGACTACTACCTCACCTTCTCGCGCGGCGGCGAGAGCACCGGGCCTTCGCTCGGCTACAACGACGGCGTCGGATTCTACGCCATCACCGCCCACTACGCCGACCTGCAGGGGGGGACCAAGCAATCCCTCGGCATGCAGTTGGCGTACAACGGCCTGCCGAACGTGTTGCGCGGTCCCTTGGGCCCTGATTTCAACAGCGATCAGTTGGTCGGAGGCGAAGATTTTCTCGCCTGGCAGCGCGGCTTCGACCAGTTCGACGGCACGACCACCTTCGCCGCGAAAGCCGACGGCGACAGCAACGGCGACAGCCTCGTCGACGCGACGGACCTGGCCAATTGGCAAGGAGATTATGGACGCTCGCCGCAACTCGGCGACTACGCGTTCAATCCCTACAACGGCGGTCCTTCCTCGGAGTCGTTGCTCGGTCCCGCCCTGCCGGGGCTCAGCCAGGGTCAATTGATCGACCAAGCCTACGCCACCACGCTCGGCACGGACGGCGACACCGGACAACTCCTCGCCCGCGAATTGGCGTTCGTGCTGCCGCCCGATTTGGACAATGACCCCGACAACAACTCCAACCGGCGCGACATGCTCAACACGGTGGGACTCGAGTTGGCCTACAACGACTCGAACGTCGCCGGCGTCTCGGGAGACAGCCCCTACACGACTCCCACCGCGGGCGATCCGGAGAACGTGACGACGGGGCTCGAGTTCTCGATCCCCTTGTCCGCGATCGGTTCGCCCGGATCGAGCGACGTGATCCGCATCTTCGCGTTCATCAACGGCGGCGGTCATGACTATGCGTCAAACCAGGTCAGCGGCGACGGGATTCTGGACGGCAATCTCGGCGGCAACGGCTTCGGCGGGTTCACCGGGGACTTGTCCGGGGTGAACATGAACGACTTCGCCGGGAATCAGTTCGTCTCGCTCGCCGTGCCCGGGCTGCCGACGTTGGCGTCGGTTCCCGAGCCGGGGTCGATCGTCCTGATCGGCTTGGCGATTTGTCTGACCGGTTACGCGCGCCGTCGCGCGTAACTCGGTGCGAGGAGGTCGTCGCTTTGTTTGCGACGGCCGGACGTCGACGGGGCGGCCGCGCACGCTGGGGGCAGCGGCGGTCGCCCCGTTTTTTTGCCCCCAGGCCGGCGGCGGCGCCCGATCGGCTGCCGCGTTCACTCTCCCCCGGAATCCCCGCCCAAGTGCCGTGACCTACACACTTTCATCCGCCTCGCGTCGGCCGCTGACGAGATCGACTTCGCGATTGATGAGCGGGGGTCTGGCTTGGCCTGCGCTGGCCGCCTTGCTGCTCGGCTGCAGCGGCAAGGCGGACCCGACAGGTTCGGACCTGGCAAGCGAAGCCGCTGCGACCCCTGCAAGCGAAACAGCGACCGTCGCGCCCGGCAACAACGCGGTCGTGAGCGAGAAGTTCACGCCGGTCGCCTTCAGCGAAGCTCCGCCTCTGCCCAACGTCCCAGGCTGGGCGGCGGACGCGGTGTTCTATCAAATCTTCCCCGAGCGCTTCGCCAACGGCGACTCCGCGAACGATCCGACGCGCGAGTCGCTCGAGTTCCCCGAGTTGGTTCCCGACGAGTGGACGATCTCCCCTTGGACGAGCGACTGGTACGCCCGGTCTGAGTGGGAACGCCAAGCGGGCCCCAGCTTCTGGGACAACGGCGTGTTCAACCGCCGCTACGGCGGAGATCTGCAAGGGGTGCTCGACAAGCTCGACTATCTGGCGGACCTCGGGGTGAACGCGTTGTACTTCAACCCCGTGTTCTACGCCCGCAGTCTGCACAAGTACGACGGAGCGTCGATGCATCACGTCGACCCGTATTTCGGCCCCGACCCGGCAGGCGACTTCGAACTCATGTCCGCCGAGACGAGCGACCCGGCCACATGGCAGTGGACGGCGGCCGACAAACTGTTTCTCAAGGTGCTCGCCGAGGCTCGTCGCCGCAACATGCGCGTGATCATTGACGGGGTGTTCAACCACACGGGTCGCGACTTCTTCGCGTTCGCCGACTTGCGCGAGAAGCAGGCCGAGTCGCCGTATCGCGACTGGTACATCGTGCAGCATTTCGACGACCCCGCGACCCCGGGGAACGAGTTCCGCTACAAGGGCTGGTGGGGGATCGACACGCTGCCCGAGTTCGCCGATGCGCCAGGCGGCAACGACCTCCACCCCGGCCCCAAGGCGTACCTCATGGACGTGACCCGCCGCTGGATGGACCCCGACGGCGACGGCGACCCGTCCGACGGGATCGACGGTTGGCGACTCGACGTGGCCAACGAGGTGCCGATTCCGTTCTGGAAGGATTGGAACAAGTTGGTCCGAGAGCTCAACCCGCAGGCGTACACGGTCGCCGAAATCTGGGAGGACGCCCGCACGTTTCTGACCGAGGGGGGATTCTCGGCCACGATGAACTACCACGCCTTCGCGTTTCCAGTGAAGGGGTACCTGATCGACGGCCGGCTCACCCCCCACGATTTCGGCCATGAGCTGCAAGTGCGCCGCCGCGAGTACCCGCCGGCGATGCAGTTTGCCTTGCAAAACCTCGTCGACTCGCACGATACGGACCGCGTAGCGTCGATGATCGTCAACCGCCCCGGCGACGAGCCGTACGTCAATCCCGACCGGTTCGACTACGACGTCACCGAGCGAGTTTCGCCCCGCCACTACGGCGAGTACAAGGTCGGCGCTCCCGACGAGACCGCACGGGCGATCCAACGAATGACGGTGTTGATGCAAATGACGTACGTCGGCCCGCCGATGGTTTACTACGGCGACGAGGCGGGGATGTGGGGAGGAGACGACCCGTGCGCTCGCAAGCCGATGGTCTGGCCCGAGTTGACTTACGACCCGGAGGTCGGCGACCCGCACGACCGTCCCCGCACCGCCGATCAAGTGGCGTTCGATCGCTCGTTGCACGACTTCTACAAAGCGGCGATCGCTCTGCGCAACTCCCTCCCCGTATTGCGGCGCGGTTCCTTCACGGCATCGACGGTCGACGATCAGGCGAAATTCTTCGCCTTCCTCCGCAGCGACGGCGACCGGCACGTGCTGGTCGGCTTCAATCGGGGGTCGCGCTCCTACGGCTGGTCTCTGCCCGCCGAGCCGGCTGCGGAGTGGAGCCTGGCGCTGGCGACCTCGCCTGAGGCCGAAGCCAGCGGAGCGGTCGGCCGCGTCGTCAAGGTTCCTCCCCTGTCGGGAATCGTGCTGGTGAGCGAGGGAGAACCGCTCTAGTGCTTCGTCATCCCGAAATCTAGCCTGTGTCAAAGCACGAGCGCTTTGTCAGCTGTCAAAGCACTCGTCGCGCAACCATGACGACTCGTCTTCTCGGATCGCCGCCGCTTCGCCTCGCGCTTTGTGGGGCGCTCGTCGCGATCCTTGCGCCAGCGGTTGGCTGCGGCGGCGGGGACCAGCGCCGCGAACTGCGGCTGTGGCACCAGATGCGGCCCGAGGATCGCGAGGTGCTCGACGCCCGGTTGGCGGAGTTCCAGCGACTGCACCCCGAGTTTCGCGTCCGGGCTCTCTACAAGGAGACCGAGGAGCTGCGCAGCGGGTTGGTGGCGGCGACGCTCGCCCAGTCGGGCCCCGAGATCGTCTACGGCCCGTCCGACGTGTTGGGGGTGTACCATGCCATGGGCGCCCTGGCCGACATGTCCCCTTGGCTCGACGACGCTGAACTGGCGAAGTTCGATCACCGTTCGCTGATTCGCATGCCGGCCGAGGACGACGACGCCGAGCCGCCGCTGGTGTTCGTCGGCGATCGGTTCGGCAATCATCTGGCGCTCGTGTACGACAAGCGCCGCATCCCGAACCCGCCGACGACGACCGACGAACTGCTGAAGCTCGCCAAGGCGAACACGGTCGACGAGAACGGCGACGGCGAGCCCGACCGCTACGGACTGGTCTGGAACTACACGGAACCGTTCTTTGTGATCCCGTTTCTCACCGGCTACGGGGCCTGGGTGTTCGCCGAGGAGCAGCCGGAGTCGGCCGGAGAAGCTTCGGACGGGGAGTCGGCCGTCGCGGCGACGGCCGTACACGCCGTGCCGGCGCTTGACGCCCCCGAGGCGGCCGCGGCTTACCAGTTCGTCGCCGACCTGCGAACCAAGCACCGCGTGCTGCCGCGGAGCGCCGACTACGAGGCCGCCGCCGAGTTGTTCCGCAGCGGCAAGGCGGCCATGCTCATCGACGGCGACTGGAGCTGGCAAGGCTACATGACCAGCCCCAAGATCGACGCCGCGGTGGCGGTGCTGCCGACCTGCTCGGCGACGGGGCTCCCCCTGGCGCCGATGGTCGCCCCCAAGGGGTACAGTCTCACCGCATTCGCCCGTGGCGCCGCAGCCGACGATGCGATGTCGCTCGTCGAGTTTCTCACGAGCGCCGAGACGCAGGAGATCTTCCTCCAGCGGCAACGAATCCTCCCCTCGCGACTGGCCTTGCGCGAGTCGGCGGAGTTTCAGTCCGATCCGCTGCTGACCGCCTCGGTCGCGCAAGTCGAACGAGGTCGACTCATGCCGACGGCGGTCGAGATGCGAGCCGTGTGGGATTCGATGCGTCCGGCGTACCAAGAACTGATGGCCGGCAAGCTCGCCCCCGCCGCCGCCGCGGCGAAGATGCAGGCCGAGGCGCTGCGGCAATGCGCCGCGCTGACTAACGTGGCGCAACCGGATGCGACCGCCCCGTTGGTGTCGCTCGCGGGACTCGCGCTGCTGGTCGGAGCGGTCCTCTGGCAACGGCGAGCGCTGGCGGACCTGGGACGCGATCTGCGGACGAATCCGCTCGCCTACGTCTTCGTGCTCCCGTCGCTGGCGGTCATTCTGCTCACGGTGCTGTTTCCGCTGGCCTACAACGTAGTCCTGTCGTTCACGAACATGTCGCTGGCGTCGCTGCGCGACTGGCAGGTCGTGGGGCTGGGAAACTACGCCGCGATGCTGTCAGGCGAGCAGGCCGGCAGGTTCTGGGGCGTGCTGTGGGTCACGATCCTGTGGACCGTGATCAACGTCGCGCTGCACGTCACGCTGGGGGTGCTGCTGGCGGTCGCTCTCAACGGCCCGGTGCGGGGCAAAGGGACCTACCGGCTGCTGCTCATCATTCCCTGGGCGGTCCCCGCGTACATCACGGCCCTCACTTGGCGGGGAATGTTCGACTTCGATTTCGGCGCGGTGAACAACCTCGTCCGCGACGTCAATAATTGGACGGGGCAATACGTCGATTGGCTGCAACTGCCGGTGGTGAACTGGCTGGGCGAGGCGGGTCCCGCCTTCGCGGCGTGTCTGGTCGCCAACGTCTGGCTGGGGTTCCCGTTCATGATGGTGATCGCCCTGGGCGGATTGCAGGGGATCCCCGCCGAGTTGTACGAAGCGGCGCGGATCGACCAGGCGAGTCGCTGGCAGCAGTTCCGCAATATCACGCTGCCGCTTCTGAAGCCCGTGCTGCTGCCGGCGATCACGCTCGGCGCCGTCTGGACCTTCAACAACCTGAACGTCGTGTGGTTGGTCTCCAACGGCGGCGAGCCGGCCGACAAGACCCACATCCTGGTCTCGTACGTCTACAAAGCGGTGTTCAACCTGTACCAATACGGGTACGGGGCGGCGCTGTCGATGGTGATCTTCTTGCTGCTCTTGGCGTTCTCGGCGCTGTTTCTGCAGCGGACGAAAGCGGCTGAGGGAGCGTATTGATTGGCGAGCGGCGACGCCGCTCGCGGCTGAGACGACATTCTTGTATTCGACTGCATTCGGTTCAATTCCTCATGCCTGAACCCAGACGCATCTCGTTTGCCCGGCATGCGATCCTGCTGACGTTCGCGGCGATCGCGCTGTGGCCGGTGCTCGACGTCGTGTCGATCTCGCTGCGCCCGGGAAACCAGTTGCGCACGACGAATTGGCAGTTGATCCCCGACGACTGGACGCTTGATTCGTACAAGCGACTGTTCACCCGCGAGAGCGAGTCCGACGCAATGCCGGTGTTCGTCCGCTGGCTGCTCAATAGCCTGTTGGTCTCGACGGCCGTGACCGCGACGGGGGTGGCTCTCGCGGCGATCGGCGGGTATGCGTTCAGCCGCTTCCGCTTCGTCGGCCGGGGGGCGATGATGACCTCGATCCTGGTCACGCAAATGTTCCCCGCGACGATGCTGCTGTTGCCGCTGTATCTGATGATCGCCAAGCTGGGACTGATCGACACGTACTTGGGGCTGTGCGTGTTCTACGCCTCGACCGCCCTGCCCTTTTGCGTGTGGCAAATGAAGGGATTCTACGATACGATTCCCGCCTCGCTCGAAGAGGCGGCTCGCATCGACGGCTGTTCGCGCTGGCAGGCGTTCACCAAGGTCATCCTCCCCTTGGCCGTGCCGGGGCTGGTGATCACGGCGCTGTTCAGCTTTATGAGCGCGTGGAGCGAGTACCTGGTCGCCGCGCAGATCCTGCAGGAAAAAGAGATGTTCACGCTCCCCTTGGGGCTGAAAAGCTTTCAGGCGAGCATGTCGACGCAGTGGGGCTTGTACGCCGCCGCGTCGCTGCTGGTGAGCGTGCCGGTCGTGGTCGTCTTCGTCGTACTGAGCAAGTACCTCGTCAGCGGCCTGACGCTGGGGTCGGTCAAGGAGTGACGAACGCGAGCCCGCCGCCGGCAAGGCAGGATGTCACGTCTATTCACACAATTCACCAATCTCCAATCACCTGCTCCCCATGGCCTCTGTCGCATTTCGTCACATCGAAAAATACTACCCCGACGGCTTTCACGCCGTGCACGATCTCAATTTGGAGATCCGCGACGGGGAGTTCGTGGTGCTGGTCGGCCCGTCGGGGTGCGGCAAGAGCACGACGCTGCGAATGCTGGCCGGTCTCGAGGAGGTTTCCTCCGGCGATGTGCTCATCGGCGACCGCCGCGTCAACGACGTCGAACCGGGGCGGCGTGACATCGCCATGGTGTTTCAAAACTACGCTCTCTACCCCCACATGACCGTGCGACAAAACCTGGGCTTCGGCCTGAAGATGCGCCGCACCCCCAAGGCCGAAATCTCCCAACGGGTCGCCACGGTCGCCGAGACGTTGGGGATCACCTCGATGCTCGATCGCCGTCCGCGGGACATGTCCGGCGGCCAGCGGCAGCGCGTCGCCTTGGGCCGGGCGATCGTCCGCGATCCGCAGGTCTTCCTGTTCGACGAACCCCTCTCCAATCTCGACGCGAAGCTGCGCGTGCAGATGCGGGCCGAGATCGCGGCGCTCCACCGCCGGCTCAAGACGACGATGATCTACGTGACCCACGATCAGGTCGAAGCAATGACCCTGGGCGAGCGGATCGTGATCATGAATCACGGCGTCGTGCAGCAAGCCGACGCCCCGCTGGAGCTCTATCGCCGCCCCGCGAATCGGTTCGTCGCGGGATTCATCGGCAGCCCCCCGATGAACTTCCTCAAGGGCGACCTTCACGACGGCGAGTTTCGATTCGCCGGGGGGGGACTCGCGTTGGGGGATCGCCGCGCAAACGGCCCCGTCGAGTTGGGGGTTCGCGCCGAGGACTTGTCGCCCCACGGCGACGGACCCGCCCTGCCGGAGGTCGTCATCGATGCGGTCGAGCAAATGGGGCACGAATCGATGGCGTACTTCCAACTCGCGAAAGCCCCCTTTGCGATGCGGTTGGCGGCCGATCACCCCCATCGCCCCGGCGACCGCGTCGCCCCGCGGCTGCGGCCCGGCCAGTGGCATTTGTTCGAGAACAACGAACACGGAAAGCGGATGAACTGAGATGAACTTGCCTGACGCCCTACGGATCCGCTCTTCGCGGGATGAAGGAAAACTCTGCAGTGCGACGGACACGACGAGCACGACCTTCGCATGGCGATCGTACGTCGCTGGCAGTACGTCGTTGCGGTTCGCGGCGACGCTGCTCAGGGCCCTGACGGCATGCCTGGGCGGGTTGGCGCTGGTCGCCGCGCCGGCCTGCGCACAGGCGCCGATCCACGTCGGCTTTCTGTGGCATATGCACCAGCCGATTTATTACCCCGGCGAGAACATCACGCAGACCGACGCCGCGGGTCGGTTCTCGTTCAGCGTAACCGACGTCCACAACCAACGGCTCGGGCCGTACACCACGTGGCCGCGCAACGCGATCCAATCGGGCCTGTCGCTCCCGCATCTCGGGGCGCAAGTGTCGTTTTCCGGCTCGCTGATCGCGAACCTCAATCAGTTGGAAGCGACCGGAGTGAACGGCGGCCAGTGGAACAACTGGGAGGGGGCGTACAAACAGGCCGCTCAGTGGGATACGTCGCTGGGGAACCCGCGGCTCGATCTGGTGGGGTTCGGCTACTACCACCCGCTCATGCCGCTGTTGGACGAACGCGACATGCGGATGCAGATCCGGCTCCACAAGCACGTCCACGAGCAGACTTGGGGGCCGAACGTCCCCTACTCCAAGGGATTCTTCCCGGCCGAAACGGCGTTCTCTACGAAGATGATCCCCGCGCTCGTCGCCGAGGGGATCGAGTGGACGATCTTCGACAGCATCCATCTCGAGCGAGCGACGAGCGGCTACCCCCACACGAACTCGTCGAACTTGTACCCGCCGAACCCAGCGGACCAGATCAACCCGGCGTTGCCCGCGAACCAGTGGGTGCAGCTCAACAACTTGTGGGCGCCGAGCAAGGTCGCGGCGCCGCTGGCCTATCGGCCCCACAACGTCCAGTACGTCGATCCGAACACCGGCCAGATCCAGACGATCGTCGGCGTCCCCGCCGCGCGGTACGAAGGAAACGAAGACGGCCGCGGCGGGTTCGGCGCCCTGCAGTACGAACAGGTCATGGAGCAATATCGGCAGCTCAACACCGATCCTGCCCGGCCGATGTTCGTGCTGCTGCACCACGACGGCGACAACTTCGGCGGCGGCAGCGAGTCGTACTACCACGGCAACTTCCAAAACATGGTGTCCTGGGCCGCCGGCAATCCGAACTACGACGTATCGACCGTGCAGGACTATCTCGATCGCTATCCCGTGCCGGCCGGCGACGTGGTGCACGTCGAGCCCGGTTCCTGGGCCGGCGCCGACAACGGCGACCCCGAGTTCAAGAAATGGCTCGGCGACCCCGGCCCCAACGGCTGGAGTCCCGATCGCAACTCGTGGGCGGTCCTCACCGCCGCCAAGAATCGCGTCTACACGGCCCACGACATCATGTACGGCGGGCCCGACGCGTTTCCGAACATGCAGAACGTGATGACCTCCAGCGGCAACGCGGTCGAGCGCGGCTGGAGCTATTTGCTGCAAGCCCAGGCGTCGGACTACTGGTACTGGGACGGCACGGAGATCTGGGACTCCGACGTCACCCGCGGCAGCAACTTGGCGGTGCAGCAAGTCGATCCCTATCTGGCGCCACGACTCGCCCAGGACGCCACGCCGCCAAGCGTGTTTCAGCCGCAGCGCGAACACTACAACCCCGGCGGGTTCGAGTGGTCGCCCAATCGCCTGCCGAGCGACTTCGAGGTGTGGACCTACGCCTACGACGTCAGCGGTCTGCAAAGCGTCACGCTCAACTACCGCATCGACGCCGATGGCGTGAACCCGATCTCGTCGACCCAAAACGAGACCTACGCCGGCGGCCCGGAAGTCGGCCCCTGGACGAGCGTCACGATGTCCTCCAGCGACGTGGCGCCCCCGGCGGGCATCCTCACGCCCACCTATCGGGCCCTTCGCTACGGCGCCATGGTGACCGGCGTCGAGGACGCACTGGTCGACTACTACGTCGAGGCGATCGACAACCTGGGGAACGTCGCCCGGTCCGAGATTCAGCACGTCTACGTCGGCACGGGGGCGAGCGGCCCCGGCGGCGACGCCGTGACGCTCAGCCCCGACCCCGCGATCGCCGGACAATCGGTCACGGTCTCCTACGATCCGCTGGGAGGCCCCCTGGCCGGCGCCTCGACGGTGAACATGCACTACGGCTTCAACGACTGGCAGACCGTCCATCCAACCGACGTCGCGATGACCTGGGACGCCGACGTCCAGCGATGGACCGTCGCCGTGCCGGTCAGTTCCCACGCGACCCAGTTCGACGCGGTGTTCAACAACGGCGCCGGAACATGGGACAACAACGGCGGCCAGGACTGGCACTTCGCCGTCCAGGGCGCCGTGCAACCGGGTTTCACGATGGACGGCGTGCTCGACGCGTCGGCCGTGGCGATCGCCGGCAACGGCGGTCGGCAGTTGTACGTCGCGCTCCAGGGGACGACCCTGTACGTCGCCACCGAAGACGCCGGCCAGGGGAACGACGTGTTCATCTTCCTCGCCGAGCAACCAGGCGCCCTGCAAGCCGCCCCGTGGGCCAAGTCGGGGCAGGTCGCCGGGTGGAGCGCATTTCTCGCCGACGAGAACGACAACGACTACGAAGGATGGTTCGACGCCCCGGCCGGTTCCCAGGCCGCAACCGGCGCCAACGGCGGCGTCCTCGAGGGAACGATCGACCTGGCCGCCGAGTTCGGCAGTCTGCCGACCCAGATCTATCTGGCGGTGGCCCACTACGCCACGGCGAACGGCGGGGCGCTCGTCTCCGCGCTGCAGATCCCCGCGTCGCTTGACGCCAACGGCAATCTTGACGCGAACGAGTTCGTCGCCTTTGCGCTGCTCGCGCCGGAACCGGAGGACTTCAACCGCGACGGCATCGTCGACGCCGCCGACCTGGCGACCTGGCAAGCCTCCTACGGCCCGAGCGCGGGCGCCGACGCCGACGGCGACGGCCGCAGCGATGGGGCCGACTTCCTGGCCTGGCAGCGCAAGTTCGGCGCGAGCGCCGCAAAGGCGGCTTCGACAGCGATTCCCGAGCCCGCCGCATTCATGCTGGCCGGTCTCGCTGCGGCGATCGGGGCGGTCGCACGGCGTCGACAAACTGCGACGATGCTCATCCCTCAGCAAGCAGACCAACCATGATCATCCGTCGACTCGCGGCGATCGGCGCACTCGTCGCGGGGCTGGCCGGCGCCGCCCGTGCGCAGGCTCCCCCCGATCCGAACTACGTTCGGCAGCCGCTGTTTGGCTCGTACGCGGAGTTCCGCGGCGAGATCGACCGCATCGCCGGCGTCGCCGATCCTATGGCGCGGACTGCGCAGCTCGACGCCCTGTGGTCGCAACTGCGGGCCGCGGGGCAGGTCCCCTACGCCCAGGGGAACCGCGCGGCGTTTCTCTATCGGGGCGCCGCCAGTTCCGTCTCGTTTCCGGGAGACGTCAACGGCTGGAACGCATCGTCCAGCGCCGTGCGCGCCACGCAAGTCGCGGGAACGAACCTGTGGATGTGGGAAACGACCCTCCCCCCCGACGCGCGGCTCGATTACAAGATCGTGCTGGGGGGGTCGAACTGGATCCTCGATCCCGCGAATCCGCTGCAGATGTGGAGCGGCTTCGGCCCGAACTCCGAACTGCGGATGCCCGACTACCAGTACCCGCGCGACACGGTGCGCGCCGCCGGACTGGCTCGCGGTGCGCTGTCGCCGAACGTCACGCTCCCGAGTCCGCAGCTCGGCGCCTCGATCAACTACCGCGTCTACACCCCCGCCGGATACGCGGGCGGCGAGCTTGCGAACCTGCCGGTCGTCTATGTCACCGACGGGCACGAGTACGCGGCCGATCACATGGGAAGCATGACCGCGGTGCTCGACAACCTGATCGCCGACGGACGCATTCGTCCGACGATCGCCGTCTTCATCGACCCCCGCGACCCGACCACCGGCCAGAACCGCCGCGCCGAACACTACGTGCAGAACTCGCGCTTCGCCGCGTTCGTGGCCGACGCGCTCGTGCCGGCGATCGACGGCGAGTATCGCACCGATCCCGCGGCCGCGGCGCGGACGATCCTGGGAACCTCGCTCGGGGGGCTCAACTCGGCCTACTTCGGCGCCCAGCGGCCCGACGTGTTCGGCAACATCGCCGTGCAGTCGCCCGCCAGCTTCGGCAGCTTCGCCCCGGGGCTGCTCGACGCCTATCGCACGCAGCCGCTCGCAGATCGACTGCGGCTGTTCGTTTCCGCCGGCACGATCAACGACGGCGCAGGCGGGCGCCAGTTCGCCGCGGTGCTCGCGGAGCGGGGCTACGACTTCGCTTTCGTGGAGTCCAACGAAGGGCACTCCTGGGGGCAGTGGCGCGGGTTGCTCGACGACATGCTCGTGCATTTGGTCGGTCCCGCGGCCGCGATTCCCGAACCGGCGACGGCAGGGCTCGCCGGGGCCGCGATGGCGTCGCTCGCCTGCGGGCGTCGACTCGCGGCCTGTCGTCGCGGCGGCTTCGCCGACCCCGATTCATGCAAACCGGCCCGCCCCTTGCGCCGCGTTCGAGCGCGGTGATAAGCTGTGCGGACTGGCGGGAGATTGCTCGACTTGCCGGCGGCGACCGTTCGATGATGGCGGAGTACGGCCAGGGACGGCCGACATCGCTAGCATTGCCGGCGCCCGTCGTAACGAGCGCCGTTTGAGCAAGGATGCTCCCCGTGCGGCCTCGAGCGCGACTCCTCCCCGATCAGATCGCGTTGCGCGCCGCGGCCTTGGCCGTGGTCGGCGCAGCAGCGGCGTATCTGCTTGTCCCCGACGCCTCGCCGCTGCCGAGCGTCGACGCGCAGGCTTGGACCGCTGCTGATGCCTCGTCGACCCGGCGCTCCGTCGTCGCGACGCCTGTCGTCGACGACCGCGCGACGATGTCGACGAAGGTGCAGTCCCTCCTCGCCGAAGGAGGCTGCCCCGGGTGGATCGCGGTGGCGAATCACCCCGAATGGCTCGAACCGACGACCGACGACGCCGAGCACGGCGACGCGGCGCCTCCTGCAAATCTCGTCCCGCCCGGCGCCGTGCGCCTCGCGTCGGAGCGCCGCAGCGACGCCGTCCCGCGGGTGAAGCACCCTGTCCCGCTGCGCCTCGCCGCGCGGCCTTCGGCCGAGATTGCCGGCGAGGACGACGAACTGCTCGCCGCGGGCGAGGACTTGCTCGCCGAGGAAGACGATCTGCTCGACGGAGCCGACGATCTGGTCCCCTTGCCGCCGGTCGACGACCCGCCGGCGCCCCGCCCTGAATCGCCGGTCGATTCTCCAGCCGCGCTCTCCGAGGACGCCGACGAACTCCTGACGCCGGACGAGGACTTGCTCCTGTCGACGCCGAACGAGCGGCCGGCGGCTGCAACATCCAATCAACAACCGTCGACGCCGGCTCCGCCCAAGAGCGCCGCGGAATCCAGCGACGACGACTTGCTGACCGACGAGGACGATCTCCTGACGCCTCCGGTCCCGTTGCCTCCGGTCGCCGAACAGCGGCAACCGCAAGCCTCGCCGACTCCCACGCAACCGCCGCCGGAGAATCGCGGCGTTCCGGTCGCGCCGACGCCCCCGGGGCCCCCGACCGGTTCCGCCTTCGCGCACCCGCCGGCCAACGTCCCGAATCCGCACGCCGGCTCGAAGCCGGCCGCGCCGCAAACGCCGCTCGAGCGGTGCGAGTTCGTCGCCCAAAGTCGCTACCCCGCGGCGACCGAGTGCCGCGCGTGCCATGAACAGATCTACGACGAGTGGGCCATGTCGAGCCACGCCTACGCGTTCGTCTCGCCGATGTTCCACAAGTTCGAGCAGAAGATCAACGACGTCGCCCAGGGGACGATCGGCTACTTCTGCTACCGCTGCCACTCGCCGGCGGGGACGGAACTGGGGATCTCGCGCGCGGCGCCGTTGTGGGAACTCCCCCAGGTGGCCCGCGAGGGGGTCACCTGCGTCGCCTGCCATCGCGTCAACGAATTCTACGGCCGCACGAACGGCGAGCGGCGAATCGTTCCCGGCGACGTCTACGACCCGGTCTACGGCACGATCGGCGGGCACGGCGTCGCGGAGGCGATCTCGCGCAAGGACGATCTCAAACTCAAAACCTCGCCCGACGAAAAGGGCCCGGGGCAGCCGATCCACACCGCCGGCTTTTACAATCCGCAACTCGCCACGAGCGACTTCTGCATCACGTGCCACCAAGTGGCGGTCTTCCCGGGGATCAAGCTCGAGGTGGTGTGGGAGCAATACCGCGCCAGTCCCGCGTGCCAGAAGGGAATCCGCTGCCAGGACTGCCACATGGGACGCATCCCGGGCGTGCCGAGCGGGTTCGAGGTCGGCCCCGCCGCGGTGGTCAACAAGAAAAACGTCGGCGAGAACCGCAAGCACTCGAACCACGTCTTCTACGGCCCCGGGTACTCGATCGCGCACCCCGGCATATTTCCCTTCAACCCGAAGGCGTACCGCTGGACGATGCGCGAATGGCTGCTGTTCGACTGGCGCGCCGGCTGGGGGACCGAGGAGTTCGAGGACGCGGTCGACGCCGGCCGCATCCACGTCGTGTTCCCCGCGGAGTGGAAGGAATCGGACGACCGCTGCGACGCCCGCGAGATCATCGAGGACAACCTCAAGCGGCGGGCCAAGAAGGATCAGCTACGGCTGGCGGTCATGGAGAACGGCTCGCACGTCGACGGGCCGTTCTTCAAGCGCCAACCTGTGCGCGGGCAGCCGCTGGAGTTCGAGTTCATCGTCGCCAACACCAACGAGGGGCATAACCTGCCGACCGCGTCGCTTGGCGCCCAGCCGCAACTGTGGGCCAACGTCGTGCTGATCGGTCCGCGCGGCAATCGACTGTGGGAGACCGGCTACCTCGACAGCCTGGGCGACCTGGCCGACATCCACTCGGTCGACGTCCGCCGCAAACGGCTCGCCTTCGACGCCCAGTTGTTCAACCTGCAGACAATGTTCCTCATCACCGGCGCCAAGGGGACCGATCGCGAGTTCTTCCTGCCGGTGAACGTCGACATCGACCAACTGCCGTTCATCCGCCCGGGGGCGCAACCGATTTCGGTAATCAACCATCCGCCGTTCATTCGGATGGAAGCCCGCTCGCTGCCGCCGCTGGGGTCGCGGCGCGTGCCGTACAAGGTCCCCGCCGAACTGATGGGCGAGCCCGGCCATTACCGGCTCAGTTTCCGGATGCGCAGCCGACTGGAACCGCTGTACTTCATGCGGTTCTGCGACGCGACCCCCGAGATGCAACGCGCGATGACCGAAGGAATCCTCGACTTCCACGAGTCGAGCATGGAATTCTTCGTGCCGTGAGTCCAACAGCAAGCCGCCCCCCGCGCCCGCCAGAACGCTTTCGCAAGCCCGCATGACGACCTGCTCCCGCCGACGCCCGCCGACGCCTCGAAGCGCGATCGCCCGCCGATTGCCGCCGGCAGTCGCATTGGCGCTGGCCGCGCTCGTCGGGCCGCTCGCCGTGCGGGCCGAGGCGCAGCCGTTCGGCGAGCCGTGCGCTCCCTATGGACCGCATCCGGGCGTCGCGGGGCCGGGGTTCCAGCGGTCGCTCGGGCGCTCCAGCCCGCTGGCCCCGTACGCCCCGGGCGAGGTCTCGATGCACGCCCCGGCGTGGGACATGCACCCGGCGCCGAACCCTGCCCCCAACACGTCCGGCGCTCACCCGCCGCTGATCGTCCCGCAGCCCCATCGGCACGACCCCCGCGCCTGTGAGCGCGAGTACCAAGGGGGCGACTTCACCCCTGATCCGCTCCTGGGGCAATTCTACTGGGACGCCTGCGGCGAGCTGGGCGTCTACGGCGACAAGCGCCTCAACCCCAACCAGCGCCCCTGGGTCGAGCTGTTCACCCCGCTGTACGACACGGGCCCCTGGGATCCCTCCGGGACCTGCCTGGGCGTCACCAACCCGACGCACCCCAAGTTCTACGTCTACGGCGACTTCCGCACCGCCGCGGCTTACAACCGAAACGTCGGCAACGGCCAAACCGTGTGGGCCAACCGGCTCAATCTCGACATCGATTTCTGGCTCACCGCGACCGAGCGGTTCCACATGTTCTGGGGCCCCTTGGACAAGGGGCAGAACTTCAGCGGCATCGTGTTCGACGACGGCGACAGCGAGGTCCAGGAGTTCTTCGACGTCTGGGACCCCGTGACCGACACGATGTTCATCGAGGGGGACCTCGGGTGGATCCTCGGCGGAGCCAACGGCACGGGGCCCCCGTTCGATCTGCCGTTCGCCGCCGGGTTGATCCCGCTGGTGCTGCAAAACGGCATCTGGCTCGAGGACGCGTTCGTCGGCGCCGCGGCCACGATCCCCGCGCGCAACAACCCGGTGTGGGACTGGGCCAATTTCGACACGACCTTGTTCGTCGGGTTCGACCAGCTCACCTCGCAGGCCTTCGGCGCCGATTCGGCCGACGCGACGTTCGTCGGAGCGACCACGTTTATCGAACGCCGCGGCGGCTACATCGAGCTCGGCTACGCGCTGGTCGACGACCCCCGCGATCAGGGCCGCACCTACCATAACGTGGGGATCAGCTACACGCGGCGGTATTTGAACCTCGTCAGCAACTCGCTGCGGCTCATCGCCAACACGGGGCAAGGGGGCGTGCGCGACCAGCGGACCGCGGACGGGTTCCTCGTGCTCATGGAAAACAGCTTTCTCACCTCCAACCCGTACAACGTCATCCCCTATGTGAACCTGTTCGCCGGCTTCCGCCAGCCGCAGCCGCTGGGGCGGTTGCAGGGCCCGCTGAAAAACACGGGCATCAACTTCGAGTCGGACCTTCTCACGGGGTACCCGATCCTCGACGACTCGGGCAACAACACGTTCGGCGGGGCCGTCGGGGTCGACCTGCTGGGCCGGGCGTTCGATCGGCAACTCATCCTCGAAGGGGCGTTCGTCCAGGCCCACGGCGACCCGACCTTCCGCCGCGCCCCCGGCGACCAGTACGCCGTGGGAGTCCGCTGGCAGCGCCCGCTGTCGAACTCCGTGATCCTCCGCGCCGACGCAATGCACGGCTGGCTGGAAAACGCCAACGACGTCAACGGAGCGCGAATCGAGGTGCGGAAGAAGTTCTGAGGAAGAGCCGGCAGTCAGCCGTAGAATCACGGGCTGTGAATCGCAGAGTGCACGGAGCCCGCCCCCCCGCGCAGTCCCAAAGCCCAACGTGAGTGGCATTGGGCGCTAGCCCCCGATGAAGCGCAATCACGCGCTACGTCAACTCGATCATCTTGGCCCACGTCAAAGCACCAAGCCGCGCCAACCGTCCACCGGCGGCTAGCGCCGTCCGCTCATGGCGCCGCGCCGCCCCTTGCGTTCGTTGTACGCGATGCGGCGGCCAAATTCCGGCAGAATCCCGCGGAGGCGAGAGTTGTACAATACGAGCCGCCGCAGAGAAGCAGCCTCGCGGTAACGGCAGACTGCGCGACGTATTCAACGCCCCAATCGCGCCGAGGCGAACCGACTCGGCGCCTTGCCCGTCAAGAAGTACGGCGCCGCGACTAGCCGAGTCGATCGAGCGGATCGTCCACGAAGCGCTCGCCGTCCTCGCCTGATCCGCCGCGATCCGCCGACGGCTGCGAACCGCCAACCTATTGGAGCGGCTCCACCGTGAACTGAAACGTCGCACCTCGTCGCTAGGTGATATCGATGACAGTACGGGTGCCGTGCCTCAACGCCGACCATTCGAAGAACGATGCGCCACGAGCACCGCCGCGACTGCTAGAAGCATCAGCGGCTTCGGTTCCGGGACTGCTGTAGTTGTGGCAGAGGCAGCCGCAATTCCGAAATTGCGCTGCCAAGCAAGGAAGTCGGAACCGTCAGTAGCACCGTTGAAGTCCGCGTCTGACAGCCCGTCGAAACCGCCGTAATCGCCCTGCCAACTATTGAGATCTGTGCCATCAACGTTGCCGTCGTCGTCGAAGTCGCCCGGCATATTTGAGCCGACCCACCAAGCGAGACCATAATCCCTCGCACCGCCAGCCTTGTGATGAACAACGATCTCATATTCCCCAGGGTCGAGCATGCCGAATATATGTTCCACGTTGTCATCTACGCTGTAAGAACGAAGGGCAACAAAACCATAGGGGTCGGGCTCGCCCGCCAGAACGACAAACAAGTCAAGATCGTCTGCGGCTATCGAGCTTGAGAGGAAGTCATCCGTAAAAGCATAGTTGTTGGGAGTTCCGGCGACATTGATCTTGTCAGTCGGTCTGTCCCATGCCAAAGTCACCGCGATGTATCCAGAAGTTGTCACGCTTAGAGGATACCTATATTCCGAAGACAGGCCGCCTGACTCTCCGAAATCCCAGCCTATGCTGGGAATGGATTCCAGCGAATTCCACTCACCGCTCCGGTATTGCCGCAATGCTCTAGCGGCATTGAGATGGCCCGCTCCCATCTGACTGTCCAGCGACATCTGATCATTCGAGAACGCATCAGTCTCTGTCCAGTTTCTTCCCAGATTGTCCAGAACTGTCCTGGCTGATCCATGAACGCCCGCAAGTTTGTCCGCAGAGTTTAGCAAAACAGCCTTAATCACTTCGTGTCGTCGAGCATTTGAAGAATCCCAGCGGGGAGCATCGTCGATTTGGAAATTAGCAAATTCGTGAAGCAGTGCGACAACGCCGGTAACGTGCGGAGCAGCAAAACTAGTGCCAGTTCTGGTAGTGTTGGGGTTTGTCGCGCCGTTGCTTGGCACAGCAATGTCAACCCCAGGCGCCAGGAGGTCCACCGACACTCTACTGCCTTCGGCGTCATCATACCCCTCGTTGTCGTTTCCGGATTCGACCTGAAGAAATACGCCGTTCACTTGTTCCGAGCGGGCGACTGTAACGCCATTGAAATTATCAGAGGGGAGTCGTTGCCCGGTAGAGTCCTGAACGCCTGCGACAACATTAAGAACATCGAATCTTTGAGCAATCCAATCTAGTCCGAGAGTCACCAACGAATTGCCATCAGGTGCAACGTTTGCGTTGAGGGGTAATTTCCCCCAACTATGGTTAATGGCTCGAATCTGTTGCTGCGTTCCTTGTGGAAACAGTTTGGCTAGGTATTGCGTAGTGATAATCACTTCGCTATACCCAGGCGAGATTCCTGGATCCACAAAACCAGAGGAATGCAAGCCGGCATTTGACGACACGCTTTTCGGTGCGTCGTCTTTCCCGATCATTACCCCCGCCACAGAAAGCGAATGGTACATAAGCGTGGAAATATCGAGGTTCGGCGTTGGCGCGATACCCGCCTTCGTGACGGTCGTTGTTGGGGCTACAAATTGATTTGACTCGTCATCGTCATCGGTACCCCGCAACGGCACCCGATCAGGTTCAACTTGGCCGATATTGACCCCCGCACCCGTCAATACTTCGCCGTCGGGCCGCATGAGCCCGATCGATTTGATACCATTGGGGCCAACGCTTTCTGAGCTTGCTTCTGCGTGATTTTGTGCGCCGATCAGCAATGCAAGCACGCAAACCAAGGTTCTCATTACTACGCTCCGTCATTTGACCGTGAATCGAAAAGAGCGGCTAATCCGCTTATCCCATTCCTTAGGTGGTTCTCGGAATCCAGCTTCGCGCAGCTTACGTTCGATTGGCAACCGTTCGATACATACCAAATATTCTCCTTTGCCCAGCTTGCCCACGGGAATGATCGCGATGTGTTGAGTTGATTCCGCCGCTTCGTGCGGAGTGAAGCGGTACTTGACTACGAATGTGCGCCCTTGTTGATTGATTTCCACCAGTTCCAAGCTACCACCAAGAAAACGAGTGAAGACGACAAGAGAAACCGGAGCGTCGCTGGTTAGTTCGGGCTGTTTCTCGTTGCCCAATTCGTGTTTGTTGAATTGATGAAACGCTACGGTGTCAACTCCGTTGACGGCGACTCCGGGATCATCCTGCCATGAATCGCGGATGTGCTTCAGGAGCGGCAGCATTATGGGCGTGTTGTTTTTTGCCTCATTGAGGCTGGTCAAGTCGCGAGTGTTCGGAATGCGTAATCCCCAAACCTTCTCCAATGGGATCGTTACCGACTCTGTCTCCTCGGCGTTAACTTGTGACCAACCTGCTGCTATAGCGAACACAACCAGTAACCATCGCATGAGAAGCCCTCCAAGTGTTCCGTGCGTGAACCTACCCGACAATCGCTGCGGCCGTAAAGCAATCCCCGTATTTTGAGAGAGCTAGCCCCGTTGAAGCAAGGGAATTGATAATTTCAGGGGGCAATCCCCTACGCAACATATGGGCAACGCTGGTCGCCGAGGCGTTGCGCCAGGCGATCCAGGGGTAGCCCAGGTTGTCCTCAACCTCCCACGGCGCAGCCGCAAGAGGCATCCCGTTGCCACGCGGCGCTCCAGGTTGGGGCGACGGTGGGGGGATGCTTCTTGCTTGCGCACCGGTTGAGGACTCACGGGCTGTGAATCGCAGAGTGCACGGAGCCCGCCCCCCCGCGCAGTCCCAAAGCCCAACGTGAGTGGCATTGGGCGCTAGCCCCCGATGAAGCGCAATCACGCGCTACGTCAACTCAAGCATTCTGGACCGCGTCAAAGCACCAAGCCGCGCCAACCGTCCACCGGCGGCTAGCGCCGTCCGCTCATGGCGCCGCGCCGCCCCTTGCGTTCATTCTCGACGATGCCGCGGCCCACGTTTTCGGCAGAATCCCGCGGAGGCGAGTGGTACAATGCGGAGGCGCCGGTCGGGTGGCGATAGACCAAGACCGAGGCACGTGGCAAGTCGCACGGGCGTCACGTCGGCGCCACCCGACTGGGCGGAGTCAATCAACATCGTCGATTGTCCCCTTTGCCGCGTAAACTCAAGCCCCGCCGCTGTCCGAAAGTCATGCGCGATCGCAAGGCCATGCGTGAAGGATGCAAACAGTGAATCAATCACAACGTCCGTCCAGATTAGATTTCCTGTTGGCTTTGCTGTTCGTATCAAATCTATGCGGGATGCTTGGTACGTATCCACTTTGTTCTTTTGCCACCGGCCTAGGAAAACTCGCCATTCTAAGCCATTACCGAGAGTTCGACTTGAACGGATTGATCAATCGCGAAGCAGTCGATCAGTTTGACAATGGCAGATTTGCCGGAGAATGGACGCAGATTCCAGATTTCTTAGGGGCTCAGGCATTCCGGCATGTCGAGCTGGCGGCAGTTTGGATTTCCATCGCGTTTGGCATCAATCTTGTATTCGTCACTATAGCGTGGATGCGCGTGGTGCAATAAAGATGTATGGCTTGGCTTCCCACGCTGAATCCAATCGGAATCCGAATACGCCACGCCAGAAGGGAGTTGCCGAAGGAATGTTTGGGATCGACGCCAAGCCCTGTAGTGCGTCGTCGACTGCGGCTGAAGTAAGGGTGCTCTTCACAGAGACTACCGCCCGGACGTTTTCCGGGAAGGTTACGATCACACCCGATTCTCTGAACAGCGGTGCGTGCCTCCTGGTATCGACAATTAGCAAGTCCTGTTCTTTGCTCCGCATCTTCAATTGGCTGTCACGAACGACGAACCCTCTGGAGCATAGGTAGCCAGCCGGAAGAAACCGCTCAAAGACGCTTTGAAGTAGGTATTCCTTGTGGTGCCCGTCAGATAGAAAATGAGAATCTCCTATCAACTGGCGGATTCTGTCGGCCTTGCTTGCCAATTCAGAGGAAATCGAGCGGAAGTACGCATGCACGTTGGCTTCGATAGGCAAGTTACCGCTCCTTGAATTGCAGGACTGTGGTCATGAGGGAGTTAAATGACATTCTGGCGGCGGCCACGGAGGCAATCCACGCTGATTATTTTCTACTCCCCATTGATGGCGGGCCAGCGGTGTCCCGCGAACGGGTTTACTGCTATGAGCTATATCACCAATTGCGGCTGCGATGGCCGGAGGGGTGTGACTACAGCCTAGGCGGTGAAGTAGACAAGCGGAACCACCCGATACTTAAGGACCTTGAGGCCGACAGATGCATACCCGATTTGTTGGTGCATACCCCCGGCGACATGCGGGGCAATGCCGCAATCATTGAAGTAAAGGTCTCCAAGGGGCTTAAGGCCAAGCATATTCGGAAGGATATTAGGACACTGTCACGGTTCGTAGTCGACGTTAGATACCAGCGGGCCATCTATCTCATTTACGGCCACACCGCAGATAATCGGCTATTGAACCGAATTGAGAGAATTGCCGTCTCGGAATGTCGTTGCCTGATTGAGCTGTGGACGCACATCGAGGCTGAAAGTGAGGCAAGGCATCAGCGGACGATAATTCCACAAGTGCTCAACGAGGCCGTGATTCCTTGAATGTGGATTACTGTCTCCACAATTTTCCAGAGATATTGTCAATAGTTGACGCGGCGGCAAAAAGTAGTTGCAACGATCGATCACCACTTGATGTTGAGTCATACTGTTCGAGCACACCACAAGATCATATGCCTAGCCTCTGCGCAGAGGACTTTTTGCCGCCGCGTCAATAGTTGTGGACGGCTCGTGAATCAGGCGGCGTCTTGTTCGAGTTGGATTCCGTCTTTGAAGGGGATTCCTTGGATGTCACCGAGCATTTCAAAACCGGCCAGTCGCGTGATGTTGGAACCGGCCGGGGGTGAGGGATGCTTCTTGGTTGCGCACCGGTTGAGGACAACCGGTGCTACCCTGGGGGGCGCGACAAGGCCGGAATCGTCCCCTCAATTCCCCGCAGGATTCCGCTAGAAAATGGGCCGCCGCATCGCGTAGAACAGATCCTGCCAGCCGCGCGATTCGCCGTCGCCCACGACGCCGTCGCGCGTGGAAAACGACCCGCGACGACCCGCGACGGGGCGCGAGTTTTGCTCGCCCGCCGCGAGTTTTGCCAGCAAAATCAGCCGCCCCGCGATCGGCGTCCCGGCGCGCAAGACGTTGGCCCCCAACACGTTCGGCAAAGTCTCCCCCGCCCCGCTGCCCGGAGTTTTGCACGAGATAATGATGGAGTTTTGCTCGCCGGCAAAATGACGACACGCTCCCCGTCCCTCGGCCGCTCACTGCTGGCGCACCGCTCACGGTGACCGACTCGCGCTGCCGTGATATCGATGGCACTGCGTGCAACTGCTGCCTGCGGCTTGGGGGCGATGGCAGGCGGCGCAGTCGGCCTTGGCGAGCGGGGCGAAGCCGGGGGTGAAGGCCGTCGGGTCGTCGTGGGCGTAGCTGGTCGTCGCGACGCCGGCGGCGAGTTGATGGCAGGCTTGGCAATCGCGCAGCTCGGGTTGGGTCATGTGGGGAGCGTGCGAGAAGCGGGTGAGGGACGCGGCGCCGGTGCGCTGGCCCTGGTCGGCTCGCCACTGCACCGCCAGCCTGCCCGCGGGGTCGCGCTCCAGACTATGGCAACTGCCGCATTGGCCCGGGGCGGTCGGCTTGACGAGATCACGGAGAAGCGGGTCGGCCAGCGCAGCGCGGTCGTCGCTGGCGGCGGCCGCGAGGGCCTCGAACCACGCGACGAGCGCGGCGTCGGCATGGCCGCTCGCGCGGTAGCGGATGACGAGCGCCGCGTCGTCGAACTCCCAGGCGCCGAGCGGGCCGAGGGCGCGCGCGGCCGGGAGGTCGGTCGCAGAGGTCGCGGCCGCAGGGACGGAGTCGGGCGCGACGGCGTCAGGAAGAAGTCGCGCGAGCCAAGCCCGCGCGGCTGCGGGCGCCAAGCCGGGGACGAGGGCTTCGACCGTGCCGCCTGCCGCCATCTGGCCGAGCGCTCGCTTGTACGCCCCGACGACCTGCGCCGCCGCGGCGAGTTGCTTGTCGTCCTCGGGATCGAGGTCGTAGAAATCGAACCGCGGCCCCAACACGGCCAACCCGGCCGCCCCTTGGGGGTCGGCCGCGACGAGCAGCTTGGCCGCCGGGGAGAGCGGGCCGTCGAAATCGCCCTGGGCGTCGTCGGGCCAATCGCCGACGTCGTGCCCCGCTTCGGCCAAGGCGTCGACGTCGAGCGTCGGCAGGGCGAACACGGCGATCCCCGGCGCCAGGCTCGTGGCGATCCCCGCGTCGTGGCACTCGCGGCAGGCAGCGTCGTAACCGTGAGTCGTCATCCGACCGCCGGCGGAGTCGAGCTGGTGGCAGGCGGCGCAGGCGAACTCGCGCCGCTGTTCGGGATAGTGCTTCGCGTGGTGCGAGCCGTGGTCGAACGCGATCCGCGTGCGACGCCTGTAGGGCCAATCGGCGAACTCGGGGTGGGCGCCGGCGAAGCTGTCGTAGCGCACGGCATGACATGCTTGGCAGGCGGCGCCGGCGATCGCCCTCAGGTCGTGATCGCGCCCTTGGTGTTCGCGGTGGCATGCGCTGCAGGCGATCGGCTCGTCGGGATCGCGGCGCGGGGCGCCGCCGACAGCCCGCGGCAGCGAGACCGGGTCGAGCGTATGGGCCGCGGTTGCGTGCTGCGGGGCGAGGCGCTTGTCGTGACACGCCATGCAGAGCGCGGTTTGCGTCGGCGCGGCGGCCGCTCCGGCGATCCCCGCCGCGGCCGACGCCGGCACGATCAGCCCCCCGCCGGCAGCGTGGCATGCCGCGCACCGCTCGGCCGCACGCGCGCCTGTGAGCAACTGGGCGTGATGAACCGACAACGGCCCGGGGGCGATCGCCTCGCGCCGCCAGTCGGCCGCCAGCAGGATCAAGAGCGCCCCCAGCGCCGCCACGGCCGCCGCGGAGACGAGCTGCCCTCGTCGCGAACGGAGCGAGCGAAACGGGGTGCAGCGATACGCGATCGCGCACTCCCCCTGCGGGCCGGGGCCCTCGGAACACGGCCCGCCGCGCAGGGGGCTGCGATTGCAGAGCCACCGATCGCCGTCGCGCACGGGCCGGCAGGCCGAGGCGCCGGGGCACGCCCCGCGGTCCGTCGGGCCCGCCGGGCACGGCTCTCCTTCGTGCGACAGCCCGCACCGCCACGGCTGATGCGGCCGATCGTACGGCGAGTCTTCGAGGTTGTTGAGCGTGAACCTCACGCGCCGCTCCCGTCGTACGCGTGGGCCAGCCAGGCATGCAGCGCCGCGGTCAGCAGCAGCGGCAACGTCAGGCCGATGTGGACGAACAACCACGCTCGCAGGCGCCACTGCAGCGATTCGTGAAAGTCGAGTTCGTCGCGCCGCCGCACCAGCGAGAACAGGTGCTCGGCGATCTCGCGCTCGGCGTCGGTGAAGTAGCGGGTCGCCTCGGTCAGCTCGGCCAACAGCAGCTTGCGGCGGGTCATCGTGGGATAGAGCCGGTATCCCCACCCGCGGCGGCGCTCGAAAAAGTCGTGCAGCCGATCGCGGTAGAACTCGCCCAGGGTCGTCGCCCCGGCGGTCTTTACGGCCGTAAGAACCGCGTTGTGGGCGCGGTCGCGCAGTTGCCCGCGAAGCATCGGGATGCGTTCGTAGATCACTTCCTCGCTGACGCGGCTCAAGCGGCGGGGCAACGTGCGGGTCCAGTACAGGCCGACCGCGCCGCTGAGCATGGTCGCCGCGTAGAGGGCGAACAGCGTCCCCTCGAGCCAGCCGTTCGGCCAACGCAGCGGGGCGTGCAGCGCCAGCACGCCGGCCGACGCCAGCGCCGCATAGACGTGCCCCTGCAACCACGCGGCGCTCGAGCCGATCGGAAGCGCAGGGAACCGTTTGCGTATGTTGTAGAGCGCACAGAACGCCACGATCGCCAGCAGGATCCAACCCGTGAAGAACGCCGAGGGGCGCAGCGCCAATTCCAGCCGGCGGGTTTGCCACGTCACGAGCCCCAGCGCCGCCAGCGTCACGGCGGCGTTGGTCAATCGGCGGCGAACGAAGTAGCGCATCGGGGGCAACGGCGGGGCGCAGGCGCGACAAGGTTCGAGCGCCGTGGTCGTCACCGCGCGACCCGCCCGAACCGCGGGTCGCTAGCGTACCGGTTTTTGCCGCCGCGGCGAAGGCGAGGGCGGCAGCGAGTCGCGGTGCGCAGGCCGCACGGCGAACTTCAGCGCGAGGCCCACCGCGACAGTTCGCCCAGGTTGCCCAAATCCAACCGCAGGAGCGCATCGTGCGGGCAAGCGCGCTGGCACGCCGGGCCGCCGGGCAGACCCGTGCAGAGATCGCACTTGGTCGCTTTGGCGAGCGGCTGGCCCGTTTGCTCGTCGGTGTACAGCGCCCCGCGGCGGTCGCGGATCTCGACCATGCGGATGTTCTCGTAGGGGCAACTGTTGGCGCACGTCGCGCAGCCGATGCAGGTCGGGTCGTCGATCCGCACCACGCCGGTCGCCGGATCCCGATGGATGGCCGCGGTGGGGCAGCCGATCATGCAGACCGGGTCGACGCAATGCATGCACGCGTTGGCCGCCATGAACGGACCCTGGCGAACCCCCTGCCGCACGAATCGCGGGTTGTTGTCGTGGGTCGCCGCACAGGCTCGGACGCAATCGTCGCATCGCGTGCAGCGGTCGAGATCGATCAGCATGGCGTGCTGACCGTTCACGAGTCGCCGATCGACGAGCAGTTCCAACAGCCCCTGATCGACTCGCTCGGCCGGGGTCGCGGTCCAACTGGCGGCGCGGCGATTCTGCTGGGCCTCGGCCAGCAGCGTCTCGACCCTTGCCGAGGAGACGAACGGAAGCACCAGTTGCGCAAGCGCCGACGCCGGGATCCGCAGCACGTCGACGTAGCCCAACGCCCGAAGCGAGGAGTCCCACGCAGTCGGCAGGCCGGCGGCGGTTTCGAGTGCTTCGCCCAGGCCGAACGCTTGCCCGCGCCCCAGGTACGCCGTCGTGCGGTGTCCGGCCCCGTAGCTGCGGCTCTGCCGAGCGAAACCGTTGCGGATCAGGATGAGCCCGTCGCACGGCAACCCCTCCTCGGCGATCAACGGCTCGTCGACAATCGCGTCGCCGAATCGGCGGGCGACGGTCGCTTGGTACGTGCTCTGCCAGTCGAACTCGCCGTGCGTCTCGAACGCCGTCGCGTCGGCGACGCGCTCGAGTTGCTCGGGAGAGAGATCGGCCAACAGCGGCGTTTCGCGCAGGTGGACCCGCAGGCTGTTCTCGCGGTACAGCCGCTCGACGTGCCGCCGCAGTTCGTCGGTCCGCCGCATGAGGTCGCGGAGCCCTTGCCAGCGAATCTCCAACAGAACCGCGTCGTCCTCGGCGATCACCGTGGCGGTCCGCTGGCTGCGGGTCAAGGCGGCGAGCTCGCCGAACATCTCGCCGACGCCCAAAACGACCGAGTTGGTTCCCTGGAGGATTCGCGGCAAGTCCTGCACGAACACGCGGAGAGGCGCAGAGGCGTCGTCCGCGGAGCGCCGCAAGCGGACGTCGTTGGGGGAAATCCCGGGCGAGTCGCGCATCTCAGGCAGCCGCGGTCGGCGCCACGCCGCGGCGAGCAACGAACGCCAATTCGGCGCAGGAGGCGGCGTGCGTTCGAGCAGCGCTTTCCCCAGCCCCGCGACGATCACCCGAACCTGGCCGCGAAGCACGGCGAAGGCGCTGTGGCCGTAGTCCCCCTCGCGAACGACGACGTCCCCCGGCTGGCAGCGAACGAGCCGGCAGTCGTTGCGCAGGATCTCGCTGAGCGGCAACGACGGGGGAAATGCGGTCGGGTCGATCCGACGGAACGGCTCGACCTCGAGCAGGTGCTCGACGTCCGTCTCGCGCAGCCCGGCTCCGAACGGCTGATCCCAACGCTGCGGGCGAGCGACGGCGACTTCCATGGCCGGGAGGGAGGAGTGTGCGGCGACGGGCAGCGAGCGCTTGGCGGCGCACTCAATCCCGGCGAGCAAGGAAGGTTGATTGCTTGAGGCCCGTCGCGTGCGGCGCCGGCGGCTCGCGCGGTCCGCTCATCGGCTCCCGGTCGTGGCCTGCCGCTTGTACGCCGCCGGCGGGGGCAGCAGCGGGTCGAGCGCGGCGAGCGTCGTGCCGTCGGCGGTCGCGGCGAACTGGAGCGCAGCTTGCGAGATCGTCTCGGCCGCGGCGACGAGCGCGGGGCCGTTGTTCAACTTCAACTGCACCTCCAAGGCCGCCGCCAAGGCCGCCTCGATCTGCGGATTGTCGGTCAATTCGGCAATTTGGTACAGGCGTTTTTTTTGCGCAGCGGCTCGCTGGGCGGCGGTCACGCCGTAGGTCGCCTTCTCGGTGGCCGCGGCGGTGGCGCGCAGACTCGCTTCCAAGTCCGCCAACACGCCGACGACGAACATCACCCGCAATCGCTCGGGAGTCGATGGCACGAGCGACTTTCCGTCGCTCGCCAGGAAGTTGTGGTGGATCATCCCCTGCGACCACGCGACCAGTTCGAAGTCTTTGGTCCCCGCGGCGTGGCCCCCAACGTTCACCAGCTTCTCGTCCGGCGATGTGTGGCACGCCAGGCACTGCCGGGCGACGAGGTACAGATTCGCCGGGTTGTTCATCCCCGCGGCGACGCTGGCCGCGAGCCGCTGCTGGCGATGCTCGGTCGATTCCATCGCTTTGGTCACGTTCGGTCCGCCGTAGTCGGCGTGGAGGTCGATCCAATCACGGGCCCCGCCGTGGCACGACTCGCACGAGACCCCCGCGACGATCCGCTGCCGGCCGTCTTCCTCTTGGCATGTGTAATGGCACTTCGTGCAGACGTCGTTGCGTTTGACGCTGCGAAGCCCCAGTTTGTCGGCGATCGCCTTCGCTTCGGGCTTGCGATGGAGCGAATCGAACGTGGCGAAGTGGGGCGTCGTCTGCCACACGTTCACTTCGTTCTGATGGCACTTCGCACAGGCCTCGGCGCCCACGGTCTTCGCCGGGTCGCAACGGACGAATCCTTGCTCGTCCTGAAAGGCCCCTTCGGCCCCGTGGGAGGCGACCGCGCACACCAGCGCCAACAGCGCAATCGCGGCCATCGCCCCGATCACGCGAAACGGTTTGATCTTGCGGGTCATAGGGGTCGCTCCGACGAACCAGCGCGCAGAGAGTTTTGCAAGCTTAGGTCACGGTGCGCGCTCGGGCGGCGTCCGCTCACGCGTCGATCGTGACGTCCCCGGCCGGGCGGGCGATGCAGGCGAGGCATTCGCCGTCGAGCAGTTCGACGCCCGGCGGTTTGGCATGTTCGACCCGCCCCGCCAACAGCGCGACGCGGCACTGCCCGCAGCTCCCCGCACGGCACCCGGACTCAAGCCGCACCCCCCCCTGCTCCGCGAGCGCAAGGAGCGACGGCTCGGCGCCCTGCCACCGCAGAGTTCGGCCGCTCCGCACGAACTCGACGGTGCAAGGATCGGTCGCCGTGGCGGAACCCAAGCCGCGGATGCTCGCCGGGCCGAACGCCTCGTAGCGGATGTGCTCGATCGGCACGCCCCAGGCGACGAGCGCGGGGACGAGCTCCTCCATCAACGGCCCGGGGCCGCACAGGTAATAGCGAAAGTTGTTCGACGGCAGATTCCGCTGCAGGCAGGCCAAATCGATCCGCCCCAGGGCGTCGAAGTCTTGTCCGCGACGATCGACCGGCAGCGGGCGCGAGTAGACCGTGTGGAGCCGCAATCGGGGGGACTGCCGAGCCAAGTCGGCCAGCCGCGTGCGAAACGGATGCTCGCGGCTGTTGCGAAAGCCGGCGAAAACATACGCCTCCCGCGGGTCCTGCGCGTACGCCAGCGCCGCGGCCATGCTGAGCACCGGCGTCACGCCGATTCCCGCGCCGACGAGCACCACCGGCGCCTCGTCGGCGGGGTCGAGAAAGAACGCGCCCTGCGGGGCCTCGACCTCAAGCCGCGAGCCGGCGTGGACCTCGCGGTGAAAATAACAACTCGCCCGCCCCGGCGACAGATCCGGCCGGTCGGCGGGCGCCGGCACGCGTCGCACCGTTACGCGGTAGTAGTCGTCCCGCGGCCGCTCGGAGAGCGAGTAACACCGCACCGTCGGCGGCTCGTGCGGCGACGTCGGCAGATGGAACGTCAGGTACTGTCCCGGGGCGAACCGCGGCAAGGACCGACCGTCCTCAGGAATCAGGTAGTAGCTGCGACAGTCGCGGGTCTCCTCGACGACCGCCGAGACGCGAAAGCTGCGCGTGCCGACCCACGCCTTGAACGCGGGGTTGCCCGCCCGAGCGACGGCCAGCGCGGCATCCAGTCGGTCGGCGAACCGATCGCGCCGCTGTTCGGTCGACGCCGCGGCGCTCCGTTCGCGGAGCCAGAGCTTCGTCGCCTCGCCGGCGACGCGAAGCGTCGCCCCGCCGAGCATCGCGGCGCCGGTCAGCATGCTCACAGTCGAGGCGTCGAGGGACATCGCAGGGACGGGGGTCGTTTGATTGTGGGCGCCAAGGAGACGGCGAAAGGATCGCAGCAGCGCAATGCTCGCAACGGCGGCCGCACCGTCCGTCTCTCGCCCCCATCGACCGCGCCGGCCCCTTGGCCCCGGTCTCGCTCGCCCTGTTCCGATGGTGCGGGTCGCGTCGACGTTGCCGGCGCCGCGCCGGGCTTCTGGGCGCCGGCCGTCGGGTTCCGCCCCCGTGGCCGACAGGGGCGACGGATACTTGGTTGGAAACGGTCGAGTCGCCCCGGACGAGGACGCCTGGGCTCGCCGGTATTCCTGGAATCGCTCCCTGGAATTGCCACGCACTATGTCCGCCGCGACCATCCGCAACCGCGTTCTGCGTAGCGCCGACGACGATTGGCGCGTGCTGCTGGAGCAAACCTTCGCTCCCGCGACGGTCGAGCGGCTGCTGCGCGAGCCCGAGCTGCTGGCCGGCCGGTCGTGCGAGGCGACGATGCTGTTCGCCGACTTGCGCGGGTTCACGGCAATCGCCGAGGGCCTCCCCCCCGAAACCGCCTTTGCGCTGTTGGGGGACGTTATGGAACTCCTCTCCGACGCGGTACTGCGGCACGAGGGGGTGGTCGTCGACTACTACGGCGACGGTCTGGCCGCGATGTGGAATGCGCCCCTCGAACAGCCGCACCACGCCGATCTCGCCTGCGGCGCCGGGCTGGCCATGCTCGAAGAGATGCCGGCGATCGCCGCCACCTGGACTGAGCGGATCGGCCTGCCGTTGGAACTGAGCGTGGGGATCCACACCGGAGTCGTTCAGGTCGGCAACGCCGGGACGCGACGCCGCTTCAAGTACGGCCCCCGCGGCAGCGCGATGAACATCGCCAGCCGTGTGCAGTCGGCCAGCAAGCAGCTCGACGTTCCGCTGGTGGCGACCGCGGCCGTGCGACAGCGACTCACGGGGGAGTTCACCACCCACCGCCTCTGCACGGCGCGGCTCCCCGGGCTGGAACAACCGCTGGAGCTGATCGCGGTGCAACGGGCCGCCGACGAGCAGCGGGTGCGTGACGACATCGAACGCTACGCCGCGGCGCTGGCTGCGTTCGAGCGAGGCGATCTCGACGCGGCCGAGCGCGGACTTGCCGACCTGATCGCCCGCGGCGCTTCGCCCGCCGCGAGATTTCTGGCCGCCCAAGCCGCCGCCGTCCGCGGCAACCAACTCGGCCGCCGCGCCGGCGACACCTTTCGCCCCGGCGACGGGGTCGTCGAGATCCTGTCGAAGTAGAGCGCTGCGAGAAGTCGGCCGTTTGATTGCCGACGTCCAGCGCCGTCGCTCTGACGCACATCAGCTCGCGACCAAACGACACGCTCCGAACGTCACCGTGGTTCCGCCGCGGCTGGGAGCGGCAAGCGGGCGGCCGCGTCGATCGCCTCGCGAGTCGCGGGGAGCCAACTCCCCCCTGGCGGCAACAGAAACTGCACCCACGAGCCGGCGAAGACCTGCTCGTACATCGGCTCCATGAGCCAAGGCCGGCCGTCGCGCGTGGCGAGGGCCCGGCTGCGCGTCGCGTCCGGAGACCGCCCGCCCCACGCAGTGAGCCCCGTCTCGTCGAACTGAAAGATGCACTCGAAGCGATCGAACTCGATCAACGCGCCGTCGTCGTCGCCCGCGTCGCCAATCGTCGCTCCCGCTGCCAAAGTGCACGAGAGCGATTGAAGCGCCGCGCGGAGAATCGAGACGCTTGCCGCAAGATCGTCCGATTCGACGGCGCCGGCGAGCGATTCGACCCCGGCGGCGCTCCATCGCAACGTCGCATCGGAGAGCCGAACCGTTCCCGAACAGCGATGAACCGAAGTCGCCGGCACGATGCGCCGCACGTCGAGCGGACCCGCCGATCCGGCAAACGTGCCCGACTGCAACCGTCCATCGACGACGTTCCAGTTCCACACGCCGCTCAGCCGGGCCGCCGGCCAGCTTGCCAGCGGCCAGCGCACGTCGGCCACGACCCACCCGGGGAGTTCGCCCGCCGGGGCGTCGAGGGCCAGCACAATCGCAGCTTGGCCTGCCACATCGATGCGTCGCACGACCGTGAGCTTCACGATGGCCGCGTCGGCGGCGACGCGACCGTCGTCGGCGACGCGGCCGAGGATGGTCAGCCGCCGCTGCGGCGCGCCGTCGCTCTCGCTGCAATCCAACCGCACTCGCACGTCCTGCAAGGACCACGCAAGCGCATGCGACGCCGCCCGCTCTGAAGGCCGCTCAGCGCTCGTGCTTGGACGCCGGATCGAGTCCGGGTTGGCGACGGGTTCGCCCCCGCCGACGATCGTCAGTTCGTCGATCGCCGCGTCGCCGACGAGCGTTTCGTCGGCCAACCAGCGTTCCGCGGCCGTTGCCAAAGCGGCCAAGCCAGGGACGGGAAGTTCGAGCCGCGCGACATGGAGCGACTGCCGCCCCGCAAGACGCTGCGTGAGGAGCCGCTCCAGGGAGGCGAGCGTCGCACCGGTCGTCCCGTCGGACAGCGCGAGCGAGCCGCAGCGGGTCACACCCGGCCGCGGCTCGTCGGCGGCGTCAACAACCGTCGGAGTGAGCAGCCGCGCTTCGACCATCGCCGCCGTGCGCCCGTCGCCGCCGGGCCGCAGCTTGGCCCCGATCCACGCCGCGACGACGCACGTCGGCGCCACGCAGAGCGCGAAGAACGCGCCGCGGCAAATCCGTTTGCGGTCGGTTTCGTGAAGCGAGAACATCCGTGTTTCGCGTGATACGAATTACTCGTCCGCGTCTTGCGAACGTTTCAAAGTCAAACTTTTTTCAAAGTCGATCGGGAATGACCAATGACCAAATCCCAATGACCAAGGATTTGAAGATAAACTCTTCTGCATTGGTCATTGGGAATTGATCATTGGTCATTTCCTCATCGCTCCGCCGCCATTTCCAGGAACAGCTTGTACCGCGCTTGCATCTCTGCGAGGCTGTCGCCGCCGAACTTGTCGACCAGCGCGACGGCGATCTCAAACGCCACGACGTTCTCGACGATCACGCTCGCCGCGGAGATCGCGCAGACGTCGCTTCGCTCGTAACTCGCCTCTTCGCTTTCCTTCGTATCGAGATTGATCGACGCGAGCGGCTTGCGGAGCGTGCTGATCGGCTTTTTCGCGGCGCGGATCACCAGCGGCTGGCCGTTGGTCATGCCCGCTTCCAGCCCGCCGGCGTTGTTGGTGGGCCGCTGGTAGCCAAGCGTAGGGGTGTGCTTTTTCGACTCGTCGTAGTGAATGGGGTCGTGCACCTGCGAGCCGCGGCGGCGGGCCGCCTCGAACCCCAGCCCGATCTCGACCCCCTTGATCGCCTGCACCGCCATGACCGCCTGGGCGAGCCTGCCGTCGAGCTTGCGATCCCACTGGGCGTGGGTCCCCAGGCCGAACGGCAAGCCGTGGACCTGCACCTCGACGACCCCGCCGAGGGTGTCCCCCTCCTTGCCGACTTGGTCGATGAGCTGTTCGATCGGCTTGTCGCGCGCCGGGTTGAGGCCGTAGACGGAACTGGCGTCGCGGATCGCGCGCCACTCGGCCAGCGTGCCGGCGATCGGCTCGATCTTCTCGGGCCCCACTTCGGCAACGAAGCCGAACACCTCGATCCCAAACGGCGCGAGCAACTGCTTGGCGAGCGCCCCTGCGGCGACGCGCACGGCCGTCTCGCGGGCGCTGGCTCGTTCGAGAATGCCGCGGATGCTGCCGAGGTACTTCACCGCGCCGGTGAGATCGCCGTGCCCAGGGCGGGGGCGCGGGAGGTCCTCCAGTCGCTCAAGCTTGTAGTCGCGATTAACGACCTCCAGCGCGATCGGGCTGCCGAGGGTCACGCCGTGCCAGACGCCGGTCCGCACGTCGACCGTGTCGGTTTCGATCCGCTGCCGCCCGCCGCGACCGTACCCCCCCTGGCGTCGGCGCAGCTCGACGTTGATCGGCGCCTCGTCGACAGTCACCCCAGCGGGGAAGCCATCGATGAGGGCCAGCAGTGTCTTGCCGTGGGATTCGCCGGCGGTCCAGTAACGAAGCATCAACGCAAAGGGGGAAGGCGGAGGGGGGAATGGCGGATGAAACGACGAAGGGTCACCTAGCCCCGGGTCATTGGACCCAGGGCTAAATGGGCGCGCAAGCGGCCGAATCGACAACGGGCCGGAAGAGTACGCCCCCCTCCCGGCCGCCGCAAGGCGAGCAAACCTTGAGTTTACTCTAGGAGGCCGAGGCGGAATAGGCAAAGCCTTGCTTCGCCGGTCTGATAACCTTGCCGCAGCCGTTCGAGACGCCCTAGAATTCGGCCATGGACGCATCCCTCGTCGCCGCCGATGCCTTTCATCGCACCGTCGATCCCATCCTCAGCCTGCTCAGTCCCGAGCAGGCCGACCAGATCGCCAACTTCCACGGCGATACTCGGCTTCAAGCTCGGATTGCCGAATTGGCTGTGAAGGCGAACAACGGCGATCTGACGCCCGAAGAGCAGGCCGAGTACGAAGGCTACGCCCAAGCGAATCGCTTCCTGGCCGTGCTTAAAGCAGGCGTTCGCAGGCTCTCCGATCCAGCTTCGCCTTCGCCATGAACGAAGCGACGCGCCGGATCGTGCGCGAACGGGCCGGCTTGCGATGCGAGTATTGCCAACTCGCCGAGGCTGACTCGCTGGTGGCTCGATTGCAAATTGAGCGCATCATCACGTGCAAACATGGCGGCGGCGACTCGCTCGACAACTTCGGCTGGCGTTAGGTGAGACGCCGCGAAAGCCACGTTGATTGTTTTGCTATTGCCTAGAGTCTCCAATTCAAGGCGAATAACCATGCGGAATTGCTCGAGAGCAAGAACCCGCAGTATCCCAGCAGCAAGAAAACAAATCGCCGAAGGCGAGTTTCGCGATTCCACGCGATCATGGACCTGATGTTCATGCGAACGGCAGCCCCGTGATCCGCTCGCATGCTTCGACGTACTTGGCCCGCGTCCCGGCGACGATCTCCGCGGGAAGCTCGGGCGGAGGGCTGTTCTTGTCCCAGCCGCACGTGCTGAGCCAGTCGCGGACGAACTGCTTGTCGAACGACGGTTGGCTGCGACCCGGGGCGTAGCCGGCGGCGGGCCAGAATCGCGAGCTGTCGGGGGTCATCGCCTCGTCGATCAGGATGAGATTGGCGAAGTCCGCCGTGCTCGGGGACGAGCCGGCTCGCTCCGCCGGTTCGTGCTCGGGGTCGGAAAGCAAGCCGAACTCGAACTTCGTGTCCGCCAGCAAGATCCCCACGCTCTCGGCGTGCGCGGCGCCGCGACGGTAGAGATCGAGCGTGCGGCTGCGCAGCTCCTCGGCCAGCGACCCGCCGACGATCTCGCACATGCGATCGAACGAGATGTTCTCGTCGTGCTCGCCCTGCTCCGCCTTCGTGGCCGGGGTGAAGATCGGCTCGGGCAGCCTCTCGCACTCGCGCAACCCCGGGGGCAACGCGACGCCGCACACCGTGCCCGACTGCTGGTACTCCTTCCATCCGCTGCCGGCGAGATAGCCGCGCGCAACGCACTCGATCGGCACGACGCGGGTCTTCTTGACCAACACGCTCCGCCCGGCGAGGACCTCGCGATCCCCCTCCGCGGGAAGCCGCATGCGGGCGACGTCGGTCTCCACCAGATGGTGCGGCACGCCCAAGTGCGTAAACCACCAGTTGCTCAGCGTGGTCAGGACCCGCCCCTTGTCGGGAATGGGGGTGGGGAGCACCCAATCGAACGCGCTGATGCGGTCGGTGCTCACCAAGAGCAGCTCGTTCCCCAGGTCGTACACGTCGCGCACCTTGCCGCGACGACAGGGGAGATTCGGCAGGTTGGTCGTGGAGACAAGCATGAGCAGGCGTCGTCGGCAGTCACTGGTTCACAGAAGCAATCGAGGCGGCGCGCCTCTGGGGGCCGAATATACCGCACCCCGGCCGTCGCCAGCAGGCCCTGCGCAACGCACCCGGCGAGCGGGGGGAGCGAGCCTCCCGTTCAGCAGAACAGTTCGCTCAGGAAATCCGTTCGACGGTGTGGAGTCTCCGGCTCCTCAAGCAGGGGCTTGCGCCCCGCTCGCTTTGGAGTCCCGTACGCAGGGGCCCGGCGGTAGTGATACCATTCGCCAAATTGATGGGTGGCTGGGGTCGAACGAAGTGAGCCCCCAGGGGATCCCCTGGGGGCTCCGCTGCGCTGCGACCCCAGGCACCCTTCCAAGACCGCAAAAGGTGTATCACTACCGGCCCGGCGGCGCGCTTGTGAGCGGTCCTTGAGGCCGCTAAAATCGCCTCAGGGCCAGAGGTTTTTGCGGCGGCGGGCGACAGTGGGGCGCTGACGCCCGGCTGCGACCCCGATCTTCGGCGAGGCGCCCCGATGGGACAATTGCGGTTTCGTCTGCACGACCGGAACCGTCTTGCGCCGGAATCGCTGGCGCGCATCTTCGTCGCGGGGGGGGACGACATCCCCTGGGCCACCCACGCCCGGTTCGAGGGGGACGTACTGGTCGTCGAGCGAGCGGTCGACGAGTCGGGCTACGTGTACGTCCCCTGGGAAGTGACCGGCGCGGGACGCCGGTTGCTGTCGACCAGCACGCTCATGGAACGGAGCGAGCCGTACCTGCTCGAGGTCGAACTCGCCCGCGGGCTCATCCACCGGCTCCGCAGTCGGCTGTTCATCTGGGAGTTCATGGGGCTGGTCCCCCCGCCCGACATGCTGCAGCGGCTGCGGTCCGCGACGCGGCAATTCGGCCTTGCCGCCACCAATCAGCGCGACCCCGCCGCCAGCCTGGCCGCCAACGCCGCAATTGCCGAAGCGCTCGCCGTGTCGGTCGAACTGGTCAAGAGCTACGCCGAGCAAACCCTCGCAGCCCGCCAACGGCAAACCCCCGCGGGGACCTTGCTGGGGGTGACGCTCGGCACGACGACTCCCAGCGTGAAGACGCGCCGGCAGGTCGTCGACGCCTGCACAATCGCTCAACTGCCGGTCGCGTGGCGGCAAATCGAACTGGCCGAGGGGCGCCGCGACTGGCGCGTCACCGACGAACAACTCTCATGGTGCCAGACCGCGGGGCTCAAGGTGGCCGCGGGACCGCTCCTGCAGATGGACGACCGCGGCATCCCCGACTGGATGGTGCTGTGGGAGGGGAACGACGAAACGCTCGATCGAGTCCTCTTGGATCACGTGCGGGCGGTCGTGTCGCGGTACGTGGGGCGAGTGCACTTGTGGCACGTCGCCTCGCGAGTGAGCAGCGGCCGGGTGCTGTCGCTCGACGAGGAGCGAAAGCTCAACCTCGTCGCTCAGGCGGTGCAAACGGTGCGGCAACTCGATCCGCGGACGCCGACCGTCGTGTCGTTCGACCAGCCCTGGGGCGAGTATCTCGCCGGCGGGGACGAAGATTTGGCGCCCTGGCACTACGCCGACGCGCTCGTGCGGGCCGACCTGGGGATCGCCGGGATCGGGCTCGAGGTGAACGCCGGCTACTGGCCCGGCGGCTGCACCCACCGGCCCGCGTTCGAGTACGGCCGGCTGATCGACCAATGGAGTCTGCTGGGGCTGCCGCTGATGATGATGCTGTCGGCCCCCAGCGCCGGCGGGCCCGACAAGCGGGCCTCGCCCAAGATTCGAGCCGAACCCTTGGGGCTCACCGAAGGTCCGGACAAGGCGGGGCATATCGACCCGCAATACGCCTGGGCATCGGCCGTACTGCCGTTGCTGTTGGCCCGCAACAGCGTGCAAGTCGTGTTGTGGAACCAACTCTCCGACGCCGAACCGCACGAGTTCGCCCACGGCGGGATCGTCGACTCGCACGGCAAGGAGAAACCGACGCTCGCCTTGCTGCGGGAACTTCGCAAGAACTGCTCGGCGTGACGGGCGCGGACGGAACGATTCACGAACCTCGCGCAACGTCGCGAGTTTAACGCCAGCGACAGCGAGGCCGACCGATGGGCGACGCTTGCGAATGCATCACCGACGACGTCGCTCGATTCATCGAGCGGCAGAACGTGTTTTTCGTAGCAACCGCGCCGCTGGCGGCTGCGGGGCGGGTGAATTTGTCGCCCAAGGGGCTCGATTCGTTGCGAGTGCTCGACGAACTGACCGTCGCGTATCTCGATCTCAACGGCAGCGGGGCCGAGACGATCGCCCACCTGCGCGAAAACGGGCGGATCACGCTCATGTTCTGCGCGTTCGAGGGCCCGCCGAACATCTTGCGGATGCAGGGGACCGGCGAAGCAATCTTCCCCGGTTCGACGGAGTACGCGGCGTTGGCCGAGCGATTGCCGGCGCTGCCCGGGATTCGCGCGATCATTCGCGTGCACTGCCAGCGGATCAGCTTCTCGTGCGGCTTTGGCGTGCCGCGGTACGAGTACGTCGAGAACCGCAGGCAACTCACGGCCTGGGCCGAGCAGAAAGGGCCCGCGGGACTGGCCGAATATCAGCGCAAGAACAACCGCGTGAGCATCGACGGCTTGCCGGCGCTGGACGTCTAGGAAAACTCGATCCTCGAATTACGAAATCCGAAACAGACTCGAATCGCCAAACTCGAAACGGCGCCGGCGGAAGCCGCTGCCCGATTTCAGTCCTTCGAGATTCGGATCTGCTTCGCAGTTCGAGCTTCGCAGGCTAGGGCCGCTTACGCCCGCAGCCCAACCCCGGCGTCGCTCAGCACGCGGACCGCGCGACCCAGCACGGCGTCTTCGCGCGAGCCGTAGTTGGGGAGCGCTCCGTCGAGCCGGCACTGGTGAATCGCCTCGGCGCACTGGTCTTTGAGGTGGCAGAGCCGCAGGGCGCCATTGCGCTGCAGAACCCGCTTCTGGAGCATCACCAACTGGCCGATCAATCGACTGGGAATCACTTCGAGCTCGTCGAGTTCCAGCACCATGCGATAGATGAAATGCCGGTCGGCGAGCGACCAGAGCTTGTCGGCCACCTCCCCCGGATCTTTCTTGCCAGGATGCAGCTTCACGAACAACCAATCGGGGCCGCGATCGACTTCGACGCCCCAATCCTCTGCCGCCTTCTTCTTGACGTCAGCCATGACCACGTCACTCCGTGAGGGCAAGGCCAGGACAATGGCCACGACGCGCGGACCAAAGGGGCGCGCCTTGCCGCAAGGTGAATATTCCGTTCCGCGAGGAGAAGTTCCGTGACTTCACTGTAACGCCTCGGGGCGTCCCTCGCCAAGCTCTGTTGGGAAAGCCGCAATTCGAACCGAATGAATTGCGCGGCGTTCAACTCGGCGTGAACCTCCCGGTTTGCCGCGCGTGAACCCCGACGTGACGCCGGACTGGCGTCAACCCATCAGTGCTAGCAGTCCCTGGAGGCTCACCCGGCCAGCATCGCGGCGATCGTGGTGCGAGCGATCTCGAGGGCTGCGGGCAACTTGGCCGGCTCCTTGCCGCCGGCTTGGGCCAGATCGGGCCGCCCTCCCCCGCCGCCGCCGACCGCTTGAGCGACCGGGCCGATCCACTTGCCGGCGCTCAGGCCGCGCTCTTGCAGGTCCTTGGAAATGCCCGCCACGAGGGTCACCTTGTCCTCTCCCTGCCGCGAAGCCAACAACACCGCCGCGGGAGAGGCCTTCTGACGCACCTGGTCGATCAATTGCCGCATGAGATTGGGATCGACTCCGGGAAGCTCAAGGCACAGGACCGTCACGTCCCCCACCTTGGCCGACTTCTCGAGGAGGGCTTCGCCGGTGAGCGGCCCGGCCGCGGCGCGCTCGGCGAGCTGCTTCTCAAGCTGAGCGACCTCGGCCACGAGCGCCGCAACCCGCTCGGGGACCGCCAGCGGGGCGAGCGACAACAACCGTCCCGCCTCGGCCAGCGCAGCCTTCTGGGCCGCGTATCCGGAGAGCGCCCCGGCAGTCTTGGTCGCGAGAGTCGCCGTCTCGGCGCCGCCCCCCCCTGCGCCGGCGAGTTGCTTCTTGAGCGACTTCTGCTTGGCAAGCAGCGCCGCGACGGCGTCGACGACGCCCGAGTCCTTGGTGTGGAGCGACTTGGCCGTCGTCGCTAAGGCGGCCTCGAGCGCGGCGCGGTGATCGGCGGCCCGTTTGCCGGTGAGGGCCGTGATGCGTCGCGTGCCTGCCGAGACCCCCTCCTCGCCCAGCAGTTCGAACTCGCCGACGTCCTGCGTGTTGGTCAGGTGCGTGCCGCCGCACAACTCCTTGCTGAAAGCGCCCATCGAGACCATCCGCACCGGGTCGGGGTACTTCTCGCCGAACAGCATCATCGCCCCGGCCTTGCGGGCGTCGGCCAAGGGGACGGTCTCCCATGTCACCGGATCGCCGGCGGCGACCTTCGCCTCGACGTCGGCCGTGATCGCGGCCAATTGTCCAGCCTCGACGGGGCTAAGGTTCGTGAAATCGAACCGCAACCAGTCGTCGTCGACCTTCGACCCCTGCTGCTGGGCGTGCGAGCCGAGGTTCTTCTGCAATGCGTAGTGGAGAATGTGGGTCGCCGAGTGGGCCCGGCGGATGCCGCCGCGGCGACCCTCGTCGACGACCGCCTTGACGGGCGCGCCTTCGTGGATCGTCCCCTTGAGCAGCCGGCCGTGATGGATCACCAGCGCGCCGTCCTTCTGGGCGTCAGTCACCTCGAACTCGAAGTCCTTGCCGATCAGTCGGCCCGTATCTCCCACTTGGCCGCCGCTCTCGCCGTAAAACGGGGTGCGATCGAGCACGATTCGGACCGCGGACTTCGAGCCGACGCCGTCGAAGCTTTCGACCAGCTTGTCGTCGGGCGCTTGGCCGACGACGATTCCCTTGACGACTGCGGCGACGTCGGTCTGTTCGTACCCGACGAATTCGGTGCTGTGGAGGGCATGCTTGAGCGAGTCGATCGGGCCGCGAGCGCCCATCACCGTGTGCTGCACCTTGCCCGAGACCTCGCCGTGCTCCTCCATCGCCTGGAAGTAGCCGTCCCAATCGAACGCCAACCCGTGCTCGGCCGCGAGGTTTTCAAACAGCTCGGGGGGGACGCCGAACGTTTGGTAGAGCTCAGCCGCGACGCCGCCGTCGACCTTGGTGCGGTTCCCGGTGCGCATGTCGTCGAACACGCGATCGATGCGGTTGAGCCCCGCGTCGATCGTGCCGAAGAAGTTGGCTTCCTCCTTGGCAATGACGTCGGCCACGCGTTTGGCGGTTTCGGTCAGCTCGGGGTACGGGCCTTTCATCGCCGCGACGACCGCGGGAACCAACTTGCAGAGGAACGGCTCGCGGAGCCCCATCTGGTGGCCGTCGAGCACCGCCCGGCGCAGGAGCCGTTTGACGACGTACTTCTCCTTGTTGGCCCCGGGATAAACGTTCTCGTGCACCGCGAAGGTGCAGGCCCGCACGTGGTCGGTGATTCGCCGTAGGCGCCGGCCGTCTTCGCTCTCCAGCGCGTACTTCACGCCGCACACGTCGGCCGCGGCCTGGACGATGGGAAACAGGCTGTCGATGTGGTAGTTCGTCGGCACGCCCTGCAAGGTGGCGGCGGTCCGCTCAAGTCCCATCCCCGTGTCGATGTTCTTCGACGGCAGCGGCCGCAGGTTGTCCGGCGGGTCCCCCACCCGATTGAACTGCGTGAAGACCAGGTTCCAGATCTCGACACTCTTGCCTTGGTCGGGATGGAAATAGATCTCGCTGCACGGCCCGCACACGCCGTCGGGCCCCTGGCTGGGGGCGCTGGCGGGCCAGAAATTTTCGTCCTCCTCGCACCGCTCGATCCGATCGACGCGCAGCCCGACGTCCTTGGCCCAGATCCCCGCCGCCTCGTCGTCGTCCTTGTAGACGGTCACGGTGAGCCGCGCGGGATCGATTCCCAGCCACTTCTTGTCGGTGAGGAATTCCCAGGCCCAGTTGATCGCTTCGCGCTTGAAGTAGTCGCCGAAGCTGAAGTTCCCCAGCATCTCGAAGAAGGTGTGGTGGTACGCCGTACGGCCCACGTTGTCGATGTCGCCCGTGCGGAGACACTTCTGGCAGGTCGTCGCCCGGGTGAACTCGAGCTTCACTTTCCCCAGAAAGTGATCCTTGAACTGGTTCATCCCGGCGGGGGTGAACAACACGCTGGGGTCCCACGTGGGCACGAGCACGTCGCTCGCCACGCGGCGATGCCCCTTGGACTCGAAGAAAGCGAGGTACTTTTCGCGGAGTTCGTTGGTTTGCATCGGCGCAGAGGGCAAAGGGGGAGAGGTCGGAGGTCAGGGGCGATTCGCGCTAGCGAGCCTGCTCGTCCCCGAGCGGCCCCCGCAAAGTCGCCAGAACCCGGCAATATACCGCAGTCGGCAAGCCTGCGGAATTGCAGAGAGAACGGCTTGCCGGCGATTCGGCTGGGGTCTCATTCGCAATTGGGGGGCGATCCGAGCAGAAATCTGAGCATGGCGTACTCGGCCACTCCCAATCCGCATCCCACGACAATCGCGATGACAAAACATGCCGTCCACCCATACCGATGGGCAGTCAACATCACCCCCATGGCGCCTGATTGATTTTCAGGGCAGGACGTTGCAGGACCGCCCGGCCAAGTTGGCAATAATCCTTCGCGAGGATCAACCCATCCTGGCAGCGAGAGGGCGATCATCAGCGCCAAAATGGAATTGGCTGCCATGAAGTCAAGCAGGGATATTGAAATGCCGAACAACCTCACGGTTCGGCATGGATTGCACGTCACCATCATGCGCATCACTCAGTCAGCAGGACCTTCGCATACACTTCTCGCAACGCCAGAGCACAGCCGACGGACGACAATTCAATCATCGCGTCCAGCCCTGTCGCGTCGGATAACACCCATTGCCCTTCGGCATTTTTGAGATATCGCTCGACGTACGGGCGATCCTGTGCTACCAGCACGTATTCCCGCAGCGAGTCGATGTGCCGGTACTGCTCGAATTTCTTACCGCGATCGTATTGTTCGGTAGACTCGGAGAGCACCTCGACGATCAACTGCGGATTCACCAACGTGTCGAGCTTGTCGTCCTCAAATCGCGGCTGCTCGCAGGTGACGACCACGTCCGGGTAAGTGTAGAGCCCGGTTGCCGAAACCTTCACGCGCATGTCGGCAGAGTAGACTTCGCAGGCGGTGGCCGCGAGCGCCTGATGCAATCCCGCCGTCGTATTCAC
Organism: Pirellulales bacterium; assembly: GCA_019636345.1. NCBI lineage: Bacteria > Pseudomonadati > Planctomycetota > Planctomycetia > Pirellulales > Pirellulales bacterium. Next base: position 597,156 of record JAHBXQ010000003.1, on the reverse strand, counting down.
CGAGATGAGATTCTGTTCGCGCGAGGCGCCCCCATTGCGAACGCCTCGCCGCGATAATACTCGTGACGCACGCGTGATGATCGCTCGCGGTCGAGATAGTTCTCGGGGCTTATCCAATTCGAGTCGGGGATTGCTGACATGCCAGTTGAGCGGGCGGGAACGGATCGACGGATCGAAGAATCGGACCTCACTCATTCTAGCCGGACTCTCGTCGCCAAACGATCGCAACTGCCGGGAAAGGACTTCTTTTCTCGCGGTAATGCGAGCGTCGCCGTCGTCCCCCCGGCGTCGGACGCGACTTCCAATCGCCCCCCCAACTCGCCGGCCAGCCGCTTGCACAGCGACAGCCCTAGCCCCACGCCGGGGGCCGATTCGGCCGCCTCCTGGGCGCTCTTGCGGAACGGCCGGCTCCCGCGGGCAAGCGCCGCCGGCGAGAACCCCGGACCGAAGTCGCGGACGCTGAGGATCGCCGTATCGGCCGCGACCTTCGCATGCAACAGGATCCGTCGATCAGTCGCCCGGGCCGCGTACTTCGCGGCGTTGTCGACAAGGTTGAAAATGATCTGCTCGCACACGCCCGCGTCGGTCAGCAGCTTGGTCTCGGCCGCCGCGTCGTCGAGCTCCAGCGTCAGTTCCATGCCCGCTTGCTCGGCCCGTTCGCGCAACCGCGGGGCGAAGCGGTCGACAAGCTCGCCCAGCGTCGTACGATCCGTCCGTCGCGGTCCGCGTCCCCGTTCGAGTCGGGCATAGCTGAGCACGTTCTCCACGAGCCGCGTCAGCCGCTCCGCCTCGGTCTTGAGCGTCGCCAGATACTCGCGTCGCCGCTGGTCGCTGGGGACCATGTCGCCGGCGAGCATCTCGGCGTACATCCGAAACGTAGTCAGCGGGGTGCGCAGCTCGTGAGTCACGGCCGAGACAAACGCGGCTCGGCGTTCGGAGAGCGCAAGCACCCCGGCCAGCAAGACCGTCACCGCGGCCAGCGCCACCGCAAGCGCCCCCCAACCGATCGACAAGGCCCACGTCATCGCGGGCGAGATTTCGAGAACCAGCATCTTCTCCCGCGGTTCGAGCATCACCGGCAGTCCGGCCAGCAGTCGCGAGGGGTCGGCGTCGGCCAGATTGGTCGCCGGCACGAGTTGGGCCGAAGGGAGCAGGTCGCGCACTTCGCCGAGCAAGTCGTCGCGAATCGCCGGCCAATCGAGCCAGCTCCCTTGCACGAGCACCTCGCCGTTCCGTTCGACGCGGCGGGCGAGCAACAGTTCGCCGCCGATCCACAGCGGCCGGCTGACGCTCTCGACGGTCGCAACCGGCAGTCGTCCCTGAAGCGCAATCTGAGGCATCCGGGCCGCTCGCTCCAGCGTTTCCGCGCCGCCGCGTTGCTTGACGAATTCCTGCTGGGCGATCGCTTGGTAACGATTCGACCGGTGCTGTAAATCGTTCGCGGCGCGATTGAACGTGGACGGCTGCTGAACCGGCGCCGCTTGCCCCTTGGCGCCGGACGCTGAGGACGTTTCGACCCCAGACCGCCGCGATGGCGAGGATTCGTTGATCTCCGCCGCCCCCTCGAGCGCCGAATAATTGCCGTAAAAGGGGATGCCGCCTGCATCCTCGCGGCTTGATTCCGACGAGCCCGCGTGCTCCGTCGACCGCAACGAACTCGACCGTCGCGATTGCGGCAATTGCTGCACCGGCAACTCATCGAGCAGGAGCCGTGGGTCGACGCGCTGCGACAGCTCGGCCAGCAATTCTCTGTTGCGGTGTTGTTCGTTCGGCGCGAGGCCGTTGAAGGCCGCCAACTCGCCCCACTGGTCCTCGGGGACCTGCGGCGAAGTCCAGGCGCCGCTCGCCGGACTGCAGGTGAAGTTGAGCATCACTTGAGCCTGCGATCCGGCGAGCAATGGCGAAGGGGTCGCAACGCCGTTTGGCTGTGTGCCGTCGCTCGTCGAGCCCCCCGTGAACGACGAAAACGCCTCGGCCGGCCGGGCGATCTCCTCGGCCACGAGCGGGGCGAGCTTGGTGTCCATCCGCCACAGGGCGAGGCTGATTCGCTGGGCCAGCTCCTCGCGCCGGGTCGCCTCGGTCCGTGCCAGGTCCGCGCGGATCGCCTCGCGAGTGAGCCGCGCCATCGCCGCGACGCCAAGCGTCGCGACGATCGCCAGTGCGAGCCAGATTTGCCAGGGGCGATGCATGAGGGAGGGTGATTTGCGATTGGGCTTGGTGATCGCAAGCAGTGCGCAGAAATGGGGAATACCGTCGGTCACGGTCAGTGCCGCTCGAACATCACAAATCCGGCGTCAACCATCAGTCACTTGCGCAGCATGTATCCTCGCCCGCGGACCGTGACCAGCACCTGCGGCTCGTGGGCGTCGTCGCGCAGTTTTTCGCGCAGCCGGGCGACGTGCATGTCGATCGTGCGCGTGCTGACGCCGCGGGCGTCGATCTGCCAGACGTTTTCCAGCAGTTCCTCGCGCGGCACGGTGCGGCCGACGTGGCGGGCCAAGTAGCGAAGCAGTTCCAACTCGCGCTGCGAGAGCTCGACCCGCGACCCGTCGGCGAACGCCGCCTCGCACCGCTGGAAGTCGACTTGTCCCGCGGGAAGCGGCCACTCGGCGACGTCGCTGGGGCGGCTCGGCGAGCGGCGCAGCACCGCGTCGACCCGCGCCAAGAGCTCGCTGACGCTGAACGGCTTCACGACGTAATCGTCCGCGCCGAGTCGCAGCCCCGCGACGCGGTCCTGCTCCTCGCCCCGGGCGCTGAGGATGATCACCGGCAACGTGGGCCGGGCGTTGCGGATCTCGCGGAGGATCTCCAGCCCGGTCTTCCCGGGGAGCACCATGTCCAAGAGCACCAAGTCGACCTGCCGGCGCACCGCAGCCGCACACCCGGCGTCGCCGTCGGCCGCCTCGACGACCTCGTGGCCGGCGTAGATGAGCGCGTCGGCGATCCCCCGTCGAATCGCCGCGTCGTCTTCGATCGTAAGCACGATGGGCATGGCGGGGGGGAAGTTGTCCCGTGGAAGATGTCGGAGGTCAGGGGTCAGGAGAGGCGATCCTCATCGCGACCACGTCCCAGTTCGCGGCAATTTCGATCGCAGCGGCGTCCCTGTCGATTCTAGCCGCAGCGGGGCCGCGGTGCGCAACGGGGATGTAACGGGTCGGGCCCTCGCGATAGACTCAGGGGCCCGAAACCTGCTCGCGCGGCCGCTGGTACGGCTGCGAATCACGCCGCGAGACCGCACCCATGACCGACTCCCCCGTCGCCGACTCCTCCGCCGCTCGCAAGTGGCGGCCGCTGGAAAAGATCGAGCGCCGCGTCGCCGGGGTCCTCATCGAGAAGGCCAAGACGACCCCCGACGCGTATCCGCTGACGCTCAACTCGCTCCGCACCGGATCGAATCAAAAAAGCAACCGCTTCCCGCAGATGGAGCTTGAGGAGGATCATGTCTCCGAGGCGGTCGAATCGCTCGCCCGCATGGGCGCCGTGGCGATCGTCCAGGGGGACGGACGGGCCGAGAAGTATCGCCACCTGCTGTACGAATGGCTGGGGGTCGACAAAGTCGAGATCGCGGTGATGGGGGAGTTGCTCCTGCGGGGGGCCCAAACGCTCGGCGACTTGCGGGCCCGCGCCGCACGGATGGAGCCGATCCAGGGCCAGCACGACCTGCAGCCGATCGTCGACGGCCTGCACGCCAAGGGGCTGCTCGTCTATCTCACCCCGCCGGGTCGCGGGTGCATCGTCACCCACAATTTGTACCAGCCGCAGGAACTGGCCAAGCTGCGCAGCGAACACGGCGGGTTCGAGGATCGCGCGGTCGGCAGGGGAACCGCGACGCTGCGGTCGGCGCCTTCCCCCTCGCCAAGCGTCTTCGCGCCTTCCCCGTCGGCGCCCGCGCCGTCCGTCTCGCCGTCGCGCTCGGCCGCGCCCAGTCCCGCGAACGACGCGACGGGCGCGCTCGCCGAGCAGATCGCGACGCTGCGGCAGGAGCTAGCGGAGTTGCGCGACGAGCTCGAGACGACGACCGGCGCCCTGCAGCGCGAACTGGACGATCTCAAGTCGCAGCTTGGGGCGTGAGCTTGCCGACGTCGTCGGGCGCGCCGTTCTCCACGAGCGCAAACGTGCTCTTGGACAATCCGATCTCGCGATAGCTGAGGTTCGACGTCCAGGCGAACTCGGCTGCGTCCCACTGCCCCGTTGCGGCGAGAGTGTGCTTCGCCTTCGCTTTGAGCACCTTGAGATCGTACACCCGATCGAGACACTCGCGCATGGCGTGCGTGAACTCGCCGGCCGACATGTTGCGGGGATGAAACACGACCTCGGTCAGATTGTACCGATCCCAGTCGCGGGGAAAGTCGGTGTAGAGCAGGCGTCCCTCGCGCTCGAACTGATGGAATAGCCGGGTCCCGGGGAGCGGGGTCATCGCGGTCATTTGCACGACGTCGACCTCGCTGTGGACGATGTACTCGGCCCGCCGCAACAACTTCTCGGGAGTGTCGCCGTCGATGCCGAAGATGAACGCCCCCAATACGGCGATCCCCGCGGCATGGATCCGCTGAAAAATCGATGCGTAGGCGTCGGTTCCCCGTTTCGCGTTGAGCCGTTTGTTGACCGCCCCCAGCGCGTCGGGATCCTCGGCCTCGATCCCCAGGAAGATCATTTTGCACCCGGCGCGGGCGGCCCAGTCGAGCACCTCGGGGTCGTCGGCGACGTTGACCGACGCTTGGCAGAACCACTTCTTCTTCATCCCTCGCTCGACCATCCCGCGGAACAGCGCCAGCGTCTGCTCGCGGTCCGCAGTCCCGTAGCCGATGATATTGTCGTCGACGATGAAAAGCAGTTCCTGGGGAATCGTTTCCAATTCGTCGAGCACCTCGGCGTTGGGGCGGCGGCGATAACGGCGACCGTTGAAGACGGTGACCGAGCAGAAGTCGCAATCGAGCGGACACCCCCGCGAGGTCTGAATCGACGAGAACATGTAACCAGGATGATACACATCGCGCCGCGCCGCCGGGCGGTCGCAGAACGGGATCGGCGTCCCCTGGTACAGCCCCTGCAATCGGCCTGCACGGGCGTCGGCGAGCACCTGCGGAAAGACCGCTTCGGCCTCGCCCACGACGACCGCGTCGGCGAATTGCCGCGCCTCGTCGGGACGCATCGAGACGTGAATTCCTCCCATCACCACGGGAATGCCGCGCGAACGCAACTCGCCGGCGATTTCGTAGCCCCGGTTGACGCTTGAGGTGAACGCCGTGATCGCCGCGAGATCGGCCTCCCGCGGGGCATAGGTCTCGAAGTTCTCGTCGATCAACTCGACGTCCCATTGGGGCGTCGCGGCGGAGGCCAAGAGTCCCAGGTTCAGCGGCGGAAACCGCGAACTGATCGACGCCGCAAACCCGGTGCGGCGCTGATTGACGGGGTTGACCAGCAACAGTCGCGGGCGCGGCATGGCAAGACCACGGGACAAAGCGATGGGGGCGGGGCGCAGACCGGTTGCGCAGTTTGCCAACGTGCTGCATTCCGCGTGCCTGCAAAAGAAATGCTGCCGCCAAGGACGCCAAGATCGCCAAGGGGGAAATCGCAGAACCCCGATGAGCACGACGTCCGAAGAATTCCTGTCTCGAGTCGTGTCCGTCGTGACGTCGTGGTTCATGCCTTGGCGTTTTTGGCAGTTTGGTCAAGCAGCGTCGCCTGTGTGCGGATTCGCCCGATCTTGGTCGACTGCCAGTGCGAACAGGCTCACTCCCTGGATGGCTCGCGCGGCGCTAGGATTGAGTATCTCTGTCGGTTTGTCCTTGCACGGGCGACGGCCTGAGGTCGTCGCCTGTCCGTCGTCGTTCGATTCAAGGAAGTCCTGATCATGTTGGCGCCGCTCGTGATCCAAGGGGGGATGGGAGTCGCCGTGTCGTCGTGGCGGCTCGCTCGGGCCGTGTCGCGCACCGGCCAATTGGGGGTCGTGTCGGGGACGGCGCTCGACGCCGTCTTCGCGCGGCGATTGCAGCTCGGCGATCCCGCGGGCGATCTCCGCCGCGCGCTCGCCGCGTTTCCCGCCCCTGCGATCGCCGGCCGCGTGCTCGAGCGATACTTCATCCCCGGCGGCAAAGCGGCCGACGTCCCGTTCCGCGCCATCCCCATGGCAAGCTTCCCGCCGAAGCGCGATCAACTGGAACTGGTCGTCACGGCCAACTTCGTCGAAGTCTGGCTGGCTAAGGAAGGACACGGCGGCGCCGTCGGCGTCAATCTGTTGGAAAAGGTCCAAGCCCCGACGATCCCCGCGCTGTACGGGGCGATGCTTGCCGGAGTCGACGTCGTGCTCATGGGCGCCGGCATTCCGCGCACCATCCCCGGCATTCTCGACCGGCTCGCCCGCGGCGACGCGGCCGAGCTCGCGCTCGACGTCGCCGACAAAACGCCCGAAGAGGAGTTCGCGCTGGCGTTCGATCCGGCGGAGTTTCTCGAAGCTCAACCGCCGACGCTTGCGCGGCCGGAATTCCTGGCGATCGTCTCCTCGGCCACGCTCGCGTCGATGCTCCTCAAGAAGTCGACGGGGCGCGTCGACGGCTTCGTCATCGAAGGCCCAACGGCCGGCGGACACAACGCCCCGCCGCGCGGCCCTCTGCAGCTTAACGCCCGCGGCGAGCCGATTTACGGCCAGCGCGACAACGCCGACCTCGCGGCGTTTCGCGCGCTCGGCGCCCCGTTCTGGCTGGCAGGCAGTTGGGGAACCCCCGCAGGGCTCGCCCGGGCGCTCGACGAGGGCGCCGCGGGAATTCAGGCGGGGACCCTGTTCGCGTTCTGCCGCGAGTCGGGGCTCACGGACGAACTCAAACGGCAGACGATCGAGTTGGTCCGCCGCGGGGCCGCCGACGTGGTGACCGATCCGCTCGCCTCGCCCACGGGCTTTCCGTTCAAGGTGCTGCAGTTGGAAGGTTCGCTTTCCGATGCCGAGTTGGCCGCTCAACGCCGACTGACCTGCGACCTTGGCTACCTGCGGCGCGCCTACCGACGCGAGGACGGCGGCGTCGGGTGGCGTTGCCCTGCCGAGGACGTCGACGCCTTTGTCCGCAAAGGAGGCGCCCCCGGAGAGACCGCGGGTCGCAAGTGCATCTGCAACGCGCTGTTGGCGAACGTGGGGCTGGCGCAACTTCGCGGCGACGGAAGCGCGGAGCTCCCGCTAGTGACCTGCGGCGACGGGATCGACGCGATCGCCCCGCTCATCGCGACCGGCGACGGGAGCTACTCAGCCGAAGAGGTCGTCGAGCATCTGCTCAGCGACGTCGAAACGGTCGCCGGACGATCCGCTAGCCGCGGAGCTCGGCCCCGGAGTTCCGCAGAGTCGACTCCGCTGGTGATTGCCGAGTGACTTCGCGTCAGGCTGCGCTTTTAGCGTTCTCGCTCAAGCGTGCGCATTCAGTCCACTGAACGCGCACGTGGATCGAGCGTTCGCGCAAAACCTTTTCAGCCAGACGGTCGACAGACCAAGCTTCGCTCAGAATCGTGTTAGGCTGAAACATTCCGCGTCTGAGACTTCGGTCGCACCGCTGGTCTGTTCGCGGGGCGCGGGCGCCTGATCCGAGGCCCCGCTCGATTCCTGTCGCCGCACTCTCCCCCCGGCCGGTCCGATGCACTCCATGACGAGTCGAACGCTCTGCGCGGCAGTCTGCACCGCGACGCTGTTCGCGGGAACAGTCCCGGCTCCGGCGTCCCCGCCGGAGGTCCGCGGCACATGGCTCACCACGACCAACGAGGACCACATTCGCACCGGGGTCAACACGGCGACGGTGATGCGCGACCTGCGCGCCATCGGGCTCAACACCGTGTACGTCGAGACCTGGAAAAACGGCTATACGAATTTCCCCTCGCAAACGCTGCGGAACCTGATCGGCACGACCGACCGCAACCCGACCATCGGTGCGTCGCGCGACTTGGTGCAAGAGACGCTCATTCAGGCCCATCGCAACGGGATGGCGTACTACGGTTGGTTCGAGTACGGCGTGATGACCCAATTCATCGGCACGGGGGGCAATCCCAACAACCCGCTCTCAAGCTACATGAAGGAGCGCGGCTGGCTGTTGCAGAACCAGTCGGGCCAATACGCCGACGGCACGAACGGCGGGTTCGCCTACATGAACGTTGCGATCCCCGAGGTGCGGCAGTTCGTCATCGACATGACGCTTGAAGCCGTCCGGCGATACGACTTCGACGGCATTCAGTTCGACGATCACATGGCATGGCCGGCGAACTTCGGGTTCGACGCGACGACGATCGGGCTCTACACGGCGCAAACCGGGAACCCTGCGCCGACCTCGTCGAACTCCCAGTTCAATCAGTGGCGACGCCAGCAAGTGACCTCGTTCGCGGCCGAGTTGTACCAAGCCGTGAAAACCGCCCGACCGGAGTTGATGGTTTCGATCTCGCCGTCGATCACGACGTTCTCGACGACCAACTACAACGCCGATTGGCCGGCGTGGGAGACGCAAGGCGTCTTCGACGAGTTCGCCGTGCAGATGTATCGCGAGACGATTTCGGCGTTCAATTCGATCGCCAATGCTCAGGTAAACCCGTTCAAACCTGACGGTCTCGACAAGTTGGTATTCGGACTGCGGATCAACCCGTCCTCGTCCGCCACCCCGTACGCCGATCTGCAGCAAATGATCGAGCGCTCGCGGACCGAGGGGGCTGCAGGACACAGCCTGTGGTACAGCGCGGGAGTCCGCGACTTGTACGGACCGCAACTGACGGCCTTCTACGACGTAGCAACGACGGGGCACGCGGCGAATCCCTACTTCGCGGCCGATCATCGCCCCCTGCCGACGGTTGCCGCCGCAGTCGCCGGGAACCCAGGCGCCTGGGAAGTCGAGGTGACGAACCCCGGGCGGTATCGGGTCGTGGCCCGACTGGGGACGGCCCCGCAGTGGACCGAGATCGCCGCTGTCGAGCTTGCTGCCGGACGCCAGGAGTTCGCCGTTCCCGGAGCGAGCGAGGTCGAACTGCTAGTCGATCGCCGCACGGCGACCTCTTTCCTCGGCGACGTCGACGGCGACCTCCGCGTCGATGGCGGCGACTTCCTCGCTTGGCAGCGCGAGTTCGGCACGTTCAGCTTCACCTCGACTCCCGTCGGCGACGCCAACCGCGACGGAAAGGTCGACCGGTTCGATCTGCCAGCATGGCAGTTCAATTTCAGTCTCGACCTTTCGCAGCCCCCGTCCCTTGAGAGTACGACGTCGTTCGCCGCGCCTGAACCGACGGCGATCTCGTTGCTTGGAATCGCGCTTTCGATCTTGTTCGCACGACTGCGTTTGGGGCGGTAATTCCTTCCCAGGCGCCGATGTCCAGAAGCTGTACACGACGGCAATCGACTCTTGGCGGCAACCTGCGTTGATTCGAAGGAGAATTGCGCGGCCAACGCTTGCGTTCGGCGACAGGGGATTTAGTCTGACGTACGAACCGAAACGCGCTCGCATCGCCGCGGTTCGGAGAACTCCTCTGCCGTTCACTCTCGGCTTATCCCCAAGCGGTGCTCCAACTTCTTCGAGGTCGCGGCTCATGAAACGACACAACTTGGCTAGGTGCGCGCTGACGGCGTTTGTCGTCGGCGTCGGCGCTGCTCCCGCTGCGCAGGCTTACTTGGGCAGCTTCACCGCGAACGACGGCTATCAAGCTTTTTACGGATCCGCCTGGGGCGAGGTCTCGCACCACAACGCCGGTCAGTACGGCGCTAACGCGGGCGGCGGCTCGTTCACTCAACTTCCCGCCGACACCGGGCTGTGGAAGCTGATCAGTCCCGTCGGCGCCACGTTCACCAATCCTGTAGACCGCGCCGCCTATCTTTCCGGCGGCCCCCCCTATCCGCTTTCCAGCGGCGCCAACGGCGTCGGCGCCTATCTGCTCGGCGGCCACTTCCCCGGACGCAACGGCGACGGGCAGAACTTGGCCATCCGCAACGACACCCCGCTGGGGACCGGGCCAATGATCTACGAGTACTCGATTGACTCGTACGACTTTGGCGGCATCGCCCCGGCGTCGGTCGTCGCGGGTACGGTCGACGTCGAGTTCTACTTCTGCCCCAACCCGGGCGATACGCCTGATCCGTCGGGCGCCCCCTCGAAGGACAAATTCACGTTGTCGTTCAAGGACAGCCTGGGGAACGTCGGCTTCGAGTGGGGCTATGCCCGCGACAACGCGGTCACTTGGCGCAAAAACCCCACCGACCCCTGGAACGCGACTCCCTTCATCGCCGATGCCGCCGACTGGGACGGCGTACGGACGACGATTGACTTGACCAACGACACGTTCTCGCTCGACTATTTCGACGTCTCGGCGAATACGTGGAACAACCTCGTCCCGACGGGCACTTCGCTCGGTTCGCCCCTGAACGATCTGACGATCCTTCGTTGGCAGCTCGAAGACGGCCTGTTCGCGGGCACGGGCGGCAAGAACTACTTCGATGACTTCAGCTTCACGGCCCCGGTCCCCGAGCCGACGTCGGCGGTCCTGGCGGGGCTCGTCCTTGCCAGCCTTTGGAGCGTCCGACGCCGCGGACGCTGCGCCTAGTCAGTTTTCGCCGTAGAATTTTTATGCCTCGATGCACCTGCTCCGCAGGGAATGCCAGCGCGCATTCCCTGCGGAGTTTTTTTGGGGGGGCATGCCAGCCCTGCTCGTGCAAACGGCCCCCTGATGCGGCCGCCGGCGCCTCACCCTGCGCGAGTCTACGCAGTCTGCATCACATAGGGGGCTGCATGTTGCCTTCAACGGAGACTTCTTGACTTCTTTGAGGACAATCCCGCATCAGACGCGATTGATTTCCCCAAACCATTTCTGGCGAAGAAGTTACGTGTCTTCATAATTCCTTCGCGCCCTCCACGCTAGCAGTTAACACTCTCCACAACCTGTTGTGTGCTAGCGACTTATAAAAAACACAAAACTTGGTTTGACGGCCGAACCGATCAGGGTATCATCACACCCCGCGAGTCACCGGATATAGTTGTTTTGATGGGCATCGAACACAATATCTAGTGGTTTTATCGCTTCCCGACTCCGCCGATCCCGGGGTTTTCAGATAACGCCAACAAAATCTAGTGCCTGGGCCGCTTTCTGTTTGACAGGAAAGGCCCAAGCGCCCCTGGAGACTGACTTCAGACGACCTGGCGACGAAGCCGATCGTGATTGCGTTAGATGTGTACGTGTGTACATTGGTAAGGATGCCCGTCCTTTTCGACAGGAGGTTCTGTCATGGCCGCTGTTGCCGAGACTTCGATTGAGCGTCAAGCCGCCCCTGGCCCCAAGAAGTTCCACGGCCGGGTGAAGATCGACCGCACCTTCTGTCCCGAGGGGGTCGCCGATCCCTTCTCGACGGTCGAGTGGGAGACTCGCACCTCCGCCATCAAGGGGGAGAACGGCGAGGTGCTGTTCGAGCAGACCAACTGCGAGGTCCCTTCGTTCTGGTCGCAGCTCGCCACGAACGTCATCTGCAGCAAGTACTTCTACGGCGAAGTCGGCTCGCCGGAACGCGAACACAGCGTACGGCAACTGGTCCACCGCGTCGCGCGGACGATCGCCGACTGGGGGCTCGAGGACGGCTACTTCGCCAGCGCCGAGGACGGCGAGCGGTTCTACCGCGATCTGGCGTGGCTGTGCCTCCACCAGCACGGGGCGTTCAACTCGCCCGTGTGGTTCAACGTGGGCTTGTATCACCAGTACGGCGTCAGCGGCGACAAGTGCAACTGGCGGTGGGACGAGCGGCAGCAGGAGGTCGTGCAGCCCGAGAACCCGTATGAATATCCCCAGGGGTCGGCCTGTTTCATCCAACACGTGGATGACAACATGGAAGACATCATGGAGTTGGCCCGGGCCGAGGCGATGCTGTTCAAGTTCGGCAGCGGCACGGGAACCGACCTGTCGACGCTGCGGTCGCATCGCGAGAAGCTTTCGGGCGGCGGACGGCCCAGCGGCCCGTTGTCGTTTATGCGGGTCTACGACCAGATCGCCGCGGTGGTGAAGTCGGGGGGCAAGACTCGCCGCGCCGCCAAGATGCAGTCGATCAAGGTCTGGCACCCCGACGTCATGGAATTCATCGAGTGCAAGTGGAAGGAAGAGCAAAAGGCCCGCGTGCTGATTGAAAAAGGGGGCTACGAGGCCAACTTCAACGGCGAAGCCTACAGCTCGATCATGTTCCAAAACGCGAATCTCTCGGTTCGCGTCACCGACGACTTCATGCAGGCGGTCCAGCGGGACGAAAACTGGACGACCCGCTGGGTGACCGACCCGAACCGCGAAGGGCCGACCTACCCGGCCCGCGAGGTGCTCAGCCGGATGGCCGACTGCGCATGGCACTGCGGCGACCCCGGCGTGCAGTACGACACGACGATCAACAACTGGCACACCTGCCCCAACAGCGGCCGGATCAACGCCAGCAACCCGTGCAGCGAGTACATGTTCCTCGACGACACGGCGTGCAACTTGTCGAGCATCAACTTGATGAAGTTCCGCAAAGGGGACGGCGCGTTCGACTCCAAGAGATTTACGGCCGCCTGCCGGGTGTTCTTCATCGCCCAGGAAATTCTGGTCGATCACGCCAGCTACCCGACCCCCGACATCGCGCGGAACAGCCACCTGTTCCGCCCGCTGGGGCTGGGCTACTCGAACCTGGGCAGCCTGCTGATGTCCAACGGCGTCGCCTACGACAGCGACGCCGGCCGCGGCATGTGCGGGGCGATCACCGCCTTGCTCCACGGCGCCGCCAATCTGACCAGCGCCGAACTGGCCGAGGCGGTCGGCCCGTTTGCTCGGTATCAGGAGAACCGCGACCCGATGCTGCGGGTGATGAAGATGCATCGCGATGCCGTCGAGGCGATCAAGCCCGAGTGCCCGGCGTATCTGGTCGACGCGGCCCGCGGCCTGTGGGACGAGGTGCTGGCCGCCGGCGCCGTGCACGGCTTCCGCAACGCCCAGGCGACTGTGCTCGCCCCGACCGGCACGATCAGCTTCATGATGGATTGCGACACGACCGGCATTGAGCCGGACATCGCCCTGGTGAAGTACAAGCAGCTCGCCGGCGGCGGCATGCTGAAGATCGTCAACCGCACCGTGCCCGCGGCGCTGAAGAATCTGGGCTACGATCAGCCGCAGATCGAGGGAATTCTCGACGACATCGAGAAGGAAGACACGATCGAAGGCGCCGCGGATCTCAAGCCCGAGCATCTCAACGTGTTCGACTGTGCGTTCCAGCCGCGCAACGGCACGCGCAGCATCCCGTGGAAGGCCCACGTCACGATGATGGCCGCCGCCCAGCCGTTCCTGTCGGGCGCCATCTCGAAGACGGTCAACATGCCGCGGGACACGACCCCCGAGGAGATCGCCGAGGCGTACACGGACGGTTGGAAGCTGGGGCTCAAGGCCTTGGCGATCTACCGCGACGGCTCGAAGGAAAGCCAACCGCTGTCCACGAGCACCGAGGGAGACAAGGCCAAAGACAAAGAGGCCGCCGCCGCCAAGCCGCGCCGTGAACGACTCCCCGACACCCGCTCGTCGCTCACCCACAAGTTCAACGTGGCCGGCCACGAGGGATACGTCACCGTGGGTCTGTACCCCGACGGACGTCCCGGCGAGTTGTTCATCACGATGGCCAAGGAAGGCTCGACCGTAGGCGGGCTGATGGACGCCTTCGGCACAGCCGTGTCGATGAGTCTGCAGTACGGCGTGCCGCTGCAGGATTACGTCCGCAAGTTCAGCCACATGCGGTTCGAGCCGCAGGGCTTCACCAAGAACCCGGACATCCGCATCGCCAAGAGCCTGATCGATTACATCTTTCGGTGGCTGGGGATGCAGTTCCTCCCCGGCTACAAGGAGGCGAGCCTGGGGATCGACCCCGAGGGCTCCGGCTCGTCCCCGAGCCCGACCACGGAGGACTCCGGCCTCTCTGAGTCGAAGCCCGTCGCCAAGAAGGACGGCGGGCCTGTGAAGGGACAAGAAGTCAGCGGTCAGAAGTCGGAAGGGCCCCAATCCGCGGCCAAGGCGTCCGCCCCGACCAACGGCGCCCACGCCAAGAACGGTCATGGAACCAACGGCAACGGCTCAAACGGTCATGGCTCGAACGGCAACGGCGCCCATGCCAAGCTGGCCGAGGTCAAGTCGATCTATTCCAGCAAGCTGCTCGAACGGGCCGGCGTGATGGTGAAGACCGATGGCGCCGGCGGCAACGCTCGCAGCGAGCAGTTCGCCGGCTTCCAGACCGACGCCCCCGCGTGCGACAACTGCGGGGCGATCACCGTTCGCAACGGCAACTGCTATCTGTGCCACAATTGCGGCAACAGCATGGGGTGTTCATGACGCATTCGACCACGGGCCGCTTAGCCCCCGGTCATTGAGCCTCCGATCATTGACCGGGGGACTCAATTCCTTCCATGGCTGCTCGTCGCAGGACGCCCAGGGCATTGACGCCCGCGAGCAGCTGTTTTTTTCCATTCGAACGCCAACGGACAATCGTCGCCGGGTTCGCCGAAAGGCGATCTCGGCGGCGTTTTTTTGGCGTGGTCGGTCGATGAGCGAGGCCCGTTTCGGGACGGACAAGCGATGAGCGACTTTGCCGACTCGCAAGAGCGTTGGACGGCCGTCGAGGATTACCTCGTCGCGGCGCTGGGGGCGTCGGATCCCGTGCTGGACGCGGCGCTGGCCGCGTGTCACGAGGCGGGCTTGCCGCCGATCAGCGTGTCGCCGAATCAGGGGAAGTTCCTGATGCTCATGGCGCGTGCAATCGGCGCCCGGTCGATTCTGGAAGTCGGCACGCTCGGCGGGTACAGCACGATTTGGCTCGCCCGCGGCCTAGCGCCCGGAGGCCGGGTGACGACCCTGGAGATCGACGCCAAGCACGCCGAGGTCGCGGAGGCGAATTTCGTTCGCGCCGGCATGGCCGAAGCGATTGAATTGCGACGCGGCCCCGCGCTTGACGTCTTGCCCCGGCTTGCCGCGGAAGGTCGCGGACCATTCGACCTCGTGTTCATCGACGCCGACAAGCCGCGCAACCCGGACTACTTCATGTGGGCGCTGCGGCTAAGCCGCCCGGGGAGCATGATCGTCGTCGACAACGTCGTGCGCGAAGGGGCGGTGATCGACGCCGACGGCGACGATGCGAGCGTCCACGGGGTGCGCCGCCTCAACGAGCTGCTCGCCGCCGAGCCGCGCGTCGACGCCACGGCGTTGCAAACCGTCGGCAGCAAGGGTTACGACGGCTTCGCGATCGCCGTGGTCCGATAGCCCTGGGCGATCGCAGTTGTTTCGTCGCAAGGACCTTGCTGACGTTGAAGGTCTTCTTCGAACGCAGGGAGCGGCGCTCGCTCGGTCGGTCGTGGATTGAAACGCAGCTCGTCGAATCTCATTGGCGAGCGCGATCCGCGAATCGGAGCGTGGTGCAAGATCGTCGCCGACGTGAACGGCAGCGAGCCAACCGGGGACGCGAACGGCTCATTCAAAGCTCCGGCGCCGGTTCGACGCTGCTTGTGGAATTGGCGTCGGCGGTCGCAGAGCGGCGTCCCCCCAGCGCGAGCGCGTTCGCAGCGACGATGCACCCCGCACCGACGAGCATTCTTGGCGTCAGATGCTCGCCGAGGACCAAGTGATTCACGGCCAGCGCCGTCGGCAACTGCAGATACGCCAGCACCGCGGTGATGCGGATCGGCAAGTCCGTCGAGGCGCGGACCCACAGCAAGTGGCCGACCAGCGTCACCACGATCCCCAGGTGGACGGCCAGCCACACGTCGGCGGGCCGGCCGCCCCACTCGCGAGCCGCCGGGGCGCACGCCAAGAACACGCACAACCCGAAGGCGAACTGCCCCCAGGTCCGTTCATCGTGCTCGATCGTCGCGTAACGCTGGTGCAAGAGCGGCAACACGGCGTAAGCCGTGCCGCTGGCGACGCCGACAATCATACCCAGGAGCAGGCCGTCGCCCGCAGTCCCGACGCCAATCGGGGGCAGACAGAGCCAGCTCCCCAGCATGGCCAGGGCGACCCCAAGGATTGCCCGCAGCCCGGGGCGGGGATGCCCTGCGGCCCAGCCCATCAGCGACAACTGCACGCCGTAGGTCGAGAAGCCGATGGCGCCGATCGAGGCGCTCGCCAGCTTGATGCTGAGAAAATACAGCAGCCAATGGAGCCCGAAGC
This sequence comes from Pirellulales bacterium, assembly GCA_019636345.1. Taxonomy (NCBI): domain Bacteria; kingdom Pseudomonadati; phylum Planctomycetota; class Planctomycetia; order Pirellulales; species Pirellulales bacterium. Next base: position 581,007 of record JAHBXQ010000003.1, on the reverse strand, counting down.
AGCCGCCGATGGCCGCCAACGGCGCAAGTCGTTCGGCCGAGCGACCAGCCGGGGTCGCCAGCGGGGGCCGACCGCGCAATGCCATGATCGCCGCCATGCCGAGCGCCCCCAGCGCCAGCCGAGCGATTCCCAGGGCGACGGCGTCGAGCCCGACGGCGCGGATGCAGGCCGGCACGCTGCCGAACAGCAGCACCGCGGCGATTCCTTGGATCAATGCTGGATTGCGCGCAGTCACGGCGGCGTACCCTGGCGCCCCGTCGTGGCTACGCAGCGGCGCATGCTGCTTGAATCGTTCGACGTTCGGTCGGCCGGCGTTACGCGACCCGGAACCGTCGGCGCCCCAGCGCGAACAATCCGACAAGCGCTAATCCCGCCGCCGCCGGCTCCGGCACGGCCGTCACGTTGAAGGTGAATGCGTACGTGAACGGGCTGGATGTGTCCTGCAGCAAGATCGAATACACGCCGCTGGCGAGCGGAGGCGTGAACGCTCCGATGTTCGACGCAATGCCCGGCAGAAGATCGAGTCCGATCTGCGAGTCGTCGAACAGTTCCCAGCCGATCAGTTGAGCCGGGGAGACGCTCCCTCCCAGCCCGGTCGGCCAGGTAGGACCGTTGGCGACGGCGATGAACGACGAAAACGTGAAATCGAGAACGAATGCGTCGAGCACCAAGGAATCGAGCACATGCCCGGCCGGGATCGTCACCGCGAGGAGGTCGTAATCGGTCTGCCCTGCGGCGCCGAAGAGCCGGTTCGAGCCGGGTTCCAGGACGAAGGGCGTCGGGGCCGCCGGATTGCCCGACAGGTCGCCGTCGATCGCTTCGTCGTACGTGGCGGCGCGCACTTGGGCGGTTGCGGCGAACGTGACAAGAAGGGTCCAAGCGATGTGTCTCAGGGTGTTGCGCAACATTCGGCTTCTTCTGCTCCAAGGAAGGATGAGAGACGGGCAAGAGACGGAACCCGCCCGACGCCGGATCGGCGGGGTTTCGCAGGTCGGTGTATTGTAGTTGAAATCCACGACGCCGTACCCCCTGAGAGGATTCTGGACCCGGCGCCGGGACAAAGGGAACAGCCGGCTGGCCGCGCGTCGCGCTGTTCAGCCGGAGGAGCGTCGCTGGGCCCGTTTCGGGGTGAATCTGGCCGCTTTGCGGGAATTTGGCGGGGGCATGCGTTTCTTGCCCCCCCGCGCCCGTCGGGCTACATTGTTAAGCTCGGGCGAAAGCCCCGGCGTTCTGCGACCGGCGGTCTCGCGTCCGGCGACGTGCCGGTCGTACCTTCCCCGAATCCTTGCGCTTTGCTCTCGGCTGTCGCTTCAATGGGGGGCGGCGGCGCAGCCCCTTGTCCGGTCAAGCGGTTGCATCGCCGTCTGCACGGAGCGTTTGTGCACGCCGAGGACCGCTTGGCGAGTTCGACATCGCAGCGTTCGGCCGCTGCGGCCGGCGGCGTCCGGCACGCCGCCGTGCAACCCGCGGCCGACAGCCAATCACCGATTTTCACAGGGGCAACCACGATGGGTTCACAAGACCACGGCGCTTCGCGGCGCGATTTTCTGAAGACGACGGCCGCCGCCGGCGTCGGGTTCTGGGTGGCGGGAGGAATCGCCGCCCGGGCGAGCACGTCGCCCAACGAACAACTGCAGATCGCCTCCTGCGGCGTCAACGGCAAGGGGCGCGGCGACGTGAAGAACGCGTCGCGGTTCGGCAAGATCTTCGCCGTTTGCGACGCCGATCGGACCTTCCTCGACCAGTCGGCCAAAGTCTACAAGACCGAGAACAAGTTCACCGACTATCGCGAGATGCTCGACCGGCTGGGGGACAAGATCGACGTCGTAACGATCAGCACCCCCGACCACACGCACGCCGTCATCGCCTCCAAGGCGATGAAGATGGGCAAGCACGTCTACTGCCAGAAGCCGCTGACCAAGACGATCTGGGAAGCCCGCGAGTTGCAGCGGATCGCCAAGGAGACGGGCGTGACGACCCAGATGGGCAACCAGTACACCGCGTTCGAGCCGATGCGCAAGGCGGCCTATCAGATCAAGGCGGGGCAAATTGGAACGGTCAAGGAAGTGCACGTTTGGACCAATCGCCCGGTCTGGCCGCAAGGCGAGGCGCGGCCTGAGCCGAAGCCGATCCCCAACGAACTGAACTGGGAAGCCTGGCTCGGCCCGGCGCCTTATCGGCCCTACGGCGAGGGGTACCACACGTTCAAGTGGCGCGGCTGGTGGGATTTCGGCACCGGCGCCCTGGGCGACATGGCGTGCCACACATGCAATTTGCCGTTCATGGCTCTCAACATGCGCGACCCGTTAAGCGTCGAGGCCGAGACCTCGGGCCATAACCAAGACAGTTATCCCGAGTGGTCGTCGATCAAATTCGAATTCCCCGAACTCGACGGCCGCGCGGCGTTCAATCTCTACTGGTACGACGGCACGAAAAAGCCGCCCGCTGAGTTGTACGCCAAATTCATCGAAGGGACCACCAGCGAAGGGCAGCCCAAGACGCTCAACGCGAGCGGTTGTCTTCTGGTGGGGGACAAGGGGACGATGTACGCCGGAGGGGACTACGCCGAAGCGGGGATCGAGTTGAGCACGGACGACCCGTGGCTCGACGTCGACTACCCGAAGCCCCCGGGCGAGCCCGAGTTGGGCCATGTCCAGGAGTTCTACGAGGCGATCCACGACCGCTCGAAGAAACCCGTGTCGAACATCGTCGACTACGGCGGGCCGCTCACCGAAACGATCTTGCTGGGCAATCTGGCCGTGTGGAAGCCGGGCAAGGTCGCGTGGGACGCCAAGGCGCTGACCACCCCCGACCCCGAGTTGATGAAGATCGTCAAGACCGAGTACCGCTACGGTTACGAACTGTAAGCGCAGCGATCGAGCGCTGCGGCGTTGTCGTCGCTTGATTCGATCTTAGCACCACGAGCCCCGGGGCGAACGCCTCGGGGCTCGGACATTTGGGGGGGACCAGGAGACCATGGGACCCGATGACCATCTGACGTCACGACGACCGAGCGGCGGCCAGCCCTGAATCAACTCCTGACAACTCCCCATCGTCCCGCCGCCTTGTGCCGCCCCCATGACGCTTGACCCCGCATCCTCGACAACGGCCGCCGCGGCGGAGATCTTCGCCCAAGCGGCGCGAGAGCTCGTCGCGGCGGGGAACTTTCACCGGCTGTTCGATCTACGGCTCGTCGAGCGGCAGCACGCCTTGGGACTGCCGATCGGACGGCGCACGGGTTTCGACGAGGTCGACGAGTCGCTCCGCGCGCAGCTCGAAGCGAGCTATCTGGACGCCTGCCGCGAGGTCGGCGCCCTGTTGGCAGAGGCGGGACGCGTCCGCGAGGCGTGGTTGTATCTGCGTCCCACCGGCGAAAAGCGACTTCTCCGCGATCGGCTCGCCCGCACGACTCCGGACGAGGATGCCGTCGACGAACTGATTGAGGTGGCGCTGTTCGAGGGAGTCGATCCCGAGCGCGGCTTCGCCTGGCTCGCCGGGCGACAGGGAACCTGCAGCGCGATCACGACCCTCGACGGCATGCAGGGGCAGCTTGGCCCGGCGGAACTGCGAGCATGCGTCGCGGTGCTGGTACGGCACGTCTACGGCGAGCTCCGCGGCAACTTGCGCGGGCACCTGCAGCGGCTCACGGGACAAGCGCCGCCGGACCTGTCGGTCGGCGAGCTTGTCGAGCAGTTCCCGCAGCTCACCGCGGCGGGCGACTACCACCTGGACGCCTCGCATCTGGCCAGCGCCGTGCGCCACGCCCGCGTCGCCGCCGATCCGGAAATTGTGCGCAAGGCGCTGGAGATGGCCGCATACGGCAGCCGATTGCCGGCCGACTTGCAGTACCCCGGCGATCCGCCGTTCGAGGAGACGTATCGGGCCCACGGGCTGTTCCTTGCCGCGACGCTCGGCGAACAAGTCGACGCAGCGCGGGAGTACTTTGCCGAGCAGGCGCGCCGATTGTCGACGACGCCGGGCGATCTCGCGCCGGTCGAGGCGTACGTCATGCTGCTCGATCGAATCGGCGACGCGGGGGCGGCGCTCGAGGCGTACGCCGAGCTCGTGCCGACCGACGCCGTGTTGTCGCCGCTGGCGCCGACGCTCGTGGAACTGGCCTCGCGGAGCGGCGCGTGGGAGCAATTCGAGACGATCTGCCGGACCCGCAGCGACGTCGTCGCGCTCGCGGCGGGGCGCATCATCCGCCAGTGCTCGCATGCGCCGACTCGGGGCGGCATTCTGGACTGAAACAACGTCGTCCCGCCCGGGCGATCAGCGCCGGTCCGCCAGCCGAACTCAATCCGTCGGAGGAGGAGGAGGAGGCGCGGGGCGCGATTCGCGAGGATCACGATCCAGCTCGTCGGACCTGCTGCGCCGACCTGGTCCTGGACCCGACCCAGGGCCGCGGCCGAAGCCTCTTCCGGCCCACTCCTCGAAGTCCTCGGGAGGCGGAGGGCCGCCGGGACCGCCGGGGCGATCCGGGCCGTCGCCAAATCCCTCGCCGGGGCGCCACGGCGGCCCCCCGCGACGCCCGCCGCGCGGATCGCCGGGCCCCCCCTGCGGTCCGGGACCGAACCCGCGACGCTGGGTCGTCCCGCGATACAACTGCTCGAGTTGCGTCTCCATCTCGTCCGCCGGCAGGGCCAACAACCGCGTCCGCTCGGCGTCGTCGAGATGCTCGACGAAAAACTCCTCGAGGTCTTGTCGGCTGACCTCCCCCTGCATCGAAATCCACTGCCGGGCCCACTTGGCCAGTTGGTTGCGCTGCTCCCACGGTTCAAGATTCTCGAAGACTTCCTTTGTTCGTTCAGGAAGCGCATCCTTGACCTGCGCGTACTTGGCCACAAGTTCCTTCGCCAAGTCGCCGTTGCGATCGTCAATGCTGAGAATCGACCGTTGCCAGCGCTGCGAGGAACGGTTGTTCGGTCCTCCTCGGCCGGGGCCCAAGTCGGCGAACGCTCTTCGCAGAGCGTCGTTGAGGCGCCGAAGCTCCTCCTCGTTCAGTTCTAGCGCTTCGTCGATTGTGCGCTGCGCCAGCTCGATCCCGATCTCCGCCAGCCGCTCGTCGTCCGGCAGCTTGCGCAGCTCGAACTGCTTGCTCGCCGGCAGCAGCGACAGCCAGCGGCGGTAAAGGACCAGCGTCTCGAACAGCTCCTCGGTCGGCGCCTCAGGGGCGAACACGGCGTCGTTGATCGCTCGCAGCCGCTGTTGCTCCTTGGGCGCCAGCGCGGCAAAACGGTCGGCCTGTGCAGCCAACGTCGCCGACGCCTCGGGGGAGAGCCCCGCGAGCCAAGCCCGGCGCTCGGTCGGTTGGCCCAGCCGTGCGAGTTCGGCGGCTTCCTCGCTCAGATCGCCGCCGCTGACCGTGGCTGCACGCAACTCGGCGCCGTAATCGGTTCCCAGCAACGTCAAGAACTTCACAGCGGCCGATCCGTCGACGCCAGGGAGCTGCGAGTAACTGTCGACGTTGCGAACGACCGGCAGATCGGCGAGCAAGGCCCGATTGGGCGCGTCGCGGACGATCCGCACGGCCAGAAACGCCAACAGCCCCGCCGCCGCCCCGGCCAGCAACCGCGACCACTGCCGCTTGCGCCGTACCACCGGCAGCGCCGCGGTGAGCGCCGCCACTTCGTTGGCGGCCTCCGACACGACCATCTCCATCGTCGTCCGGGCGAACCGATCGTCGAGCGTCGTCCGCGGCAGATCGTCGAGCGCCGCCCATGCGCGCTCAATCCCCTGCATCTCCTGCCGGAACTCTTCGTCGCGCGCGAGCCGGCGCTCGATCTCGGCGCTCTCGGAGGGCGAAAGCTCGCCGTCGAGATAGGCCACAATCTGTTCGAGCATCCGCTCGCGATCGGCGTTGGATTCAGGAGCGGTCATCGAGTCCTCCCAACCCGTCGACACGGACGCCTTGTTGCAGGTACGGTTCCAGGACGTCGCGCAGATTGACCCGCGCGCGGGACAGCAGCGACTTGACGGCCGAGGGGGTCAATTGCATAACCTCGGCAATCTCTTCGTAGCTGAGGTGTTCGAATTTGTTGAGCAACATCGCCTCGCGCTGTCGCTCGTTGAGCGTGCCGACGGCCAGTTCGACAATCTGCCGCAGTTCGGCTTTGTCGGCCAGTCGGGTCGGCATCATGCCGCTGGCGTCGAGGGCGTGGGCTTCCAGCGAGTTGGCCGCCGAGTCGCCGCCGGGGGCCGGGGCGAGATTGATCTCGCGCCGTCGAGCCGCCGACCGCCGCGAGTTGGCCGCCACGTTGTGAGCGATCGTGAACAACCAGGTCGAAAACTTCGACCCCGGCACATACCGACCGCGAGCTCGGTAGACCCGCAGAAACACGTCCTGGGTCAGGTCCTCGGCCAAGTCGCGCCGGCCGACGAGGTGGGTCATCAGCGACGCCACCCGTCCCTGGTACCGCAACATCAACTCCTCGAACGCCTGCGCATCGCCGTCCCGCACGCGCAGCATGAGCCGGACGTCAGGATCCTGAGCCGTGTAACGCAGCGCGGTGGAATCGGTGATCGACACTCCAGCGGGCCTCGCGAGGTTGCTGCCAGGGCGCGTCGGCCGACGGTCCCGGCCCGAGCCCCGGCTGTCAGTATACAAACCCCGAGCGGAGGGCGAAGTTTCGCTTGGCGCCACGGCGGAGCTTTGCGGAAAACGTCGCCGAGCTTTCGGCCCTCGCCCTGAGACGGGAGTGCGAGGCCCCGCCGAGCCGGAACGTCGCTTACAGCAAACTGTCGAGCAGCAGCCGCATCTTGCGCATTTCTGCTTTGTGCTCGAACCCCTCAAGCGGGGTCATGTCGATGGTCAGTGCGCGGTTGTAGCCGACTTTTTCCAACTGGCCGATCAGCTTGCCGTAGTCGATTTCCCCTTGGCCGACGCGGACGTAAAGCTTGCTCTTGGTCGAGTCGCGCAGATGGACGTGGTATACGTAGGGAAGGACCTTCGAGAAGTCGCGCCCTTGCCGCGGTCCGGCGACGTAATGGCTGGGGTCGAGGGTGAGCCCCAGCCCCTTGACCGTGTCGCACAGCACGACCGCCGTATCGGGGTCCTCGGTCATGCAGCCGATGGTCGTCTTCATGGCGACCTGACACCCTTCGAGCGAGGCCGACTTGACCATCCCGCGCAGGCGCTCGATCTCCTCGTTGAAGGGGGTGCCCAGTTCGGCGGCGGGGACCGCCAACGGCACGACGCGCAGCGCCTTGGCCAGCTTGCAGCATGCGGCGAACTTCTGCTGGTATTGGGGATCGCTTGGCGGCAGATCGAACGAAAGCGCCGCGATCGTCAGCCGATGCGTGTCGCGAAACATGTCGATCGCCCGGTCCAGATCCTCCAGTGCCAGCGACGGGCGGCACCACGCGGCCGAGTCCTCGCCAAGCCGCAGTTCGATCGCCGTGAACTGCAAATCGACCAGCGTGGGCAGCACCTCGTCTGTGGGCAGATTGGGAAAACACTCTGCAGCGGCGCAAACAAACACAACCAAACTCCTTTGCCTCGAACCGACGCCGGCGCGCCGTACCGGCCGCCGCAAGGGGTACTTTAGCCGGGTCCGGGCCCCAGGGGCAACACCCGCCGGGGCCGGGGCTTTCGGCAGGTTTCACCACGGAGGCATGGAACACGGGGGGAGTCGGAATACTGATCTCGCGGACGAGTGCAAGAGGCGGCGTGGGCCGTGCTTCGACCTCAGCCTCCTTACGGCTCGCGTATGCCGTGTCGCGCCTTCCGCGTTCCCCGTTCCCCGTGGTGAAACAATCGCGGCGAGCGGGTAGAATGGCTTGGTTCGCCCGATCCGCCGCGTCGCCTTCAGGAGCGCCCCCGTCATGTCGTCCGAGAACAGCCCCGCCGGCAACCCGCAGATCGTCGTGCAGCAGGCCCCGACCCCTGCGTTGGGCAAGTACGGCCGATACCTGCTGCTAGCACTGGGCGCGGCCGTGATGATCATTCTGGGGCAGGCGGCGAGTTATCGCAGCTACTTCAGCCCCCCCGGCGGGCCCCAGGAAAAGTACCACTCGCTCGACCGCGAGGCGAAGGACAAAATCGCCGTACTGCGGATCGAGGGGGCGATCCTCGACTCCGACGGATTCGTCAAGCAGCAGATCGACCGCATCCGCGAGGACGACGCGGTCAAGGCGGTCGTCCTGCGAATCGACTCCCCCGGCGGCACCGTGACGGCCAGCGACTACCTCTACCACGCGCTCCGCAAGCTCGCCGACGAGCGCGAACTGCCGCTGGTCGTCAGCATGGGCAGCATCTGCGCCAGCGGCGGCTACTACTTGGCCATGGCCGCGGGAGACGCCCCCGACGTCGTCTTCGCCGAGCCGAGCACCTGGACCGGTTCGATCGGCGTCGTGATCCCGCATTACGACCTGTCGGGCCTGTTGGCCCAGTACAACGTCCGCGACGACTCGGTCGCCAGCCACCCGAACAAGCTCATGGGGAGCCCCACCCGCGAACTGAAACCCGAAGAACGAGCCGCCGAACGCGAGTTGCTGCAGACGTTGGTCGACGAAAGCTTTGAGCGGTTCAAGAACATCGTCCGGTCCGGCCGACCGAAGCTGGCCAAGGACGACGCGAGGCTTGAACAAGCGACCACGGGGCAAATCTTTTCGGCCGATCAGGCGAAGGCGTTGGGGCTAGTCGATCGAATCGGCTTCCTCGACGAGGCAATCGCTCGAGCCGCCGAACTCGCCGGCCGCGACGTGAAATCGGTCCGCGCGATCAAGTACGATCAGCCGCCGACCACGCTCAGTTCGCTGCTGTCGGCCGACGGCGGGTCGCTGCGACCCGCGGCGCGGTTCGATCTGGCGCAACTCTTGGACCTGACCGCTCCCCGGGCGTTCTACCTGTGCACGTGGCTGCCGTCGCTGTTGGGGGAGGGGCGGTGAGCAGTTGGCCAAGCGCCGAGTTCGTGCGATAATGGGAAGCAGTCGGTCCAGGAGTCCGCGATGCAGATAGAACTCTCAGACAATACGTACCGTGAGTTGCAGGCGCTGCTCGCTGCACAAGGCGCCGCTGTCGACGTCGGAACGTTCGTCAACCAAACCATGCGGCGAACGCTGTTCCTGGAGACGGCGCGCCGCATCAAACAGCACAACGCGACGATTGATCCCGCGGTCATCGAGCAAGCGATCGACGAAGTCGTCGACGACGTTCGGGCCGACCGCCGAGAATAACCGCCGTGCGGATCGTCCTTGACACGAACGTGCTGGTGTCGGCCTTGATCGTCCCGAGCGGCGCATCTCACCAGCTTTGGGAGCGCTGCGCCGCAGGCGATTATGAACTGGTGACATCGCTTCAGCAGTTGGAAGAACTGGAGCGCGTGCTCCAGTATCCCAAGCTGCACGCTATCTGCCGCCCGGAGCTGCCGCAGACCTGTTGATCCAGATCCGCGATTTCGCTGTATTTGCCGAGCAATTGCCGACAATGAACGTGGCGAGCGACCCTGCTGACAACGTGATCCTGGCGACTGCCGTCGCCGGCGGGGCGGAATATCTCGTCACGGGCGACAAACGTCACTTGCTTGCTTTGCCGAGCGGGCAAGCATGCGCAATCGTCACCGTTCGACAAATGCTGGATGTGTTTGATGTCAAATAGACTCGTCGCTCCGGCGGAGCGCCCTCGCTTGCTCGACTCGCTGGATCGGACTCTCGCCGAGTGGACCGCGGCCCACGGCCTGCCCTCGTTTCGCGCGAAGCAAATTCGCCGCTGGTTGTTTGAAAAGCGGGCCGGCGATTGGGACGCGATGTCCGATCTTCCCAAGGGGGCCCGCGAGCAATTGGCCGACGCATTCCGGCTTTGGACCGCGACGATCGCCAAGCACACGACCGCCGACGACGGCACCGAGAAGCTGCTCTTGGGGCTGGCCGACGGGGGACAAATCGAGTGCGTCCTGTTGCGCGACGAGGTGCGCCGCACGATTTGCATTAGCACCCAAGTCGGCTGCGGCATGGGGTGCGTCTTTTGCGCCAGCGGGCTCGACGGGGTCGATCGCAATCTCGCCACCGGCGAGATCGTCGAAGAGATGCTGCAACTGCAGCGGTTGCTCGCCCCTGAAGAACGGCTCAGCCACATCGTGGTGATGGGCATGGGCGAGCCGCTGGCGAATCTCGATCGGCTCCTCCCCGCGCTCGACGAGGCCCGCCGACCCGACGGATTGGGGATCAGCGCTCGGCGGATCACGATCTCGACCGTCGGCCTCCCCCCTGCGATGGATCGGCTCGCCCGACACGAGGCGAATTACCGCTTGGCCGTTTCGCTGCACGCCCCCAACGACGAACTGCGAAACCAGCTCGTGCCGGTCAACAAGAACATCGGCATCGACGCGATTCTGGCGGCCGCGGATCGGTATTTCGCGGTGAGCGGCCGGCGGATCACCTACGAGTACGTCCTGCTGGCCGACCTGAACGACCGTCCTGAACACGCCGGCCAACTCGCCCGACTGCTCGCAGGGCGCGAGGCGATGCTAAACGTCATCCCCTACAACCCCGTGGCGGGATTGCCGTACGGCACGCCGACCCCCGAGCGGCAGCACGCGTTCCGCGCGATCTTGGAGCGAGCCGGCGTGACGGTGAAATTCCGCCACCGCAAAGGCAACCGCATCGACGCCGCGTGCGGGCAATTGCGCAGGTCGCAGCAGCCGCTTGAGCTGGCCCCCGGTCAATGACCGGGGGCTAAATGGTTCACACCACCTGCTGCGGCAGGTTCAGTCCGGGCGCCGAGAGGGTCGTGAAGCCCATCAGGTATTCGTCGATCGCGCGGGCCGCGCCGCGGCCTTCGTTGATCGCCCAGACGACCAGGCTTTGCCCGCGGCGGCAATCTCCTGCGGCGAACACGCCAGGGACGCTGGTGGCGAACTGACCATGCTCGGCCTTGAAGGTCAGCCAGCCGCGCCGCGGTTCGTGCGTCTCGATCCCCAGCATTTCGCCGACGGCCAGTTCCGGGCCGACGAACCCGGTGGCCAGCAAGACCAAGTCGGCGGGCCAGACGTGCTCGCTCCCTTCAACCTCGGTGAACGGCGCCCCGCCGGCGATCGGCTTGCTCCAGTCGACCGCCACGGTCTTTACGCCGGTCACGCGACCGTTTTCGCCGATGAACTCCTTGGTGAGGATGTTGTATTTGCGCGGGTCGTCGCCGGTGCGAGCCTGGACCTCGGCGTGCGAGTAGTCGACCCGGTAAATCCGCGGCCACTCGGGCCAGGGGTTGTTCGGGGCGCGCTCCGTCGGCGGGCGATCCAGCAATTCGAAGTTGACGATGCTGGCCGCCCCGTGCCGCAGGCTCGTGCCGATGCAGTCGGCGCCCGTGTCGCCGCCGCCGATGACGACCACGTGCTTCCCCTTGGCCGACAGGTACGCCTCGTCAGCCAGTTTCGAATCGAGCAGGCTCTTCGTGTTGCGGGTGAGGAAATCCATCGCCAAGTGGATCCCGGCCAAATCGCGCCCCGGGCAGCGGCCGGTCGGGTCGAACGACTTCGTCGCGCCGGTCGCCAGCAGCACCGCGTCGAACTCGTCGACCAAATGCTGCGGGTCGATGAACTTCACCGCGCAGCCGCGCTCCTGCATGATCTGCGTCATGTGGCCCGCGGGGAAGTCTTCCTTGCGGCCAACATGGGCGCAGGTGACGAACTTGACCCCCTCGGCCCGCATTTGGTCGAGCCGGCGCTCGACGACGTCTTTGCCGAGCTTCATCCAGGGGATGCCGTACATCAACAATCCGCCGATGCGATCGGCCCGCTCATAGACGGTGACGTCGTGCCCGGCGCGGCGCAACTGCTGGGCCGCGGCCAACCCCGCGGGCCCGCTGCCGACGATCGCCGCTTTCTTACCCGTCTCGAACTCGGGGGGCTGCGGGGCGATCCACTCTTCTTCCCAACCGCGGTCGATGATCGCGTTCTCGATGTTCTTGATCGTCACCGGGGGATTGGTGATCCCCAGCACGCACGACCCTTCGCACGGCGCGGGGCAGGCCCGGCCGGTGAACTCGGGAAAGTTGTTGGTCTTGTGAAGCCGCTCGAGCGCATCGCGCCACCGGCCCTGGTAGACCAGGTCGTTCCACTCGGGGATCAGGTTGTCGATCGGGCAGCCGGTGTTCGACTGGCAGAACGGGATCCCGCAATCCATGCACCGGGCGCCCTGCGTCATGAGTTGCTCGACGGGGGCTTGGGTGAAAATCTCGAGAAAGTCCCCGGCCCGCTCAAGCGGATCGCGATACGGCACAGCCTCGCGCGGGTACTCTTTAAATCCGGTCGGTTTGCCCATAACATTCCTAATCTTATGCGATGACTAAGCTCTGTGTTCTTGGAATGACCAATGACCAAGTCCCAATGACCAATGGGAATGAGGCTTCCCAAGCCAACCGTTTTTCCGTGGAGGTCCGAGGACTAGGATGTTGTTAGTCCGGCGAGTTGCGACTTACCGAGGGGCTGCAAAGGCGTTGCAACGCCGCGGTCAATTCGCGCTCGCGATCGACATTGGCGGCACTTTCAGCTTGAGTCGATCAAGGTTCGAGCGGACTCGCGTTACATGCTCTCTTCTCTTCGCCTGAAGCATTTGCAGCCGCCCAAGCAGCGTCCCGCTGCCGAAATCAATGATTCCGCCGATTACAGCTTGGCCCAACTCCAGTTCCGCCACAATCATCTTCATCCGCATACCACGTCAGGAAAGATCTGGCTCCACAATCAGTTCATTGATCGACGACTCCGCTATTTCAAGTGCGCCTTCGATTTGCGGTGAATCGCGCCGAAAATCCGCGTCAATTCATTGGCTTCTTGCCAGAGCAATCGTGCTTCGTCCTGTTCTCGCTCCGAAGCGGCAGCGAGCATGCGCAGCCAATATTGCGTTTCTCTCGCTTCGCGACAGCAGACGCTAATTCGGTACAAAACTCCTTTGGCGATCCCGCTTCGTCGGCCTCAGCGTAATTTGCGCCAATGCTGGTCGCAGATCGTACAAGTTGGCGAATAAGGGGACCCGTCACATCGTCCCGCGGAACGTGACGAGCGAACCTGACGACTCTTTCGCCAAACGCGGCCGTGCGTTCAGCGAGATCGTAGGCGCGTCGCAGAGGTTCCTCGTCTCGCATCATTGGTCATTGGGATTTGGTCATTGGTTATTCGCTCAGTCCCTACACCGCCGCCGGTTCGATTGCTTTAGCGGCCTTGTGCTGCATCAGCACTCGTTTGTAATCGGTCGGCATGATCTTGACGAATTGCGGCAGCGTTTCGTCCCAGCGGTCGAGAACGTCGGCCGCCACGGCGCTGTCGGTGGAGTTATGGTGAAGCTCGATCATCGTCTTGAGCTCCTCGACGTCGGACTCGTCGACCACGTCCTCAAGCTCGACCATCCCCAGGTTCACGTTGATCCGCAGACGGTTGCGGTCGGGAGCCCAAACGTAGGCGACCCCGCCGCTCATCCCCGCGGCCAGGTTGCGGCCTGTCGGGCCCAGAATGACGACTCGGCCGCCGGTCATGTACTCCAGGCCGTGGTCGCCGACCCCCTCGATGACCGTGCGGGCGCCGCTGTTGCGAACCGCGAACCGCTCGGCCGCCCGGCCGCGGAGATACGCTTCGCCGCCGGTCGCCCCGTACAGGCAGACGTTGCCGACGATGATGTTCTCCTCGGCGACGAACGTGCTGGCCTGGGGGGGATAGATGACGATCTTGCCGCCGCTGAGCCCCTTGCCGACGTAATCGTTGGCGTCCCCTTCCAGCTCAAGCGTGATCCCCTTGGCGAGGAAGGCGCCGAAGCTTTGCCCGGCTGAGCCGTTGAGCTTGAAGTGAATCGTGTCGTTGGGGAGCAGCCCCAGGCCCCACCGCTTGGCGACCTCGTGGCTGAGAATCGTCCCCACGGTGCGGTCCGTGTTGACGATGCCAAGTTCCGCCCGGACCCGCTCCCCCTTCTCCAAGGCGGGCTTGGCCAGCGCCAACAGCTTGGTCATGTCGAGCGACTGCTCAAGCCCGTGGTTCTGGCTCTGAGTGCAGTAGGTCCCCGCCTCGGGGTAAGGCTTCTTGGCCGGGGCGAGCATCTTCGAGAGATCGAGCCCGTCCGCCTTCCAGTGGCGAATTGCAGCCGAAGCGTCGAGACAATCGACTCGGCCCACCATCTCGTTGAGCGTCCGGAAACCGAGCTGAGCCATGATCTGCCGCGCTTCCTCGGCGACCATGAACAGGTAATTGGCCACGTACTCCGGCTTGCCGGCGAACTTCTTCCGAAGCTCGGGATCCTGCGTCGCGACTCCCACCGGGCAGGTATTCAGATGGCACTTGCGCATCATGATGCACCCCAGCGTCACCAGGGGCGCCGTGGCGAAGCCGAACTCCTCGGCGCCCAGCAGCGCGGCGATCACAACGTCGCGGCCCGTCTTGAGTCCTCCATCGGTCTGCAGCACGACCCGGCTCCGCAGGTCGTTCAGCACCAGGGTCTGGTGAGTCTCGGCGATCCCCAGTTCCCAGGGCAGGCCCGCGTGCTTGATGCTGGTGAGCGGCGACGCGCCCGTCCCGCCGCCGTCGCCGGCGATGACGATGTGGTCGGCGAACCCCTTGGTCACCCCCGAGGCGATCGTGCCGACCCCCACTTCCGAGACCAGCTTCACGCTGACCCGGGCCGAGGGGTTCGAGTTCTTCAGGTCGTGGATGAGCTGTTTGAGGTCCTCGATCGAGTAAATGTCGTGGTGCGGCGGCGGGCTGATGAGCCCCACGCCGGGGGTCGAGTACCGGATCCGCGCGATCGTGTCGTCGACTTTGCGGCCGGGCAGCTCGCCCCCTTCGCCCGGCTTGGCGCCCTGGGCGATCTTGATCTGCAGTTCGTCGGCGTTCGCCAGATAGTTGATCGTGACGCCGAACCGCCCTGAGGCGACCTGCTTGATCGCCGACCGCTTCGAATCGCCGTTGTCGAGCGGCTTGAACCGGTCGGGATCCTCGCCCCCCTCGCCCGTGTTGCTCTTGCCTCCGAGGCGATTCATGGCGATGGCCAGCGACTCGTGCGCCTCGGCCGAGATCGATCCGAACGACATGGCGCCGGTGCAAAACCGCTTGACGATCTCAGCGGCCGCTTCGACCTCTTCAAGCGGTACGGGGCCGCCGTTGACCCCCTCCCTGAACTGCAGCAGCCCGCGCAGCGTGCAGTTGCGATGGGTCGAGTCGTTCACGTGCTTCGAGAACCGCCAGTAAGCGTCGCGGCTGTCGGTGCGTGCGGCGACTTGCAAATCGGCGATCGCCTGCGGGTCCCACATGTGGCGTTCCCCTTCGGCCCGCCAATGGAACTCGCCCGGGTTGGGCAACACCGACATCTTGCGTCCGCGATGCTCGGGATACCCCAGCGCGTGACGCCGCAGGGCTTCCTCGGCGATCACGTCGAAGCTCACCCCCTGGATGCGGCTGGCCGTGCCGGCGAAGCAGCGTTCGATGACGTCGTCCTTCAGCCCCAGGGCTTCGAAGATTTGTGCGCCCTTGTAGCTTTGCAGCGTCGAGATGCCGATCTTGGCCATCACCTTGAGCATCCCCTTGGCGACCCCCTTGCGGTACTTGGCCACCAGGTCGTGATCCTCGGCCGTGACGGGATCGTAGTCCTCGTGGTCGCTCGACGCGTCGATCGTGGGATGGAGCTTTCCTTCGCCCGACTCGTCGGGATCAAGCGCCGGATCGCCCGAGTCGAGCACTCCGTCGCGGCGAGCCTGCCACAGGGCCTCGAACGCCAAATAGGGATTGATCGCGTCGGCCCCGTAGCCCACGAGCAGGCAGTGGTGATGCACCTCGCGGGCCTCGCCCGTCTCGACGACGATCCCGATGCGGGTCCGCTTCGACGATCGCACCAAGTGATGGTGGACCGCCCCGGTCGCCAGCAGGGCGCTGACCGGCACGCGCTCGGCGCTGATGCCGCGATCCGAAAGGATCACGATCTGACAACCCTCGTCGACCGCCGCCTCGGCCTCGCGGCAGATCCGGTCGAGCGCCGCAACCATGCCGGTCTTGCCTTCGGCCCGATCCCAGGTGACGTCGATCACCTTCGACCGCCAGTCGCGATGATTCAGATGCGCCAGGGCCGCCATCTGCTCGTTCGACAGGATCGGATGCGGCAGCCGCAATCGGTGGGCGTTCTCGGGGCCCGTTTCCAGCAGGTTCTGTTCAGGGCCGATGTAGCACTCCAGCGACATGATCACCTCCTCGCGGATCGAGTCGATCGCGGGGTTGGTGACTTGGGCGAACAATTGCTTGAAGTAGTCGTACAGCATCCGCGGCTTGTCGCTCAGGCACGCCAGCGCGCTGTCGTTGCCCATCGAGCCGATCGGGTCCTTCTCCGCCTTGATCAACGGCAGCAGCATGAAGTTCATCGTCTCGACGGTGAACCCGAACGCCTGCATCCGCTCCAGCAGCGTCTTGCGATCGAACCCGTGCGGCTCCTTCTCGGGGTGAAGCTCTTTGAGATCGATCCGCTGCTCGCGCAACCACTGGGAGTACGGTCGTCGACGGGCGAAGTCGGACTTCAGTTCCTCGTCGGGAATGAGTCGCCCTTGTTCAAAATCGACCAGGAACATCCGACCCGGCTGCAACCGACCCTTGGCCTTCACGTTTTCCGGCTTGATGGAGCGCAGCACCCCCACCTCGCTGGCCATAATGACCCGATCGTCGTGGGTGATGTAGTACCGCGAGGGGCGCAGCCCGTTGCGATCAAGCGTGGCGCCGATGTACCGACCGTCGGTGAACGCGACGCTCGCCGGACCGTCCCACGGCTCCATAAGCGCCGAGTGATATTCGTAGAACGCCCGCTTCGCCTCGTCCATCGTCAAATGGTTCTGCCACGCCTCGGGGATCATCATCATGATCGCCTCTTGCAGCGTGCGGCCGTTCATCAGCAGGAACTCGAGCACGTTGTCGAACGTCCCCGAGTCGCTGCAATCCGGCTCAGCCACGGGAAACAGCTTCGGCAGCTCGTCGCCGAACAGCTCGCTTGCCGCGACGCCTTGCCGGGCTTTCATCCAGTTCTTGTTCCCGCGTACGGTGTTGATCTCGCCGTTATGGCTCATGAACCGCAGCGGCTGGGCACGGTCCCACGACGGGAACGTGTTCGTCGCGAACCGCGAGTGAACCATTGCTAGATGGCTCGTGTACGACTCGTCGTTGAGGTCGAGGAAGTACTTGAAGAGTTGTTCGGTCGTGAGCATCCCTTTGTAGATGATCACCTTGGTCGACAGCGAGCAGACGTAAAACAGCTTTGCCTGCTCGAGCGATTCGTCGGTTCTCAGCCGGTTGCTCGCCTGCTTGCGGATCAGGTACACCTGCCGCTCGAACGCGTCTCCCGTACAGCCCGGGGCCGCGGCGATGAACAGTTGCTCGTGCACCGGCTCGGCCGCGGCGGCGGTGGGACCGAGGTCGGCGCCGGCCAGATCGGTCGGCATCGGTCGCCAACCCAAGAGCCGTTGCCCCTGCGCCGCGACGATCTCCTCGACCGTCGCCTTGCACTTGGTGCGCTCGGCAGCGTCCTTCGGCAAAAACACGTTCCCCGCGGCGTATGCGCCCGGCGGGGGAAGTTCGATCCCCAAGTCGGCCTTGGCGACCTTGGCCAGAAACTCGTGCGGCAGCGCGGTCAGAATCCCTGACCCGTCCCCCGTGTTCGCCTCGCACCCGCAAGCGCCGCGGTGGTCCATCGTGCGCAGCACTTCCTCGGCGTCGAGCAGAATCTGGTGGCTGCGCTCTCCCTTGATGTGGGCGACGAAACCCACGCCGCAAGCGTCGTGCTCGTTCTGAGGATCGTAAAGACCGTGCGCCTCGGGCAAGTGCAAGAGCGGCGTGCGGGGTTCCATAGTCATATCCGTAAGTCTGACGGAGGGCGCCAAGCGCCGGGAGTGATTCTGCTTGATCTCGTCGCGGGGCCCCGGCGACGAAGCGCGAGGCCGCGATGTCGTGGATGTTCAACGCGTCGACCGGGTTCGCGTAGCGATCGGCCGAATCCTGTCCTACCGGGCGTTCGGCCGCGGGACCTCGCCGCGAGCCGACCCGGATCCGAAGCCGTTGGTCGTGCCGATCGTCTCCTCAGCGAACTCAGCGTCGGCCTGCAGCTCGCTGACGAAGTGCCGGGCCAACTCGCTGGGAGGGCGTTCGCGGCGATAGATGATCGCCAGCGGCCGCACCAAGCGCGCCCCTTCGATCGCCACCTTCGTCAGGTCCCCCGCGGCCGTCTCGCGTCGCACGCTCGGCTCGGGGAGAATGCTCACCCCCGAGTTCGCTTCGACCGCTCGTTTGATCGTCTCGATGTTGTCGAACGCCAGGGTCGCATGCACGTCGGCGCCCGCGGCCTCAAGCGACTCGTCGATCGCCTCGCGAATCGCCAACCCCTCCTCGAACGCGACGAATGCCTCACCCTCCAGGGCCGCCAACGGCGCCGTCGACTCGGCCGCCAACCGATGCGCCGGATGACAAACGATCGCCATCGGTTCGTTTCGCCAGGGGATCGCCGCGAGCGTGCCGCTCTCCTTGGGAAAGCTCACGATCCCCAGATCGGCGTCGCCCCGTTCGACCTGCTCGTACACGCGGTGGGGGTGGAGATACTCAAGTCGCACCTCGGCCCGCGGGTGAGCCGTGGAGAATCGCTGCAGGAACGCGCTCATGTGGGGAATTCCCACCGAGTAGATCGACGCGACCACCAACCGGCGGGCCTCGGCGTCGTGCAGCGTCTTGACCTCCTCTTCGACCTCGAAGTACCGCCGCACCAGCGGCCGGACCCCGTCGTAGTACCGCTGGCCCTCGTGGGTCAGTTCGAACGGACGGGTCGAGCGATCGAGCAGTTGCACTCCGAGGTGTTGCTCGAGGGACTGCACCAAATGGCTGGCGTTCCCCTGCGAAATGCGGTTCTCCTCCGCCGCGCGCGAAATGCTGCGCCGCTCGACCACGTCACAGAAGATCTTCAAGGTGCGAATTTGCATCTGCGATTCAACGCCGGACCGGCGAGCGCGGGACTTGGTCAATCACGGGACGATGGTTCGACAGCAAACGGCCGAGGCACAGCGTCCACGCAAAACCGCTTGAGCCGTGCGCGAAAGCGTCGGCAGAAACGTCGCGCGCACCGCGAAGCCGACGCCGAGCGCGACCTCGGCGTGGCAACACGTAACCACTGCGGCGATAAGAAGTTGCCGACGCGAATCGGCTCGTGGCCAGACTATGTCCCGGCCCGCAAGAAGATCCGCCTGGGGGAGCGCTCCGTGCTCAATCGACATTCCAAATAGAGAGTGTCGACACCATTCAAAATCGCGATATTAGACTATCCACGCCTCGCCGTTCCGTCAAGCAGGCGGATTAGGGCCCCAATCCGCCCGACCTGCCCCCCCGGCCCCCGGCTGTCTACGAAGTCTCGCCCGAAGGCGCAATTTCCTCACGAAAGCGCCCGGCTCAACGCCCGGGGAGCTTCGTAAACTTGTAAGCATGCCCCCGGTCGCGGACGATCTCGGCCTTCACGATCATGTCGGGGGTCGTCGAGGGGTCGTCCGGGTCGCGCCGCCGTAGCGACGCCGCCACGTCCATCCCCTCGATCACCCGGCCGAACACGGTGTGCTTGCCGTCGAGAAATGACGTAGGGACAAACGTCAGGAAGAACTGCGAACCCCCCGTGTCGCGCCCAGCGTGGGCCATGCTCAGGCTGCCGCGGAAGTGGCGCCGGTAGTTGGGCGTGTAGCACTCGCACTTGATGCAGTAGCCCGGCCCCCCTGTGCCCGTGCCCGTCGGATCGCCCCCCTGGGCCATGAAGCCCGGCAGCACCCGGTGGAAAACGACGTTGTCGTAGAACCCCTGCTTGACCAGCGACAGGAAGCTCGCGACCGCCTCGGGCGCCTCGTTCTCGAACAGTTCGATCACCACGTCGCCGCGCGTGGTCGCGAGCTTGACCCGCGGCAAGTCGTCCGCTTTCTCCTCGGCGGCGCGGATCTCCTGCTCCTTCGTCCAATTCCGCTCCAACTGCGGCAGATTGCGGCGGGCCTGCTCGACGAGGTCCAACAACCGCGGACTGGTCCCCGAAACGTTCGCGGCGCGCGTCTCGTCGGCCTTGGCGAAATACTCCTTGGCGAGCGGGAAGTCGTTGACGCTGTAGGCCGCCACCGCGCCCCACAGGTACAACTGCGGCCAAGTTTGGCCGGCGCCGGCGTCGATGAGCGACTTCGCCAGCGGCAACGCCTTCTCGTACTGGTCGCCGCCGTCCCCCGTGTTGGGGTCGCCGATCAGATAAAACTGTCCCATCGCCAGCAGCGTGCTGTTGATCTCGGGATACCCGTCGGGGGACGCTCTGTAAACCGCCACGCCCGCGTCGACGATCTTGTCGACAATCTTCTCGGCTTGAGCGCGGAGCTTGAGCAGTTGCTCGTTGACCTTCAACTTGTCCGGCCCGCCGGCGGCATCGCGCTGCTGGCGGGTCGCGTTGATCTCCTGGAGCACCCCGGAGTACTGCTGATAGACGACGTCGAACGCCTGCTTGGCGGCGACCGCCTCGGGCGACTCCGTCGCGGCGGGCGCTGCCGGTTCGGCGGCGGCTTCCTGGGCATCGCCCGGCGCAGTCTCCTGGGCGAACGTGCGCCCTGCTCCGGTCGGCAGGACAAACAAACCGCAGGCGACAAGCAACCATTCTCGGCGAACCATGCGAAAACTCCCTCGGCGGGTCTGGTGATCGGCGGGCAAAAGGATCAGGATAACACACGCCCCGCGGGGCCGTCACGACGCCCGTTCGAGGAGCAGCTTCATCGCGGAGCCCGCGCCCGACTGCTTCTTCCCCCAGCTAGCACCTCCGGTTCATGCCTCGTCCCAAGCGCCGCCAAGCCGATCTCCCCGAAGCTACGGAACTGCGGATCATCGGCGGGTCGATGCGCGGGCGCAAACTGCGGTACGAGCCGTTCATGGACGGCGCCGATCCGGTCACCCGGCCGATGAAACATCGGGTCCGCGAGGCGATCTTCAACCTCGTCAGCACCGAGTGCGCGGGACGCCATGCCTTCGACCTGTTCGCCGGGACCGGGGCGCTGGGGCTCGAAGCGCTCAGCCGCGGCGCCCTGCGGGCGACGTTCATCGAAAAGCACGTCCCGACGGCCCGCGTCATTCAAGCCAACATCGCCGACCTGGGGGTCGAGGACCGGTCCGAACTGCTCGCCACGAGCGCGTTTTTGTGGGGCAAGCGAGACTTGCCGAAAGGGGATGGGAGCTGGGAGAAGGGGGAATGCGGAGCACCTGATCCGCTCGTTCCCCCTGCCGGCTTGCCCTGGCTCGTCTTCTGCAGTCCCCCCTATGCGTTCTTCGTCGATCGTCGCGACGAGATGCTTGAACTGATCGGCGCCGTCATCCACCATGCGCCCGCGGGGAGCATCGTGATCGTTGAAGCGGACGATCGCTTCGACTTCACCCAACTCCCGGGGGGCGTCGCCGTCGATCGTCGCGCCGAAGGCTGGCAGATGCGCACCTACATGCCGGCGGTCGTCGGCGTGCTGCGGACATAACGGCTCGGCTCGCTGCACGCCTGACGCACGTTCGCTTTCCAACGAGTCATCCCTTCTCCTTTCTTCCGAGTTGCTCGCCATGTCCTCGATGACCCTGCGACTGACCCTCGCCACGACTGCGATGATCCTCGCCCTGCCGGCGCCCCGAGCTGCAGCGACCGACAATCCCGAGGTCCTCCTCTACCCCGCCGACCACCCGGCCAATGCCGCCGCTCCGCAGCCCGAGGGGGAGACCCCCGAGTGGATGACGCGCGTCGTGGCGCGACCGTCGATGTTGCCGTATCTGCTCGAGCCGTCCGCCTCGCAGAGCAAAGGCCGCCCCGCATGCGTTCTCTGTCCCGGCGGCGGCTACGGAGGGCTCTCGATGGACAAGGAAGGGGTCGAGCCCGCCCGCTGGCTCAACGAGCGGGGAGTCGTCGCGTTCGTGCTGCGCTACCGGTGCGGCGGCGGCAAGAACAAGCAACCCGTGCCGCTTGAGGATGCCCAGCGCGCGATTCGCACCGTACGAGCTCACGCGAAGGATTGGGACGTCGACCCCGAACGCGTCGGCATTTGGGGCTTCTCCGCCGGGGGACATCTCGCCGCGACCGCTGGCGTGTTCAACGACGGCGGCGATCCGACTGCCGCCGACTCGATCGATCGGCAGAGCAGCCGGCCCGACTTTCTCGTGCTCATCTATCCGGTCGTCTCGATGAAGCCCGGGACGACCCACGGCGGGTCGCTCGCTAACCTGCTGGGGCCCGACCCGTCGGACGAGCTCGTCGCCAAGTGGTCGGCCGACGGGCAAGTGAACGAGCGAACCCCGCCGACGTTCCTCGTCCACGCCAGCGATGACGGGGCGGTCGTTCCCGAGAACTCGCTGTTGTTCTACAGGGCGCTCGTGGCGCATAAGATCCCCGCGGAGCTGCACCTCTACGAACGCGGCGGTCATGGCTTCGGCATGCTCCGCGGCGACCGCCCCGCGGACCGGTGGCCGACGCTCTTGGAACCCTGGCTCCGCGAGCGGGGGGTCCTCGACCGGTAACTGTACGCCCCGAGCCCGGACGTCTCGCGCCGCGGCGCAATACGACTGGCGAGGTCTTGCTGACTTCCAGACCGCTCAGGCCGAGCGTTCTTGCTTTTGACCGCCGGCCAACCAAGATAGAGGAGGCGGAAGGGCCTGCGGCTTCCCGCCGGACCGGGCTCTCAGCGCCGGTCATGCCGCGCTTTCCCCCGCTGCGCTCGCTATGGCGGACTCCTCGTTTCAGCCGTTGCAGCCGACGACGCCCCAGTCCGTCGCGGAGACGGTCTTCCTGCCCAGCGACGACGATTCGGGGCGACGACTGGCAAACGACGTCGCCCTGGCCACTGAATTGCTGTCGTGCGGTGCGCTCACCGAGCGGCAAGTCGCCGAGACGCTCGCCAATTGGTCGCTGTACGGCAGCGTCTCGCTGCGGCAGCACCTGCAGAACACGGGGCTGCTGTCCCCGCAGCAGCTTCAGGAAATCGACGCACAGGTCGCGCAAACAATTGCCCAAACGCCGCTGCCGGAACCGCGCGGCGAGTCCGACAACCCGGTCGCCAGCACGATCGCCCGCTTCGACACGACGGGTCGCGTCGCGCGATTGCTGGGGGTCAGCACGGCCGTCGGCGCTGAACTGCAGGGTGAAGGCCGCACGGGCTTGACGCGCTACCGGCTCATCCGTCTGCTCGGTCAAGGAGGCTTGGGCCGCGTGTGGCTCGCCCGCGATTGGGATCTGCAGCGGCTCGTGGCCCTCAAGGAGATCTCCGCCACGCGCGAGAACGCCGCCAGCGTCCAACGCCTGCGGAACGAAGCGGAGATCACCGGCCGGCTGGAACACCCGGGGATCGTCCCCGTGTATCAACTGGCCAGCGACGCCGAGTCGGGTCGAACGTTTTACACGATGCGGTTCCTCGGCAAGGGGACCCTCCAGGACTCGATCGCCGAATACCACGAACGCCGCGCCGACGGGGACGAGGACCCGATGCTGCTGCGGCACCTCCTGTCGGCGTTCGTCCGCGTCTGCCACGCGATCGGCCACGCGCACTCGCGCAAGGTGATTCACCGCGATCTCAAGCCGGAGAACGTCGTCATCGACAGCTTCGGGCAGGTCATCGTCATCGACTGGGGGCTCGCCAAACTGCTCGACGACGCGGAACTCGAAACCTTGGGGAAAGGCTCGCCCTCGGGCGACGTCGGCCGAACCAGCGAAGGCCAAGTGCTCGGCACGCCGCTGTTCATGGCCCCCGAACAAGCGTCCGGACGGCTCGACGAACTCGACGCTCGCACCGACGTGTACGGCCTGGGAGCGATCCTGTTTGCAATCTGCACGGGTCGTCCGCCGCACGAGGCGACGCACGCCCGCAGCACCGCCGGCGCCAGCCACGGCAAAGGGACCGCCCGAGAGTTGTTCACGGCCATCTCGAGCGGCCCGACGCCGCAGGCCGCCGAGATCAATCCCGACGTCGACCCGGTGCTGGCGGCGATCTGCGCCAAGGCAATGGCCCGCAAGCGGTACGCCCGCTATCAGCAAGCTTCGGCTCTGGCCGAGGACGTGGAACGCTGGATGGCGGGCGAACCGGTCTCGGCCTACGCCGAGCCGCCGGGGCGCCGCGCCCGGCGATGGATTCGCCACCATCAGCGACTCTCGCAATTGATCGCCGGCATGGCGGGGCTCGCTTTGGCCGCGATCGCCACGGTGGGGGTGACGCTCAATCACAATCGCGTCGTCGGCAGGCAGACCCAGTACCAAGCCCTCGTGGGCGACGTCCGCGAAGTGTCGCTCCGCATTCGCAGCATAGCCCACGACCTCGGCAAACAATCGCGGTTTATGGCAACGTTGCCCGAGATCCAAGAGATCGTCCGCGCCCGCGACGTCGGCGACGCCGAGGCCGAATGGCTCGGGCGGCTGGAGACGATCTACCACGGCTTGATGCGCGCGAACCCTGATTTCCTAGCTGTCACTCTCGTCGCGGCCGAGTCGCCTGCCGAGGCGAATCAAGACTCCTCGACGAATTCGGAGGGTGCGGTTCGCAGGAAGATCGCTTCAGTCGACGTCATGCGCGTCGAGCGCAACGCCATCGACCGATCCTACGTGCGAACTGTGCCGCGCAGCCGAAAGGCTGCGACAGACGACGACACGTTGTTGGCCGACGTATTCGCGGCCGAACTGGGAGGAGTCGTCTTCTCGATGAACCCCCGCTCGCACCAAGCGGCTTTGTCTTCCAGTTCAGCTGTCGTCCGGCGCATGATCGCCGCAGTCCGAGTGTTCGATGAAACCACGGGCGATCCGTTCGGCATGGTCATGATCGAGACCGACATGAACGCCATGCTCGCTGAATCGCTCGCAGGACTAGGCGAGGTCGTCGGGGAAGTGTACGTCGCCGACGGCCAAGGACGCGTGTGGATCGACGTCAGACCTCGCCAACCCCCCACGCCGGCGGCCGACGGCACGTTGCTGGCGGAGGTCTGTCCCGAGGCGAAGAAACTCGTCGAGACTGATCGCGATCAATTTCGCGACACCGACGGAACGAGCTACTTCGGCCAGCGCTTCCGCGAGCAGCCCCGCTCGAGCGGCGTGATCCTGTTCGCGCGCTTGCCCAAGTCGGAGTGATCGGCGAACTCGACCGTGCCGTACGATCGGCAGGCGCCGCATCCACCTCGACATTGGCGTGCAAAGGTGCGACGTCGCTCCCGACGATTCCCTGCTGAGCGTGTTGGTTTGGAGCGCGTCGCAGCGGCAAGTTCAGGACGCCTTGCGTTCATGCCCTTGCAACATCGCGCGATAGCTCGCTGCAAGATTCGGCAATCTCGGCTCCGGTTTGTCTCGGGTGTCGCGCCGCGCGACTCGATTGTCGCTTGCGGCGACACTTCCCTCAGGAACTCAAGCGCCTTCGCGGCGAACCGCTCCCGCCGCATTGCCGGGGGCGGCTGGGGTCGCGACAATGGAGAAGTCGGTCTTGTCCGCATCGGCGCATCGTTTGCTCCTGGCACGCATTCGGCAGTCGGCCGTTTCGCCCCCCTTGCTCGCCCCGGAAGGGTGCACGTCATGTTCCGTATGTCGCGACTCTCGGTCGCTTCCGTTTTTGGGCTGTCCTTGATCTCGATCGCTTGGGCGGACGCGGCCGAAACGACGCCGAGCGCACCTTCCGTCGCGACCCGGGGCGAGATGGTCGACAAGGCCGTCGCCTTTCTCCGCGGCGCCCAGCAACCCGACGGTTCGTTCACCCCCCAAACCGGCCCCGCCGTCACTGCGCTCGTCGCGGCGGGGATGCTGGAGAACGGCCGTAGCCCCGACGACCCGACGGTCGCCAAGGCGCTCGCCTTCGTGCTGAAGTCGGTGCAGCCCGACGGCGGCATTTACCAGCGCGACTCGAACCACCGCAACTATGAAACGTGCTTGTCGATCATGGCCCTGGCGGCGGCGAACAAGGACGGCCGATTCGCCAAGCAACTCGACGCCGCCAAGCAGTTTCTCAAGGACCTGCAATGGGACGATGGCGAGGGGCACGACCCGTCGAGCGACAGCTACGGCGGCTTCGGCTACGGCAGCCACAAACGGCCCGACCTGTCGAACACCGCGTTCGCAGCCGAGGCGCTCAAGGTGCTCCAGACGGACGACGACGAAGAATCGATGCAGCGGCTCCTGGCCTTCGTCTCGAAGTGCCAGAACCTGGAAAGCGAACACAACACGTCGCAGTTCCCGGCGCTGAACCCCGACGGGGGGTTTTACTACACCATCGCCGCCGGCGGGTCGAGCCAAGCGGGTTCGCTCCCCAACGGCGGGCTGCGCAGCTACGGCTCGATGACCTATCAGGGGCTCAAGAGCATGCTCTACGCCGGCGTCGATCGCAACGACCCGCGGGTCAGGGCGGCCGTCGCGTGGCTGGCCAAGCACTATACGCTCGAGGAAAACCCCGGCATGGGGCTGCAGGGGCTGTACTACTACTACCACACCCTCGCCAAGGCGCTGGCCGCGTACGGCGAGCCGACCTTCGTCGATGACGCCGGGACGGTGCACGACTGGCGATCCGATCTTACCGCCGCCCTCGCCGAGCGGCAGCACCCCGACGGCAGTTGGTTCAACGACGCCGATCGTTGGCTCGAAGGGGACCCGAACCTCGTCACGGGGTACGCCCTGATGGCGCTCGCTCACTGCCGGGAGTGATCGCGAGTGAGAACGACGACGGGCGGCAGCTGGGGTCGAGCGCAGCGAGCCCCCAGAGACGCAACTGGGGGCTGCGCTGCGACCCCAGCCACCCCGCCACCCCGCGTCCGGCGGATCCCTGCCGACACGCGCCGCTCAATCCCCCGTCGAGCCGCCGTAGAACGGTTCGGCCGCCAGCCCCGTGCGAGCGCGGACCAACGCGACGATCGCGTCGACCTCGGCGTCAGCGAGCGGGGCGACGTACTCCTCCGCAGGGCGCCGGGCCACGGTGTAGACCTGCACCAACTTGATCCGCCCCCCCGCGGCCGTAATCTCCGACAGTCGGTCGCAGAACGCGGCCAGTTCCTCCGCCGGGGGCGCCTGGCCGGCCACCCGCATGAACAGCGACTGAATCACCAGGGGCCGCGCGCGGGCCGCGGTCGCAATATTCTCCACGACCTGGGCGAGCTTAATCGGCGTGCGGTCGACGAGCTGAAAGTAGGCCTCGGTCCCCGCCTCCAGCTTGGCCCAGATCTCGCCGTTGTTCGCGTCGAGGATATCGAGTCCCCGCCGCACGTGCGGACGATGGAACATGCTGGCGTTGGTGATGAGGACCATCTTCACGTCGTCGAGACCGCGCTGGCGCTTGAGCCGGGCGCACGCTTCGATCAACTCGTCGAAGTTGCGATAAGTCGTCGGCTCGCCGTCTCCCGAGAACGCCATGTCGTTCAATCGCCGCAATTCGGGGGGCGTGTCGCGAAACTTCTCGACGGCGAAGATCTCGCCCGAGGCGACCGCGTCGAGCATCTCCCCCAACTCGGCCAACAGGGCGTCGGTCTCGACGAACCGCGTCTCGCTCTGCCGCGTGCGATCGACCTGGCAGTAAATGCAGTCGAAGTTGCAGACCTTGTCGGGATTAAGATTCACCCCAATCGAAATCCCCCGCGACCGTCGGCTCAGCACCGGGTAGACGAAACGATTGGCCTCAAACGACCGCTCGTGCTGGGCGTGAAGATCGAGCATAACGAAGGGGGAGGAAGACACTTAACCGCGACGCGGCAGCGGAGCGATGACAGCGAGAAGGAGTCGCGCGCCGCGAACTGCAGCCTCCTCGCCTGCGGACCGTGATTCAAAGTCCATCATAGCGCCTGGAGCCCTCCCCGGCGAGCGGCGCTTGCGGGGCCACTCGCCCTAGTGCTTTGATGCAGGCTCGATTTCGGGTTGAGCGGAATACGTCAGTTCCTCGAGCCTGGCAGGTCCCTCGCAGACGCCGTATCAGGATAGAAACCCTGACCTTCGTCACGCGCTCTCGCGCAGTTCCAAGTGCGCCAACCGGCGGAACAGCACGCACCGGGCCGCCAAGTCCGCGAAGCTCCCCGAGTCGACGATCTGGCCGTGGTCCATCACGACGATCCGGTCGGCCAGTTCCAGCGTACTAGGACGATGGGTGATCATCAGCGCAGTCCGCGGCTTGACGAACTCCTTCAGGACCTCGTGAATCAGCCGCTCGCTCTCGACGTCGATCTGGCTGGTGGCCTCGTCGAGGATGAGAATCTCGGGATCGCGGAGGATCGCGCGGGCCAGGGCGATTCGCTGACGCTGGCCGCCGCTGAGCCGGTTGCCGCCGGGGCCGCACTTCGTGGCGTAGCCGTCGGCCAGTTTGTCGAGGATGAATCGTTCGGCGTGGGCGCGGCGGGCTGCCTCCTCGATCTCCGCGAACATGGCCTCGGGCCGGCCGTAGCGGATGTTCGCCTCGACCGTATCGTCGAACAGCACCGTCTCCTGCGTGACCATGCCGATCCGCTCGCGCAGATCGCGGCGCCGGACGTCCCGCAGGTCGACGCCGCTGATCGCGACCGTGCCGCGAGTCGGGTCGTAAAACCGGGGCACGAGGTTCATCAGCGTGCTCTTGCCGCAGCCGTTGGGGCCGACGATCGCCACGGTCTCGCCCGGTTCGATCGCCAGTTTCACGTGCTGCAACACCGGCTCATTCGGCTTGTAGGCGAACGACACATCGAGGAATTCGATCCGTCCCGCCGGTCGCGGCAGACGGACCGGGTCGGCCGGCTCGACGATCTTCGACTCGCGGTCCATCAGTTCGTACAGCCGATCGGCCGCGGCGGCGCCCTGCTGGACGTTGTTGAACACGCTGGTCATGCGGCGGAGGGGATCGCTCGCCCCGGCCAGCGACATGTAGAACAGCGTCAGCGCCCCGTGCGACAGCGGCTCTTCGCTGATCCGCAGCCCGAACAAGTGCGTCTGTTGGTTCAGCACCAGAAATCCGCCGGCGAGCACCACGGCGATGATCATCACGATGCCCAGCAGCTCGGTCATGGGGCTGGTCAGCGAGTCGTAGAACGCGATCCGCATCGTGCGGCGATAGAGCTGCTTCGAGTCGTGGTGAAACCGGCTCCGCTCCCGCGACTCGCCGGTGAACGCCTTGATGACCTTGATGCCGGTGAAGGTCTCGTCGAGCCGATCGTACACGTCTGCCATCCCCTGCAGGGCGCGCCGGTTGGCCCGCTTCAAGCTCTTGGCGAGCCAGTGAATCGTATATCCGGCCAACGGTGCGATCAGCGCCGTGATCAGAAACAGCCGCCAACTGATCCACGCGGCGATTCCCAGGCAAACGAGCATCTTCAGCGGCTCGCGCAGCACCGTGCCGAACACCGCGGACACCCCGGTCGAGGCGGCGTTGACGTCGTTGGTGAACCGCCCCATGAGTTCGCCCGGAGAGGTCTCGCGGATCGTCGCCAGATCGAGCCGCAGCGTACGGCGATAGAACTCCTTGCGAACGTCGAACGCGGTGAGCGCGCCCAACCGGGCCGAGGCGTAGGTGCCGACGATGCGAAACACGCTCTTCAGAAGCGTCCCCGCCACCAGCCCCGCGCAGACGACCATCAGCGTCTGAAACGCGGTCGTCGGCAAGTGCTTGTGGGCCAGCGGAGAAAGCCGCTCGAACAATGCCAGCCGCATCCGCAGGTAAGCCTGCTTGTCGGTCAAGCGGGCCAGATGTCGTTGCGAGCGGCCTTTGTCGTCGGGGTCTTCGGCCGCTTGGGCTTCGGCCAGGGCCATCGCGACCTGCAGTTCGGCAATCTCCTGGCGCTTCTCGGCCGCCATTTCGTCAAGCCACTGCGGCACGCTCTTGCCGACCATGATCACGTCGACCACCGGATAGATCGCCGTGATGTTCCCTCCCCAGAGGATCGCCACCGCTAGCGAACAGAACATCGACATGAACACCGTCATGCGATGCTGAAGCGACAAACGCAGAATCCGACCGAAGTTGTTCATCGTAACGGAGCGAGTGCGGACGCGGCGGACAATCGACGCCGGCGCCGGCATTGCTGGCGCCGCGGCGCACGGAGCGTGCGCGCCGCGAACTTGTATCAGATCGCCCCCGGCCGACCAAGGCCGACGAGCCCGGCAACCATCCCCCAAGTCCCGAAGCCTCGCTTCAGCGAGCGTCGAGATCCGCCTTCCGGCGGCGGGCCTCTTCGACCAACGACTTGAGTTCCTGGTTGCCGTCGTACATCGAGATCACGCTGGTCAGCACTTCGCGAGCGGCCAGCCGCTGGCCGTCGTCAGCTAAATCGCGGGCCCGCTCCAATTGTTCGGCGACGAACTCGGCCAAGTCTTGCTGCGACTTGGCGTCGTCGCGGATCTCGGCGATCCGCTGTTTGGCGAGCTCGACGAACGCCCGATCCGACAACTCGCCGCTGCCGCTCAGCACGGTGACAAGCCCCTCGTACCGCTGCCAGGCGCTCAGCCGATCGCCGAACTGCTCGAACTGCCACGCCTCGGCGAACAACCGCTCGGCCTCGGTCGCGGGGGCTCGAGCCAGTCGCCGGAGGTTCTTGATCCTCTCTTCGGCCTGTCGCATCTCGCGTTTCAATTGGAACGCCTCGATCGCCGCGCGATGCTGGGTCTCCGGGAACCTCTGGAGCAACTCGTCGAGATACTCCTCGGCCCGGCGCTGATCGACCGACCGGTCCGAGGCCATCAGCGGCTCGGCCTTGGCGAACAACGCCGCCTCGCCGGGGGGCCACAGGGCCCACGCCCCGCCCCCGAGGATGGCCGCCAGCCCCGCGGCCAAAAACCACGCCCGCTCGTAGAACGGGGCGTCGTCCTGCTTGCGAGCGACCTGCTTGCGACGGATACGGCGCAGCTCCTCGCGGTCCCCTTCGATCGCGAGCGCTCCCTGCTTCCCGGCGTACGCCTGCTTGGCGGCGCCGGTCCCTTCGGCCAGCTTGAGCCGCGCATTGGCGATCGCTGCGACGGCCGCCTCGGCCGAGGGGAGCCGATCCGCCCGCTTGCGAGCCAGCAGTTTCGCCACCAGCACGTCGAGCCAGACCGGACAGTCGAGCACCCGGGCCGACACCCGCGGCGCCGGGGCCTCGCGCCGCGCCGCCTTGAGCGCCGCCGGCGAGTCGGCCAACCACGGCAGCTCGCCCGCGAGGCACTCGTACAGAATCACTCCCAGGCTGTAGAGATCGCACGTCGGCAGATTGGCCGAGGGTCGCCCGCGAAACTGCTCCGGCGACAGGTAATGGGCTACGTCCATCGGGCAGCGCAGCCCGACCACGTCGTCGGCGTCGGCCCAAACGCAGTCGAAACCGACCAGTTTCATCCCTCCCGCCGCGGGGAGCAGCACCCGCCGCGGGGTCAGCCGGCGGTGGACGATCCCCGCTTGGTGGGCCGCGTCGAGAGCCCGGCAGATCGAGTCTGCCAAATCGACGACCGTCTCCCACGGCAACCGCCCGCGGCGATCGAGCAGCTCGCGCAGCGACTCGCCGGCGACAAGCTCCAGGGCCAAGTAAGGCTGCCCCTTGTCGACGGCCCCGCCGTAGTAGCGCGCCACCCCGGGATGGACCGCTTTTTGGAGCCGTTTGACGCTGGCCACAAGCTCCTCGCCTCCCGCGGTCAGAGGGTTGGCGACGACGCGTCTGGGGAGCAGCTTGACGGCCATCGAGACGCCGCGTTCGACATGCACGCCGCGCAGCACGTTGCTGTCGGCCGAGCCGCCCAAAGGCGCTTCGAGCGCAAAGGGTCCGATCCGCGAGAGTTGCATGACGCGCCCGACCGAGAAGTTCGCCCCCTGCCCGCCATTCTAATTCACGGGACGAAGCGGGCAATTCGGCGGCGCGTTACGACGCGGGGACGCGAAAGAACGCAACTCGAAATCCGAAACCAACCCGAAACCCGAAGGGCCCAAACGGACCAACGGCGGATTCGTGCCGCCGTCGCCGCCTCGGGTTTCCGAATTTCGAGTCGCCCTCGCCCTACCCCGCCTTGCGGTCGATCCGGTTCTCGGACGCGATCGCGGGCAGATCGGTCGCCACGTGGCGGAACTGCATCAGGTACGCGTCCTCGGGCGAGTCTTCGTAGAACGACCGCAGGACCATCGTCGCCCGGAAGCTGAGTTGCTTGAAAAACAACTGGGCGGGGAGATTCGTCTCGCGCACCTCGAGCGTGATCCGCGTGCGACGCTGGCTGGAGAGCTTCGAGACAAGCTTGTCGACCATTTGCCGGCCGACGCCGCGACGGCGGAATTCGGGGGCCACGGCAAAGTTGAGGATATGGAGCCGCGTCTTATGGAGCTCGTAGATCATGAACCCCACGACCCGCTCGCCATGCTCGGCGACCATGCCGATGCAATTGCGCTGACGCAAGCAGCGGATGAAGTCTTCCTCGAACCAGGGGAACTCGAAGCTATGCCGCTCGATCGAGAGCACGTCTTCCATATCCCGGCGAATCATCCAGCGGATGTGAACTCGCACCTGTTGCGTCGGCTGCAAAGTCATAGAGGCCTCCTTCCGTGTCGGCCTGAGAGTCGTCGTGATTCGTGGTCCCGCGGCGTCGCGCATACCGTCGCTCGCAGCCGCCAAAATGCTTTTGCCGCGGCCGACCCATCCTTTGAGCCGACCGTACCAAGGTTTGTCGCGAAGAGACACGCCGTGCTCGCTGCAATGCCGCGGTCGAGGCCATGCACCCGGACGCCAGAGGGCCCTTCGCAACGTGACGAAGGACCGCTCCGCGACCGGCGTCCGGGAAAACTACCAAAAGCCCCCGCGCGTGCCAAGCGCGAAACGCAGGCCCCGTTTTTCGGCCCATGCGAACCGAGCGCCGGCGACCCGCAGGTCCGCGGCGTTCGGAGAGCGACGAGGAACGAACGCCCCTGGCGAGCGGTATTGCACGTCGTACCGTTTATGCGGGTTTGCGAAAACCGGCTCAGCGGGGGGATGGGGAGCTTCTTGCCGGCGCGACTCTGCGGCGCGCGTAGAGTTGTAGGACTGCGCCCAAAGCACGCAATTTGCCTGACTCCCCGTCCCGCCCCCCTCTGACGATCGCCCCGCCCTCGCGGCGCTTCGGCGGTCGCCCCCGCCATGCCCTCGACCGATTCGCTCGCGCCTGGGAGCGCCGCCGGCGCTCGGCTGCTCAAGATCGGCGTTCTGGCCGTGCTCGTGCTCGGCTGCGCGATCCCGTTGGCGATCAACATCGTCGACCCCGACCTGTGGGGCCATGTCCGCTACGGCCAGGAGTGGATCGCCGAGGGCAAGCTGCCGCGAACGACGACTCACTCGTTCACGGCCGAAGGCTACCCGTGGATCAACCACGAGAATCTCGCCGAACTGGCGTTCGCCTGGGGCTTCGACCGCTTGGGGGTCTATCCCATGCTGGTCGTGAAGTGCCTGTGGGGTCTGGCGATCCTGGCCTCGATGGCCTGGGTCGCGACCAAGCGCGGCGTCCACCCGGTCGTCGCTTGGTTGCTGCTGTTGCTCGTGGCCCAGGCGCTGCAAGCCTTCTTCCCCATGCGGCCGCAACTCCTCAGTTTCGCCTGGTTCGCGGCGGTCATGGTGTGTTGCGACCGGGCGTTCTGCCGGATGCACGACCAGCGCGACGGCGCCCCGTCGGGGGAGGTGCGGCTCGGCTGGCTCGTGCCGCTGCCGGCGCTGGTGATCGGCTGGGTCAACTCTCACGGCGGGTTCGCCCTGGGGGTCGGAGTCGCCGGCGTGCTGCTGATCGGCCGGATGATCGAGCTTTTGACGATCCGCGGTCGGGCGAGTTGGCCGACGCAGGCGGGAATCGCCCTGACAGGACTGAGCTGTTTGGCGGCGCTGCTGGTGAACCCCTACGGAGCGGGGCTCTTGACCTGGCTGTACTACGACATGTCGCTCCCCAGGCCGGAAATCTCCGAGTGGGCCGCGCCCGTGCCGGGCAACCCGGTCTTCACGCCGTTCGTTACGCTGCAGTTGGTCGCGCTGGTCAGCCTCGTCGGCACGCGGCGGCGGCGCGACTGGACGCATGTCGTGATCCTGGCGCTCACCTGTTGGCAGTCGTGGCTCCACCTGCGACACGTCGCATTCTTTGCGCTGATGTGCGGGTTCTGGCTTCCTGAGCACGTCCAGTCGACGCTGGCCCGCCTGCGGGGCGAACCGAAGCCGGACGGCCGCCCCGAGCGCGCCAAGGCTGCGCCGGTCTGGTTGCGCGGCGCGCTTGGCGCCGCGGTGCTGGTCGCGATCA
The DNA here is from genome assembly GCA_019636345.1 of Pirellulales bacterium. Lineage (NCBI taxonomy): Bacteria > Pseudomonadati > Planctomycetota > Planctomycetia > Pirellulales > Pirellulales bacterium. The sequence continues at coordinate 546,876 of JAHBXQ010000003.1, read as the reverse complement.
CGGCCGAGAGCTGGGCCCTGGCCAATCGGCTGAGCGACTTCCCCGTCTATCGCAGCCGGTACCCAGTCGACGTGATGCAGTTCATGGTCGACCGCCGGATGAAAGGAAACCTGGTCGTGAACTTCAACTGGGCCCAGTACGCGCTCGCCGCGCTCGCCCCCGACGTCAAAGTGAGCTTCGACGGCCGCTGTCGCACCTGTTACCCGCAGGAACTGCACGACATGACGTTCGACTTTCTGGTCGGCGACCAGATGGGACACCGCTACCGCGATCCGAGTTCCGGACCGATCGACGTGCGCCGAGCGCTCGACCACATGAACCCCGACATGGTGCTGGTCGATCGGACCTATCGGCCCTGCACGCCGCTGATGGAGGAGCTCTCCTCCGGCGACGACCCGCCGTGGACGCTTCTGTACAGCAACCAACGTGCAGCGCTGTACGGCCGGACCTCGAAGTACGGCGACCCGGCGAGCCCCGACTACATGCCCCCCGAATTGCGTCGGCCCGACGAGCGACTGCTGCAAGCCCGCTTCCAGTGGCCCGCACTTCCCGATCGCAGCTTGGCCGAGGAACTCGACGCGGCCGAGGAGGCCGTCGTCCGTCAGCCTGCGTCGTTCTCGCCGCCGCTGGGCGCGACGAACTGAGCCGACTCGCGCGCCCTTGCTTTCGCCGTGTCCGATCCGCGTCTCTGGAGCGACTGTGATGACGTCCCAACCTGCTGTTCGAAGCGACGAAACGCCGACGATCGCCGGCGCGCCGACCCCCGCTGCGGCCGCGGACCGACTCGCGGAGCGCCGGATCGAAGCCCGGCTCGCCCTGGCGGAGCAAACGGCCCGCGTCGCCGTCGAAATGGAGACGGCGCCCCCCGTCGAAGTCCGCCCGCGGACGAAGCTGGCCGTGTCGGTCGTCATCCCCTGCTACAACGAACGGGACACGATCGTCGAAATCGTCCGCCGCGTGCAAGCCGTCGGCGTGCATCACGAGATTGTGATCGTCGACGACTTCAGCACCGACGGCACCCGCGACCTGTTGTTGCTCTTGGACGAAGAGCCCGACGTGCGGGTGCTGATGCACGGCTATAACCGCGGCAAAGGGGCGGCCCTGCGGACCGGGTTCTCCGCGGCGATCGGCGACGTGGTCATGATCCAGGACGCCGACCTCGAATACGATCCCAACGACTTGGCGCGCCTCCTGGAGCCGATCGAACGGGGCGACGCCGACGTCGTTTACGGTTCGCGATTCTTGGGCAATCCCGAACAAGACCCGTCGCGGATGCACCGCTTCGGCAACTGGTTGCTGACGGCCGCCTCGAACCTGGCGACCGGACAGCAACTGACCGATATGGAGACCTGCTACAAGGTCTTCCGGCGCGAGGTGCTCGACCAAATCCACGTCGAACAGCAACGGTTCGGCTTCGAGCCGGAGATCACCGCCAAGGTGTCGCGACTCGGTTACCGGATCCTCGAACTGCCGATCGGCTACAACAGCCGCGGCTACGACGAAGGAAAGAAGATCGGCTGGCGCGACGCCGTGAACGCGTTCTACTGCATCGCCAAGTACCGCGGGCGGTGAGTCGCTCGCCTCCCGGTTGAAGCGCGAGACGCGGTCTATTCTCGCTTGCCGGCGTAGTGGCCGACTGCCCCCAGTGCGCACAGGGCGAAGCCGCACCAGCGGAGGATCGTCGGCAAGCGATCGTGGAGGCTCTGGGCTGACTCGAGCTTGGCCAGCGCGGTCCGATAACGCTCGCCGGCGGCGGACGCCTCGTCATGGTCGTGATGCTCGTGGCCGTGCCCCAAGTGCTGAGTGAGCTCGCTGTGGCGATGCGAAGGCCCGGCGCCTTCGAGATGGTCGTGGAACTCCTCCGAAGCCGCAACGAACTCCGCGGCGTTCGCTTCATTCCACAACGCTCCTTTCGGCGCCACGCGGGGGGCGAGCCAGCTCGCCCCGATCAGCAGCACCCCCAGCGCCAGCGCGAGCGCCGACCAAGCGTTTCGATTCATGCCGATCTCCTTCCTTCGTGCGGGCCGCGCCGAGGGCGCTATTCGGCGATGACTTGACCGTCGTCGACGGCAATCCGAAGCGCCAAGGCCTCGGGCGAAATGTCGTCGCTGATGAATTCGACGCGCCCGTCGAGATAGGCCCCGTTGACCCCGCCGGGATGAACGCTGCGCGGGGCGTCGGCAATATACTGCTGCCACTGGTCGTGGCACGGCATCCGCGTCAGTTGCGCCTCGGCCGGGTCGGGACAGTGAAACAACACGTCGGGCGTAGCCGCATTGGGCGTCCGCGCGAAATCAATATGCTGCGCCTCGTCGGCGCTGAGGTGGTGAAAGTCGATTGCCACCAGGCTCGACCCCGGCCACGGCACGACCCACGCCCCGCGCGGATCCCCGTCGTGAGCACGAGCTCGCAACTCGCCGACGAACAGCGAGTGCGACAGGCCGTCGGTCACCTCGGCCACGCGGCGCCCCTCGTGACTGACGGCGCCTTGCCAGTTCGAGTCGAGATGGAACGCCGTGGCGAACGCAGCGTAGTTTCCTTTGCCGAACTTCTTGCTGACAGACGTCCTCACGGCCCCCAACTCCATGCTGTCCATCAGGAGGCCCGTCGGGTTGTCGCTCGGGCACAACAACGCCGCCGGTTGGGCGGACAGGGCCGCGGCGGGTTGCTCGAACAAGGCGCCCCGGACGTCGAACTGATCGTACAACGCCTGTTGTTCGATCATCGGCAACATCCGCACCAGCCAACTCGACCCCACGCCGACATCCAATTTGGCTAGCTCGGCGTACGACATGTTCCGCATGCCCGAGGGAGGCAGCCGCTTGTGCTGCGCTTCGTAGTTTTGACTCGCCAACCCGAGCTGCTTGAGATTGTTCTGACAGGCGGAACGACGAGACGCCTCGCGCGCCGCTTGTACGGCCGGCAACAGCAACGACATCAACACCGAGACGATCGCGATTACGACCAACAACTCGATGAGCGTGAAAGCGCGGCCGCGGCCGGCAGAAGGAGCGGTTGTCGCAACAGGGGGCATGGGACTTCCCGGGAAGACGGGCGGCGCGAGGGAGACGATCGCGAGACTGGTTCGATTGTACCGATTGGACCTGCGCGGGCCCAGGCGGACGGGGGCGCCCCGGCGAATCGCGAGCTGCCTTGCGCAGCCCGGCAACTCGTCGTCGGCTGCCGCGTCGGCGGCGTCAAGCTAGACTTAACTCGTGAACAGTGCAAAGGATGCGGTGATTCACGTTCGCCCCCTGCTCCAGCGAGTGCCCCATGCCTGCGACAAACTCCCCCTGGCGCGACTTCTTCATGACGTGGCCCGCCAACGTGCCGCGCGCGGGGATCGTCGTCTCGACGCTCAACGAACAGACGCCGTTTAAGAACTTCTGGATCCGCGGCGAGACCCTGCTGTTGGAGCGCAACGTCCCCGATGCGCTCGGCGGGCGGTTCATCGTGATCGGGTTCGACGTGATCAACACCTTCAAGTTCACCAGCCCGCTCAACGCCGCGACGATCGCCGACGCGGGGTTCGAGGAGCGGCCGAAGGGGTGAGCAGGCCGGCAAGACCGCTGAGCCGGCGCCGCATCACACCGCCTCTTCGAGTTCCAGCGCCGCCGGGTAGGCGACGTCGGGACCGAGCGGGGCTTCCCGGACCAGCAGCGGCGGTTCGTCGGCGGCGCGTTCGACCCGTCGCGACAGCACGAGAAACCCCGCCAACGCGGCAATCCCCACGACCGTGCCGAGATGCCAAATGAGATCGGGACTGCGCTGGTACAGCGCGCCGCCGATCGTGGGGCCGATCATCCACGCCAGCGACAACACCAGCGTGTAGGCGCCCAGGTACCGCGCCTCGCTTCCCCGGGGCGCCCGGTTGCTCGCGTAAGCGGCCGACAGCGACGCCGACAGCATCTCGCCGATCGTCATCACGACCATCGCCAGCACGGCGAAGCCGGCGGACGATCCCCACGGCAACATCCCGAAGCCCAGGCACGACAAAAAGGTCCCCCACCCCACGGTGCGGATCAGGGGGAGCCCTTTCACGGCGTCGACCAACAGCATCTCGAACGCGACGACCATCATCGTGTTCACGCCGAACATCAGTCCGACCTGAAACTCCTGCATCCCGTAGCGATCGCGCAGATAGAGCGGGTACGTCGAGCCGAACTGGAAGAAGACGCACGACCCGGCGAGCACCAACAGCATAAACAGCACGTACTGCCGATCGCCCAGCGGGGACCGCGGCTCGGGAACCGAGCCGTCGTCCTCCGGGTCAGCGAGCCGTTGGAAACGAAAGCAGTAGGCCAGTGCCGCAAACGCGGCGAGCGAAGTCGCTCCGTCGACGACGAACAGCGCGCCGTATTTCCAGGTCGCGAGCAACCCTCCGAAGGTCGGCCCGAACGAGAAGCCGAAGTTCGCCGCCAGCCGTTGCAGGGCGAAGGCCCGCATCCGGTTCTCGGGAGTCGTCAGCTTGGCGATCGTCGCGGCGTTCGCCGGACGCACCGCCGAGGAGAACAGGCTCCAGGTGAACAGGCTCAACGCGATCGGCGGCCAGGTCGACCCCAGCGGGATCAACAAACACGCCGGCCCCGACAGCAACAAGCAGACCGTCTGCACCCGCACGGCGCCATAGCGGTGAGCCCAGCGGCCCCCCAGATACGACCCCGCGACGGCGCCCAGGCCGTAGACGCTGACCATCCGCGCGGCGAGCGCCTCGGTCAGTTGAATCTTGCTGGTCAGGTACAGCGTCAGAAACGGCAGCACCATCGTGCCGGCGCGATTGACGAACAGCACGATCGCCATGACCCACACGTCTCGCGGCAAGCCGGAGTAAGCAGCGCGATAGCGGGCGAAGAAGGCTTGCATGGACAGGCGGGGGCGGATGGCCGGCGGCGACGCGCGAGCATTGTACTGCGAGGCACGTGCGCAGGACACGCGAGAAGCAGCCAGGTTCGCAGCGGCGTTCGGACCAGGGGGCCGCCTGTCGGCGACCTGTCGAGCGATCCTCGCCCGGCCGGCGGTCGTCACTCCCCAGATCGGTTCCAGAAACCTTGCCCTGTGACGGCCCGGACGCTGGCCCACAGTTCCCCCTCCAGGTCGAGCTGCTTCTTCTGCCCCGTCGCCACCTCCAGCGGCACGTGGATCAGTTGGTTGTGCCACAAGCCGATCAGCACGTCGGTCTTGCCGGCCATCGCGGCATGGACCGCCGCGCGGGCGAATCGTTCGCACAACAGCGAGTCGACCGCCGCGGCCGGGACGCTGCGAATCTGATAGCTGGGGTCGAAGTACTTGACGCTCACCGGAATGTTCTGATCGCGGCAGAAGTTCTCGATCTGCATTTTGAGAAAGTAGCCGACGTCCCCCAATCGCGCGTTGCCCGAGGCGTCGACGCCGCCCGGGAGATCAGCCAGCAAGTGCTGCCCCGCCCCCTCGGCGACGACGAGGACGGCATGCTCGCGAGCCGTCAGCCGGCGCCGCAAGCGCTCCAACAGCCCGTTGGGCCCGTCGAGCGCAAACGGCTCTTCGGGGATCAGGCAGAAGTTGACCTCGCCGCTGGCGATCGTCGCCGCCGCGGCGATGAACCCCGCCTCGCGCCCCATGAGCTTCACCAACCCGACGCCGTTCAGCACGCTCTTGGCCTCGACGTGGGCGCGGTCGATCGCCAGCTCCGCCTCGGCCACCGCGGTGAAGTAGCCGAACGTGCTGAAGCAAAACTTGACGTCGTTGTCGATCGTCTTGGGGATGCCGACCACGGCGATCGCCAGCCCGCGGCGCGCGACCTCCTCCGCAATGGCGTGAGCGCCGCGCTGCGTGCCGTCGCCGCCGATGCAAAACAGCAGGTTGATCCCCTCGCTCTGGAGATAGTCGACCGTGACGCGCGGCTCCTGGGGCCCGCGCGACGTGCCGAGGATCGTTCCCCCTTGGTGATGAATCGACGAGACCGCCTCGGCGTCGAGCGCCAACGGCGGCCGGGCGACGGCCGGGTTGAGCCCCGCGTAACCGTAGCGGATTCCCAGAATCTGCTTCACGCCGTAGTGAAACTGCAACTCCTGGACGAGCGCCCGAATCACGTTGTTGATCCCAGGGCACAATCCGCCGCAGGTGACGATCGCCGCCTTGGACTCCTCGGGGCGAAAGTAGATCGCTTCCCGCGGACCGGCGAGTTCGATCGACAACGGGTCGACTTCGTCCCCCTGACAGAATCGCGGCTCGTACAGAAGCCGCATTTCGTTCCGCATGTAGTCGCTGCAGCCGTCCCCTGGGGCGGTCGACAGCCCCAACGGCGAAGGAATCGTGCAAGGGCCAAGGTTGGAGATCGCAAGTTGTTCTTGGGCGAGCATGGGAAGCAGACGGAGTTGGGGGTGGTCGGCGGGGAGAGGGGGTCGGCGACGGGCGGCTGGAGTCGTGCCCAGCGCGCCCCCAGTCGCTCCCCGCGCATTGACCGCTATCTTACCGCTTCCCTCCCCGCGCCGCCCACTGCCACGGGCCCTCTGTCCCTACAACCACCCCCGCTCGCGATACCAAGCGACCGTCGTCGCGAGCTGCTCTTCGAGCGAACCCGTGGGACGATAGTCGAGTTGGTTGCGGAGTTTGGCGTCGTCGCACACCCATCCCCGGGCGGACGTTTCGCGGGCCTTGTCGAGATTGATCAGGCAGGGTCGACTTCGCAGGCGGCCGATCGCTTCGCCCATGGCGCCGACTCCCCAGAAGGCGGCGACAAACAGCGGCACGGGAACGACCAGCCACCCTGCTGCGGCGCCGGCCAGTCGCCCGAACTCGCCGTAGGTGACGTTCCGCTCGGCGGCGATGTAGTACACTCCCTCCCCCGACGCTGCGCCCGCGTCGCTCTTCGGCGCCCGCTCGCCGCGCAGCGCGATCTCGATCAGCCCCCGGCACAGGTCGTCGACGTAGACCACCGACACGGGCCACCGGCGAAACCCCGGCGTCGGGTGGAGCGGCAGGAACTTCATCCCCCGGAACATCTGCAGCGACGCGCGATCGCCCGGGCCGAATACGATCGGAGGGCGAACGACCGACGCGGGGACGCGATCGGCGACAGCGGCCAGTTCGCGCTCGGCCTCGAGCTTGCTCCGCCCGTAGTGCGACACGGGCTCGGCAGCGTCCGTCTCGCGCCGCGGCTGGGCGAACGTCCCCGGCCCCCCCGCGGCGAGCGAGCTGGTCATCACCAGCACCGGCGGCGGCGACTGGGCGGCGCACGCCTGGGCGACGCGGCGGGTCCCCTCGACATTGTCGCGCGCGAACTCCTCGCGCCGCAGCGCCTTGGTCCGCCCCGCGATGTGGAACACGACGTCGACCCCGTGCACCGCCGCCGCCAGACTGGCCTCGTCGTCGAGACTGCCGAAGACGAGTTCGACGTGCAATCGCTCAAGCTCGTCGGCGTTCGAGGCGGAACGAATCAGCCCGCGGACCCGCCAGCCCGCGTCGCGTGCAATTCGCGCAAGATTGCTCCCCACGAAACCGCTGGCGCCGGTGATCAGGCAAGATGGCATCGGGCAATCGTCAGGGCGAACGGAGCAGACACGGCCCTCAATAGTGCAAACCACTCGCCCGTTTGTGAAGACCAGAACAGACCGCCGGTCAGGTTTCTCCGGCCCGCACGCCTCCAGAACCGACGTAGGGATCGCCTTACGCCGCGACGCGGAGCTCGCGGACAAATGCGTCGCATCAAGTCGTCCGACAGACCGTCCCAGCCCAACGGCGCTCAAGGCCGATTCCCAGCAGCCCGAGTCGGCGCCAACCGCCGGATGCTTCGAGCAAGCCCTTGCGGGGACGTTCCGACGTCGCCCTGCGAACGCTGCGCCTCTGCCTGAGAAAAACCTCGGACGACGCCATCGGCTTGCCAGTGGCGCTCCCGGCTCGGCCCCGGGGCGCCTAGACCAGCCGCGGGGGCGTCCCGTACCATGAAACCCCTTCTGCTTTCTCCCGATTCGCCCGCTGCGCCTCCTGGGCCCTGTTGCGAAGTCGCCCGCGTGTTGCCCCTGTGAACGATTCCTGCCGACAGCCCGATCCGCGCGAAGCCAAGCTGCTGGACGAGGCGGTCGGGTATCTCAACTTCTCGGCCGGGGCAAGCGATCCGCGGTTTCTCGTCCGGTTGAGCGACCTGTGGCGCCCCCTCGAGGACGAGGCGGCCCCCGAGGACCCGGCCGGGGGGATCGTCGCTTGGCTCACGGCCGCGGCCGAGCGACTGCAGGCGTCGGGAGGGGCGTTCGCCGACGTCAGCCAAGCCCGCGCGGTCGTCGGCCTGCTTCCCGAACTGTTGTCGGACTATCGCGAGTTCCATCGCGACCTGCTCCACCACCAGCCGACCGGCGACCTATGGCGACCGTTCTTTATCGGTCGCTGCTTCGAGGCGATCCTGCAGGAAGGCCCCCCGTGGGACCAATCGCAGCGAATTGTCGAAGGGGCGCTCCACCGGCTGAACGACTATGTCGGCTACCGCCCGACGCCGCAGTTGAGCGGGTCCCATCGCGCCGAGCCCTATCCGCACGAGTACGTGCGACCGATCCCGCTGTTCGTCGCCGGCGCCGGGGTGGCCACGGGGCGGTACGAGGCGCTCCTTTCGCGCGCCCTGGAGATCCTCCGTGAGGCCGACCCCGAGATCCTCGCCCGGGCGTGGTTCGACCTCGATCGGCTGGAAGAGATCGCCCTCGACCCCCGGGCGTACGACTTCGATCACCCGGCCAATCGCCGCCCCAATCATCACTTCGGGATGTGGGATCCGTTCCAAATCTCCGAAAGCGGCTACTACTCGCGGTTCGTCATTCAGCAACTCACCCTGGACGCCCTGCTGTCGCGCAGCGAGTCGGACGGGAGCAAGCATCTCGAGGAAGCGGCCGCCGTGCTTGCGGGGACCATGCTCATGGCCTCGGGAACCAGCGGCGACGGCCCCGGACGGCACGACTCGACGACGACCCTCTCGACGCTGCTGCCCCACATCGCCGCGTATCGCGACGACTTCTACGCCCAGCAACTCGCCAAGACCCCCGGCGAGTTGGGCAAGCGACTCCAAGCCGAGGCGCTCAAACTGCGGCAGCCGTTCGGCGGCGCTCGGCAGCACCTCAATCACGAGCTCGCGCGGCGACGGGCTCTGCAATTGCAGCGGGTCCATCTGGCCCTGTTATTTGCCCGGATGGGCCGCACCGAGAGCGCCTTGCGCCAAGCCGCCGCGGTCCGCGTCGCCTCGGCCCGGATGCTGACGGCCATCTACTGCCGGCTGACCGCCGGCCACGACGCGCTCGACCGCAACGACCTAGCCGCCGCGGCCGAAGCGCTTGCCGCCGTCGAGGAGTTGCTCCGCCGAGGGATCGAGTGCGGCGCCATGGTCGACCCCTGGAACGTCGTCGGCTTCGCCGCGAACTTCAGCCTCTTTCCCGCGCTGGAAAACACGGTCCACGATTGGCGCGTCGACGAGCTGATCGAGCTGGTCGAGCAGGTGCTCGACCTGGGCGCCCGCTCCTGGAGCGAGGCCGCCGCGGTCGACGACGCCGAACACGAACGCCATTTCGAGACGCTGCTGAAGCGGCTCGCCGAGTGGTGGGACCAGTACGCCACCGCCACCGTCGAAGGCGTCAAACGACTGGTCGGCAAAGAGATCGAGATCTCCGCGAACCTGGTGGCCGGGGCGCTCAACGCCTGGCACAAATCGGGCGCCGCGGCCGGGGACGTCGGCTTCTGGGCCTTGTTCGTCGAGCAGTTCGACTCCTCGAAGGCCTTCCAACTGGTCGTCGAGGCGCTGCTCGACCACGGCGACGTCGTCGCCTCGCGGGCTCTGATGATGCAGTGGGTCAATCAGCGGATGCGCACCCCGCTCGACGAAGGAGAAATCTCCTGGCACCCCCTCGCCCTCCGTTGGCTGGCGGTGCTCGAACAACAACAGCGCTCGCGCGGCGACGACCAGTGGGACGAAGTGGCCAAGTTCTTCGCCTTCCTGGAAGCGAACGCCGAGGAGTTCTGGCGGGCGCCGACGGAACTGTTCGCCGACGACTCGCCCCCGTACGACGACGACGACATCCCCTTCGGCGACGCCGACGACGAAGACGAGTACGACCCCGACGAGGAGCAGTACGGCGACTACGAGTACGAAGACTACGACGGCGAGTCGGAGGAACTCGAATTCGAAGGCGAGGACGAAGCCGACGAAGACGAGGGGCCGGACGAGCTGTTCGGCGCCGCATACGAGGAGATGGTCTACCGCGACACGACCGACGACGGCGTCGAGGGGGACCTCGCCGACGACGGCGAAGACCCGCTGTTCAGCGAGTGGGAATACGAATCGGAGCGTCTCGAACAACGACTCGGGTTTCTGAATACGGTCGCCCGATTATGGAAACACACGGCGATCACCTGGGGCGGAGAGGCCGAGAGCCCCGAGCGGCGCGAACTGCTCGACCAGTGGCTCCGTCAAGCCGCCGCGAATCACCGCGGACTGATCGAGCTGCTCGAAGATGTGCGGCGGCACAAATTCGCTCCGCCCTCGGGATCGCACGAATCCCTCGTCGAATTCGATCGGCTGCGGACGCTCAAGGAAGCGATCGTCCAGCGGATCATCGCCACCTGCGTCGAGACGGCCGCCGCCGCGCGGCTGCTGATGACGACTCGCCCTGACCCCGCCGAAGCGGCCAAAGAGTTCGGCGAACCGATCGACGCGGTCAGCGTGCAACTCATGCGGGCCCTACTGGCCGGCGATGCGGACGGAGTTCGCGAGGTGTGGCCGCAATTCCTCGACTCGCTCAAACCCCGGCAGCTGCTCTACATCCCCTACGCCCGCGGCGGCGAACCGCGCAAAATCGTCATCGCCCGCGGGTTTCAGCGGCTGCTGCACGACTTGCTCGCCTGGCTCCCCAAATTGGGCCTGCTCCGTGAAACGTGCGAACTGCTCGACCTGGCCCAAGACTTGGAAACCGAGAACCCCGTCGGCCAGGGAGCCGTCACCGAGTTCGACCGGCTGTTCGAAACCGGCTACCAAGCGGTCGTCGGAGCCCTGGTCGCCTCGGCCGAGGCCTGGGACGCAAGCGGACCCGCCGGGCAGTCCGATCACATGCTCGTCGATTCGCTGCAACTGCTCACCGAACGGCAGCTCGAACGCTGGCTCGGCCACAGCCGCACCCTGCGGCTAAGCATCGTCGAAAAGCTGGCCGAAGAGGTCGAGTGGCGGCGGTTCTCGCAGTTCATCGCCGACTACGGCGCCGATCTGTTCACGCAAAAATTCCTCAGTCTCGGCAACCTGCGCGGCATTTTGCACCAGGGTGTCGAGGCCTGGATCGATCGCCTGCTGCACGACGACGAAGCGGTCGACGCTCACAAGTTCCTCGCCGCCATCGGCCGCGGGCTCGACAAGAAGACGGCCGTCGACCTGCTGTCGATCGCCATCGAGACGGTCGTCGAAAACTACCGAGCCTACCGCGACTACAACACGACGACCACCCAAAGCGATCACGGCGAGATGCTGCACGCCCTGGTCGACTTCCTGCGGCTGCGGGCCGAGTACGATCGGGTCGCCTGGAATCTTAAACCGGTCGTCTGGGCCCATGAAATCCTCGTCCGTCAGCATCGCGATCTGGCCGCCGAGATGTGGCGCCGCGCGTTCGCCGAGCGAACCGCGGAGGTCGCTGACGAACACCTCAACCGACTCGCCGAACTCTGTGCCGAGCACGGCATGCAACTGGCCACGGTGGCCGACCGCCTGAGCGAGCGATTCATCCGCCCGGCGATCATCGACCGGGTGCGAGCGATGGTCGGCCCCGCCATGGACCGCGGCGTCCCGGGCAGCAATGAAGCGTTCCTGGAGCTCGAACAAGAGATCACCGAACTGGCCAGCGAACCCCACGGCGCCGGTCTCGACGTCCCCGACTGGCTCTCGGCGCTTGAGGACGAAGTGACCGAAGCCCGCTCGCGGCTGAGCCACGTCAGCAGCGCCGACCGCCTGGCCCGCCGCATCGGCCAGGTGAAACTCGCCTGGGACGACATTGTGCGGCAATTGGGGGAGTAGCTGAAAATGTCCTGCCTCAGTCAAACGCTCGCTGAATTCTCTATTCTCTCGCCGGATTGCGCTTGCTCAACGGCAAGCAAGGACTGCTCGCCATGCCGCGGGACGTGGTCTTGCGGTCGATTCTCCTGAATCATTGGCGTCCTCATTGAGGCGAATTGGGAGTCTCCTTGCGACTGCTCGGCGCCAAGGTTCCCGTCAGCTACGGCCCAGCGGCGACAAGGCGCCTGATTTTCCTCTAGAGAACCTCAGGACGCTGCAACGCGTCACTCGTCGGCGATCGATCTGACGCTGCGCCGCTCGTCGACCGACCGCGTGCCTCCGCCGACCAACAGCAGGAAGATCGAGCCGAGCAGCATCGACCAGTCGGTACGGGATTCGTGGGCCGCTTTCCAGAACCCCTGCTCCTGCAGTATCGGCAACTTGGTCGTCGCCAGCGCGGTCAGCATGATCACGATCAGCGGGATCGCGGCCAGCCGGGTCCAGGCGCCGAGCAGCACGAGCAGACCGCAGCCAATTTCAACGCCGCCCACGAGCGGCGCGACGATCTCGGGAAACGGGATCCCGATCTTCGCGAATCGCCCGGAGCCGACCTCCGCGGGGAAGAGAAACTTCTGAGTCCCCTCCGAGACGAACACGGCTCCGACCATCAGCCGAATGAGCACGACGGCCGTCGCCGGATTGATCGTTCCTCGTCGAGTCATGTTCGCCCCGCTGCCGGTTGACGGTTTGTCGATCTCGCGTCTGGGGACACATTCTCGCATGTCGCCCCAAGATCGTCCAAACAGATTCCGCTGCTCCACGGCGCGAAACTCGCCCTGATCGCGGTGGCGTCCGCCGTCGCGGCAACGTACTTTGAAGCGTGTCGTCGTTTTGCGTCGTCGCTCCCAGGGCGTGCACTCATGGTTTGCCGTGTCCACGATGGCTCTGCGCAACGGCGCGGCGGCCGACGGTTTCGCCTTCAAACCGCTCTCAGCTTGTTATCTTGTTGGACTGCGTCGATCCCGGCGATGGCCGAGGTCCCCGCCCGGCTGGCGCCGATCACCCGCACCGCCGAGCCGTTCGTCGGGGTGACGTACTACCAGATCGTCCAAGGGCCCGATCCTCCGCAGCGGGCGATTCTGCCGCGGCCGCTGGCGATTCACCTCGTCGAGATCGATCCCGCGGCGCCGGGGGTGACGCTGTTCGCCGCGCCCGGCAACGGCGACGAGCCGCACGAGTACGCCCGCCGCACGACGAGCGACTTCGTGGCCGCCCACAAGCTGGCCGTTGCGATCAACGGCGACTTCTACTCGACCGATACGGGACTCGTCGCCGACGTGCTGGGGCTGGGGATGAGCGCGGGGCGAATCGATTCGCCCCTGGCCGACAACCCGGCGTTCCGCCACGCGCTAATCGCTACGAAGGACGACCGGGCATTGGTGGTCTCGGGATCCGACGTCCCGGCGGACGCTTGGCACGCGGTCAGCGGCAACATCCGCCTGCTGCGCGACGGGCAGGTCCTCCGCTCCGACGATCCCTATTCGCGCACGCTCAACCCGCATACGGCGGTCGGCGTCGACGCGGACGCCGGGCGGCTGTACTTCCTGGTCGTCGACGGTCGCCAAGCGGGGTACAGCGAGGGGATGCTCACCGGCGAAATGGCCGAGTTGCTCCTCGAGTTTGGCGTCGAGGATGCGATCAACCTCGATGGCGGCGGCTCGAGCACGCTGGTCTTCGCCGACGGCCCCGCGGGCGCCCCGCGCACCGTCAACAGCCCCAGCGACGGTTCGTCGAGCTACGCCCCGGGGCATGAACGGCTGGTTGCCAATCACTTCGGTGCGTTCGCCAAGCCGAACCCCGCCTACAAGCCGCTGTCGGCGCCGCTGCGCCCCGCCGCGGCGCCCCCCGAGCCGACGCTCGCTGCGCGAACCGTGCTGGAGAGCTTTGCCGCAGGCCCCGGGCGGTTCGACGGCACGCCGACGTCGAGCGGCTCGACCCGCGGGATCGCCCCTTCGAGCACGCTCGTGCACGATCCCGCCGACGGCCGCCCGGCACCGGGGTGCCTGCAACTGACGCTCGTCCGCACCGCGACGCCCGCGGCCTTGGTGCGGCTCGTCTCCGCTGGGGGCGAACCGTCGCGCAATCGGGTCGAGATCGAGCACATCCCCCACGCCTTGCCGCCCCGCGGCCGGATCGCCTGCCGGATCAAGACGAGCGACCCCGGGCTGTCCGTCGCGATCGCCCTCGACGACGGCGCCCCCGGCGCGACAGGGCTGGAACGCAGCGCCCCGCGGCCAATCGTCGCCGACGGCCGGTGGCGTCGTTACGAGTGGGACCTCGCCGACCCCGACCAGTGGTCGAACTTCAGCGGCGGCAACGGCCGCCTCGACGGCCCGAACGTGTACGTCGACTCGCTTCTCCTCGAGTCGGACCGCCAAACGTCCGGCCGCACGTTGCGACTGTCGCTCGACACGATCGAGTTCGTGCCGGAGTGAACCACTCAACGAGGCGAATGTTCGAGCCGCCGGTGCGGCCATTGCCTCGGGCGGCGCAACGCGGCATACTGATATACGGCTGTTCATGGGGCCCTGCGGCCTCGTTCGTGCGTGCGGAGGAGGATGACCGATGTCGCGACTGCTCAAGGGACTCGACCTGGACGCGCAGAGTTCGCCCGACGACGGGACGGACGACACGCAGCTGGAAGGCTTCGAATCGGTCGGCGCCCAGCGGGCGATTGAACTGTCGCTCCGGGTCGTCGATCGCGACGTCGTCGCGGAGCTTGTCAAACACGCCCCGGGGCCCGCGCGGCAGGAATTCGCCCTCGAAGCCCTCAAGATCGGCGTGCTGGCCCTCCGCCGGGCGAGCACGCAGCTCGACGCCGACCTGCTGCAACGCGAGATGAAAGGGATGCTGGAGGCGATGACCCGGCAGCTTGGCGAGCACTCCGCCAAGGCCCACGACCGGCTGGCCGGATCGCTCAAGGAGTACTTCGACCCCAAGGAAGGACGCTTCACCGAGCGCGTCCAGCGACTCACGGCCGACGACGGCGAGTTGGCCCGGCTGCTGCGCGGGCTGCTCGACGGCGACGACTCGAAGCTTGCCCGCACGTTGCTCGCCCACATCGGCGAGACAAGCCCCCTGATGAAGGTGCTCAGCCCCGACCAGTCGCAAGGTCTGCTGGCTATGCTGCGGTCGAACGTCGAGGCGCAGTTGCAGCAGCAGCGCGAGCGGCTGCTCAAGGAATTCTCGCTCGACAACTCCGAGGGGGCCCTGGCCCGCTTGGTGCGCGAACTGACCGCCAAACACGGCGATCTGTCGAAAAACTTGCAAGACAAGATTGACGAGGTCGTCAAGGAATTCTCGCTCGACGAGGAGAACTCGGCCCTCAGTCGGCTGGTGCAGAACGTCGACCGGGCCCAGCGCATCATCACGAGCGAGTTCTCGCTCGACAATGAGCAGTCGGCCCTGCGGCGGCTCAAGACCGAGCTGACCACGATCCTCGAGGCTCACGTCAAGACGAACGCCGACTTCCAGCGCGACGTCCGCGAGTCGCTCGCTCGGATGGACGCCCGGCGCGAGGCCGAGGCCCGCGGCACGCAGCACGGGGCGACGTTCGAGGCGGCGGTCGTCGAGTTCGTCGCTCAGGATGCCTACCGCCGCGGCGACATTTGCGAGGCGACCGGCGCTACGACGGGGCTCATCAAGAACCGCAAGGTGGGCGACGCGGTCGTCGAGCTTGGCCCCGACTGCGCCGCCGCGGGAGCGCGGATCGTCGTCGAGGCGAAAGAGGAAACGAGCAAGACGCTCGCCGGGGCCCGCGAGGAAATTGAACTGGCCCGCAAGAACCGCGGCGCCGCCCACGGCGTGTTCGTCTTCAGCCGCGCCACGGCTCCGGCGGGGCTCGCCCCGCTGGCCCGCTACGGCACGGACGTGGTCGTGGTTTGGGACGCCGAGGACCCGTCGACCGACGCCTACTTGCAAGCGGCGCTCGAAATCGCCCGCGCCCTGTGCGTCCGCCAAGGGCAGAACGCCCAGCGCGAGCAGATCGACTTTGAGCCCATCGACCGGGCCGTGCTCGACATCGAGAAGCGAGTTCAGAACCTCGATCAGGTCCGCAAGAGCGCCGAGACGATCAAGTCGTCCAGCGAGACCATCCTCGAGCGCGTGCGGAAAGACCAAACTGCGCTCGAGAAGCAAGTGGCCGTCTTGCGCGACGCCATGGCGACGGTCCGCCGCGTCTTGGGCGAAGCTCCCGAGCCTTCCGAGTGAACTTTTCCGCCTCTGGTTTGTCTTGAGCCGTAGCCGTCACCGCTCCAGCCGCGAGGCCCCGCCTCGCCGGCGATTCTGTCGCAGAAATTCGGGCTGCGCCGACTACGCCGCGGTCGACCAGCCGAGCGCGTCGTGAGCGGCCTCGACGGTCCCCGCGTCGACTTGGTCGAGCCCCGTCGCCGCGGCGCCCAAGAGGGCGTAATCGGCCAACCGGTTAAGCCGGCGCGGATTGCCGCCGCTGAGGGCATGGAGCACCGACAACGCTTCGTCGTCGAACAGGGGCCGCTCGCATCCCGCTTCCAGCAGGGCGAACTGCACGTAACCCGCCGCGTCGTCGTCGTCCCATGGCTCGAGGTCGATTCGCAGATCGATCGCTTCCAAGAGCGCCTCGCCCAGCCGGCCCGCACGCGCCCGCGCCGCGGCGAACACGACGGCCAACCACGGCCTCCCGGCTCGCGGAGCCAATCGCCCCAGCCGCACGAGTTGTGCCAGCGCATCGGGCCCCGCTTGGTCGGCGTCGTCGGCTAACAGTACGATCGGCGGTTCGTCGACCGGGCGCGCGGCGACCCAGTCGGCGATGCGACGATACAGCCGCGGCGCGTCTTCGCCGGCCCGCGGCCCGATCGCCAACTGACTGGCCAACTGCCACAAGAGTTCGCCGGTCGAGAGTCCGGCGAGATTCAACTCGATGGGCGTCTGGCCCGCGGCGCGTCGTTCGCGGGCGAACATCGCCAACAGCAGCGACTTGCCCGCCCCGCGATCTCCCAGCAGGATCCCCGCATGGCGCCGCTCGTGGACGAAGAATCGCAGCCGGGCCAACGCCTCGGCTTGCGGCGCACCCTCGTAGTACGCCGTCGGGTCGATCCCCGCGGCGAACGGCGTGCGCTCGAGTCCCCAATGGGCGTGATACATGGTCAGTCGTCGCAAGGCGTGTTGAACAAGAGGACTGGCACGCTCACGAACTGCTGCTTCCAGAGGATGGGCGATGGTCCGCGAACCAGTCCCCTTTTTCAACAGACATGCTAGCGGGGATGCGGCACTAGCGCACGATCGCCCGATCGTTGAATCGGTCGGAAGAGCGGGCAAACTTGTACGATCATGGCGATCAAGCTGGAATGTCGGCCAATCAGCTCGCGGCGGAATCCGCCGGCGACAGACGCCGAGCAATCTGCTAGCAACTGACGACGGAAACCGGCCGTGTCGCGAGCTCAGTGTCCGCTCGCTGTCCGGCAAGTCTCCGCTAGCACCCGCCGCGACGGCACGCGCAATCGGAACAATCCTCAAGACCCGCCGAGTCGCAGCCGATAGCGACTTCTGGGGTCGTCCCTGCGCGCTGCATGGAGGCAGCGCGCCGACAATCGCGGCCGTCGGCGGATCGCATGATTCGCCTTGGCGTCCGGCGATTGAAATGCTCAGCAGGATGCTACGCCGTGGCCGCTTCGCACCGCCCCGACTTGTCGGCTTCGCCCGCGGCGCTTGGCGCCTCGGCTTGGCCGGTGCTGGCGCGGCTGCCGCGCTTGGCCGAGGGGGACGGCGCGCGGCTGCCGACGTTCGATTCCCCCGCAGCCGACGACCTGCCGCTGACTGTCGACGAACCGCATCATGTCAGCTTCGGCGACGAAAGGCGAACAACGCTCGACGAACCGTCGCTTGCGGCGCGGCAGTACCTCGACGGGCGACACGACGATCTGCGACAAAGGGAGTTCGCTCCCGTCGCGCCGTCAGCGCCCCCCTTGGAAACCTATCGCCAGCCGGAGCGGCGAGGCGCGCCCGCACCGATCGCTCCGCCGGCCCCGTTGCGACGCCGGATCGACCGGGGCGAAGCGACCTCCGCCGGCAGTCGTCTCGCCCGCGCCCTGTCGAGCCAAGCGTTCGACGCCCACTCGACCGTGGCGCAGTACGCCAGCCTCATCGTGACCGCGGCGCTCGTGGCGGCGGCCGGACTGTTGTATTGGCTGATGCTCGGACCGACGACCGCGCCGGGTATCAGCGGCGTCGAACCGCTCCGCCGCGAGTGGTCGCGCGTCAACGCCGATCAAACGGCCCGCCTGCCCGAAGCCGTCAACGTCACGGGCCAGACCGACGCGCCGCTCCCCGCGCATCATCTGACCTGCGTTAGTCTGGACGAGGCAGCCGATCAGATCGCCGCACGGTCCGCGGCGTCTGCGACCGCGCTCGCCGAACCGTCGGTCGTCGCGCGACAGGCCGGCCCGGCGAAACCTGTAACCTCGTTCGCCGCGCCCGCCGCAGAGAGTCCGGCCTTGGCCGTCGCTCCGCTTCCGCCGCCGAGCGAGACGGAGTCCCCAAGTCAGTCCGCCGTCGCGACCGCGCCGGCGCCAGCGGCCTATCCGACGACCGGGCGGGCGCCGTTCGACGCCGCGCGCCTGCCGTCGCGTACCGACCAGGTCGACGTCGCCCGACGTCCGGTCGAGTCCGGGGCCGCAGCGTTGCGGTAACCTCGCGGCTTCGCCCGCCTCCTGCATCTGAATCCAACCGTCGAGCCACGCATGAGCGCGATCGATCAAGCTTTTCTCCGCGCTTACCAAGCGACCTCCGACCCGCCGGACGGGACCTCGTTTGTCGGTCCTTCGCCGGCTGCAATCGCCCGCGGCATGGCGCCGATCGAGCCGCGCATCGATCCCGGGGCCGTGATCGGGCCGCCGAGTCCGCACTTCCCGCGCGTCGCCCCAGCGACCGAGCGGGCGCCTTCGTACGCCTCGCCGGCGCCGGCCGTCGCTCCCCAAGCCGAACCGGCCGCTCGCGGACGACGACCGCTGTCGGAACTCAAACAATCGGCGCCGCTGGTCGACGCCGCGTTTCGACCCGCGCTCGAAGTGGACGCGTTTCGCGTTTCGCCGACCGTCGAGATGCTCGCCGATCGTTGCGTCGCCGACTGGCAGGGGGCGATCGCCGCGGTGCTGGCCGCGGGCGAGGAGGGCCGCACGGTCGTCGGCGTCGCAGGCCTGGGCGCCGGCGCGGGATGCACGACCACGGTCGTCTGTCTGGCACGGCTCGCCGCCCGCCAGGGGAAGCGAGTCGCGCTGGTCGACGGCGACTTCGTCACCGCGGGGCTGGCCCGCGAACTGGGACTCGAAGTCGATCTCGGCTGGGAGGACGTGTTGGCCGGGCGCGTGCCGCTCGCCGAGAGCTCGGTCCTGTCGCTGGCCGACAACGCTACGCTGTTGCCGCTTGTGCAGGGGGGCGTCCCCGCGGCGGAGAAGCTCGACGCAATCCACGCCTCGGTGGCCGCCGGGGTACTGCGCTACCATCACGATCTGGTGCTCGTCGACTTGGGTTCCGTCGCCGATCCCGTCCAGGCGCCGATCGCCCGGAGAATCGCCCGCCAATGCCGACTCGACGCCGTGGTCCTCGCCGCTCGCGGCCCGGCGCCGCGGACGGCCCTTGATCTCTGCCCCGAGTTGGCCGCCGCCATGCTGGGCGTCGTGGAGCACCGCTGACGGCAATTGGTGAATGGCGAACTCAAGAACATCACCAGTCCTCCCCAGTCCCCAAATCACCACTCGCCTCCCCCCATGTACCTCGACTATTGGCAACTCAACGGCAAGCCGTTTGAATCACACCCCGGCGAGGCGTTTTGCTTCCGTGGCGAGGCGTTTCAGGCCGCCGAGCACAAGCTGCGTTACGCGCTCGACAGCCGCCTGCCGGCCGTGGCGTTTGCGGGGCCGGCGGGGGTCGGCAAGACGCTGCTGCTCGAATCGCTGGCCGGGCAACTGCCGTCGAACGTCGGGCCGTTGGTCCATGTCGTGTTCCCGCAAATGAGCGAGCGCGACCTGTTGGTCTACCTAGCCGAGCGCTTCGGCGCCCCGCCGACGGCCCAGCCGCGACACACGGTCGAGGAGAGTCTGCGCCGCTTGGAGTACCTGTTCCAACAGAACCGCACGAGCGGCCGGCACGCCGTGCTCGCGATCGACGAAGCCCATCTGCTCGAGGACTCGGGCTTGCTCGAACCGCTGCGGCTGCTGTTGAACCTGCGCCCCGGCGGAGAGACCGCCTTCACGCTCGTGTTGTGCGGGCAGCCGACGCTGTTGCCGATTCTCGCCCGGTTCGGCGCGCTCGACGACCGGATCGACTTGAAGGTGACGCTCGCCGCGCTCTCAGCCGAGCAGACCGCCGCCTACGTCCAGCACCGCCTCGCCGCAGCCGGGGCGACGCGCACCATCTTCTCGCCCGACGCCCTGGCGACCGCCCACAAACTCGCTCACGGCGTCCCCCGGCGGATCAATCGGCTGTGCGACCTGGCGCTGCTCGTGGGATTCGCCAATTCGCAACACACGCTCGACGGGGCCGACGTCCAGGCGGTCAGCGACGAGCTGGTCAACGTCGCCATGGCCGCGTGATCGCCGCGCCGGCGCCAATGACGGCAATGCCGTCCTGAGCGGTTCCTTCCGGAAACCGGCCTTCGAGTTTGTTCCGAACCTTGCGGCGACGCCACGCGCTGGCGTCGTCTCGTCCCGGCGGAGTAGACTACAGTCATGACCGCCGAAGAGCTCACGCAACTTGCTCGACGCATGCTCGCCGGCGACCTGTCGCCCGGCGAGATGCACGAGCGGATCGTCGCCGCGTCGGAGCGTCCCGCCGGGCTGACTCACGCGACGGTGGATCTCGATCGCCGCCGCCGCTGCGGATTCCCCGAGGTGATCTACGGCGAAGGCAAAACGCCCGAGACGATCGCCGCAATCGCCGAGCGGTTGCTCGCCGCCGACCAACGGGTCCTCGCCACGCGCATCGACGCCGCCAAGGCCGCAGCCGTCGCGGCGCTGCTCCCCGGGATCGCCTACAATCCGACGGCTCGCACGCTGCGGATCGATCCCCGCGAGGCCGCGGCGCTCGCCGAGGGCGCCCGCCCGGGGCGCGTCGCGGTGATCGCCGCAGGAACGAGCGACCTCCCCGTCGCCGAGGAAGCCCGCGAGACGCTTGCCTGGATGGGAATCGACGCGACGATGGTGTTCGACGTGGGGGTCGCGGGGCCCCACCGGCTCCCCGAGCGGCTCGCCGAGTTCCAATCCGCCGCGGCGATCGTCGTCGTCGCGGGGATGGAGGGGGCGCTCCCCAGCGTCGTCGGCGGTTACGTCGCGTGCCCCGTGTTCGCCGTCCCCACGAGCGTCGGCTACGGCGCCAGCCTGGGCGGAATCGCCGCGCTGTTGGCGATGCTCAACAGTTGCGCAAGCAACGTCGCGGTGGTCAACATCGACGCGGGGTTCAAGGCCGGTTATCTCGCGGGGCTGGTCGCCTCGCGCGCCACGGAGTGAGCGCGGAGCAAGCAGCATGGCCGTCGATCGCACGCAAGACCCGCTCCCCGTGTTGCCGCGCCGCGCGCCCGACGGCCACAAAGGCGACTACGGGCGCGTGCTGGTCGTTGGCGGGTCGCTGGGCATGGCCGGCGCCCCGGCGCTCGCAGCCATGGCCGCCCACCGCAGCGGCGCGGGACTCGTCACGGTCGCGACCCCGCGGTCCGTGCAGCCGACCGTCGCCGCGTTCGACCCCTGCACGATGACCGTGCCGCTGGTCGAAGACGCCGACGGATGCATCGACTTCGCCAACATCGTCGACTTCGCCGCGGCCGCCCGGCAGTACGACGTGTGGGCCGTCGGCCCGGGGCTGGGACGCTCGGCCGGACTCACCGAACTGGTCGCGCAACTCTACCGCACGATTCCCGGGACGATGGTCGTCGACGCCGACGGGCTGAACGCGCTGGCCGCGGCGAGCGAGCGCAACCCGCGCCTGTGGGAGAACCCGCCGGGGCCGCGAGTGCTGACTCCCCACCCGGGCGAGTTCGAGCGCCTCGTCGGCGCTCGCCCCACGACGCCGGCCGAGCGGATCGACGCTGCGCTCGATTTCGTCGCTCGTGACCCGAGCGGCGCCACGGTCGTCGTGCTCAAGGGGCGCGGATCGGTCGTCGCCGACGCGACTCAAATCGCGGTGAACCGAACCGGCAATCCCGGCATGGCCACGGGAGGCACGGGGGATTGTCTCACTGGGGTGATCGCGGCGCTGGCGGCGCAAGAACTGTCGGCGTGGGACGCGGCCCGACTTGGCGCTCACCTCCACGGCGCCGCCGGAGACGTCGCCGCCGAGCGATTAGGACAGCAGTCGATGACGGCCCGCGATCTGGTCGATGCGCTTCCCGCGGCATTCATGGAATTGCCGCGTTAAGCCGCGAACGTTCGGCCGCGGGCCGGCGCTCACCCCGGCGCCGCCGCGCGCACCCCCGCCCACTCCATCGTGAGCGTCGCGGCGAACACCTTCTCGAACAACCCGGCCCGTCGCCGCGCCGCCCACAGGTCGGTCTCGGGGTACTCGTCCGCCTCGATCGCCAGTTCGACTTGGTCGGGGGTCCCTTCCACCCGCACGCGGTGAACCGTCTGATTGTGGCTCCGATCGAGCCCTCCCGCGATCCGCAACACAGCGGCCATCTGCGCCACGCGCAACTGAGCCGCCGGCGCGAGGGCCCGCCAATTGAGGTGCTTCCCCTTCGGCTCCGACCCGCGATGGTACCGCGCCACGTTCGCGACGATCTCGAGTTCCTCCGGCCGAAACATGTCGAGCCGCGAATGGAGGATCAGGTGATACGAATGCTTGTGATGCCCTTCGTAACTGATGAGGTATCCCGCGTCCTGCAGCCGCGCCGCCGCGGCGAGCAACCGCTCGTCCCCCGCGGGGAGCTCGAACAACTTGCGCAGGCCCCGATAGATCTCCACCGCCAACCGCGAGATGTGCCTCGCGTGCCGCAGCTCCACCCCGCAGGTCGCGGCGAAGCGGTCGATCTGCTCGTCGGGCGACGGAGGCCCGGCGTCTCGGGCGCCCTGCATCTCGTCGATCATCGACAACAGCAGCCCGTCGCGCACTCCGTACGCGTGCACATGCAGCTTGTTCACGCGAAACCGCTTCATGATTCGGTCGATGATCGCCAGCCCGGGGACGATGATGTCGGCCCGATCGGGATTGAGGCCCGGAACGTCGCGACGCTCTTTGGGGGTCATCTTCCGCAACCGGTCGACGAGGTGTCGCACCTCGGCCCGCGACATTTGGGACCCGCCGGCCGGAAGCGCCGCCAATCCGCGCCCCGCCATCACGATGCTCGCCGCGCTGGTGAAAGTCCCTCCCGAGCCGATCAGCCCATGGAGCGGCGTGGTTTTCCCCCCCGTGATTTGCTTCAACTCGCGGTCGATCCACCGCTGCATCGCCACGTAGTCGTCCCCGGCCAGCGCCTGCCCGGCGCCAAACCGCTCGGCCAGCCGCACGGCGCCCAGTCGGGTCGCGTAGACCGACTCGACGACCTCGCCCGAGGCGACGATCAGCTCGGTGCTCCCCCCGCCGATGTCGGCCAGCAGCGTGTTCTTGCCCGCGAGATCGACCCGCCGCCGCACGCTGGCGAACGCCAGGTCGGCCTCTTTGTGCGAGCTGATCACCTCGATCGGCAGGCCGACCTCCTCCTCGACGCGCCGGCAAAACTCGGCGCCGTTGGTCGCCTCGCGAACCGCGCACGTGGCGATCGCCCGTATCCGCCCGGCGTGCAGCCCCTCGGCGATGGCCTTGAACCGCCGCAGCGCCGCGACCGACAGGTTGATCGACTCCTCGTCGAGTTCGCCGCCGTTGGCCAGCGCCCGGGCGAGCCGGGTCGTCTCGCGATCCTCGTCGAGCACCCGGTAGCGCCCCCCCGGCTGAGCCTCGGCGACGACCAGCCGAATGCTGTTGCTGCCGACGTCAATCGCCGCCAACCGGGGCGCAAGATCCGGACTCAGATACGTCTGCTGCTGCGGCATCCCATGCCCTCCGCGGTGAACCGGCCTGTTCGCTCGCTCAATCATACCGTGCGGGTGACGGCTTGCCGATGGTCGCGCGTTTGTCAGGTCGTGATGCCATTTGCCAAATTGATGGGTGGCTGGGGTCGAACGAAGTGAGCCCCCAGCGGATCCCCTGGGCTCCGCTGCTCTGCGACCCCAGCCGCCCTTCCAAAGGCTGCAAATGGTATCACGACCGTTTGTCACGCCTCGTTGACCCTGCGGCGCCCGGGCGGGATAATCGCGGTTTCGTCGCCGTTGCCGACTTCGGAATCGCTCGCGTGCCGGTCATTCGTCAACTTGCCGACTTCCCCGCCAAGCTGCGCGGCGGCGCCGTGGCGATCGGCAACTTCGACGGGGTCCACGCCGGGCATCGCCGCATCGTCGCTCAATTGCTCCTGCGGGCGCGCGAGCTGCGCGGCCCCGCCCTCGTGTTCACCTTCGACCCGCACCCGGTGCGACTCTTGCGCCCGGAGAGCTGCCCCCCGCCGCTCACTTGGACCCGCCGCAAAGCCCAACTGCTGGCCGAAATCGGCGTCGATCGAGTCGTCGCCTATCCCACCGACGAGGCGCTGCTGGCGCTCTCGGCTCGGGAGTTCTTCGACCGCATCGTCGTCGACGCCCTCGGGGCGCGAGCGCTCGTCGAGGGTCCCAACTTCTACTTCGGCCACGATCGCGCGGGGAACGTCGAGGTGCTCGGCCGGTTCGCCGCCACGGCGGGGATGACGCTCGACGTCGTGCAGCCGGTCGCCGTCGGGGGCGAGCTCGTCTCCAGCAGCCGCATCCGCGCGCTTGTCGCTGCGGGGGACGTGGCCCTGGCCGCTGAACTGCTCCAGCGCCCGTACCGCATCCGCGGCATGGTGACCCACGGCGCCGGCCGCGGAGCGAAGCTCGGCTTTCCCACGGCCAACCTCGAGGCGATCGACACGCTGCTGCCCGCCGACGGGGTGTACGCCGGCCGAGCGTACTTCGACGGCGACAGCGCCGCGGCAGCGATCCACCTGGGACCCAACCCCACCTTCGGCGATCATGTCCGCAAGGTCGAGATTCACCTGATCGACCGCAGCGAGACCTTGTACAGCCAGCCGCTGGAGGTCGAGTTCGCCCGCCGGCTGCGGGGCGTGCAGACCTTCGCCTCGCAGGACGAACTGCTGGCCCAACTCGAGGCCGACGTCGCCGCGGCCCGCGCGGCGGCCGCGCCATAACGGCGGACGGAATGCCTGAGGGCCTTCGCGACGCGACGACCCCAGCCGCCCTTCCCATGACCGCACTGGGGGGACGGCCGCGATCCTGGTATCCTGTCCGGCTCTCCCCCGCCCCGCCCTCGACAGTGCGCCCCGCATGAGCATCTCCTGGCAGCCGCTGGTCGAGTTGATCGATCGGCACGAATCGTTCCTGATCACCAGCCACTGCCGCGCCGACTGCGACGCGGCGGGAAGCGAGATCGCCTTGGCCCTGGCCTTGGAGTCGCTCGGCAAACGCGCGCTCGTCGTCAACGGCGACCCCCTCCCCGAGCACATCGCGTTCATCGACCCGCAAGGCCGCGTGCTGGAGCTGGGGGTCGGCGCGCCGCTGGAGACGCTCCGCCAGTGCGAAGCGCTCATCGTGGTCGACACCAGCGCATGGGGGCAGCTCGGCCCCATGGCC
Source organism: Pirellulales bacterium (assembly GCA_019636345.1). Lineage (NCBI taxonomy): Bacteria > Pseudomonadati > Planctomycetota > Planctomycetia > Pirellulales > Pirellulales bacterium. The sequence continues at coordinate 521,172 of JAHBXQ010000003.1, read as the reverse complement.
GACGTCGTCCGCGCGTTCTCCGGCCCGCGGGCGGTCGTCGATCACCATGTCAGCGCCGACGACCTCGGCGCTCTCGTGTTCAAGGACGCGACCGCCGAGGCGACCGGCCGCCTGATCCTCGAACTGTGCGAAGCGCTGGGCGTCGCAATCACTCCCGAAATCGCCGCGCCCCTGTTCGCGGCGATCGCCACCGACACCGGCTGGTTCCGCTTTTCGTCGGTCACGGACGCGACGTTCCTGGCGCTGGCGAAATTGACCGCCGCCGGGGCGAGCCCCCCGCGACTGTTTTCGCTGCTGTTCGAGCAGCACAGCTTGGCGCGGCTTCACCTCCGCGGGCGGATCCTCGACCACGTCCGCAGCGAGTGCAACGGCCGGTTGATGTGGACCTACGTCACGGCCGAGGACTTCGCCGTCACCGGCGCAAGCAAGACCGACACCGAGGACGCGATCAATGCGCTGTTGACCGTCGCCGGGGCGGAGGTCGCGGCGCTGTTCGTCGAACTCGAACCGGAAGTCACCAAAGCGAGCCTCCGCAGCCGCAACGACTTCGACGTTCGCGCGGTCGCCGAGCAATTCGGCGGCGGCGGTCACCGCGCCGCCGCAGGCATCTCCTACCGCGGACCCCGCCCCGCCGCCCAGGAAGCGATCCTTGACGCCCTGCGCGCGGGCCTTGGATAATCGCGGCGCCGACATGGCATGAATCTCAACTTCGCCACGCAGGCGCGGAGACCACGGAGCACGTCCAGGATTCGCCTCTCCCCCCGAATGCTTCGTCTCCTCCGCGACTCGCTGGTCCCCTTCGATCGATCGCAATTGCATGTCCAATAATTCACATCCCCCCCGGCGGTCGTTCCTCGCCGCGGTCGTGGCGGTCGTCGCCGGGGCGATCGCTACGCTCACGCCGCTGGCGATCGGAATCGTCGCCTTTCTCACTCCGCTGTTCCGCCGCCGCGAGTCGCCGCTCGTGCGCGTCGCCCTGTTGGAGCAGGTCCCCGACGACGGCGTCCCGCGCTCGTTCCCTGTCACCGCCAGCCGGGTCGACGCCTGGAACCGCTCCCCCGCGCAACGGATCGGCGCCGTCTATCTCGTCCGCAACCCGGGCGAGAAAACGCCGATCGCGCTGAGCGCCAAGTGCCCCCACGCGGGGTGCTTCGTCGGGTTCGCCCCCGGGGCCGACCACTTCAACTGCCCGTGCCACACCAGCTCGTTCAAGCTCGACGGCGCCCGGGCCCGCGGCGACGCCGAGGTCTCGCCCCGCGACATGGACCGGCTGCCCGTCGAAGTCCGTGAAATCGACGGACCCGGCGATCTTGTCCACTTTGAAGTCTGGGTCGAGTTCATCGACTTCCAAACCGGTCACAAAGAGCAAATTCGCACGGCATGACGCGGCGAAAGTCGGGACGATGAACCGCCCCGGCCGCTCCCTCTCAATCGTTCCCAGCCCACGACCGTTAAGCCATGCTCAAGTCCCTCGCCGACTGGTTCGACAACCGCACCGGCGCCCGCAAGCTGATCCACGAAGCCTTGTTCGAGCCGATCCCCGGCGGCGCCCGTTGGCGCTACGTCTGGGGGAGCGCCCTGGTGATGGCGCTGGTCACGCAGATCGTCACCGGCGTATTCCTGTGGATGTTCTACAGCCCCAGTACGACGACCGCCTGGGAGAGCGTCTACTACATCCAATACGAAGCGACCGGCGGTTGGCTGCTGCGCGGGGTGCACCATTTCATGGCCTCGGCGATGGTCGTGCTGCTGGCGCTCCACTTCGTCCAGGTCGTGTGGGACGGGGCGTATCGCGCGCCGCGCGAACTCAACTTCGTGCTGGGCGTCGTGCTGATGCTGATCGTGTTGGGATTGGCGCTCACGGGATACCTGCTCCCCTGGGACCAGAAGGGCTACTGGGCGACCACTGTCGGCACGAACCTCGCCAGCCAAGCGCCGGTGGTCGGACCCGAGCTGCGCAAGCTCGCCATCGGCGGCAGCGACTACGGACACCAGACGCTCACGCGGTTCTTTGCGCTCCACGCAGGGGTGCTCCCTGGGGCGATGGCGGCGTTTCTGGCGCTCCACATCGCGTTGTTCCGACGGCACGGCATCCACGCCAAGCAGCCGCTCAAATCGCCGACGGCCATGTTCTGGCCCGACCAGGTCCTCAAAGACGCGGTTGCGGCGCTGGGGGTGCTCGCGGCCGTGCTGGGGCTGACCGTCTACTACGGCGGGGCCGAACTGACCGCCCCCGCCGACCCGGCCAACCCGTACGACGCCGCCCGGCCCGAGTGGTACTTCCTGTTCCTGTTTCAGTTCCTCAAGTGGTTCCCCGGCGAAACCGAGGTGTGGGGCGCCTTCATCATCCCCGGCGTCGTCACCGCGGTGCTGCTGGCCATGCCGTGGATCGGCCGCACCCGCCGCGGGCATGTGTTCAACGTCGCCCTGCTGTGCGTCCTGCTGGGAGGAGCGGCGCTCTTGACCGCTCAGGCGATCCGCGAGGACTACTTCGCGCAGGGGACTACGCAAGACGAGGTCGTCGCCATGAACGATCCCGCCGCCGCTGCGCGATGGGAGGCGTCGGACCGCTTTTTGCGCGCCAAACGCCAAGCCGAGCACGACGCCGAGCGCGTGATCGAGTTGGCCGGCGGCCCGGACCGCATCCCCCCGACCGGCGCGCTCACGCTCGTCTACGAAGACCCGTACCTGCAGGGGCCGAAGTTGTATCGGCAGTACTGCGCGAGCTGTCACAACCACGTATCGGTCGCACAGAAAGAACCCGACGCCGGCGATCTTGCCAACGCCGCCCCCACGGCGCCAAACCTGTTCGGCGTCGGCTCGCGAGCCTGGGCGGCCGCGCTGCTCGACCCCGAGCAGATCGCATCCGCCCACCTCTACGGATACGAGGGCTCCCCGTTTGCCGAAGGGGACATGGTCTCCTACGTCCGCGACGAATTCGGCGACGACGCCGACGAGGATCAGCAAGCCGCGGTCCGCGAGGCGTTCGCAACGGTCGCCGTCGCGCTCTCCGCCGAGGCGAAACTGTCGTCCCAACACGATGCCGACGCGAAAGTCGCCGCAGTCGTCGCCGCGGGGCGCGAGTTGATGACCGGCGGCCTCGCCGACGTCCTGACCAGCGGCATGAGCTGCACCGACTGTCACAAATTCCACGACGCGGGCGAGCTCGGCTCGGCGCCCGACCTCACCGGGTACATGTCGCGCGAGTGGCTTATCGACTTCATCAAGAACCCCTCCAGCGAACGCTTCTACGGCGACAACAACGATCGCATGCCGGCGTTCGCCGCGCACGACGACCCGCGACTCAACCAGCTCGACCAGAAGTCGATCGAACTGATCGTCGACTGGCTCCGCGGCGAGTGGGCCCGGCCGGAGCAAGACGACCGCCAAAGCGCGAAGCAAGAATGATCAAGCGCCGAGCGCCGCAACCGGCGAGGTGCGTCCCTTGGTTATGAGAGCTTGGTCAGCGGTCATTTCACTTCGCAGCGTCATTCGCTGAAGTGCGCCCAACCCCGGCGCCGATCACTCTCAATGGCGGCGCGGACTCTTCGCGCCGCACTTTTCTCGCTTGCCTCGTCGCCGTAGAGCGCCTCGCATGTGGTGCCAGTATTGCCAGCAAGACGTGCCGGCCGGCCGCGCCGCCGGCCAATGCGCCCCGGCCTGCGCCCGGTGCGGCGTCGCCTTCGCCGTCGCCCGTCCGGACGACCGCGGGATTGAACTCGACGCGGTCCACTGCGCCTCCGCGGGCCGCGACGACGCGCACGCCGTCCCGGCTCGCGCGGACGACGATCGCGATCCCCTGGCGGCGCTCGCCGAAAAGCTCCGCCCCCGGCGCCGTATCGACCCCGCCTTCGGCCGCACGGCGCCGTTCCGCTGGGCCGAGAGCGCCGTGCCGCTGACAACCGCCGTCTCGGCCCCGCCCCGCGCCCCAGCGGCCCCTCCGGTCGCCCGGCAAAGCGCCGCGTGGGCCGTCGCCCTGCTCTTGTGGGGAGGCGGAGGCGTCTTCCTCGCCGGCGCCCTGGCGATGACCTGGGCCGCCGCGCTGGCCGTCCCGTCGGCCTGGCAATGGGGGCTCTCGACCACGATCTTCGGCGAGGGGATGCTCATCCTTGGCCTGTCGCTCGCCGCGGTGCGACTGTGGCGCAACAGCCGCCGCATCAACCGCCAACTCGAGGGGGTCGGCGCCCAGATCGACGAACTCGGCGACTTGGCCGGACGGCTCGCCATGGCCCGCATGAGCTGCAGCCAGGCCTACTACGAACACTTCGGCGCCACGGCCAGCCCGTCGCTGACCATGGCGAACCTGCGCGGGCAGCTCGACCAGCTCGCGGCGCGACTCGAGCGATAGCTCGCTTCTCAGCGAAGAAGCCTCGACGACACGACGGCCAAAGCGGCATGCTCGATGCGCTAATCGCGTCGTCGCAGTTCAAACTTCTCCGCCTCAGCTCACTCGGCTCTCGATCTCCGCGACCACGTCGTCGATCTTCACGCGCCATTGCTCCAGCGTGTCGCGGTCGCGCACCGTGACCGTGCCGTCCTCGCGGCTCTGCCCGTCGACCGTAATACAGTACGGCGTGCCCGCTTCGTCCTGGCGACGATAGCGGCGCCCCACGGCGCCCTTCTCGTCGTAGAACGCGGGGAATTTCTTCTTCAGGCCGCGGTAAATCTCCTGGGCGATCTCCGGCAGGCCGTCCTTTTTCACGAGCGGGAAGACCGCCGCCTTGATTGGCGCCAACCGCGGGTGGAGCTTCATCACGACTCGCGTCTGCAGCTCGCCCTTGTCGTCGGGCGCCTGGTCTTCGTGGTACGCCTCGCACAAAAACGCCAGCACGCCCCGGTCGGCTCCTGCCGAGGGTTCAATGACGTGCGGCGTGTACCGCTCGCCCGTGACCTCGTCGCGGTAGGTGAGATCGCGGCCCGAGCCCTTGTGCTTCGGCCGCATCTTGTCGGGCTTGCCTTCGACCGGGACCATCTCGACCTCCAAACACCCCGCGGCGTTCTTCACCAGCTTGCCTTCCATGTGGCTCCGCAGGTCGAAGTCGCCGCGATGGGCGATCCCCTCGAGCTCGCCGTATTCCCCCGGCGGCAGAAACGGGAACGCATACTCGATGTCGGCCGTGCCGACGCTGTAGTGGCTGAGCTCGTCGGCCGCGTGCTCGCGCATCTGCAGCCGCTCGCCGGCGAGCCCCAAGTCGGTGTACCACCGCATCCGCCGATCGCGCCAGTACTCGTACCATTTGCGCGACTCGCTCGGATGGCAGAAGAACTCGATCTCCATCTGCTCGAACTCGCGACTGCGGAACGTAAAGTTCCGCGGCGTGATCTCGTTGCGGAACGATTTTCCCACCTGGGCGATCCCGAACGGCACCTTCACGCGGGTGCTGTCGAGCACGTTCTTGAAATTGACGAAGATCCCCTGAGCGGTCTCGGGGCGGAGGAAGGCGCGGCCTTCTTCTCCGCTAAGCGCACCCACGGTCGTGGGGAACATGAGATTGAATTCGCGCGGCGCCGTCAGTGTGCCGAGTTGCGTCGCGTCAGGACCGAGGACTCGGGAGCGATCCGCTTCGAGCACCGAGGGATAGGGAATCGAGCGAACCTGGTCGATGCACAATTCAGCCGTGCCGAACAGTTTCCCGACTTTCTTCTCAAACGAATTTGACAACGACGCGGCAAAATCGGCTGGTTCGAGCAGCGACGCCACCCACCCCAGCACTTGGCTGTCCAAGGACGAGACCGGATAGCAGCGAATATGGTCGGCGCGGTAACGCCCTTTCGTCTCGCGGCAGTCGACCATCATGTCGCAGAACAAATCGAAATGCCCGCTGCACTTCCACACCTGCGGGTGCATGATGATCGTGCAGTCGAGACCCGTCATCTCGTACGGCTGCGGGGCGCCCGCGGGCGCGACGAGGTCGTCGTGCCCGGTGACCATGTCCTGCCACCAGGCGTTCTTAATGTTCCGCTTCAGCTCGACCCCCAGCGGGCCGTAGTCCCAAAACCCGTTGAGCCCGCCGTAGATCTCGCTCGACTGAAACAAGAATCCTCGTCGCTTGCACAGCGAGACGAGTTTGTCCATTTCCATGATGCGCTCGATGTTCTGTTCTGCGTGCGTATTGTCTCGCCAGGGCGGCCGATCGGCGGCGAATCCTCCAGTTTACTTGCGAACGCGCCGCTCGCCTACGCCAGCGTGATCTCGCCCGTGCGGGGGTCTCGCTCGGGGACGACCCCCAGGCTGTCCAGGTTCGCGCACCGCGGCAGATCGTCGCCGCAGTCCAGGTCCAGCAGCGTCCGGCCGTGGGTCGTGCGGGTCAGCTCGTCGGCAAACTGCTCGGTCGGCGATCGGCCCAGGGCCCGCGCCGTCGTCAGCAGCTCCGCCCACTCGCGGATCGCCGCGTCGGCCCACTCGTTGGTCGCGTCGTCGCCGCGCACGTGCTGCAACTCGTGCGCGATCGCCCCCGCGGCGAGCACGTCGTCGCGCCCCACGATCCCGGCCGTGCCGGCGCACAGCACGTCGATCTCGCGATCGTCGGCGACCGCTTCGACGATCGCTCGGCGATTGACCCCGCACCCCACGAGCGTCCGGCCGGCCAGTCGAGCATGCTCCAGCGCCCGCGTGCCGTTGGTCGTGGTGAACAGGACCCGTTTGCCGAAGACGCGCTCCGGCGTGTACTCGGCGGGGGAGTTCCCCAGGTCGAAGCCCTCGATGAGCCGCCCCCCGCGCTCGCCCCCCAGCAGCGTCTCGGCCCGATCGAGCCCCTGGGCCGCGCGCAGCGTCTGGTCGACCTCGACGAACGGCAGCACGCACCGCGCCCCCGCGGCAAGCGCCTGGCAGATCGTCGTCGACGCCCGCAACAGATCGACGACCACGACCGTCCGCCCGGCCAACTCGGCCTCGCTCACGAACTGCGGCAAGTAGTGAACGCGAAGCGACATGGCATTGGGAAAGACGCGAGGGTCGAGGTCGGCGGTCAGTCGTCGCAATGCAGCGAGCACACGGCGTCCCCGCCCCCGGCGGCGCAACGTTCTCGCCCCCGGCGGCACGGAGTTAAGCCCCCTGCCCGCCCCCGGTTTGCGCTAGCGAGGGCCCCATTCTATGGCGATACTGAACAGGTCGCCATCGCCCCGCCCCGGCCGCCGACTGCCCGCCCCTCCCATGCCCGCCACGCTCCCGCCGCCGGTCGCCCCCGTCGACAAATCGGGCCAGCGCGTGCGCCGCATGTTCGGCCAGATCGCGGGCCGGTACGACCTGCTCAATCACCTGCTGTCGCTCAATATCGACAAACGGTGGCGCCGCCGCACCGTGACGCTCGTTCCCCCCGCGCCGGGGGCGAGCGTGCTGGACGTTTGCACGGGGACCGGCGACTTGGCCCTGGCGTACCTGGCCGCAGGCGGCGAGAAAGTCGAGGTCGTCGGCACGGACTTCTGCCACGAAATGCTCGATATCGCCCGCCGGAAGTCCGCGACGATCCCCTGGATCGAGGCCGACGCCCAGCAGCTCCCTTTCCCCGCCGACCGGTTCGACGTGGTCAGCGTCGCCTTCGGCCTGCGGAACGTGTCGGACGCCGACGCGGGCCTCCGCGAGATGACCCGCGTCTGCCGTCCGGGGGGAAAGGTCGCGGTGCTCGAGTTCACCACCCCGCGACGCGAGCCGCTCCGCTCGGTCTACGGCTGGTACTTTCGTCGCGTCCTGCCGCGAATCGGCCAACTGCTCGCCCGCAATCGCGAGAGCGCCTACGACTACCTCCCGGAAAGCGTCGGCCAGTTCCCGCAGTACGAACAGCTCGTCGTCCGGATGGAGCAAGCGGGCCTGACCCAAGTCGAGTTCCGCCCCTTCACCCTCGGCGTCGCGACGCTGTACGTCGGGACCAAACCGATCGATTCTCCGTGACCGCCGTGGTCAAGTCACCCCGACCCCCGAGCTGTTTGAAGTCATGACCCCCAAGAACATCGTCGTCGCCGTCACCGGGGCCAGCGGAGCGGTCTACTCGCTGCGACTCGTCGAGGTGCTGCTCGCCACGGGGCACGACGTCCACCTGTCGATCAGCCCGACCGGGGCCCACGTCATCCGCGAGGAGATGGACCTGACCGTCGACCTGGACGATTTCAATCCCGCCGCCCTCATGCTCGACGACGTCACCCACGCCTCCGACAGCAAGATCCGTCTGCTGCAAGCCTCGGCCGGCATCGGCACGGCCGACAGCAACGTCCTGTCGGTCGACGCGGGCCGCGTGGGCGACTTGCACTATCACCACTACAAGGATTTCAACTCGCCGATCGCCAGCGGGTCGTTCCTGACCGAGGGGATGGTCGTCACCCCCTGCTCGGGGACGACCCTGTCGGCCATCGCCCACGGCACGGCGGGGAACCTGATCCAACGCGCCGCCGAGGTTCACCTGAAAGAGCGTCGCAAACTGGTCCTCGTCCCCCGCGAAACGCCGCTGTCGCTCCCCGCGATCGACAACATGCGCAAATGCACCGAGGCCGGCGCGGTCGTCCTCCCCGCCTCCCCCGGCTGGTACCACGGCGTCACCACGCTGCGCGACTTGGTCGACTTCATCGTGGGACGCATCTGCGACCAGCTCCGCATCGACAACTGCCTCGTCGAACGCTGGGGGGTGAAGAAGTGATGCGCCAATAACTAAGCACCAATGACCAAGTCCCAATGACCAAAGTCGGATGGGCGAAATCCCGGCTATGGTCATTGGTGCTTGGTCATTGGTCATTCGCCCCGCAATGTTCGCCACCGTCCGCCACTTCCTGTCGCTCGTCCGCTTCAGCCACACGCTGTTCGCGCTGCCGTTTGCGCTGCTGGCGATGTTGATGGCGGCGGCCGTGCGCGAGACGCGGACGCTGAGCTGGCGCGAACTCATGGGCGTCGTCTTCTGTATGGTCACGGCCCGCAGCGCCGCGATGGCGTTCAACCGCCTTGCCGATCGCGACATCGACGCCCTGAACCCCCGCACCGCGGGGCGGCACCTCCCCGCCGGCGTTCTCAGCGTCCCCCAAGTCGCCGCGCTGGCGATCGCGTGCAGCTTGGCGTTCGTCGCGAGCACGCTGCTCTTCCTCCCCAACCGCCTGCCGCTTGGCCTCTCTCTCCCCGTGCTCGCGTTCCTCCTGGGCTACAGCTACACGAAGCGCTATACGGCGCTGGCCCATTTCTGGTTGGGGGCGGCGTTGGCCCTGTCGCCGATGGCGGCATGGATTGCCGTCCGGGGAGAGCAGGTCGCTGCCGCCCCGACAGACCTGCTCCCCGCGGCCGTACTCGGGCTGGCCGTGCTGACGTGGGTCGCCGGGTTCGACGTGATCTACGCCTGTCAGGACGTCGATTTCGACCGGCAGGCGCGGCTCCACAGCATCCCCGTGCGATTCGGCGTCGCCGGCGCCCTGCGACTAGCCGCGGGCCTCCATTTGGCGACAATAGCGGCACTGGCCGCCCTGCCCCTGGTCTATCCCCCTTTCGGCTGGATCTACGGCGCCGGGGTGGCCGCGGTCGCCGTGCTGCTGGTCTACGAGCACGCCCTCGTACGGCCCGACGACCTCAGCCGAGTCAACGCCGCGTTCTTCAACGTCAACGCCGTGATCAGCCTCGGCCTGCTGGCGGTTGGGATCGTAGACCTTGTTCTCGGTTAACGTTCAAGGAAACAACTCGCACCCAGGCGCCAAGGCTTAGGTCATTCCGTACCGTTCAAGCGAGACTCTCGATCTTTGCGCCTTCGCGCCTGGGCGCGAGTTTTTGTTCGATTGACCTGAAAGTGTCGCCATGCTCCGCACCTCTTCCCCCATCCTGAAGCCCGTTCGCGACAAGGTCGAAGCCGGCGAGCGATTGTCCTTCGACGACGGGCTGCTCCTGTTCCGCGACGAGACGCCCCTTCCGGAACTCGGCGAGCTGGCCAACCTGGTCCGCGAGCGCAAGAACGGCAACGCCGCCTACTACAACATCAACACCCACTTGAACCCCACGAACGTCTGCGTCTATCGCTGCACCTTCTGCGCCTTCCGGGCCGATCTCCGCGATCCGAAGGGGTACTGGATGAGCGACGAGCAGATCCTCGCCCGCGGCGCCGAGGCGGTCGCCAACGGCTGCACCGAGATGCACATCGTCGGCGGGCTGCATCACATGCACTCCTACGACGCGTATCGCCGGGTGATCAGCCTGCTCCACGACGCGCACCCGACGCTTCATCTCAAGGCCTGGACGCCGGTCGAAATCGACTGGTTCGCCCGGCTCACTAAGAAGTCAATCGAGTGGGTCCTGCGCGACATGATCGACGCCGGCCTGGGCAGCCTCCCCGGCGGCGGAGCCGAGATCTTTCATCCCGAGGTTCGCCACAAGATCTGCGAACACAAGGCCGACGCCGGCCGCTGGTTCGAAACCCACCGCACGGCCCACGCCCTCGGCCTGAAGAGCAACTGCACGATGCTGTACGGCCACATCGAACAGCCGTATCACCGCATCGATCACCTCTGCCGCTTGCGCGAACTGCAGGACGAAACGGGCGGCTTCCAAACGTTCATCCCGCTGGCGTTTCACCCCGACAATACGGGTCTGTCGCACATCAAGAAGCCCAATGCCCTGACGGACCTGCGCACAATGGCCGTCAGCCGGCTGATGCTCGACAACGTGCCGCACCTGAAGGCGTACTGGATCATGCTCGGGGTCGGCACGGCGCAGATCGCGCTGGCCTACGGCGCCGACGACATCGACGGCACCGTGCGGCACGAGCTGATCTACCACGACGCGGGGGCCGAGACCCCCGAGATGATGAGCGTCGCCGACCTCCGCCGCCTCATCGAAGAAGCCGGCCGCGACCCGGTGGAACGCGACACGCTGTACCGCCGCGTCCAGCGCCAAGGCGAGCGCTGGAACGCAGGCGAGGCGATTGCGGCGGGGTAGTATGCAGTGACCCCACTTAGGATGGGTGGCTGGGGTCGAGCGAAGCGAGCCCCCAGTTAACGACTGTTTTGTTGTTGTCCCGCCTGTTCGTCGCGTACGATGGAAGCCGCTTTTCCACAATCTGTTGCTGGATATTGGCCAAGCACGCGCCTCGTACGTAGCCCTCAACGTATGGGACGCATCTGGGGGCTCCGCTTCGCTCCGACCCCAGCCACCCATTCGGGCTACTCGAGCCGCCCCTTGTCCGTGCTCTCGCTCGCCACGTCCGGGATGTTCGTAAACGCGATCCGCAGGGGCGCCGCGGCGCGGGCTTCGGGCATCGAGGCGAAGTAGACCGCCCCCGCGCCGAATCGCAGGTTCGCCGCGTCCATCGCCCGGGCGGCGGCCAGCGCGCGGCGGTCCTCCTCGAACAGGCTCGGCGTCGCGCTCGCCGCCGGGACGAGGTCCAGCAGCGTGATCGCCGGTTGCAGCGGCCGACCGCCGCGCAACCGCTCTCGCCACGCCCGGTCCAGCGCCTTGAGCATCGTCGGCGTGTCCTGGCAGCAGCCCAAATACAGCGTGCGTCGCCAACGGGGCGAGCCGTCGGCGTATCGCAGCGACACGGACATCCGTTTCGCCCAGTACCCGATCTGCCGCAACCGCATCGCCGCTTTGTGCAACAGCCGCACCAGCACCGCCCGGGCCCCGTCGTCGGTCCGCAGTTCGGGAGGCAGCACGTGCGAATGGCCCACGGTGCGGCGCACGGTCGGCCGCTCGGGGCAATCGTCGCCGCGCAGCCAGTGCCACCACTGCTCCCCCAGCACGCTTTGCCACGCATCGACCAGCGCCTGCTTCGACAGCCCGCACAACTGCCGCGTCGTGCGAATGCCGCAGGCATGCAGGCGCCGCTCCATGTTCCGGCCGATGCCGGGGAAATCGGTCAGTTCCAGCGCGTGCAGCCGCCGGGGGAGTTCCTCGCGCGCGATGACCGACAAGCCGTCCGGCTTCTGCATGTTGCTGGCCACCTTGGCCAGAAAGCGATTCGTGGCCAGCCCGATCGAGCATTTCAAACTCGGCCCGATCTGCTCGTCGATGGCGCACTTCACGTGTCGCGCCAACGCCATGGCGGCGCCCGTTTCGCGATGCTGCGGCGACAACCGGCACGCCATTTCGTCGATCGAGCAGACCTTCTCGACCGGCAGCACCGTCTCGACCGCGGCGATGATCCGGTGATGGAGTTCGACGTACCGTTCGTGCCGCCCCTCGACAAGCACCAGCCCCGGGCAGCGACGCCGCGCCTCGCCGACGTTCGTGCCGGTCTTCACGCCGTACGCCCGCGCCTCGTAACTGGCGGCGATGCAGCACGTGCGGTCGGTCCTGACGGGCACGACCGCCACCGGCCGCCCCCGCAACCGCGGCTGCAGATGCTGCTCCGCCGAGGCGAAGAACGAATTCATGTCAAGAAACAGCCAATCGACATACAGCATACATTTGTATACTATATGTACCTTCCGGGCATCTGTCAACGCTAGCCGACTGTCGTCTCTTGAAATCAGGAATCCGAATTTCTCGCTTTCGCACGCCGGGATTGGGGAAATGCAAGCGCCGAGGGCCCCCGGCTTTGCCTGCAAACTTGTCACGTAGCGGCGTCGGCGAAGCGCGTGATTTTGGGATGTTCGCCCAAGTGGCTTGCCATGCCACACGAGAATCTCTTCGATTAGGATGAGTTGGCCGCCTCAAGACAGCGAGCTATCCAAATTGGTCTCTTCAAATATCTTATGGCGCAAGAATCAGATGCCTGGCCACGACTCCCGCGCAGCATACCACGACATCCTCGCAGCGCCGGCCCCATGCGGCGTCGCAGCGTTGGTCTCTCGCATGGCATGCTCTCACCGTCGCCGCACTTCACGACATTGCGGATAGTTGGCACAGCCATAGAATTCCGTTCCCGCGTGAGGCCCTTTTTGGGCAATACGCGCTATCATCGGTATGCCGCACTTGGGACAAAGCGGGTGAACGGGCGACTCGGCGACGCTTGGGGCCCTCTGCGACGGCAGGACGGGCGGCGCGGCGGGCGAGGACGACATTTCGGGCGTAGGTACGAGATAGGAACGCAGTTGTGCGGCCAACTCCGCTGTACGATATTGCCGCTGTGCCGCGATGCGCACTAGCGGCAGTCCCGCGGCCGCCAGGACGTTATTCTTCTTGCCATCCCGCTCTTGCTGACGCTTTCCTGCATGGCTCGTGTCGTCGAGTTCCACCACGCATCGCGGTCGCATGGTCTGGGGGTCGCACAAGACGAAGTCAAGGTGTTGGCGGTCGATTCTATTCTGGTGGTTGAGCTTGCCGTCTTGAGCTTTGACGAACACCACGTCGGCAAGCCGGACTTTTGGGCAAACGACCGCCACGCCGCGTACAACTCCCTCGAGTACATGATAGAACGACAACTCGGCCGGAGTGAGAAAGTCGTCTCGCTGGCGAAACGGCCACTCGTCAGCATGCACCGAGGCCTCGCCGTCGGTCGACGTGCGTCGCCCTCCTCCCAACAACCACCCGAGACATCCCGGGGCATCGCCATTGCCCATCGAATAATTGCCTTAGCTCTGTCAATGCGGATCGGATGGAGCTTGTCAAAGCCGGACAGCCGCCCCGGCGATCACGGGGTGATCTGCGGTATTTTATGTGAACACACCCGTGTTACTCGCTACCGCCTACTGATGGGACTGCACATTAACCGCCTCGCCTTCCGCGTGCAACTGAATCGCGTCATGCCCGAGGATTGTCGCCGGCGGCATGACGAAGTCAGGCCGGCGATGGACCCGGCACTACGCGAGGCGGGCCTCGTCGACTACGCTTTCTGGCAGTACGAATCGACCGGCGTGCTGTTTGCCTAGGAACTTGTCCGCAACAACAAGTCGACCGTCCGTTCTCCTCATCACTCGGTCGTGCGACGGTGGTGGGATCATATAGCCGACCTGATGACGGTCAACGATGACAATTCTTCGATCGGGGGCGACCTGCTATTGATGTTTTATGTTCAGACCGATGAATCGCCGCTGCAATGGCGAAGCCGGCGCGGACGGGCGCAAAGCCGTACGAGCGCGTGAGCGAGAGGGGAAAACATCAAGTCGTGATCGCATGACGTTCGCCACCCCTCACTTCTTCTCCCACGCGTCCCCTTCTTCGAGCACCGATCGCGGCCCCGCCCCGGCGAGCCACTCTCGGGCGGCGGGATCCTGTTTCAGATATGCGTCCCAGAACGCCGTCGTCAGCGCCACGATCGCCCGATGGTGGTTGGGGTTCCGCGCCTTGCGATCGGCGAGCAGCGGTCGATCGCCGAACGCCGAATGCTCCGCTCCCGCGAGCATCAGTTGGTACTTGTCTCCCGCAGGGAGCGCCGGATACACCTGCCGGCGCGTCGCGGGCGTTTGATCCCCCAACGGCGATCCGTCCTCCGTCCCGGTCAGCAGCAACCACGGCACGGCGACTTGGCCAAAGGCGTCGGCGGCCGAGCCGCGCCGCGGCATGCTGGGACTCATCAGCACCGCGGCCTTGATCCGCGAGTCGGTCATCGACATGCGCCCCCGGGCGAACGACTGACCGGCGACCGCCTGCGTCGTCACCGCGCCGAACGAGTGACCCGACATCCCCACGCGCCCCATGTCGAGCCGACCCGCCACGAGCGCGGCGATCTCCTGGTCTCCGTCTGCAGGGTCGGTCCCGCGCGCATCGCGCCCCGACTCGTTCCACTCCGTCAGCCGATCGAGCACGGCCGAGACGTCGCGAACTCGCAGCAGGAAGTTCTCGCCAGTGGCCGCGTCGCGCAGAGCGCTCATCCGGCGCAACGGCGAGGCGTCCTTTCCTACGGACCCGTCGCTCCCTGCATGCTGAAGAAACACGGCGACGTACCCCCGTCCCGCCCAATGCCGACCAAGATACCCGTTCCCCTGGCGATCTCCTCCTAACCCGTGGCTGAACAGCACGACCGGCGTCGGCGCGGGGTCGGCCGGCAGGTAAACGAACACCGGGACGTCGCGGCCCCGGGCCGCGTCATGCACCGTCGCATCGAGCGGCGGCGGCAACGCCGCGTCGTCGACCGCCAACGGATCGTACGCATCCTTCGCAGCGACGCTCTCGACCGGCACAATCCGCGCCGCCAACAGAATCGCCAGCAACCAGGATCGGCGACGACGGACGATGCCCATGGCTCCCCTCGCTTTCCGGTGACCGACTCACTGACTACTCGGTTCATCCTCGCACGTCCACCCCGAGCCGGTCTCGCCCGGGGTGGCGACAATCCTATCAACTCCGCGCCCGGGGCGTGAGTTGCGGCGATTCTTGCCGCGCGCCCAAGAGTTGGCTTCTCCCGCCCCGCAACGAGAGTGCAAGCCGCCGAACCGCTCCAAGCCGGGCACGGATGACCCCTCGCCGGTTGCGGCAGCAAGCCGCGCGGCTGCAAGTGACGCCGGACGCCGCCGACGCTACCATGCGGAGGCCTCCGGACGCCCGCGCCGGGGGGACCTGCTCCGACGGCACGAGGCGATCGCAACCATGGACTTGTTTCTCGCAGAGGCGGCGGGGACCGCCATTCTCATCCTGTTCGGCAACGGGGTCGTCGCCAACGTCCTGCTCAACAAGACCGCAGGCAACGGCGGCGGGTGGATTTGCATCACGGCCGGCTGGGCGTTGGGGGTCGCTTTGGCCGTGTACGCCGTCGGGCGGATCAGCGGCGCCCACCTCAATCCGGCGGTCAGCCTGGCGCTGTACGGCCTCGAGCAACTCGACGGCAGCCTCCTCCCCCAGTACCTCGCCGGACAGCAGGTCGGCGCCGCGATCGGGGCGGTTCTCGTCTGGCTCGCCTACAAGTATCACTTCGACGCCACCGACGATCCCGTGGCCATTCGCAACTGCTTTTGCACCGGGCCGGCGATCGACGCTCCCTTCTGGAACTTCGTCACCGAGTTCATCGGCACGGCCGTGCTGATCTTCGGCATTTTGGCCATCGGCGCCAATGCGGGCGAGTTGCCGCAAGGCGAGGTCGACCTTGCGAAGGCGTTTTCCGTCGGGGTCAATCCGCTGCTGGTGGGGCTGCTGGTCGCGGGGATCGGGCTGTCGCTGGGAGGACCGACCGGCTACGCGATCAACCCGGCCCGCGACTTCGCCCCGCGGATCGTCCACGCGCTGCTGCCGATCGCGGGCAAAGGAGACTCGGGGTGGAGCTACGCCTGGATCCCCGTCGCCGGCCCCTTCGCCGGCGCCATGGTCGGCGCCCTGCTGTGGCGCGTCCTCGGCCTGTAACGCCGCGCTCGCCTGAGCCGGCCGGCGCCAACCGCAGGCGTCGCACTGGGTTCAGGCTCGTCGTAGCATGACGCGCACCTTGTCGCAATTCTTGTCGCTAGAACCGGAGCAACCTCGTGACGCAATTCGTCTTGGCCCTCGACCAGGGGACCACCTCCAGTCGCAGCATCGTGTTCGATCGCCAGGGACGCCTTGCCGGCCAGGACCAGCAAGAGTTCCCGCAGATCTATCCCTCGTCGGGACACGTCGAGCATGATCCCGAGGCGATCTGGGCCGCGCAGCTCAAGACGGCTCGGGCTGCGCTCCGGCAGGCGAAGGCCGACGGTCGCAACGTCGCGGCCCTGGGGATCGCCAACCAGCGCGAGACCGTCGTCCTGTGGGACCGCGCCACCGGCCGCCCGGTCGACAACGCGATCGTCTGGCAAAGCCGCATCACCGCCCCGCTCTGCGAGCGGCTCAAACGGGCCGGGCTGGAACCGGTCGTCCGCGCCAAGACCGGCTTGGTGATCGACCCCTACTTCAGCGGCACGAAGATTCGCCACCTGCTCGACAAGCACAAGCTCCGCCGCCGCGCCGCCAAGGGCGAGATCCTCGCCGGCACGATCGACTCCTGGCTGTTGTGGAAGCTCACCGGCGGCGCCGTCCACGCCACCGACTGCAGCAACGCCAGCCGGACGATGCTGTACGACATCCACGCCCTCGACTGGGATCAAGAACTGCTCGACGCGCTCCGCGTGCCGCGCGAGATGCTGCCCGAGGTCCGCGACTCCAGCGGCGATTTCGGCGTCGCCGACAAACGGCACTTCGGGTTCGAGCTTCCGATCGGCGGCGTCGCCGGCGATCAGCAGGCCGCCCTCTTCGGTCAGGCGTGCTTCAAGGCGGGCATGGCTAAAAACACCTATGGCACCGGCTGTTTCATCCTCCTCAACACGGGCGCCGAACCGGTCGAGTCCCCCCCGGGCCTGCTCACCACCGTCGGCTGGAGGCTCGCCGGCAAGGCGTCCTACTGCCTGGAGGGGGCCGTGTTCATCGGCGGCGCCGCCGTGCAGTGGCTGCGCGACGGGTTGCAACTGATCAAGACCTCGGCCGACGTCGAGCGCCTCGCGCGCAGTCAGCCCGACAGCGGCGGGGTGTACTTCGTCCCCGCGCTGGTGGGGCTCGGCACGCCCCATTGGGACCCGTACGCCCGGGGACTGATCATCGGGCTCGATCGCTCGACGACTGCCGGCCACATCGCCCGGGCGACCGTCGAGTCGATGGCCTACCAAAGCCGCGACGTCATCGCCGCCATGGAAGCGGTCTCGGGGGTGAAGCTCACCAAGCTGCGCGTCGACGGCGGCGCGGCGGTCAACGACGAACTGCTGCAGTTCCAGGCCGACCTGCTCGGCAAGCCGGTCCAGCGCCCGGTCGTCACCGAGACGACCGCGCTGGGCGCCGCGTACCTCGCGGGCCTGCACGCCCAGGTCTGGTCGAAGCCGGCCGATTTGGCCGAGCAATGGGCGCTCCACCGCGAGTTCGCCCCGCAACTTCCCCCGCGCGAACGAACGACGCGCATCAAACGCTGGACCTCCGCGGTGGAGCGGAGCAGAGGCTGGCTCGCCGAGTGATCGCCGTGGCGTAGCCCGTGACTCCTACGTGGCCGCGTCGACAAAACGGGTCGTGATACCCATTTGCCAAATTGATGGGTGGTTGGGGTCGAACGAAGTGCGACCCCAGCGGATTCCCTGGGGGCTCCGCTGCGCTGCGACCCCAGGCGCCCTTCCAAGGGCGCAAATGGGATCACGACCCCAAGACGCGGTCGGCACGCGCTTCGCGTCTCGGCGAGACGCGGCGACCGGTAAGTCTCCGCCCCCGGAGCACTGTGCCGCGACGACGCAACTGTGCCGATTGGGAACTGCGGGCAAACGGGGCGCCCGAGGCAAAACCCGCGTTTTCTCGGGCGATCCTGCATCCCCGCGAGCGGAACGTCAATTGCCGCCTTGTGGTGGATGGCGCACGCGGTTTGTTCCAGAAGCGCTGCCCAGTTCGCGCGAGGTTGGCAGTCGGTGTTGCGCCTTCGCGGCGCGCCGTGTTCTCCGTGAGAGCGGCGCCGTACGACTTTGCAGCGCTTCTGCCTTTTGTCCTGCTGGTTTTGTTTCGAAGGGGGAGGTATTGCCATGTTTCGCCAATCTGCTCTTGGGCTTGCCGCCTCGGCCTTGCTCATCGGGGCCGGCGTGCTCGGCAATCCCGACGAAGCGAGCGCTCGGGCGACCAAGTACCTGTGCTATCAGGCCGCGCCCTGCTGCTCGTGCTGCGACGACTGCTGCTGCGAACAGGCCTGCGTCAAGACGATGCGACCCGGGCAAGCCCGCCGCGCCGCCCGCCGGGGCGAGTGCTGCATCCCGATCGCCGACCCGTGCTGCAAGCCGACCTGCTGCAAGCCGGTCTGCTGCACCGTCGTCGTCAAGACGACCTGCTGCTGCCCGTGCTGCAAGTAACGGCGCCTGCGACGCAAGGGCCGGTCCGTTTTCCCCGGGGCGCCCTGCCCTCGTCCGCGTGGGCAGGGAGCCGTGTCGGTAAAGCATGGCCGTGGGAACAACGGATCGGCCCTGGCAGTTCTCCAGCGCTTTTTGACAACCACGGAAGACGCCGACGCGCTGCGGATTTCGTCGAGCGAGGTTGACGCCGCTCGCGGGGGCCGCCCCGCCGGTTCTCGGCGTCGGAGCGGCCCTTCCGTCGAGCAAAAACACACGCGTCCTTTGTGCAAAACTCCGCCGGCGGCGCTGCCGATCGTGGCCCTAACCGCCGACATGTCAGCGATTTAGGCGTGCGCTCGCCGCGTGCCGCCGCCGAGTTTTGCTCGCAATACTCCGACCGGGCGAGCAAAATGGCGATCTTCCGTCGTCGTCTTGGCGCTCGACGTCCTGGCGCTCGTCGAACGTTTGCACTTGTCCAAGACCGAAGCCCTGGGAGCCAATGCCCCTGCGGCGCACCCCGGCTCGGCACGCCTTGAGGCGCGCATGTTGGTTGTACGCGATGCGCTGGCCCAATTTCAACAACGAATTCGACAACGCGCTCGTCGGGATCCCGCCGGCCAATCGCGCGGCGGCTCGTGTCGTCGCTTAGTCGAGTTGCCTACGAATCGCAACAACGGCACGACATCGTTGCTCGCAATCGTTGACAATCGAGAATCATGGCAGATGGTAACCGTTCATGCCCCGGGGAGCAGTGACGGGGTTTTGTTGCCGTCAAGTCGGTCTTGGATTGCTTGGACGAGGCAGGCGAAGGCGCTTCGTCCTTGCTCCCCGCGGGGCTTTGCGTGCCGAAGGAGAGCTTGCGCCAGATGACGGCGGACGCAGAGCCCGTGCGCTGGCGCTGTTGCTCGACGCCGTCGTGCTTGAGGAACGGCCCGATCCGGGCTTGATGCGCGGCCTGTTCGCGCCCCAGGCTGGCGTCGAACATGGGCCCGCTCGCCGGCGCGCGTCAAGAGCTTCGCGATCCGTTGGATAAGACGTGCGTGCTATGAGATCTCCCCATGCAAGGAGACGCGGGCGGTTCGCTTGGCGACCCCGCCGGCAAGCCACAGGAGCCCGATCGCCAGCGACAAGGTCGACGGTTCGGGAATCCGACTGGCCACGCGGAAGCCGAGGTTTGGAGACTGAAAATTCGGGCCATAGCCGATTGCGGTGTAAGAAACAAGTTCTGCTGCGCCTGATGTATACGCTCCCCCTCGGGCCGTTCGCGCACTCTCGATCGAGTCATTGACCTTGTCGATCTCGGTCTCGATGAGCTCGCCGATGTTTCCCCCTTGGGCGAACGTGCCGAAGGGGCTGGGTCCGCCGGCCGACATGATCGGGCTGGGGGTGGGGGCGAAGAACGAGCCACCATAGACGGCCGTGCCGGGGGCCGTGCCGCCGGCGACTCGCAGCGGCGCCGTGTCGCTGCCGGTCGGGTAGTCGTAGTAGACCCCCAGCAGCGGGTCGAAGTAGGCCGCCTTGTACCACTCGTCGTGCGACGGCAAGAAGTACTTGGCCTGCGTATTGCGGAACCAATTGGTCGGGTCGTAGCCCGGATCGGTCGGCGCCCACAGTTGGAAGTTCCCCGCTGGATCGAGCTTGTATGCGGCGGGGTTGCCGGTGCTCGTATTGAGCCAATTGACGAACCGGACCGCGTCGAGCCAGGAGATCCCCCCCGCGGGGAAGTCGGGTCCGCGCGACGTCTGCGTGATCCCCAAGTTCCCCTCCGCGTTGGCCGCGGCGATCATCCGCTCGGAGACCTCGTAGGTTCCCATCCGAAAGACGTAGGGGACCGATCCCCCCCCCGGCGGCGCCGCGACGTCGCCAGGGGCGATAAAGTAGTCCTGCGGGTTATTGGGCGCGCCAATCGTGACGAAGTCGATGGTGAACGAGTTCGCCCCGCTGCCGAAGAGGTCGGCGCACGTCGCCGCGGGGAAGAGCAAGACGCTCAGAACCGCGACCAAGCCTGTCGTGAAAAGCCGCATGGAGCACCTCCAAACGAGGAAGGCCGGTCTTGCCGACGCCCGCACCAGTGTAAACGAAGTCGGGGGGCAAGGAGAAAATCGCCGACCCTGATGATCAACTGTCGGCGTAACCGTTCACGCTCCGGGGAGCAGTGACGGCGAATTGCTGCCCTCAAGCCGGCCTTGATGCGCGGCTTGTTCGCGGCCCAGGCCGGCGTCGAGCATGTGACCAGCCCGTCGTCACGTGCCGGACGAGGTGGTTCGGATTGCGGCAGACGCAACTCGCCGCCCCAATCGATCGCTTGACCACGACGAGATTGACCAGAGCGATTTCAAGCAGGGAGCGTTCCTCTTTTTGCTCCGTAAGCCGTGTCGGAGCGAGGCGCTTCCGTGGGAAGCGGCTCCGGAAAGCCATGGGGCTTCGAAAAGCCATGGGCGAAGCTCCGGCGCTCAAAGTCCGGAGCGTCAATAGCACCGCTCGATTGCGGCGTGCCCCCTTCAAGACGATCGTCACGCCTTCGCAGACGCTCTCCGCCACGCCCCGATGACCGCGGCGACCGCGAGCAACAGTCCACACGCCGGTTCCGGAACGATGTACACCCGATCGCTCGGGCTCGCGACCAGCGGCGAGACCACGGGCCCCGCCAGCCCCGAGTTCACTTGCAGAAAGTCGAACTCCGGCGAGAAGGGGCTTGTAAAGACCAGCAAACTGCTGACGTCCCCCGGCGCAAGTTCGGCGCCGTTAAAGAACCACGCCATCGAAGTCGAATTGTCTCCGCCGCTGGCGGGCGACTGTTCATTCGCGGCGCCGGTCGGCACGAACGTCGGAGCCAAGACGGTCCCCCGTCCGTCGCCCGCATCGAGGCCTACGGTCAGCGTATCGATTCCCGGCGAAGCGTTCGTGACCAAACTGATCTGGTAAACGTACGTCACCTCGTTCGGACCCGAGGGATCAACCTGCGCGATCGCCTGGCTGTTGAGATACTGCTGAAATCCGCCCACGCCGAACGCCGCCCAGTCGACCTCCGCCACCACTGTGTCCCCGAAAGCGGCGCCGGCAATCGACACGGTTCCGCGCCACGCGCCGCCAGCCGGACCAAAACCGTCGTTCAGGGCGAACGCCGTCGTCGCCAGCGGCCCCGCCGCCGCCTGCGAGCCGACCAGCGCACAACAAACCGCTGCGAACGCCGGGAAAAGAAATCGACCAGCCTTAGCGCGTCTCATGATTTGGAACTCCAGTTCGATCTTCACGGCGGCAGATCACAAGCGAGATTGCGGACGGATTTCTCTGACGGCGACGTACTTCTCCGGTGCGCGCGGCCCGCCTAGCCGCGGACTCGCTTCGACAGCAGCACAAGCGCCAAGCCGCCGGCGCTCAGCGCGAGCGTCGCCGGCTCGGGAATCGAGATCGGCCCCGGCGTCGGCACGCCGGCCACCAGCGCTTGCGTGCCGCCGTCGATCGTCAACGATGCGCCGACGATCGGCAGCTTCGGCGAGGAGAACGCCAGCCCCCAACTGCTCATCCCCGTGGGAATCTCCGGCGAGAAGAGCCAGCGCGCGTTCGGCGTAAACGACGCCGAAGCAGCATCCTGATCGCCGATGTTAAATGTGCCGATCGTGTTGGCCGGATTGCTGACGCCGATGATCTCGGCCGACACGCCGAGATTGCCGATGACGTTCACCTGATACGTGTAGACCAGCGCATCGCCAGGCACGTACCCCAAGCCGCCGAAATTGGCGTTGAACGCGCCAGCCGTAAAGACGGCGTAGTCGATGGTTCCGCTGAGGCCGACGCCGTTGTTGAACGGGACCGAGCCCGTCACGCCGCCGTAAGCGGCTCCATGGCCGTTAAGAATGCCCGCCTGCGAGACGCTGGCGAGACTGAAGAGAGAGAGGAGTGATGCGACGAGATAAAATCCCCCGGAAGTGATCCGACTCATTAGGCGTCCCCTCTCAAAAAGTTGCGCGTGCGATGCTGTACTGGCGACGACTCGACCGAACGCGACGAGTCAAAATCGCCCGGAAACGTCAATGGATTCTTCCAGACTCCTAGGGCGACAATAGCCGCGGGCACGCGATTTGTCAATTCATTCTGCGACCGGGGGGTCTTGAGTCTTGAGGTCTTGGGCCAGAAAACCCCCTTAGGGAGGCGATTTGTCGGCGGGGCGCGAACCGTTGGCTATGACGTACGGGCTGTACGACCCCCCCATGCAAGGGGAGACGCGGACTGGCGCTGCTCGCCCCCGCGCGCGAGCAGCCGAATCCTCGCCTCACGTCGCCCTTCTCGCCCCGGCGCCGACGCTCCGCTTTATCTGCGCCGCCGGGCGAGTCGCTGAAGCGGCCGATCCGCCGTGGTGAGCCGCCCCCTGAGCGTCACCTCACGCGGGGGCGAGGAGCAGCCGACCGGGGTTCGACAGATACCCCTTCACGTCGTTCAAGAACCGCGCCGCGGCGGCGCCGTCGACGATCCGGTGATCGTACGTGAGCGACAGCGGCATCATCAGCCGCGGCTGGAACGCGCCGTCGACGAACTGCGGCATCATCCGGCTGCGGCCCACGAGCAGGATCGCCGCCTCGGGGGGGTTGATGATCGGGGTGGAGTACGTCCCGCCGACCGCTCCCAGGTTGCTGATCGTGAACGTTCCGCCCCGCATGTCCTCGATCGCGAGCGTCCCGTCCCGGGCCGCGGTCGCCAACTCGACCAGGTCGCGAGCCAATTGGGCGATGCCCTTGCGATCGGCGTCGCGGATCACGGGGACCATCAGTCCCTTGGGGGTGTCGACCGCGATGCCGACGTTGACGTATTCCTTGTAGACGATCTCCTCGCCCGATTCGCCGACCGAAGCGTTGACGATCGGGTGATGCTTGAGCGCCACCGCGACCGCCTTGACCAACAGCGGCATCGCGGTGAGCTTCACCCCTTGAGAGGCGTAGTCTTTCTCGCTGTCTTTGCGGAGCCGCTCGAGTTCGGTGACGTCGACGTCGTCGAAGTTCGTGAGCTGCGGGATCGTCGTGTACGACTGCACCATGTTGCGGGCGATCGTCTGCCGCATTCGCGACATCTTCTCGCGCCGCACGGCGCCGTGGGCGTCGCTGTCCGGGGCGCCGGGGGGAGTGATCCCCTTGGGGGCCGCGGCGGTGGCCTCTTGCTGGGCCGTGCGGACATGGTTGCGGACGTCCTCCTCGGTGATCCGCTCGGCGTCGCCGCTGGGACGCACGCGGCGCAGATCGACCCCCAACTCGCGCGCGAGCCGTCGAACCGCGGGCCCTGCGGCGGCGGAGGCGTGCCCGTCGCCGGGGACGTCTTCGCCCGGCTTGGCCGGCTTGGGGGCCGGAGCCGATTTCGCCGGCGCCGCGGTCGCGGCGGCAGGCGCCGGTGCAACCGGAGCGGGAGCAACGGCAACCGGGGCCGCGGGGGCCGGAGCAGGCTCCGCCGGGGCTGGGGCCGCGGCAACCGGCGCCGGCGCCGAGGGCTTAACCGGGGCCGGGGCGTCCGCTGCCTCAAGCTCCAAAATCGCGCCCCCCACCGACAGGGTCTCGCCCTCGGCGACGAGGATCTTCACCACCTTTCCCGCTTGCGGGCTGGGGATCGGCATCGTCGCCTTGTCGGTCTCGATCTCGATCAGGTCCTGATCCTTCGCGACGACGTCTCCTTCGCTGACGAAGATCGACAGCACGTCGCCCGAATCGATATTTTCGCCCAACGAGGGGAGCTTCACTTGTGTCGGCATGGCTTGCAGTTGGTTCGATTGTCTGAACCGCGAACGGCGCGAAGAGGCGCCAAAGGTTTACGGTTGGTTGCGATGGAGTCGATGGTCGGCGTCCTCGATCGCGGCGACGGCTTCGGCCACGGTTCGCACCCAGACGCTCGGTACGATCCGCCTCGATTCATGAGTCGCCGATCGCCGCGCCCTCAAGCGTACAGCGCCGACGGCTTGTTCGGGTCGATGCCGAACTCCTTAATCGCCTGGGCGACCGTCTTGGCCTCTTCCTGGCCGTCCTTCATCAACTTGTACAGCGTGGCGACGGTGATGCACTCGGCGTCGACCTCGAAGTGCCGGCGCAGGGCTTCGCGGCTTTCGCTGCGGCCCATGCCGTCGGTCCCCAGGGCGAACATCCGGCCCCCCAGCCACGGGCCCAACTGGTCGGCGAGCATCTGCATGTAGTCGCTCGCGGCGATGATCGGCCCGGTCGTCCCGCCAAGCTGCTCTTCCAGGTAGCTCGTGCGCGCCGGCTTGTCGGGGTTGAGCATGTTCCAGCGTTCGCACTCCTGGGCGTCGCGCCGCAGTTGGTTGAAGCTGGTCACGCTCCACACGTCGCTGCCGATGCCGTATTTCTCGGCCAGCAGCGTCTGAGCCTTGAGCACCTCGTTGAGAATCGGCCCCGCTCCCAGCAACTGCACGCGCGGCTTGCCCGGCGCACCGTCGACGCACTTGTAACGATACAGCCCGCGGATGATCCCTTCCTCGCACCCCGCGGGCATCTCGGGCATGAGGTAGTTCTCGTTTTCGAGCGTGATGTAGTAGATCGCCGTTTCGTTGTCCTCGTACATCCGCTTGAGGCCGTCGAAAATGATCACCGCCGTCTCGTAGGCGAACGCCGGATCGTAGGACCGCACCGTCGGAAACGCCGCGGCGTTCACCAAACTGTGGCCGTCCTGGTGCTGCAGCCCTTCGCCGTTGAGCGTGGTGCGGCCCGCGGTGCCGCCGAGCATGAAGCCCTTGGCCCGGGCGTCGGCCGCGGCCCACACGAGGTCGCCGATCCGCTGGAACCCGAACATGCTGTAGTAGATGAACATGGGAATCATGTTCACGCCGTGCGAACTGTAGGCGGTCCCCGCGGCGATGAAGCTGCTCATGCTCCCCGCCTCGGTGATCCCCTCCTCGAGCAACTGACCGTCTTTGGCCTCCTTGTAATAGGCGACCTGATCGGAGTCGACCGGCTCGTACAACTGGCCCGTATGGGCGTAGATTCCCACCTGCCGGAACAAGCCTTCCATGCCGAAGGTCCGCGACTCGTCGGGGACGATCGGCACGATGTGCTTGCCGATCTGCTTGTCGCGCAGCAGGTCGGTCAGCAATCGGACGAAGCCCATCGTGGTCGACATTTCCTTGCCTGGGCCGGCGCTGACCAGCTTGGCGAGCGACTTCTGGTAATCGGCCAGTCGCGGCACGTTCATCGTCACCGGGGCGTTGTTCCGCGCCGGAACCGAGCCCCCCAGCGCGGCGCGGCGCTCGCGGAGGTACTTCATCTCGGGACTGTTCTCCGGCGGGCGGTAGAACGGCGCCTCGGCCACCCGCTCGTCGGAAATGGGAATCCCGAACCGCGTGCGGAACTCGTGCAACTCCGACTCGTTGAGCTTCTTCTGGTTGTGGGTCACGTTGCGACCCTCGCCCCCTTCGCCCAGGCCGTAGCCCTTGATCGTCTGGGCCAGGATCACCGACGGGCGGCCCTTGCACTCGGCGGCCGCCTTGAATGCGGCGTACACCTTCTCGGGGTCGTGTCCGCCGCGCTTGAGCTTCCGCAGCTTCTCGTCGCTGTAGTTTTTGACCAGTCCGAGCAGCTCGGGGTACTTGCCGAAGAAGTGTTCGCGAACGTACGAGCCGTCCGAAACGACGTACTTCTGCGACTGGCCGTCGACGATCTCCATCATCCGCAGGGCCAACAGCCCCGTGTCGTCGGCCTCGAGCAGCGGGTCCCAGTCGCTCCCCCAGATGACCTTGATGACGTTCCACCCGGCGCCGCGGAACGCCCCTTCCAGTTCCTGAACGATCTTGCCGTTGCCGCGCACCGGACCGTCGAGCCGCTGCAAGTTGCAGTTGATCACGAAGCACAGGTTGTCGAGGTGCTCGCGCGACGCCAGCGTGATCGCCCCCAGGGTCTCGGGCTCGTCGCACTCGCCGTCGCCCAAGAAGGCGTAGACCCGCTTCCCGCTCAGGTCGAGGATTCCCCGATCGGTCAGATACTCGTTGAACCGCGCCTGGTAGATCGCCATGATCGGCGCCAGGCCCATCGACACCGTGGGGAATTCCCAAAACTCGGGCATCAACCACGGGTGAGGATAGGACGACAACCCGCCCCCGTCGCTCAGCTCGCGACGGAAGTTGATCAGGTTCTGCTTGGTGAGCCGTCCTTCGAGATACGCCCGGGCGTACATTCCCGGGGCTGCATGACCCTGGTAATACACCTGGTCGCCGCCGTAGCCGCTCTCGCCCCGGCCGCGGATAAAGTGGTTCAGCGCCACCTCGTACAGCGTCGCCGAACTGGCGAACGTACTGATGTGCCCGCCGGGCGCCGCGGGATCGCGGTTGGCGCGGGTGACCATCGCCATCGCGTTCCAGCGGACGAAACTCTTGATCCGCCGCTCCAACTCGCGATTGCCGGGGTACTGGGGCTGTTTGTCCGGCGGAATCGTGTTGATGTACGGAGTCGTCGCCGTGAACGGCAACTCGACGCCGTTGCGGTGCGCCGATTCGTCCAGCGCGCTGAGCAACTGGCTGACCCGCTCGGGTCCCTTGCTTTCCAGCACGTAGTCGAGCGACTCGAGCCACTCGACGGTCTCGGCCGGATCGACGTCGTTCGGCAAGGGCGAGCGGGGCGTCATCTTCGTCTGAGCCATAGGGCGATCCTAGTAGGATTTCGCTATTGGTGATCTGGCGGTCAAGTCGCAGCGGAATGCACAGAGAGCTCGGAGCAAACGATGCGTCGTCATGACTTCGCGTGCACTGCTTCTTGCCCTCTGTGTTCCCTGCGTGAAATGCCGGCAAGCACGTGACTTAGTTAGGTTGGGCGTGTTTGCGCTTCGGGCGGTACACCTCGGTCGCGGCGCCCAAGTGGACTTCGCCGGCGAAGGCCACCGTTTCGCTGAGAGTGGGGTGGGGGTGCACGCTCTCGGCGACGTCGCGGATGTTGCACCCCATCTCGATTGCGACGACCGCCTCGGCGATCAGCTCGCCGGCCCCCGAGCCCACGATCCCGCAGCCCAGCACGCGGTCGGTCTCGGGGTCGATGAGCCACTTGGTCATGCCGTCGGTCTTGCCGATGGCGATCGCCCGGCCGCTCGCCTGCCACGGGTATTGGGCGATCTCGACCTTGCGGCCTTCGAGCTTCGCCTGATCGGCGGTCAGACCGGCCCAGGCGATCTCGGGGTCGGTGAACACGACCGCGGGAATCGCCGCCTTGTCGAACGCCGCCGGCTCGCCGGCCAGCACCTCGGCCGCCACCTTCCCCTCGTGCGACGCCTTGTGGGCGAGCATCGGCTCGCCCGCCGCGTCGCCGATCGCCAGGATCGCCGGGTCGCTGGTCCGCTGCTGGTCGTCGATCCGCACGAAACCCTTGTCGTCGAGCGTGACCTTGGTGTTTTCCAGCCCGATGCCGGCGGTCCGCGGCCGCCGGCCGACCGACACCAGCACGCGGTCGAACGTCAGCGTGCCGCTCGTCTCGGGTCCTTCGACCGACGCTTCGACTTTGTCGCCGACCGCCTTGAGCCCCGTCACCTTCGTGCCGAGATAGATCTTCTCGAACCGTTCGACGAGCGCCTTGTGGAGCGGCTTCACGAGGTCGCGATCGGCCCCCGGGAGCAGGCCCTCGGTGAATTCGACGACCGTCACTTTCGAGCCCAGTTCGGCGTAGACGCTCCCCATCTCCAGCCCGATGTACCCGCCGCCGACGACCAGGAGCGACTCGGGAATGTCGGCCAGTTGCAGCGCCCCGGTCGAGTCCATCACCCGCTCGCTGCCGATGGCGAACATCTTGGGCATCGCCGGCGTGCTGCCCGTGGCGAGAATGCAGTGGTCGAAGGTCAGCCGCTCCTCCTCGTACGTCGCGGGGTCGCCCCCTTCGAGCTGCAGCGTGTTCGAGTCGACGAAAATGCCCGTGGCGTGAATGCGTTTCACGTTGCGGCGCTTGGCCAACTGGGCGAGCCCCCCGGAGAGGGTCTCGATGACCTTCTCTTTGCGAGCCCGCATCTTCTCGACGGCCAGCTTCGGGGCGCCAAACTCGACCCCCCACTCGATCATCTCGCGGGCCTCGGCGATCACCTTGGCCACGTGCAGCAGCGCCTTCGACGGGATGCAGCCCCGCAGCAGGCACGTCCCCCCCAGACGCGGATCCGATTCCACCAGGGTCACTTCCATCCCCAGGTCGGCGGCAAGAAACGCGGCGGCGTATCCGCCAGGACCGCCCCCGAGCACAACGACTTGAGAATGCATAGACCAACTCGGTGGGGAATCGAGACGCCAAACAAACGCAGCAAGGCCGCGCGGGGAACCCGGACGCGCGACGTCGGCAAAGGCGGGACGACGGTCGGGGGATTGCGCAATCGGACCGCGGCGGGCCGACGGCAGCCGGGTTTGACCGAACCGCTTAGTTTACCGGGTCAGATCGCGGCCACAAGGACGCCGCGGCGGGCGAGTCGGTCGTTTGAGAGGCCTATTTGGCCCCTGGTGAACCTATTTGGCCCCCGGTCATTCGCCCGGGGCTCAAT
The DNA here is from genome assembly GCA_019636345.1 of Pirellulales bacterium. Taxonomy (NCBI): domain Bacteria; kingdom Pseudomonadati; phylum Planctomycetota; class Planctomycetia; order Pirellulales; species Pirellulales bacterium. Next base: position 492,057 of record JAHBXQ010000003.1, on the reverse strand, counting down.
TTGGCGTTCGAGGCCGATCACCGGCGAGCGACCAAATGCCGCAGCGCCGCCTCCAACTCCGGGTACTCGAACCGGAACCGGACTCGCTCCAACTCCTCCGGAACGACCCGGGTGCTCGCCAGGAGCAGGGCCTCGGCCATCTCGCCGAAGGCCAGCTTCGCCGCAAAGCCCGGCATGGGCAGCAGCGCCGGCCGGCCCAGCACTCGGGCCAGCGTCTTCGTGAAGTCCGCGTTGGTGGCCGGCTGCGGACTGACCAGATTGATCGGCCCGGACAGTCCCGGCGTCTCGACCAAGAACTGCAGCGCCCGGGCCAGATCGTCCAGCGCGATCCAGCTCATGTACTGCCGGCCGCTGCCGATCGTCCCCCCGACGCACAACTTAAACGGCGTCAGCATCTTGGCGAGCGCTCCCCCCTTGGGGCTCAGCACCACGCCGATCCGGCCGTTGATCGTGCGGATCCCCGCATCGCGAGCCGTCTGGCAGGCCGCCTCCCACTGAACGCACACCTGCCCCAGATAATCGTCCGCGGGGGCCGATTGCTCGGTCATCACCTCGTCCCCCCGATCGCCGTAGTAGCCGATCGCCGAGGCGCAGACGAACACATCCGGTTTTTCGGCGAGCCCCGCGAGGGTCTCGCTCACGAGCAGCGTCCCCTGTATGCGGCTGTCGAGGATCTTCTTCTTGAAGGCCTCGGTCCAACGATGCTCGGCGATGTTCTCGCCGGCCAAGTGGACGACCGCCTTGGCGCCTTCGAAGCCGGCCTTGTCGATCTCGCCCTGCGCAGGGTTCCAGTACACTTCCCCCCCGCCGGGGCGCGGCGTACGGCGCACGGCGCGAACGACCTGCCAGCCGCTGCTGGTCAGATTCTCGCACAACGGGGTTCCCACGAGCCCCGACGCGCCGGTGACGATCACTTTCCGTTCAGACATGTTTGGTCTCGGGGTGCGTTGACGGCGATGAGGATGTGGACGGCCCCCAGGGCGATCGCCCCGTACAGGCTGAAGGCCGCGGCGAACGCCCACGGCGGCCAAACGACGACGATCGCATGCACCCGGTCGGCCAGGAGATACGCCAGCGGAAACGCGATCGCCCCCGCGCCAGCCGCCCGACCGGGCGAAAGCCGCTCCGCCGCGACCCCCTGCCAAAACAGGACCGCATTCAACCACGCCGAGGTAACCCACAGCGGGCAAACGGGCGTGCCTCGCATGTCGCCGGCGGGGACGTACGCCCCCAGGGCGATCCAAGTCGACTCGAGCGCCGTTCCGATCACCGTCGCCGCCAACAGCGACCGCAACTGCCGCACGGGGTCGGTCAGCGTCCACGCATGGACCACCAGCAGCGCCGCGACCACAGCCGGCCCCAGCAGCGGCCGACCCGACGCGGCGCCCCACAGGCTCGCGGCCCCGGCCAGCAGGAACGCCATGGTTCGCAAGATCAGCACGACGGCGAGCGGCCCCGGTTCAGGAAGCGGCAAAGCTCCTGCCGAGCCGGAAGCCGCAGTGCGATTCGGCTCGGCAGGAGCCCCGCGCATCCGTCAGCCGCCCCGTTGTTCGCGGTACCGGCGACTCGCTTGTTCGAGGATCGCCCGCTCCCGGCGGGTGAGGCTGTCTTGCCCTTCGTTTTGGATCTTCTCCAGAATGCGATCGACCTGGCTCTGCAGGTCGTCCCCCTCCTCGGGTTCGTGAACCCGCAGCGTCGGCCGCGGAGCCTTGGGGAGCCGGCTGGTCAGCCCTTCCAGACTCCGCAGCGGCAGCCACTGCGTGTAGAAGTACAACAGCCCGAACGCGGCGCCCCCGAGGTGGGCCGAGTACGCGACGTTGCTCGGACCGAATCGCCCGCTGGCGCCCGCGAGATCGCTCAGCACCATCAGCAGCCCGGCCAGCCACATCGGCACCGGGATGAAGAAGTTCAGCAGCACGGTCCGTCGCGGATAGTTCGCCGCGAACAGCGCCACCAGCGCGGTCACCGCCCCCGAGGCGCCGAACACGATGCCGTTGGGGCTGCCGGGATTGACCCGCGGCGCCGCGGCATGCCCGGTGGCGATCTCCCACCCGGTCCATACGAGCCCCGCAACGACGAGCGCCGTCAGGTAAAACCGCAGGAACTCGGCCCGCCCGTACCGCGACTCCAGCTCGCGGCCGAACATCACCAACACCAGCATGTTGATCAGGATATGGGCGATGTCGTGCGGGGCGTGCAGAAATCCGTAGGTGAGCAGTTGGTACGCCCGCCACGGCTCGCGATACCAGTCGTTCCACAGGGCGAAGGTCTCGGTGAACCGTTCCGTGCCGAAGATCTGCACGAGATACGCCGCCCCGGTCACGAGCGCCAGCCGCACCGTGATCGAGTAAGGAAGCCCGAGTTGCACCCCCGGTTCGGAGTCGCGCGAGTATTCGCGGTCGTAGATGCCCATAACGCCAGCTAGCGAGTCCCTCGGCGCGGCGAACCCCGGCGGCGCGAGAGCCGTCGCCGACGGTCGGGACGGCCCACGCCGGCGGCCTGCCCGAGTCGCCCCATTGTACGCGCCGCGTTGAATCCCGTCGCCGCCAGTCGCGCCCCGGAAGATCCCGCGAATTGCGCAAAGGAGCGCAATTCGTGATGGACGACGGCGTCCAAGGCGCTGAACAAGAACCTCCGCGCCCGACACTGCGAGCGCCGCGTCTCGGCGTAAGAAGGCTCGCTTACTGCGCCGCGGCGCCGAGAAACGCCATCTGCCGGCGGGCCAGCTCCGCAGCCAGTTGCGCGTTGGCCGCCAGACCGTCGACGAGCCCCTGCTTGGCGACCGCCAACTGCCCGGCGATCGCCTCGCTCAGCTTGCGGATCGTCGCCAGATCGCGCTGCATCCGCTCCTGGTCTGCGAGCAACTTGCGCTTCTCCTCGGACCGCTCGGCCTGCAGTTGTTGTCCCTTCGCCTCGGTCTCGCCGAGCTTGACGATTTCGTCCTTCTTCGCGGCGATCTGCGTCAGCAGGTTGACGCGTTTCTCGGCCAGCCGATTGAACAACACTTCGTACGCCCGCAGCGGCCGGTTGTAGCGCTCCTCGGCCACCTTGTCGGTCGATTCGGGGCCGATCGGCAGACCCTCCTCGTTGAAGCTCTGCCGATGATATTCGTCGTCGTTCACGTCGACCGGGCCGCCGTGGCGAACGTACTCCTCGACCGTCGACGGGGGCATCATCTGCCGCAGTTGCTCTTCGCTCAAACCCGCGAACAACTCGTGCCGATCGGCCGGCATCGTCGCGTACAGTCGCCACGGCCGTTTGCTCGCGGCGAGCCGCTGCAGCGAACGCGGCTCCAGCGGCAGCACCGGCGACAACACCACGCCGTCGCCCGACGATTCGACGACCCGGTACTCGCCCAGGTACTGCGCCGGCGCCGCGTCAGGGAGCGGCAAGTCCATCTCAAACACGTACACGATCGAGTCCTTGTCGATCCCGTGCGGACGCGGCACGGGAACGGCGACCTGGACCTGACCGTTCGGCGCCACCGGTCCGGCCGGGCTCGCTCCGAACCACGCCCGCCCCCGTTGCCGGGCGATGATCGCGTTGCGTTGGTTCCACACGGCCAGACTGGGGAGATCCCCCAGTTCGCCAAGTTTGTCGACCATCGCCGTCAGCCGGTCGAGGGCCCGCTTGTTCCCGGCCAGGGCCCGCAACTCCTCGGCGGTCGCCTGCTGAGCCTCGTCGTTGCCAAGTCGGCCGGCGATCCCCTCGGGGTCGCGCAAGTCGTTGAGCACTGCGTTGATCACCGCCGGGTCCCGCGCCCCGGTCTGGAGCGCCCGGTTGCGCGTCTCGAGGTCCTCGAGCTGCGCCTCGAGCCGCGGCAAGTTCATCCGCAGCAGCTTGTGAATCCGCAACACCTCGGCCGACAAGAACACGGCGCCGACGCTGGCCAGAAAGATCCCCAGCATCAGCAACATCTGGGCCCAGTGCCAGTTCTTGATCGTCAAGAACGTAGCCACCAGCCCCACCAAGACGGCGACGCCCAGCAAAATGGTGAAGACAAGACTCAACGCGTCGGTTCCTGGGCGCGGGGTCAGGCGCGGCAATCTGGGGAAACTATTCAATCTCGATGGTAAGTAGCCCCCTGCCGAGCGTCAAGTTTTTGCGGCAAAGCAACTTGCGCCGGCGACCGCGCCCCCGCACGAGCCGGTTTACCCCCCCAACCGGACCGCGGCCAAGGACTCAATCAGCCGGGCCCGCATCGCGCTGGTATGACTCGCCGTGAGGCTGATCCGCAGCAGCGACTCCCCGGCCGGGACGCTCGGGGGGCGAATCGCCGGGACCCACAGGCCCCGCTCCCGCAGTTTCTCGGCCACGGCGACCGCAGCCTGCGGCTCGCCGACGATCACCGGCACGATCTGGCACTCCCCCGCTCCGACGCGCCACCCCTGGTCGGCCAGCGCACGCCGCAACTCGGCTGCCGCGGCCAAGAGCCCCGTGCGGCGCTCCGGCTCGCGCTCCACGATCTCGAGCGCCGCGATCCCGGCCGCCGCCGCCGCTGCGGGCTGCGCCGTCGAGAAGACGTAACTCCGCGCCCGGTTGGCAAGCCACTCGACGAGCTCCCGCGTCCCGGCGACGAACCCTCCGGCAGTCCCCAGCGCCTTGCTCAGCGTTCCGACGCGCACGTGGACGGTGCGCTCCAGCAACTCGGCCAACTCGGGGCGTCGCTCGGCGGCCAGCTCGACGCCCCCCCGGCCGAGACGCCCGAGCACGCCTGTCGCATGGGCTTCGTCGACCAGCAGCATCGCCCCGTGCCGCGCGGCGAGCACCGCAATCTCGGCCATCGGCGCCAGGTCGCCGTCCATGCTGAACAGCGTGTCGGTCGCAATCAACAGCCGACGATGACAGCCGGCCTGCTCGTGCAGCAGCGTGTCGAGCGCCGCCGGGTCGTTGTGCGGAAAGACATGGATCGCCGCCCCCGACAGCCGGCACCCGTCGATAATGCTCGCGTGGTTGCGCGCATCGCTGAACACCGCGTCCCCGGGACCGACGAGCGCAGGGATCGTCCCCGAATTCGCCGCGAAGCCGCTGGGGAACAACAGCGCGGCTTCGACCCCCTCGAACGCCGCCAGCCGGCGTTCCAGCTCGACATGCACTTCGCTGCGACCGCAAATCAGCGGGCTCGAACCGCGCCCCACGCCGGTCGCTCGGCACGCCCCGATCGCCGCCTCGGCCAACCGCGGGTCGCTCGCCAACCCTAGGTAGTCGTTCGAGGCGAAGTTCACCAACTCGCGCCCGTCGGGGTGCACCACGGGCCCCATCGCCCCGAGCCCCGGCGTCAACCGCCGGCGCAACCCCGCGGCCTCCCATGCAGCCAGCTCAGCGGCAATCCAGTCGAGGGACATGGGGGGAGGAAGCGGTCGGAGGTGAGAGGTGAAATGTCAGCGAGGCTGTCGACGGTCGCGGCCACGCGACGGGTCTGAGGCAAACTCGGCCTCGCTCGCCGTTCGCCGGCAACGAGCGCCGACGGCTCATGGTACCACGCCGATTCCCCGGCGCCGTTTGACAACGCTCGTCGAGCCCCAAAGAATGCCAGCGGAAAAAACCGGTCGCAATCCAGCCCGATCGTCGGGGCCAAGGAGAGCCGGCGATCGCCCCATGCCGCACCGTGACGGAACTTTCCCCCGCCCCCGCGCATCCAACCCCTTGGCCGAGCGTGAGCCCCGAGATCGCCGACGCTGAACTCGTGGAGCGAGCCCAAGGGGGCGACCGCGCCGCATTCGGCGAGTTGGTGCTCCGCCACCAACAGCGGGTGTTCGCCGCCTTGGTCGGCCTGCTCGGCTGTCCCGAGGAGGCCCGCGACGCGGCCCAGGACGCCTTCGTCCAAGCGTGGCGCAAGCTCGGGGCGTTCCGCGGCGAGGCGCAGTTCGCCACGTGGCTCTACCGCATCGCCATGAACGAAGGACTCACCCGCCGACGCCGGCGCCGCCCGACCGTCTCGCTCGATCACCAGAAGGAACACGCCGGCGCCGAACCGATCGACCCTGCGGGAGATTCAACCCGTACCCTCGCCGCGGCCGAAGAGGTCGCCCATGTGCGGGCCGCCTTGGCCGAGCTCCCCGACGACCAACGACAGATCCTCGTCCTGCGCGAAATGGAAGGTTGCTCGTACGACGACATCGCCGAAGTCCTCGCCCTGCCGATCGGCACGGTGCGGAGCCGGTTGTTTCGTGCGCGGATGCAACTGCGCGAGATGCTGCAGATGAAGCTTGACGAAACGGGGTCGCGACGCCGCGACCGCTCGCAAACCTCCTGACCTACGACCCCTTTCTCCCGACCGCTCCCCGCCCATGTCCCCCTTCGACGACGAAGTGCTGAGCGCTTACCTCGACGGCGAGGCGACCGAAGCCGAGCGTGCGCTCGTCGAAGAGCGATTGGCCGCCGACCCCGCGGCCCGGCAGTTGCTCGACGAGCTGCGCAGCGCCGCCGACGCGGTCCGCAACCTGCCGCTGCCGGCGCTCGACGAGCAGTTCCAGCGCGACGTGCTCGCGGCGATTGACGCCGACCGTCCCACGGCCGGCGCCGCACGCGACGCGCGCGAACCGGGGGCGCCGGTTTGGCGTCGTCCCGGCGTGCGGCGCGGGCTGGCGTGGGGCTGTCTCGCCGCGGCGGCCAGCTTCGTTCTCGCGGCGTTTCAACCCGACGAGCCCGGCCCCGTCGAACGCCAAGTCGCCCAGGCGCCCGCAGGCGACCGGACTCGACGCAGCGAACCGCTCGACATGAAAGCGGCCTCCCCCCCCGCCGCAAGTCCGCAACCGGAGCGAGCCCTCCTCAAATCCGATCAGCCTCGCCAAGCTTCGACCGCCGCCGCTCCCGAATCCGTAGCGGAAGGCTTCGACATGGCCGCCGACGCCGCGCCGACGAGTCCCGCAACGGGCGCTCCGGCCGCTCCCCAAGCGACGACCTTCGGAGGTCGCGGCGGTGCGGCGATCAATGGTCGGGACGGCGCAACGACTCGCAAGGCGTTTAGCGACGGGCTGGCGTCCCCCCCTGCCCCGAGCGCCACGGAAGCGTTTCCGCAGAGCAACGTCGCGGCGGCCGACCGGATCGTCCGCATCCCCGTCGCCGGCGACATGGCCGCGGCCGAGGCGACGCTGCGGTCCGCGCTCGCCGCAGAGCGGATCGCGCTGGTCCAGGAATCCAAAGACGACGGCGTCGACCGCTCGCCGGAGTCGATCGACGGGCTGCAAGCGTCCGAGCTCTCCGCACTCTCCGCCCGCGGGGCTGGGGGCGAATTTGCCGAAGGCGTCGAACTCGACCAATCCTCCCTCGCCGGCCCAGGACTCAGCGGCGCGGGGGCCCGTGGCGCAGGATCGCCCCGACCGGTCGCCTATCTGGTGGCTGCTTCGCCGGAACAGGTCGAGCGGTTCGTCGCCCGGCTGCAATCGATCCCCTCCAGTTTTGGTCTCGATCAGCAACACTTCCGTTTTATTGAGGAGTCCAAGCCCGAATCATCCAAGTCCAAGTCGACGATCCCCTCCCCGAGCGCGACCTCCGACAAGCTGGCGCTGGAATCCGCCCGGGACGCAGAGAACGCTCCCCGCGAACAGTTCGGCCGGGCGAAGCGACTCGATCTGCCCGCAGGGTCGCTGCCCGAAGGCTTCTCCGGCGGAGGCCGGGTCGACCGACGCTTCAACGACGAGACGCGTTCCCGCTCGTCAGCGGCCGCGGTCGAGTCGACTCCGGGCGAGGTCCGCGTCACAGTGGTTCTCGTGCCGGTCGCGGCTCCCGCTGACGCCGATCCGTAGCGCGTGATGTGCGCCCGCTCGATGCGGTACACTAATCGACTGGCGCCCGGCCTGTTCGCCCCGCGTGACGGCCGGGCTGTTTTTTGCCGACTTCCCCCTTCGCTCCGCGAGTCTTGCCATGGCCGACGTCACGATCCGCATCCGCCCCAACGGTCCGTTCCTGGTCGAAGGACCGTTCACGCTGGTCGATTCCGCGGGGAATTCGTTCCCGCTCGATCCCGCCAAGCCGGCGTTCGCGCTGTGCCGGTGCGGCGCATCGAAGAACCGCCCCTTCTGCGACGGCTCGCACAAGACCTGCGGGTTCGAGTCGGACGAGCAATCGCCGAGCTGAAGGCCCGCCCGGCGCCTGGACTCGGACGGCGTCTCGAGGCCGACTCGCACGCGCTTGTCGACGCGTTATCCCCCGCATGTCGGGCACATTCGGACCGGCGCCCGCGCCGCGCCGCGCGGAAACTTTGCGACTGTTGCCGAATGCGCCGCCCGTGCCGCGCCGCAACTGGCTCGATTTTCGTCGGCCCCCCTCCGAGGTCGTCGCGGGGCCCGGTGCGCTCGTGCTAGAATCCGCCCCCCGCTCGGCGCCACGAGGCTCGTTGAACACGGGGACTGGCTCGCGGACCAACGTCTGCAACTCACGGGAAGCAGCGTTCCGCGAGCGTGCCTGTCCCTTGCGTTCCTGCCGACCCTGATATCGCCGCGGGCGGACCAATTTGGATTCGCGCCCCGCACGGAGCAACCTCGCCATGGCGTCCCGCAAGACCTCGTCCCCTGCCGAAGCCTCGTCCGCAGTCGCCGCCGACGATGTCGGTCGGCAGTTCCTCGGCCAATGGAACCGCTTGGTCAGTACGACCAACTGGGAAAAGGGCCGCATCATCTGTCAATGGCGCGAGGCGCTGCTGGCCGAAGGCGCCCCGGTGACCGACTACTCCGACGAAGCCTGGACCCAACTCGTCGGCGGCGTGACCAGCCAACACGTCGGCCGACTGCGGCGCGTGTTCCAACGGTTCGGCGAAGCGCGCGATCAGTACGAGGGGCTGTTCTGGAGCCATTTCCAAGCGGCGCTCGATTGGGACGACGCCGAAATGTGGCTCGAGGGCGCCATCCACAACGGGTGGAGCGTCTCGCAAATGCGCGGCAAGCGGTGGGAGACCCTCGGCTCGCCCGGCGAGGTCCCCGCGGAAGACGACGCGGCGGTGGCCAACGGGTTCGCGGCCGAGGGACTCGTCGTCGAGGACCCGGCCGACCGCGGCGAGTCGACCGGCCCGCGCGGCGGCGAACTGACCGCCGACGAGGTCGAGGCCCGCGAGGCGGAAGCCGAGGCTGCCAAGACCGCCAAGAGCAAGCCCCGCACCGACGACGACGACGCTGACGCCCCGTTCGACGACGGAACCGAAGCGAGCGGCGGCCCCGCGGAGCCGGCGACGAAGAAGGCCGCTCGTACGCGGCTGTCGGTCGAAGTCGACGAACTGCCCGACGACTTGGCCGAGGCGTTCGAGCAATTCAAACTGGCGATCATCGCCCATCGCCGCGAAGGATGGAGCGAAACCACCCCCGAGGCGGTCGTCGAGTGCCTCGACGCCCTGAAGCAATTGGCCGAAGCGCCGCTGGATTGATCCCGTCGTCAATTCTCTCCGCCCGTAGTCAACTCTCTCCGAGAATTGACCAACTCGCCCCGCCTCGATCGCCCGGCTGGAGCCAAGATCGCGGCTCGCCCGTAAGGAAACCGCTTTGGCCGATTCTCGGAGAGAATCGGCTACGCTATTCCGCCGCGGCGTATTGTTCGGCGTAGTCGAGCGTCCACTGCTCGATCAATTCGCGGAACCGATCGAGATTCGCTTCGCGCAGCGCTTGATAGTGGTTGCGCGTGAAGTTCTCCTTGTTGCGAACGGCGCCCTTCGCCACGACGTCGAGCACGTGGTACTTGTTGTGAGGGCTGACGACCATCTCGAGCCGGCTGAAAAGATTCTCGCGCCGGCCGTCGGCGATCGCCAAGTCGTCGCGCCGCACGGCGCCTCCCCAGCCGCGTTCGGTGACGACCGGCTCGTAATGGAAGCCGGGGAAGTTGTCGGCCAGTTGCTTGAGGCACGCCTCGATGTGGTCGTTCAGGTCATGCCGCAGCGATGCGTGCCGCCGACGGCACTCCTCCTCGCTCATCGCGACGGCGGCCTCGGCCCGGGCCTTCTCGTCCCGAGCCTGCCGACCGCGCTCGGCGGCGCGATGCAATCGTTCCTGAAAATCCATAGCGGGCGATCGTCGATGGAAGGGTGCTAGCGTCAACGAATCATCGTACGCCATGCCGCCCTGCGCCTCCAGGCGGGATTTTCGCCGCCAGCAGTCGCTCCGCGTCCCCTGCGCCGCTTGCAGCGCAAGAGTCAGCCGGCAGCAGTAGATAGCGTCGCTAGCGGCGAGCTTTTTTTTCCGAGTCGGGTCAAGTCGTCCAGGCGACGAGGCCGATACCTGCTTCTGCGACGGGGGGCCGCCGCGAATGCGGGCGCTTGCGCGGACGCAAGCGTACGCCCCCCGACCGCTCACAGGGAAGGACCCCTCGATGCAGGCCAGCCGACTCCGCTTGTATTGCCCCGAAGAGACCGCAGCTCCCGCGCTCGCGAAGACTGCCGAAGGAGCCCCCTGCGTCAAAGTCGCGCTGAGCGAGGTGCTCCCTCTGCTCGCCGAAGCCGCCAACGCCCGCCGCACTTGGCTCGATGACTTCGCCGACGACGAAGTCACGATCTCGACCGATCTGTACGAAGTTCTGTTGGCGTACCAGTACTATCGCCGCCCCGGCGCCTGAGCCGTCGCGGACGACCTGCCGGCAATTTCGACGACCCGGCAGTCGCTCTGCCGGGTTTTTTTCGCGCCAATCGCTAGCGACGCCGGCGCGGCGATTGCGGTATAACGACGCCTCGCAACCGGTCTCGAACGGACGAACTTGCGCCCAGTCGCGAGTGCGCTTGAATCCGGACCGCTCGCGACTTGCCGCCCTGCTCGCATGAATGCCACGCCGTCGACCCTGCCTCTCCGCCATGGCCTCTGCCGACTTGCCTCGCGACGTTCCTGACCTCGACCTGACCGCCGGGGGCGGGGGCGATCCGATCGCCGACCTGATCGAGCGGATCCGCGAGTCGGCCGACCGGCTCCACGCCGATCGCACCGATCGGGGCGATCTGAAAATCCTCAGCCGCACGCTCCGCGAGCTGCGGTACGCGTTCAAGGTGTTCGCCGCGTACCGCGATCGGAAGAAGGTGACCGTGTTCGGCTCGGCCCGCACCCTCTCCACGGCGCCGACCTACCAGCAAGCAATGGAGCTGGGCGCCGCGTTCGCCAAGCGGAATTGGCTGGTCATCACCGGCGCCGCCAGCGGGATCATGGAAGCGGGCCACCGCGGCGCCGGCCGGGCCAACTCGATGGGGCTCAACATCATGTTGCCCTTCGAGCAGTCCGCCAACGAGGTCATTCGCGACGACCCGAAGCTCGTCAACATGAAGTACTTCTTCACGCGCAAGCTGATGTTCGTCAAAGAGTGCGACGCGGTCGTCTGCTGCCCGGGCGGCTTCGGCACGCTCGACGAGGCGCTCGAAGTGCTCACCCTGGTGCAAACCGGCAAACGCGAAATGATCCCGATCGTCATGCTCGACGAACCGGGCGGTTCCTTCTGGCACGACTGGCACGCGTACGTCGTCAAGCAACTGCTGGGCGCCAAGATGATCTCGCCGACCGACCTGTCGCTGTACAAAATCACCGACCGGGTGGGAACGGCCGTCGACGAGGTGCTGAGCTTCTACCGCGTCTATCACAGTCAGCGGTACGTGCGCAAGCATCTGGTGTTCCGGCTCAATCAGGCGCTCACGGACGACCAGCTCGCGACGATCAACGCCGAGTACGCCGACATCCTGGCCGACGGCGCATTCGTGCAACGCGGCGCGCTGAAGGACGAGTCCGACGACGTCGAGATCGCCGATCTGTCCCGGCTGGTGTTCCACTTCAACCGCCGCAGCTACGGCCGGTTGCGGCAACTCATCGACGCGCTCAACGCGCTGCCGCCGGGGTAGAGCCGCTCCTTCGGCTCGGGTCGTAGCCGCGCGGGGCCCAGTCAGAAGAGCAGACTCTGCCCGTTCGACGACTCGACGGGCTCGCTCTCGCCTTGGAACCTGAGAGCCGAGTTCTCGGCATAGCTGCGGTCCTGCTCGACGGCCACCCACTTGCGACCGAGAGATTCCGCGACACGGCCCGTCGTGTTCGACCCTGCAAAAGGGTCCAACACCGTCTCGCCGACGTTGGTAAGAAACTTAATGAAGAATTCGGGCAGAGCAGCCGGAAACCGCGCCGGATGAATGCCGCAGCCACGCCGCTTTGACTCCTTGATGTAGTAGCTGTTGCTCTCGTTGTTGCCGCACTCGATCAGATTCGGGGGGATGGAACCTCCCTTGTCGGCGGCGAACGTGCCCTTGATGTGATGCCCTGAAGGGCGCTTCGCCGTTTTGGCGCCGCGTTTGATCAAACGCTTCATGTCGGGGCTGTACTCTTGCAGCACCCTGGTGTTGTCCGCCTGCGGACTAGGCGTCGGAGCCAGCCAGAAGATGTACTCGACGGAGTCCTTGACACGAATGCGACGAACGTTGACCCATTCAGCCGGAGCAGGCATCTTCGCCGGGTTGTACCAGAAAAACTCCTGGCACAAATGGAAACCGACGTCGTCGCACAACGCCAAAAGGAGGCGATAGTGGTACAGGGATCGTAGCGGCGCACCGGGGGTCCACGCCCCGCCTACGTTCAGAACGAAGCTCCCCGTGCTCTTGAGAATTCGCTTGATCTGCTCGGCAAACGGCAAGAACCATTCGACGTATTCGGCTTGGCTGGCGTTCCCGTAGGCCTTCTTGAAGTGAAGCGCATAGGGAGGCGACGTCAAGACCAAGTCCAATTCGCCGTCCGGCAGCGATCGCATGAACTCCAAACTGTCGCCGCAGTAAGCGCGTCCTAGTTCGGTCTCATAGATCGGCGAGATAGACATGGCGGATCATCGAAGTGACGGAGTAGTTCGCTGAGGTCAGCGTACCAACACTGCAGGTCGCCGGAGTCCGGCAACGGCACGCGCTGCATCACCGCAAGTTTGAGAGGGTGCTTGGCATGACGCTCGAGGTCCGCAGTACGTGCAAAGAGAAAATCGGACCAGTCGCCCGTCTTCTTGCCTAAACATACGCCCAGTATATCGTATTGATCCAAACCGTAGTAGCGGCTCGACGGATCGCCCGTGGCGGCCCGAGTCTTCTGGGTTTCCACCTTGTAAGCGACGACCTGTCCCTTCTCGCGATAGGCCTCCCCGCCGGCTTTGCCGCTCTCTCGTACGTTCTTGCACTCGGCAAGCAGCGGTTCTTTACGATTCGGGGCCCAGATCGAGAAATCCGGTCGCCCGTCCAGATCGTGCGCTTCGTACCTTTTGACGGCGGTCCCTACTAATCGCTCGATGTGCTTGGCCATGTGCACCTCGGCGACAGCCCCCTCAAGCGCCACTTTGAGCCGAAAGCGCGAGCTGACGGCGTCCAACAACTCATGGCTTGTCAGTCCGTAAGCTAATTCCAAGGGGTGTCGAGCCACGATATCTTCTCCCCGGAGAATGGTCCAAAGCTTTCTTCGGGCGACAACGATATTGCGGATTTCAATACTTTGTCATCAGACGCTCGCCGCGGCTGAGACGACCCTGACTTCTCGGCAAAGCGTTGCACCTGGGCTGAGGAATTCGGCAATCAAGCAAGGGCGGTACGTTGCGTCCCATGGGCCTATGGGGGGATGGTGAGCGAACTGCTTGACTCTCCCAGCCCCCGACGATATGAAAGCGCTTTCAGCTTCCCTCGTCTTCTTTCGCCGCTCCGCTCTCCTCTCGACCTCGGACCGCGCCGCCATGACCCGCCCCTTGCCCCTACGAGTCGCCCTCATGCTCGCCGTTTCGTCGTCCCTTTCCGCGGTGCGAACCGACGCCGGCGAGGCCCATCAGCGGCACGTCTTCTTCGACTTCAGCGCCTCGCGCCGCGCCCACTGCCACAGCTCGGCCGACGTCACCGCGCCCAGCCGGTTGGAGATCGTCGCGGGCAAAATCCCTGTCGAGCACGGCACGTACGCCAGCCCTCCGAACTGCCTGCGGCTGGCGTGGACCTCGGCGTTCGGCGGCGACTGGCACGCGCGGATCAACGCCGCGACGCGCTACGGCCAGCGATTCGCGTTTGCCGGCGACACGCTCGTCATGCGGTGCTGCAGCGAGGAGGGGCTCGAGCCCGACGCAGCGCCGCGGCTGGGGGTGAATTCCCCGGGCGCCTGGCTCCACGCGATCCCGCTTCTCAAGCATCACGGACCTCTTCCCGCGGGCGAATGGGTGCAGCTCGAATTCCCGCTTGCGAGCTTCGCCGGACAGTTCCGCGGGACCGACGATTCGAAGTTCGACGTCACGCAGCTCGAGACCGTGTTCTTTATGCAAGGGCTCGACGACGGTCGGCCCCATGTGCTGTTGGTCGACGACGTGCGGATCGTCGATCAAAGGCAACTCGACGACAAAATTCCCCCCCCGCCCCCCGCGGGGCTGACGGCCGAAGGGGGCGAGCGGCACGTCGACCTCGCGTGGCAGCCAGTCGACGACGACGACGTGGCGAGCTACCGGATCTATCGCGCTGCGGCAGGCGAGTCTCGCCGAGATCCGCCTACGGGCTCGGCAAGATCGGACGACGGCGGCTTCGTGCCGATCGCCACGCGGTCGGCAAGCTTCACGCGCGCCGTTGATTTCGTCGGCGAACCCGGCGTCTCCCACGCCTATCGCGTGACCGCCGTCGACGTCGCGGGGAACGAATCGCCCCTGTCGGAGCCGGTCGCGGCGACGACCCGCGCGATGGCCGACGACGAACTGCTGACGATGGTCCAACGGGCATGTTTTCGGTTCTACTGGGAGGCGGCCCACCCCGACGCGGGGCTCGGGCTCGAAATCCTCCCCGGCGACGAGCACCTTGTCGCGCTCGGCGGATCGGGGTTCGGCGTGATGGCGCTGGTGGTCGGCGCCGAGCGCGGCTTCGCCCCGCGCGAGGCGATCGCCGAGCGGATGGTGCGGATCGTTCGCTTCCTGAAATCAGCCGACCGGTTCCACGGCGTTTGGCCCCACTTCCTCGACGGCCGCACCGGCAAAACGATCCCCTTCTTCGGCAAGTACGACAACGGCGGCGACTTGGTCGAGACGGCGTTCATGGTGCAAGGGCTGCTCGCGGCGCGGCAGTATTTCGACCGCGACACGCCGGCCGAGCGCGAGATTCGCGAGACGGCGACGCAACTGTGGCGCGAGGTCGAGTGGGACTGGCACCGCAAAACCCCCGCCGGCCCCGTGTTGTACTGGCACTGGTCCCCCGACGCGGCGTGGCACATCAGCCATCCGCTGGTGGGATGGAACGAGTCGATGATCGTCTACCTGCTGGCGATCGCCTCGCCCACGCACGGCGTTCCCGCGGAGATGTTCCACACGGGGTTCGCGGGGACCGAGCCGCTGCACGTCGAGTACCGCCGCAACTGGAGCCGTACGACCGACGGCGACCAGTACGTCAACGGCAAGGAGTACTACGGCCACAAAATCGACGTCGGCTGCGGCAACGGGGGCGAGCTGTTCTTCAACCAGTTTTCGTTCCTGGGGTTCGACCCGCGCGGGAAGCGCGACAAGTACGCCAACTACTTCCGCAACAACCGCAACATCGCGCTGGCAAGCCGAGCCTACGCGATCGACAACCCGCTGGGGCGCGCCGGCTACGGCCCCGACTGTTGGGGGCGCTCGGCCGGGGTCAACTCGGGGGGCGGTCGGGCCCTGCCGCGGGACGACAACGGCACGATCTGCTGCTCGGCGGCGCTCGGGGTGTATCCGTTCACGCCGGACGAATCGCTCGCCGCGCTCAAACACTTCTACCGCAAACTGGGAGACAAGTGCTGGGGCGCGTACGGTTTCCACGACGGGTTCAACGAGACCGAGGATTGGTTCGACGAAGTCTACATGGCGCTCAACCAGGCGCAGATCACGGTGATGATCGAAAACCACCGCACGGGACTCGTATGGGAGAAGTTCATGGCGAACCCCGAGATCGCGCCGATGCTGTCGGCGGTCGGCTTCGTCCCTGACGAGGACGATCGATGACGACGTCCCCTTGCTTTTCGCGGGTTGGTCTCCGGCGATTCCGCGGCTGGTCGCGGCTTCCGAGGTGCGGTCAATCGCGCGATTCGCGGGCTCGGTTGGAGCGGGGCGACCGTCGCCCCGAACCGCGCGCCCTGGTTTGAGCAGCCCATGTTGCGGCTGAAAGGACTCTCAGGGTGTGCTATCCTGGGGCTGTCGACGCTCGTGCGGCGACGATTCGACTCGCCCTGATTCGCCAGTTCGACGTGCCGCATGGCGTCCGCTCGGTCCTCAACCAGTCCCCCCGCCACGCCGCTGGCCCGGTGGGGGGCGACGCTGCATCACTACTTCCTGCCGATCCTCGCAACCGTGTACGTGCTGGCAGGGCTGGCGCCGGGGCCGGGCGCCGCGATCCGCGAGTATCCCATCCCGCTGATCGCCGGGCACGAAACCCACGCCCCCATGCTGCTGGTGGCGCTGTTGTTGTTCTGCGCCGCTGCGGTGATCGACCTGGGGCAAATCCGCGAGGTCGTCGAACGCCCTTCCGTGCTGCTCGGCGCCCTGCTGTCGGGCTGGCTGGCGCCGGCGCTGGCGGTCGCGCTGCTCGGGGTGTTGTTGCCGCGACTGTTCGAGACCGCGTCGACCTCCGGCCTGCTCGTGGGACTCGCGCTGGTGGCCGCAATGCCGGTCGCCAACTCCGCGGCCGGCTGGACCCAGAACGCGGGGGGCAACGTCGCGCTCGCGCTCGGGTTGATCGTGCTGTCGATCCTGATCAGCCCGCTCGCCACGCCGCAGATGCTCAACGTGATGGGCTTTGCGCTCTCGGATTCCGAGACCGCGCAGATCGAACGCGTCGTCGCCGAATTCTCGGGGTGGAAGTTCATCGTGTGGGTCATCCTGCCGTCGCTGGCCGGGGCGCTTGTCGCGTGGCTTGCCGGACGCGAGCGGATCGCACGGCTCAAGCCGATCATCCGGCTGACGACCCTCGCCGACATCCTGGTGCTGAACTACGCCAACGGTTCGCTCGCCGCGCGGCAGATCTGGCAGGAGGAACAGTGGGCGACGCTGGCCGCCGCGGTGGTGATCGGCGCCTCGATCGCCGCGATCGGCGTCGCCGTCGGGCTCGTCTTGGCCAAGCTGTGGCGACTCGGCCGGCCCTCGCGCGACGCGCTGTTGTTCGCCCTCAGCATGAAGCACACGGGGCTCGCCCTCGTGCTCGCCGGGCAAGTTCTCGCCGAGCACCCGCGGGTGATCCTCGTGATCATGATGGCGACGCTGCTGCAGCACGTCTCGGCCGGCCTGATCGATTGGCGCCTGGAGCGCCGCGCGAGTTCAGCCGCGGGGACGTAACACGGGGTCCAGCGGAAGCGACCCGCGCTCCGGGCCCGTGACATTGCCGGTTGCGAAGAACCCGATCTGCGCGCTTACCGCTGCATCGGCTTCTGGGCCAGCACGATCAGGCCGGGGGCCACATCGTGCGATTCGCCGGTCCGCTGGTTGCGGTAGGCGAACCGCACCGGCTCGTAGGCGGCCCAGTAGAGCTTGTTCGGGTTCGGCTCGAGCGGATCGCGATAGCCGACGAGAAAGTGCTCCTCGCTGCGGAAGCCCTTGGCGAGCGGTTGGCTGTTCTGAATCACTTCGCGCCAGACTTCGTCGAGTCGAGCCCGCTTGCCCAACTGCTGCCGCGGGTGATGAAGCACGAGCCCCCCCTCTTCGGCTTCGCGCGAGCCTTCGTCGGCCGAGTCGGGCCGCAAGTCGATCAGCACCACGTCGGCGGCGCCGGTGAGCCCCTCGTCGAGGACCTTGAACTGGGCGACCTTGGCCGACATCGACAACACGCCCAGCACCTCGGGCTCGTCGTCCGACTCCTCGGCGGCCGGCGCGATGATCGGCACCGAGAACGCGACCTTCAGGTCGTTCGAGGTCTTGCTGCGATACACGGCCGAAAAGTGAGGCTCTTGAATCGGCGTCGCGGCGGAGATCGCTTGCGGGTCGGTCAGGTTGACGCCCTGCCCGTGGAAGTAGTCGCGGTCGCGGAAGCTCTGCCCCACGGTGTCCCCCTTCGTGAACCGTGCGACCTGGACCCCCTCGACGTCGTTGACGAACCAACTGTCGGCCTGGGCCTTCTCGTGGAGCGGGTTGGCCATGGCGTTGATCCAATTCTCGAGCGCCCCGTTCGCAGTCTTCAACTGCGCGAGCCAGCGGGCTTTGTCCTCGTCCGAGGCGTCGTCTCCCGCGGCCGCCAGCGCCGCGGCAGCCGCGTTGTGCGCCGCAAGTTGTTTCAGCAGTTCCTCGTCCGCGGCTAACGTGATCAGCAAGTCGAACCGCTCGGAGATCGATTTGGGCAGCTCGATCGTGGCGGCCGTTTTCGCCTTGGCCGGCAAGTCGGCGCGGGCTTCGGCCTCGGCGCGAGCCGCGGCCTGCTTGCCGAGCAAGAACAGCGCGCTCCCGGCGAAGGTCGCGACCAACAAGAGCGGCACGCCGGTTCCCAACAGCCACCGCCGCGTCGGCACGAGCGTGCTGCCCGTGAACCGGCTGCGCCACGTGTCCACTTGCGACGAACGTTTCGGCACGGTCGCCAAGCGCGACTGAGGGGGCGCCTCGGCGTCGAGGTACTCGTGCAACAGCGCCGTCAGGTTGTGCCCCTCGCAAAACGGCGCCAGGGCCGCGGCGACCTCGGCCGGCTCGCTGTAGCGCTCCTCCGGCAGCTTGGCCATCATCTTGCGAACGACGTCCCACAGCTTGCGCGGCAGCACGTTCGCGCGGATCGGCGGGATGGCCGACTTCTCGTGAGCCTTTTCAGGCCGCAGATCCGAATCGGCGAACGGCGGATGACCGGCCAGCAAATGATAAAGCGAACACCCCAAGCTGTACACGTCCGAGCGGATGTCGACGCTGGTGGTCTTCCACTGCTCGGGCGACATGTACATGCCGGTCCCCATGGCGCGGTTCTCGAACCGCGTCAGCCGATCGTGCCCGTCCTGGGCCAGCAGCGCGAGCCCCAGGTCGAGGATCTTTACGACCGCCCGCTCCTGCTCGCCGCCGAGTTGCGTGCCCGAGCCGTCGCTGTGCACTTGGTCGCCGTCGACGATCGTCACCATCAGGTTCGACGGCTTGATGTCGCGGTGGACCATGCCGTTCTTGTGGATGTACTGCAGCCCGCGGGCCGCTTGGCGAATCGCCTCGCAAGCGTCGGGCACGGCCAACGGGCCGTGCAGCGCCACCAGTTCGTCGAGCCCCACCCCGTCGATGTACTCCATGACGAGGTAATGAATCTGATCGGTCGGCGCCGAGGAGTCGATCGCCACGACGATGTTCTTGTGTTCGAGCTTGCCGACCGCCTTGATCTCGTTGTAGAAGCGGCGCACCACGTCCTCGTGCCCGCGACCGAGGAACTGCGGCTTGATCACCTTGACGGCCCGGACGCGATCGAACTGCACGTGCCGGGCCTTGTAGACGTCCCCCATGCCCCCCGAGCCGAGGAGCTCCTGGAGTTCGTAGTTGCCGACTCGCTCGAGCTTGGCGAGCGAAGTCACGCCGCCGCGCTGATGCGTCTCCTCCTCGAAGCGGTCGTGCCCCATCGTGGGGAGAACGGTCCATTGGCGACCGTCGCCGCTTTTGGGCTGATTGCGCAGCAGGCGGGGTCCGACGTCGTCGTACAGCAGCTCATGGACCTCGACGTTGCCGATCCCCTTGAGCAGCCGTCGGCCGTGGAGATGGAGCCGAATCCCCTCGAGCCCGATGTCGTCGAGGATCGCCATCACGCTGCGGCTCACCAGAATCTGGCCGCCGGTGGCGTAGTCGTTGAGCCGAGCCGCGTAGTCGACGCTCTTGCCGACGAAATTGTTGGGATCGCCGGGATCGACCTGCGGCACGCCGACGTGCATGCTGATCCGCACCTCGACCGGTTCGCCCGAGGGGGTCGCGATCGGGTCGTCGCGATGGCTCTCCTGAACGCCGACGGCCCACAGCGCCGCGTCGATGGTCGTGCCGAACACCAGAAAATGGCCGTCGCCCGCGGTCGAGACGACGCGTCCGCCGCGCTCGGCCAGATCGTGCTCGATCCGCTTGCGATGCGGCGTGAGCACCGTCGTGATGAAGGCCATGTCCCGTTCAGTGACGCTGCGACCGACCATTTCGCCCTTGAGGCGAACTGAGCCGCAAATGTCGGTGAAGAGAAAGGTCTTCAGTTCGGCCATGGAGGGGGAGCAGGCAGGCTGAGGTCGGGGGGCGGCGTCGGCACGACGCGGTCGCGGAGGGGTCGCGCGCCCCTGCCGACCGTCCCCGGCGCAACGGCCCGATTACGGATAGACGACCGGCACGTAGCCGGCCGGGCGAACGCGCGTCACCGATCCGCCCAACAGCGGACGATACCGCGTCACCACCCGCGCCGCCGGCTGGTACACGACCGTCGGGGCCGGGGCGTAGTAAGCGACGACCGGCGCCGGCTGAATCACGGGGCTGGCCACCACGTAGGGCGCCGGGGCGTAGAACGCCGTCACCGGTCGGTAACCCACGACGTAGGGAACCTGGGCCTCGGCCGAGCTCGCGACCAAGGTCGTCGCCACGCATGCCGCCGCGCTCGCAATCAGTTTCTTAAACGCCATCACGCACCATTTCCTTTCACTACGAAAACTACGGCGCGGCCCGTTCGCGGCGATTCCGTCCGCCCGGGCCAGCTCCCCCCCAGTATCGCCCTGCCGACGAGGCAAGGCAACCGGCCGTCGTGTTCGATCACGGCGCCCGGCGACCATGTTGCTGGAACTGCAAGCGAGCCCCCCGGGGGATTGTTACGCACGTCTCCCCGGAGGCGTCAAATCCCCAGGTTCGCCAACCCGTCTGCCACTTGGTTGAGCGCTTTGGCCAGTTGCGGGTGCTCGGACCCGAACTCCAGCAATCGTTCCCGCAGCAACCCCGAAACGGGGGCGTCGTCCCCCGAGGGGGTCGTCTCCTGCTCGGCCGGCGATTCGAGCACTCGCTGGGCGTCGCCGGCCAGCCCGGCGAGCGCGGTCCGCGTCTCGGCGTCGAGCTCGACGGCCTCGGCCAGTTCGGCGTGCAACTCCTCCAGCAACGACAGCAAGCGTTGTTTGTCCATCGCAGTCCGAGCCTGATGAGGAACAATGCGGACGCGGCCGACGCCGACGCCGCCGTTCATTGTAGGCTTCCTGCCGATCTCACGCCAACGCGCCGCGCACGCCGGCGGCGACCGCACAACGCCTACTCCCACGTGTGGCGAATCATCTTCTTGTAGAGTTCCGTCGAGAGGACGCCGTCCTCGAACGCGGTGCCGATTTCGTAACAGTCCGTCTGGATTCGCCGGCAGCGCCGCACCACGAGCGGCGGGATCTCGAGCCCCGCGAGTTCCAGCCGCACCTGGTCGCAAGGGAAGAGCTGCCGGGGCGCCAGCAGCCCGATGCCGATTCGCGAGACGTCCTTGGCGTAGACGGCAAGCGTTTCCTCGTTGAGGTGCAGGACGCCGCGGCGGCGATAGTGGAATCGATGATACAGTCGGCGCGAGGAGTTGTTGGCGTACGCCGGTCCGGTCGGCGCCAGGAACTCCGCCTCGCTGCAGGGCAGCGCCGTGCGGGGCGTCAGCCGGGCCCATTGATCGTCGTTCAGATCAAGATCGCGTTCGACCAACACCGCACCATCTCCGGATTGAATTGGCTGTAAGCGCTGGCCTCGATCTGCCGCAGCGCGGTCACCGCGTCGAGCGCCGCGCGATAGGATCGCCACCCGGTGAGCCCGTCAAAGGCGTCGACGACGGCCGTCGCCTGGGCCCAGGGATGAATCTCGTCGGCCAGTACGCCGACCGGGTAACCCCCTCCACTAAAGCACTCGTGATGCTGGTAGACGATCAGCAGTTGTTCCGTCGTCAGCCCGCCGCGGCGCCGCAGCTCGACGTAGCCGCGCGTCGGATGCGACTCGATCAGCTCGCGTTCCGCGTGCGAGTTGCGCCCCCGTTTGCCGAGGATCGCCGACGGTATGAAGCGCTCGCCCAGATCGCGAAGCATCGCTCCGACGGCCAGTTCGGCCGCCTGGGTCGGCGCGACGAGCTCCAGCAGCAAGGCCAGTACGACCGCATAGGCGGCGCCGTTGTACGCTCGCACGCTCGCCCGGTCGTCGTGCTGCAGCGCCGAGTAAAGGCTCCGGGCGTCGACTTCGGTTTCGGAGAGAAGTCGAGCCATCCGCGCAGCAATCCGCTCGGCCGTGGCGATCGACCGGCCGGCGTCGATCGCGACGAGCGCCGATTCGAGCGCCGGGGCCTCGGCCACTTGCAGGATCGCCGCCCGATCGTGAGGCGCGATTCGCTCGCTGGCGAGGATTCCGTCGAGCGACTCCAGAAGCGAGTTGGCCACGTCGGACAGCTCGCTGTTGGCGATGAACAGCGACTGCACCCCGCGGCCCACGAGTTCCTCTAGGTGCGCGTCGCTGAGCTCATAGCCCCGTTTGCACAACAATCGCGGCGCGGCATGGGGCGCCGGCTGCAGGTACAGCGCGGCCTGCGGGCGATGCGCCTCCCAAAACGCCGCGAGCGGCAGCCGAGAGTAACCCTCGGCCACCGGCGGGACTGGGAGTTCGACAGGAGGCGACTCGGCAAGCATGGGGCAATCTGCGGCGACATACGCCCCCGGCAGGGCGCGGCATTCAAGGCGGTCACTCCAAAGGAATAGCCTTTGCGGCCCGACCGGGAGTGCGGTTTTCCGGTCCCGAGATTGCAAAACTTCGCCGCGGCGAGGCCGAGGCCGCTATGGCCGGCAAAATCCGCGCGAACCGGACAACTTGTCAGCCTCTCGAAGCCGCCCGATAATGCGTGATTCCTCTGCGAACGCCCCTCCCCGCTCACGGCCCTGGAGACCACCCGAGCCATGCAGGACAAGCTGACGACGACCGGGCTCACCTTCGACGACGTGCTGATCGTCCCCCGCTACAGCGAGGTCGTCCCCTCGGAGGTGAACGTCGCCTCGCGGCTCACCCGACGGATCGCGCTGCCGGTCCCCCTGCTCAGCTCGCCGATGGACACGGTCACCGAGCACCGCATGGCGATCGGGCTCGCCCAGGAGGGGGGGATCGGCGTCATTCACAAGAACATGTCGATCGAGGCCCAGACCGAGGAGGTCGACAAGGTCAAGCGTTCGGCCAACGGGATCATCGTCGATCCGGTGACGATGCGCCCCGCTGCTAGCGTTGCTGCCGCGCGGGAGATGATGATCCAGTCGAACGTGTCGGGCATCCCGATCACCGAGGCCGACGGCACGCTCGTGGGGATCCTCACCCGCCGGGATTTGCGGTTCCTGGAGAGCAACGACATCCCGGTGGCCGAGGTCATGACCGGCCGCGAGCAGCTCGTCACGGCGACGGGGACTGTGACGCTTGCGGAAGCTGAGAAGATTTTGATGGCAAAAAAGGTCGAGAAGCTGCTCCTGGTTGACGAAAACAGAAAACTGACGGGCCTCATTACCATCAAAGACATCGACATGATGCGCCGGTTCCCCCGCGCCGCGAAGGACGCGCAGGGACGCCTGCGCGTCGGCGCCGCGATCGGGGTCAACGACCTCGACCGCGCCGCGAGCCTCATCGACAAGGACGTCGACTTCCTGGTGGTCGACAGCGCCCACGGCCACTCGGCCAACGTTCTCAACACCGTCAAGGAACTGAAAGCTCGCTGGGACATCGACGTCGTGGCCGGCAACGTCGCCACGACCGAGGGAGCGCGCGACCTGATCGCCGCCGGGGCCGACGCCGTCAAGGTGGGCATCGGGCCCGGGTCGATCTGTACGACTCGCGTCATCTCGGGCATCGGCGTCCCGCAGATCACCGCGATTCACCAAGCCGTGCAAGCGGCCAAGGACGCCGACGTGCCGGTCATCGCCGACGGCGGCATCCGCTACTCCGGAGACATTACTAAAGCGATCGCCGCGGGGGCCCACGTCGTCATGCTCGGCGGCCTGCTGGCCGGCCTCGACGAAAGCCCCGGCGAACGCGTCCTGTACCAAGGGCGAACCTACAAGGCGTACCGCGGCATGGGCTCGCTGGGCGCCATGGTTCACGGATCCAGCGAACGCTACCGACAATCCAAAGAAGACGCCGGCAACGGCAAACTCGTCCCCGAGGGGGTCGAAGGTCGGGTCCCCTACAAGGGCCCCCTGAGCCCCTTCCTGTATCAGCTCATCGGCGGCCTCCGGGCCGGCATGGGATATTGCGGCACACGAACCATCGAGGAGCTGCGCACGGAGGCGCGATTCGTTCAGGTCACGCCGGCCAGTGTGCGGGAAAGCCATCCGCATGACATCGCCATCACGCAGGAAGCGCCCAATTACACGGCCGAATTCAAATCGGCCGAAGCCAACTAATCTCGTCGCGGTCGTCGCGGCGATGATGGCGCCGCTGACGGCCGGCTCGGCGCTCGCCGCGCCGTTGCAGTGGGGTCCTCCGACGAACTCCGGCCAGCGGGTTCGCGCCACGCTGGCCGTCGCCGCGGCGCCGACGCGCCCCGCCGCGACCGGGGTGCAGCTCGCCTCGTGGAACGAGCCGGTCGCCGCGCCCCAAGCGTTTGGCGCCGAGCAGGTCGACGGCTCCTTCGGCATTCGCCAAGCGGCGCAGTTCGATCCGTTCGAGGCGACCGAGCCGCAGCAAGACGCAATCGGCCAGCGCGGTGCGCCGGCCGAGGCGGATCCGTTCGATTCGCCCGACATGTTCGGCCAAGACGCCGAACCTGTCGAAACGACCGAAGAACCCGAGGCGATCGACGACTCGAGCTCTGCGGCGAGCGACGTTTGGTCCGAGCCGGTCGCGATCGAGACGTCGGCCGAGGAGGCGTACGCCGCTCCGCCGGCGCGGCCGTTGAGCTCGCCGCAGGAGGAGCTGCGCGCCGCCGACCAGGCGATCGAGCAAGAGTTGGTGCGTCGCGAGGCGCAAGAATCGCTCGCCGCGGAGATGCCGGCGATCGAGGGCGCCGTCGAGGAGGAGTTGGTCGCGGACGAGGAGCAGGAGCTGCCGGGGTTCGACTCGGCGAGCGCCCCGAGCAATCTCGACAAGTTCACCGACGAGCCGCGCAACTGGCGCCACGACGACGGCGCCGTGCAAGCGACGCCCGAGCAGGAGGCGGCCCGTCGCGAGCGGATCGCCGCGGAGAGTGCGCAAGCCGAGAAGGACTGCCGCCGAATGCAGGAACTGGCCCGGCAGCGCAAGCTGACCGACATCAGTCTCGACATTGGCGTGAAGGGGAACCCCGGCGAGGATTTCCCGTTCGAGTGCGGATTGGGAGACGAGCTGTTCACCGGCCGCTCGTGGCCCGAGATCACGTACCGCTGGAAGGCGGCGGGGCTGTGCCACAAGCCGCTTTATTTCGAGCAGGCGCACCTCGAGCGTTACGGCCATTCGTGGGGACCGCTGCTGGACCCGGTCGTGTCGGGCGCCCACTTCTTCGCGTCGCTGCCGATCTTGCCGTACAAGATGGGTCTGCAAACGCCCAACGAGTGCGTCTACACGCTGGGGCACTACCGCCCGGGGAGTTGCGCCCCGTACATGATCGAGCCCGTGCCGTTCACCTGGCGCGCCGCGGCGTTCCAAGGCTTCATCACGACCGGCACGGCGTTCGTGATTCCGTAACGCCGACGACCCTGAACTGAGCGCGACTGGGGTCGAGCGCAGCGAGGCCCCGGCCGTTCGGCGGATGATGCAGCAGCAGCGTTTCTTCAGTTGATCGAAAAATGTTGGGATCCCAACGCTCGAAGCGAGCGGCCTCTCTGGAGCGTATTGCCGCGTAGGGAGCGGAAGTGACGTCAGCAGCGCCGACTCGGGGGCGACGGGGGCGGCGCGCCGCGTCGTGCGAGTCAGTCGTCGATCGGCCCGGCAAGCCCCCGGGAACCGCCGGCTCGCGAGCCGAGCGGCGATTTCAGCCTGCCAGTCCGCCGACGGCCTTCTCTCGCCGCGGCTGCGAACGACGCGTGCCCGTCGTCGAACGCAGGGCATTATCGCAGATCGGGTGGCCCATTTTCGACAGAAAAATCGAACGGTACGAAAACTCGAAGCGGGACCGTTACAATGGGGGCATGGACCCCGCGCGATTGTTGTCTGTCGCCGAGTGCCGGCTCGTCGATCGCGCGGCTATCGACGAGCTTGGCGTTCCCGGCGTCGTGCTCATGGAGAACGCCGGGCGGGGGGCGGTCGACGAGCTATTGCGGTTTGATCCGGGGCTGTGCGACGGGGGCCGTTCCGTCGGCATTTTGTGCGGCCGGGGAAACAATGCGGGGGACGGGTTGGTCGTTGCGCGGCGGCTGGCCGTGCTGGGGATCCCTGCGACCGTCGCGACGCTGGTCGATCCCCGGCAAATGAGCGGCGACGCGGCGCTCAATTTTCGGATCGCCGCGCGCCTGGGCTTGCGGATCGTCGACGCGAGCGCCTTGCCGGCGGACGACGAGCCGGGGATCGTTGCGGCGCTGGACGGGGCGCTCGCGGGCGCCGCCTGGCTGGTCGACGCGCTGTTGGGGACCGGGGCGACGGGGCCGTTGCGGCCGCCGCTGGCCGCAGCCGTGCGGTGGATGAACGCACAGGGAGCGCGGCGCTTGGCGCTCGATCTCCCCACGGGACTCGACGCCGACGCGGGGACGGTCGGCGACCCGACGGTGCAAGCGGATCTCACCTGCACGTTCGTCGCGCGGAAACGGGGGTTCGTCGAGCCGGCGGCGCGGGAACGGCTCGGGGAAGTGCGCGTCGTCGACATTGGCGTGCCGTGGAAGTGACGGACCCGCCAGCCCGAAGCATCCGATCTGACAACGCACTCGCGGGAACCGGCTGGCGCCGTCCGCTGAGGGGCTTGCTGCCAGCGCACAAAAAAACCGGGGGCCGAACCGAAGTTCGACCCCCGGGCGAAGGGGGAATTCGCATTGTCGTCCGTCGGCGGCCAGCCGGGTGCGGGCCGTCAGCCGGATTGCTCCGACTCCTCTCGCGACTGGCGTCGCGGACGTGACCGACCTTAGTAGGTCAGGATCATGTCCATGCCGACGAGTTCCTGATCGATGCCGGCGCCGGGCGACCAATCTTGCCGATACTCGGGGCGAATCATCAAGTTGTCGAGCAGCTTGAAGTTAACGCCCGCGGTGACGGCGTTGTAGCTGACGCCGTCGGCCTTCCACCATTCGAGCCGGGTGCCGAGCCGGACAGCATCGTTCAGCGAATAGAACAGGTACTGGTTCAAACCGACGGTGTCGTAGGCGACGCCCGCGGAGTCGTCGGTGGCGACGAGGTCGCTTTGACCGACGTACTGCAGGTTGTCGGTGACGTCGACGATCAGCACGCAGCTATGGCTGTAGCTCTCGTCGGCGCCGCCGTCGCGCCAGCCGAAATTGCCGTAGGTGTTGATGTAGGTGAAGTTGATGGCGTCCGAGACCTGCGCGGAGAAACCGCCGAGCAGGCTGCTGCCGGAATTGACCGAGTCGAAGCCGGTGTCCCAGCCGGCGGTCCACCCGCCGTACAGGGTGAGGTTTTCCATGCCGCTGTAGGTGGCCAGCACGCCGGTGTGGGTAAACGGCTCGCTGTTGAACATGGTGTAGGCGTGGGTGTAGAAGAAGTTTCCGGTCGCCGGAACGACTTCGTACCCGACCAAGGTGAAGAAGTGACCGATCTTCACCGAGAGGTCGCCCATGGCGATTTCGCCGTAGGCCTGCGGGATGGCCCAGCCGTAGGACCCATGGTCAAGCGAGGCGTCCCAGGTGCCGAACCCGGGGACGCCGGCGTTGGGGTTGCCGAAGGCTTGCGTCTTCTGCGCGTCAATGCCGTAGACCACGTCGACGCGACCGCCGAGGCCGAAGCCGCTGGAGCCGTCGGCGACCTTGCCGAGGTAGAACCACTGTTGGTGGAGGTCGATGCGATCGCGGTGATCGTTGAACGACAACAGGTCGTTCGAGGCGGTCGAGAGGGGGGTGAAATCGGTCACGCCGCCGATCTGGGTCCAGCCGCCGAACTCGAGGCCCGAGTCAGCCAGGCCGAGGGCCGAGGCGAGGGAGAAACCCTCGACGGGGGCCAGCAGGCCGCAGCCGCTGAGCAAGCCGCCGCCGGCAACGCCGGCGCCGCAGCAGGGGTCGCCGCAGCAAGCGTCGTCGCCGCAACAGGGATCGCCGCAGCAGTCGTCGCCGCAGCAATCGCTGGCGAAGGCGACGCCTTGCACATGATTGTCATAGGACCACGCATCGACGTTCGTTTGCGCGGCCACGGGGGCCGCGTAGAACGCCAGCGCGGCCAAACCGGCTGTCCATTTCCGAATCTTCACTGGTTCGCTCCTTCTCGAAACGGTCCGACGACAGGCCCATTCTTGGGCTCGGGGGGGAAGGCCGTCGGACACGGTGGGTTTGCAAAGCCGCTGCCAAGGGACGGTTGGCATTGGCAGCGCCTTTGCGAGGGACTTCCATCCGCCTCGCTGTCATGTATCGACGACGCCGAGCTTGCCGATCGACGGGCCGGCCGGGCTTTTGCCGCAAAATTGCTTCGCCCTGTCCGATTTTTGGCAAACTTTGCCGGTTGACCGAATCGTAGGCCGGCCAAGCCGGACGCGGCGTCGCGCCGGGGCGCCATCACGCGGCAACGACGTGCGGCAAAGGTTCCCCAACTCCCCCGAACCCCGAGTCGGCGGCTGGCAAAGAGCGCCTCGCGAAACCGCGGAGGGGGCGCCGGCTTCGGCGGCGGCGGATTGTCAAATCGGGCAAAACCGCAGGAGCCGGCGCCCAAGAACGGGGCGCCGCGACGGGAGGAGCAACGGAGCGACGCTATTGGCCGTCAGCCGCGACGAGGGTCCAGCGTTCGACGCGCCAGGGGGCGCCGTCGGCTTCGTAGGCGGCGAGTCGCAAGAACTGCAGTTCGAGGGTCACGCCTGGCGACTTCGAGTCCCGAGTCTCGGCAGAGGCGACGAGGTAGTGCGAGCGCATGCGCGTGGAGGGGCCCTCGAAGGCGGGCTCGCCGACGGGCCCTTGGCGGCGCACCGCGGGTCGCGGCTCGATCGCTTGCAGCGTCTGGACGACGTCGTCCTGGGCGATCTTGAGGAAGTAGTTCTCGCGGATCTCGTCTTCGCCGAGCGGAGGGGCGCCCGGGTCGCGTTGGGGGCTGAACGAGGAGATCGCCGAGGCGGTCATCAGCATCGACGCCTTGTCGAACTCGCCGGCGGCGACGAGCTCGACCCAGTGCTGAGCCGCTTGATCGATTTGTCCCTGCATGATCCTCGCCCGGATCGGCCCGCGAACCGCGGCCGAGGCGGCGAAGGCGATCGCCAAGGCGAACCCGACCAGCGCGGCGCGGCGTCCGCTGAGCCGGTCGCCGCTGCGGTTGATTTGGCTCAGGGCAATCAGCGCAGCGGCGATGGCCGCGGCGGGGACGATCATCAGAAACGGGGCCGCCCAGGCGAGCGGCGCCGCCAGTCCCAACGCCAACGCCGCCAAGCTCAGCGGCGCGAGCGGTCGGTAGGACGTCTCCTCGTCGACGGCGCTGAGCAACACTTGAGGTTCGCGGTCGGGTCGCTCCATGCTGGTCATCCTCCGCGGCCGATCGCCGAAAGCCAAAACCCGAACGCCACGGACGCCGCTGCGCGGCGAACCGATCGCTCACGTCACTTGCCGAAGTCGACGTTCTGTCCGTCCCACGCCTTGTCGAGATTGTGGAACGGGGCCTGCAAATACTCGAAGGTCGATTTTTGCCACTCCGTGGCGTCGGACATCTTCCACTCGCCGGCGGCGATGGGCGCCTTGACGAGAGTATAGGCGCAGAAGCTGGCGAACATGACCGCGACGAACAGGCCCATGAGCGGCCCTCCCGCGGCGTCGAGTTGGGGAATGAACCTCAGCCGCACGCGCGAGAGGCGATCGAAGAGCACGCGAATCACGATCACCGCGACGAAGAAGACGAGCCACATGCCGGCGAACAGAAAGTACCAGCCAAGCTGCGGGTCCTTGCCGAACTGTTCGAGGGCCCACGCCCCTGCGGCCGGGCCGAGCAAGGTCGCGAAGATTCCCGCGAGCCAGATCGCCAGGAGCGAGACGGTGTTGCTCCACAACCCTTCGTTGACGGTCATGGCAATGCCGGCGAAGAGGACGACGAACAGCAGGATGCTGAGCCAGAGCATGGGGGCGTCGGGGTGAGTGAGTCGGGGGGGGGTGAGTCGTATGTCTTGAGGACGGGGGAGGCTTGTTGCTCAGGCCTCGCATCTCAGGTTTTGAGCACTCGCATCAGTTCGGGGATCGAGGTCACGCCCTTGGCCACCAGCAGGATGCCTTCCTCCTGCAGCGAGCGTTGCTGGGAGGCCCGGGCCGCTTTGCGCAGCAGGTCGCCGTTGGGCTGTTTGAGCAGGATCTCGCGCATCTGGTCGGTGACCTCCAGCAATTCGAAGATGCCGGTGCGGCCGACGTAGCCGAGATTGGCGCAGGTCGGGCAGGGCTTCTCCAACTCCTCGGGCTTCGGCTGGCGATAAAGCTCGGCGACCTTCCCCGGCGGGATGCCCAGTTTTTTCAGCACGTCCGGCGGGGGCTTGTAGGCCACCTTGCACGTCTCGCACAGCTTGCGGACCAGCCGCTGGTACAGCACTGCGGTGACGTTCTGGGCGAACAAATCTTGGGGGGCCTTGAGCTGCAGAATCCTCAGCAGGGCCTCGGCCGCGTCGCGCGCCTGGACGCTGGTGATCACGAGCCGCTCGTCGCGGATCTCGCTCATCAGCATCTTGGCCGCATCGGGATTCGAGAAATCACGAAGGATGTAGACGTTGGGATACGTGCGGATCAGCGCCGGCAGAATCGTGACGGGCGACTCGCCCTTGGCAGCGTCGTAGGTGGTGACGTTGACGTTTTGCGTTTCGTGCTCGCGATGGTGCACTTCCTCGATCGCCACGAAGTCGCGCATGAGGCGGTCGGTTTCGTGAAGCGAGACGTCGATCATGGTCGTCAGCCCGCCGGCAGGCATCGCCGAGAAGACGAGCAGCCCGCGGTCGCGCGCCATGAGCTCGCCCCATTTTTCCTGGAGCCCTTCGCGCATCCCGAGTTGATCGTAGGTCGCGGGGCGGCCTTTGTCGTGCATCAGGTGGAGGACGACTCGCTCGCCGGCTTGCGTTCCCTGGCAGGTGAGTTCGCAGAGATAGGAGTTGCCCTCGAACTTGGCGCCGAACTTGCCGACTTGCTTGGTGCGGCGATCCTTGGCGTTGAGATTGGCGAGGGTTTTCATCACGGCCAGGGCGACGTCGCTGCTCTCGCGGTCGCGGGGCTCGCCGGCGTGCCAGACGCCGTCGATCTGCCGCCGCACGGCGACTCCCTGCTGGCCGAAGTCGAGCATGAGCCGCTCGCCGCGATGCTTGACGAGGTCGGCGATCATGTCCTTCACGAGGATGTAGCCGGGCGACTGCCGGGCGGTGAGCAGGTTGACGTTGTCGTCGTTGGCGGTCTCGGCGCCCATGGCCAACAGTTCGACGGGCGCCCCCTGTTCGTACGTGGCCTGGCGTTCGGTCTTGACCTTGACGCCGACCTTGCCCAGCAGGCCCGCGAACAGGTACCGCCACCACGACGCGGTCAGCACCGTCTGATGCGGCTGGACCTTGCGATTGTGGACGACGACGTACGGAAGCGACGTCGCCGCGTAAGCCGTCAGCAGCACGGGCCACTTGATCCAGAAGCTGATCGGCACAAAGGCCAGCGCGATCGCCAAGAGCGCAAACGGCGCGAAGACGATCGGAATCCACTTCTTGTACCCGACGTCGAAGATCTGCGCGTCGCGGTTGGCCCAGTCGGTCGTACCGACCCAGGCGAGGACCAAACCGAGCATGAGGCCGGCCTGGGCGAGCGCCCCCCAGGGGATCGACGCGCCGCTTTGCAGGCGTTGGCCCAAAGCGAGGGCCGGATCGGTCGGCGGGGTCGGAGCCGAGGGCGCGGCCGGGGGCTGCTGGGGCTCGGCTTCGTTGAGGGCGACGGCCGCCTCGGCCACGCCGGCGCGGGGTTTGACCGGTTCGGTCGGCACGAGGAGTCGACCGGCTTGACCGCGAACCGTCGGCGCCGCCGCGACGCACGCCGCCAGCACGATCGCCCCCGCGCATACTCTCGCAACGCGCATTACAGAATCCCGGGTTGTTTGACTTCGATGCCTTTGAGCGCCATTTTGAGGGCCTCTTTGTTGGGCGCCACTTCCATCGCGACCTCGCGGTCGATGAGCTGGTCGTCGACGAGCTTCTTGAGGCTTTGCGTAAAGTCCTGCATGCCGTCCTCGGCGCCGATGCGGATGGCGTCGCCGAGTTTGTGATCCTCTTCCTCGAGCACCAGCTTGCGCACCGTGGGGGTGAAGGTCATGATCTCGACGGTCGGCACCCGCGCGACGCCCGGTTTGATGCTCTTGAGCAGTTTCTGGGCGATGATTCCCTTCATGTTCATCGCAATTGCGCTGCGCAAAGCGCCGTGCATTTCCTGCGGGAACAGGTCGAGAATGCGCCCGATCGTCGAGGCGGCGCTGGAGGCGTGAATCGTGCCGAAGACCAAGTGCCCCGTCTCGGCCGCGTGGATGGCGGTCATGAAGGTTTCCTTGTCGCGCATTTCGCCCACGAGCATCACGTCGGGGTCTTCGCGGACGGCGTGCTTCATGCCGATCTCGAAATCGACGACGTCCATGCCGATCTCGCGCTGGTTGATCAGGCACTTGTCCTCGGTGAAGACGAATTCGATCGGATCTTCGAGCGTGAGGATGTGCTTGCGGTAGCGGTGGTTGATCCAGTCGAGCATCGAGGCGATCGTCGTGCTTTTGCCGGAGCCGGTGACCCCGGCGAGCAGGATCATGCCTTGGTCGTAGGTGCAGAGGTTGACGATCGAAGCGGGGAGATAGAGCCCCTCGAAGTCGGGAATCCAGCTGTTGACCCGGCGGGCGACCATGCCGACGTGCCCCAGCTGCTGCATCAGATTGACGCGGAACCGCCAGTTCGTGCCGTCGACGTCGCACATGTGGGCGAAGTCGGCGCCGCCGTCGCGATCGAAGATCTTCCGGCTCCGCTCGTTCATCAGCGGAAAGCAGAGGCGGACCATCTCCTCGTCGTCGATGGGACCGCGATTCATCGGGCGCAGCTCGCCCCGCACGCGCACCATCGGCGGCTTGCCGACTTTGAGATGGAGATCGCTCGCTTCGAGTTTCACGCACGCGCGAAACATCTTGTCGATCTCCAAATCTTGATGCGGAGCGACGAAACTGTCGTAGTCCTCTTCGCGAATGGCACTGCCCATGGTGGAGCCTTCGGCGGTGACGGGGGGGAAGTGGCTGGGGTTTGGCGACTGGCGATTGACGACTTGGAGCGTGATGCGGGGGGGGCGGAAGTCGGCGACGCGGGTAGTTTCGTCAGGCGCCGGTCGCTCAGCGTCCCCCTCACGCCGCCCCGCGCACCTCGACGCCGCGGCTGGCCATGATCCGTTTGGTTTCCTGGATGCTGTACTCGCCGAAGTGGAAGATGCTGGCCGCAAGCGCCGCGTCCGCTTTGCCGATCGTCACCGCGTCGGCCAAGTGCTCGGGCTTTCCCGCGCCGCCGCTGGCGACGACCGGGATCGAAACGGCTCCGGCGACCGCGGCGGTCATCTCCAGATCGTAGCCGTCCTTGGTGCCGTCGGCGTCCATGCTGGTGAGCACGATCTCGCCGGCGCCCAGTTCCTGCACCCGCCGGGCCCAAGCCACGGCGTCGAGCCCCGTGCCGATCCGCCCGCCGTTGATGTGGACCTCCCAGGTCTCGCGGCCGTCGCGCGTCACCCGTTTGGGATCGATGTTCACCACGATGCACTGGCTGCCGAACCGCAGCGCGGCGGCGCGGACGAACTCGGGGTCGCGGACCGCGGCCGAGTTGATCGACACCTTGTCGCATCCGGCCAAGAGCAGCGCCCGGATGTCCTCGAGCGTGCGAATCCCCCCGCCGACGGTCAGCGGCATGAACACCTGCTCGGCCGTGCGGCGGACCACGTCCAGCATAATGTCGCGCCCTTCGTGGCTGGCGGCGATGTCGAGGAACACCAATTCGTCGGCGCCGTCGGCCTCGTAGCGGGCCGCGACTTGGACCGGGTCGCCCGCGTCACGGAGGTTGAGAAAGTTGGTCCCCTTGACCACGCGCCCGCGATCGACGTCGAGACAGGGGATCACGCGTTTGGCAAGCATGGCGAGCGGCGCGACAAGCGACCGAAGGAAGTCGTAGTGATCAGCAGGACCGCCCGAGTCACGGCGTCAGGCCCCAAGCCGTCAGCCCAAACTCAAGCCGAGAATCGTCCGCCCAGGTCCGAGCCGGGAAGCGTGTACCCAGGTCCGAGCCGGGAAGCGTCAGCTCCCGGAGCCCGAGGCAATACGCTTAAAACGCCCGAAGTCCCCTGAATCCCTTAGCTTAAGTAGCCTGCCGGGGGGGGTCAACCAGCGACCGAAGGGGCACGGAAGAGGGGGCATGCGAGCCCCGTGCCGCGGAGCGTCAGCTCCCATGAGTCGCATCCTTCGAGCCGGGAAGCGTCAGCTCCCGGAGTCATAGGCGCCGTCGCTCCGGGAGCTCACGCTTCCCGGCTCGGGGGGGAACGGTGTTAGAGCGGCGGTTAGGGGGACCAAATCGCCAGCGGGGCGTGCTGCTTTTCAAGCACGTAGAGAGTCGCGGCTTCGACTGCGCGGGGTTCGCTCTTGCGGCGTTTCGACCCGCCGGCGGTCCACCAGGTTCCGGATCGCGGGGCGCCGAAGCGCTGCGTCAGCGCTCGCGTGCCCCAGGCCTTGAGGTCGCCCAACAGCTTGTCGCCGGAGACGGTCTCGGCCGCCTCGACGACGACGTGGAAATGGGTCGCCATCACGGCGACGGCGCAGAGTTTCCACCCTCGCACCCCCGCCGTGGTGCGAAACTGCTCGACGAGCGTCCGGGCGTGGCTGCGATTGAGAACGATCGCGGGGGCCTTCATTAAACTGAGAGCGCTGCGATGCAGCCCCGGGCGCGAGGGCTCCCACGGCTCGCCGGGGCGGTCGTGCTCGACCCGGCTGGCGGTCGTCGGATCGCCGGGCCGGTAATCGCGGACCGAGGTGACGCTGCCCCGCGGGTCGCCGGGAAGCCATGAGCCGTAGGTCGTGCTGGTGAGCAGCCAGTGGAGGGGGGCGGGCATGGGGGCTCCGGGAGCTGACGCTTCCCGGCTCGGGTACGCTTCCCGGCTCGGGAGGGATATTGTTATAGTGGACAAAGTATCACTATTCTTTCGTTTGTCAAGGTTTTTCCCGTCTCGCTCTGATTGTGCCCGAGCCGGGAAGCGTCAGCTCCCGGAGCAACCGCGGCGTCGACTGCCGTGGTCGTCGCGCGGCTGATCGGCGACAATCGGAATCGCGACGCGTCACCTCACTCACTCGCTCCGAGCGCACCTTTCATGGCTCGACGCCCTGCTCTCCCCAAGCTCATTGTCGGTTGGCGCGAGTGGCTCGCCTTGCCGGGTCTGGGGGTCGAGGCGGTCAAGGCGAAGGTCGACACCGGGGCGCGGACCTCGGCGATCCATGCATTCAACATCGTCGAGTTCCGCCGCGAGGGAGACGCCTGGCTGCGGTTCGAAATCCACCCGCTGCAACGGAACCAGATGACGGCGGTCATCGCCGAGGCGCCGCTGGTCGAGTATCGGCAGGTGCGAAGCAGCACCGGGCATGCCAGCCGGCGGCCGGTGGCGCTCGTCGAGTTGGAACTGGCCGGGCTGCGCTGGCCGATCGAACTGACGCTGGCCTCGCGGGACCAAATGGGGTTTCGTATGCTGCTGGGTCGGCAAGCGCTCCGCGGACGTTGTACGGTCGACCCGGGACGGAGCTACTTGGCGAGCAAGCGCCGCTGACACGGCACGCGAAAAACTCGAACTGCCAAGCTCGAACTCACAGCAGAAGTCCGAAACGCGCCTTCAGAATCAACGACTCGCGTCGGCCTTCGAGTTGGGAATTCGGTTTGGATATTGAGCTTCGAGTTCCGGGCTTCCTCCCCCCCTCCGCCAACTCTCCGAGCCAGCATCTGTGCGCATCGCCATTCTTTCTCGCAATCCCAAGCTCGTCTCGACCACGCGGCTGCGCGAGGCGGGTCGCGATCGCGGCCATGAGATGTCGGTCGTCGACTATCTGCGCTGCTACATGGACATCACCTCCCATCGCCCGCAGGTGTTGTACTCGGGCGAACGGGTGCAGGTCGACGCGGTCATCCCGCGGATCGGCGCCTCGAACACGTTTTACGGCACGGCGGTCGTACGGCAGTTCGAGATGATGGGAGTGTTCGTGGCCAACGAGTCGCAGGCGATCAGTCGCAGTCGCGACAAGCTGCGGAGCATGCAACTGTTGTCGCGCGACGGCATCGGGCTGCCGGTCACGGGATGCGCCCACTCGACCAAGGACATCGACGGGTTGATCAACTTGGCCGGGGGCGCGCCGGTCGTGGTGAAGCTGCTCGAGGGGACGCAGGGGGTGGGGGTCATTCTCGCCGAGACGCGCAAAGCGGCCCAGGCGGTCATCGAGGCGTTCCGCGGGCTCGACGCGAACATTCTCGTGCAGGAGTTCATCAAGGAGGCGGGGGGGAGCGACATCCGCGCGTTCGTCGTCGGCGGGCGAGTCGTCGCGGCGATGAAACGCCAAGGCCCGCCGGGGGAATTCCGCTCGAACCTGCACCGCGGCGGCACGGCCGAGAAGGTCAAGCTGACCCCCGAGGAGCGCTCGACCGCGGTTCGTGCGGCCAAAACGATGGGCCTCAATATCGCGGGCGTCGACATCCTGCGTTCCAATCACGGCGCGGTCGTGATGGAAGTGAACAGTTCGCCGGGGCTTGAAGGGATCGAGGGCGCCACGGGGGTCGACGTCGCGGGAAAGATCATCGAGTTCATCGAGAAAAACGCCAAGGAAGGGAAGCAGCGCGACCGGGGGCGGGGATGACGTTGCGCCTCTGCAGTTCGAACCGCCAGGGACGCCAAGAAGAGGATCGAGCGTCCGCGTGAAGGCAGCGGCACGCGGATCCCGTTTTGAACAAGCCCTGCCCGACCGTCCTCCGCGTTCGCCTGAGGTTCCTTGACTTAGCTCCGCCTGGGCGCACTTGGCATCCGTGGCGGTTCCATGAGCAGCGACTATGCGACACAAGAACCTGCCCATCGAGATCGCCGGGACGATCGTGCAGCCGGGAGAGCGGCGGCGGCTGGAGATTCCTGTCGCTCGTCTGCCGACGGGAACATGGCTCTCGCTGCCGGTGGTCGTCGTGAACGGCGCCAAGGCGGGGCCGACGGTGTGGATCAGCGCCGCGGTCCACGGCGACGAAGTGAACGGCGTGGAGATCATCGGGCAGGTGCTCGAGCAAACCGAGCCCGCCCAACTGGCGGGGTGCTTGCTGACGGCGCCGATCGTCAACGTCTTCGGCTTCAACGCCCAGAGCCGGTATCTGCCTGATCGCCGGGATCTCAATCGCTCGTTCCCCGGGAGCGAGCGCGGCTCGCTCGCCGGGCGGCTCGCCCACCTGTTCATGCAGGAGATCGTGCTGAAGTGCCAGTACGGCATCGACCTGCACACGGGGTCGAACCACCGGACGAACCTGCCGCAGATTCGCGCAAACCTGCACGACGAAGAGACGCGAGCCCTGAGCGAGGCATTCGCCGCGCCGGTGCTGATGCACGCCGGGGCGATCGAGGGCTCGCTGCGCAAGGCGGCCACCGCCCACGGCATTCGCACCATCGTCTACGAAGCGGGCGAACCGCTGCGGTTCGACGACGAGGCGATTCGCCTGGGGCGCGACGGCGTGCTGCGGGTGCTGGCGGCGCTCGAAATGCGCCGCACGGCGCCGAAGCGCAAGGGGGCCCACTCGGCGCTCGTGGAGCGGACGACCTGGATCCGCGCCCGCCACGGCGGCATCCTGCGACTGGAGACGAAGCTGGGCGCCCGCGTCGCTCCCAAGGAACGGATCGGCGTGATCGCCGACGTCTTCGGCGACGACGCCACGCCGGTGACGTCGCCCGAGACAGGGATCGTCATCGGCCACACGAACAACCCGCTGGTGCAACAAGGGGACGCACTGATCAACCTGGCGCAGCTGGCCCCGGCGGGATTCGACCCCGCGGCGCTGCTGGCCTCCGCGGGGGATTGACGCGACGCGTTCCGGGACCCATCAGCGGATGAACAGACTCGCAGTTCCGGCATCCGCACAATTGCACGAAGTCGCAGCCGGCGCCGCAGGCGCGGCAGGCGCAGGGAGCGTCGGACCCGGAGTCGGCACAGCAGGCCCGGCGGGGACCGCCTCGGCCGGTTTTTCGCCTCCCGAAGTCGCCGGCGCCGCCTTGGCGCAACACTCGCAGGCCAACTTGATTTCGATCGGAATCTCGCCGCGGAGCGGAGTCTGGCAGCAACCCGGCTTCTGGAGGAACAGGTGCGCCGACGCTTTCAATAGCTTCTTTTCGTCGAAGCTGCCGGCGGTGATCGTCGGTTGCGCATTGGCGATCCGCTGGACGATTTCGCTTGCAACATTGCTGCCGAGCGTCAGTCGCACGCCCATTTCGTCGGCCACGGCGACCGGCTGGCTTGTCAGGCAAATCACGGCGCCTTGGAACTGTCCCGCGTACTTGACGGCCATCACGACGTTAGCATGGCAAGGTTCGACGTACGGAGTCGAAAATTTCAGGTCGACGTGCGCCGGGACGCTTGTGGCGAACTCGAGCGCGCGGGTCTGCTCGTTGCAGTTGGCCGTCACCCCGATCTTGGCCGATCCCGCCGAGAAGCCTGGGGCGGCGGTCGCCAGCGATTTGACCGCGGTCTCCAGATCGGTCACCTTTTTCGCCAATTCGGATTCGGCCTTCTTAAGCGGGTTCTCGGCAACGGGAATGTGGAGGTGGTTCGTCACGCCGTACGGCGTGGCGGCGTAGACGGCGACGTACGGCTTGCCCTCGACCTCCACTTTGCTGACGCACGAGGGGATTGTGACCCGCATGATCTCGCGGCTGACGAGCCGCACGTCGGGGATGCACACCCCGCCGGCGATGACTTTCGTATCGTGGACGCTGAGGTGATTGCCCACCAGAAACAGCGTCGTGCCGGCGCCTTCGCAGGTGGGCAGCGGCAGGGCTTTCTTGTTGCGATCAGCGGTCTGGGCGTAGTTCTCTCCTGCGAACGAGGCGCGGAAGCACTTGTCGCCGCCATCTTTGCAATACTGACAGTCCGCGTAGCATCCGCAATGATACAGATTCGCAACGTCGCTCTCGAGCACAATCCCCGGGGCGCCGTACCAGCCGTACAGCTCCGGCGCGAAATCGGTCACGCCCGAATTGAACATCTCGAAGCCGCCCAGGGTGTTCTCGAACGGAATCTGCTGTCGCATCGTTTGCAGAGGAAGCTCGGCGTCGAGCTGTTCGACGCGCTTCATCAGGCGATCGACTTCGCCGTCGCGATAGCAGTGGGCGCATTTGGCGCACTGCGCCCGAGAGCTGCGCATGGCGGCGACGGCGCGGCTGAGCCGGACCGTGTCCTTCATAGTCAAGGCGGCGTTTTTCGGGTTCGTGAGCCGGTACCAGTTCGAGCGGACGTCGAAATCAACGTAGGGCACGAACGAAGGCATCATGACGATGGCCACGCACTCGCGCATCCCGGGTTCGAGTTGCCGCTTGCGGAGGTCGTGGTCGCGGGGCGTCCCGCGCAATGACTGCCAAACGGTCCCCGCCGCTCCCGGTTGATCGAGCGCCTGGACGCGCGGCATAAACCGCCAGCCGAACGTGTTGCTGCCGTGGCCGAACCCGACGATCGTTTGGTTGAGCGAGATCGTCTCGATTTCGGTCTCGAGCTGGCGACTGTGCTGCATCAGTGCGTTGGCGCCGATCTGGCCCTGGACGAAGCCCATCGACAGGGCAAGCTGCAACTCGCGCCGGCGCGAGGAGTAGTCGGCGATGTTCTGCTCCTGCGAACAGGGGTCAATCGCGAACACGTGGATCGGCCACCGGCAGCGGACGTACTGCTGGAACTTTTCGGCCGCTTCCAGGTGCTCGGCAACCAGTTCTTCGATACCCGGACTTGTTCCCGGCTGCTGCGGCGCGGGGAGGAAGAAGCACAGATCGCGATCAGACTGCAGTTCGTAGCACTGCTTGGCGACGGCGGTGCGGCGCACGTCCTCGTTGAGCCGGGCGTTGAGCAAGGCCGAGTCGACGGCCACAGCCCAGGCGAGGCACTCGATGGTCGTGCGCGGTTGCCCGCACCCGATTCCTAGCTGATCGACCACGACATTGCGCGGACAGATTCCTTGGAAGAATCGCCCGCGAATGGTCGCGACGCTCTCGCCCTCGTCGTTCGGCCCGCCGGGAACGTCGGCCAAGCGGCATTCGCGAATCGCCCGGGCCAGTCCGAACTGCGGGGCGGACGCTTGGTACCACGTTTCAACTCGCCCGGGTTGGACGAGTAATTCAAACGCGGCGTCGAGCTCCTCCTGCAACCAGCGTCGCATGTCGAGCAGGTCGATGCGGCAATCCGTCTTGCAGGAACCGTCTCCCTTCCAACGGACGTTGCGGCCTTCGTAGGCGGAGTAGAACTCGTCCGCGATGCCCTCAAGATTCTCGATGCCGAACACAGCCAGAATCTGCGAGGGGGGCAAAGGAAAGCGAGAGCGACGACCGCGACTGGAGACGGCGTTTGGGGCTTGAGCTCTCACGGCATCCTCGGACGACATCGCTCTTTCGTTGGCCTCGTCAAGTTTCTGCTTCATCTCAGCAATGCGTTGTGCGAGATTCTCCGCTCGATCTGAAATGACTTTAGCCATTTCCTTCGTCTGAGAGGAAAGACGTTCCGTCACAACTTCTTGCCTCTCTTTAGGGAGATTCTCTACCCGTTGTCGCATGTCAATCAGCGACTGCGCTTGTTTTGCGCTGGCTAAGTTCGCCTCGCTCAGCGCGTACATCCTGACTGTGCTATATGAATTGAGTTTCGGATACTTCGCAGTCGATGACGTGGTTTTTGAGGCAATCGAGGCGCGATCGTCCAGTTCCGCCAAATAGCATTCTGCAAGTTCTCGAATTGAAGAATGCTGTGACTTGAGCATGTCCCCAAGAACCTTGCCTAGCAACTGGTCAGAGTTCACGGCACCTGTGATGCGCTGGTGGAAACAATTAACTTCAACTAGTGCTTTCGTCCCGCCAAGTTTTTCGAATTGCTCTGAAGCCTTCTTCTCAGCGGCTTTCGCTTCCCGCCGCTTTTGCGATCCTTCGGCGAGCTTCAGCAACGGCAGGCTGAGTTGGTCGACGAGG
Organism: Pirellulales bacterium; assembly: GCA_019636345.1. Classification (NCBI taxonomy): domain Bacteria; kingdom Pseudomonadati; phylum Planctomycetota; class Planctomycetia; order Pirellulales; species Pirellulales bacterium. The sequence goes on along the minus strand of JAHBXQ010000003.1, from coordinate 450,970 downwards.
TCGTTGATGACCAAGTTGCGGAACGTCGTCGTCAGCAGGTCGTTGGTCAGAACCGGAGTGGCCGTGACCGTAATCTCGGCGCCAAAGCCCTCGCGCGTCAGTTTGCCGGGGAGGATCGAGACGGGGATCCGCACCAGGTCGAGCGCGTAGCCGGGGGAGTCGCTCGTGTCGTCTCCCTCGTTGATCCGCCGCAGCTCGTGGAGATGTTGGACGTAGCGCGACAATTGGTTGAGATAGACGGCGGGCTCAATATTGATCTTGTCGTTGCCGTCGAATCGCTTCAGGTCGTAGCTTGTGTCGAATTTGGCGGTCGGCGACTGCGGGAGTATTGATTTGGGATCGCCGACCTCGACCGTCGTATTGATCGAGTCCCCCGCCTTGGCGGGCGCGGACGCGGCCACGCTCAACGCGAGCGCCGCCGCGGCGAACGATTGGTCCGACTGGCGAATGACGCCGTTGAGTTGGAACTCGAATTGATTGAGCTCCTGAAACAGGATTCGCTCGAACTCGTCGCGATGCTTCGTCAGCCGAGCCTCGCCCCAGACGTCGGGCTGCTTGGCGACGACGCTGCCGTAGGTGTCGATGTGGTGCTCGAGCCAGTCGATGTTCATCGCCAGTTGTTCGATCGCTCCGTCGGAGCAGGTCGCGGGTTCCACCCCGTGATACTCTTTCTCCTTGACGAGGCGGCCGAGACGACCCAAGAAGTGGTCCCCCCGGGCCGGCGGCGACGAGAGCCCCGTCGCCAGCAAGCAAGCCCAAACGCATGCCAACCGACGGACGGCAAGAGAGCGGCGGCGCAGTGACATTGTGCGATCCTTGCACGAAAGTGACGGACGCAACGCCTCGCGGCCGGCGCGGTCCGTTTCCGCGAGCGAGGCTCCGCCTCGGCGTCGCGGCAGGGAATCGGGGCAAGGCTGTCGGGCGACAGCCGCAAGCATTCGTCTAGCCGACGCCGGGGCGGGTCCCGGCGTCGCGAACTTGAATCCATCCCGGAAGGACTTATCGGTCGAGCTTTAACTCGCCTTGCGGAATTCCACCTCTGCGGATGACATTCGGAGAGAGGGGGTCTGTCGGCTGCCAGCAGCGCGCGAACTTGGCCAAGCCGGGCGAAGCTTGCCGCCAGCAGCCTCGCCGCGAATTAGGGTCTTTACTCCTCAACCCGCCGGCAGTCCGGCAGGGACGCCAGGAACAGTTTGCCGTAGGATTTGGTCGTCACGCGCGGGTCGAGAATGACCACGCGGCCGCGGTCGGTGCGGGTGCGGATCAGGCGGCCGAAGCCTTGCTTGAGTTTGAGCACGGCCTCGGGGAGTTGGTAGTCGCGGAACGGCTGGCCGCCGGCGGCGCGGAGCGCCTCGAGCCGCGCTTCCAAGAGCGGCTTGTCGGGGACGCTGAACGGGAGCTTGGCGATGATCACCAGTTCGAGCGCGTCGCCCGGCACGTCGACCCCTTGCCAGAAGCTGTCGACCCCCAGCAGCACCGAGCGGGGGTTCTCCTGAAACAGCTCGAGCATCCGTGAGCGGGGGGTCCCGTCGCTTTGGCTGATGAGCCCCAGGTTGTGCGAACGAAGCCACGGGCCCAGGGCGCTCGCCACGCGGCGCATCATGTCGTAACTGGTCAACAACACGAACGCCCTCCCGTCGCTGGTGCGGACCAGCCGCTTGATCGCTTCGATCGCGGCCCGTTCGTAATCGTCCCGCTGGACGGCGGGGTCGGGCATGTCGCGCAGCGTGACGAGCTCGGCCTGCGCGCGGTAATCGAACGGGCTGCCCAGTTGCAACTTCTCGCACTGCGAAAGACCGATCCGCTGTTGAAAGAAATCGAACGACGGGGGGGAACCGACCGCCAGCGTGGCGCTGGTCAGCACCACGGTCGGCGTCTGTTGGAACAGTTGCTCGCGGAGCGCGGGGCCGACGTCGATCGGGGCCGCGGCGAGGGTGAGCCGCGGGGTTCCTCGGCGGGTGAAGCTGCTGTCGATCCAGTAGACCGCGTCCGCCACTTGCTGGGCGTGCCAGGCGTGCAGCTCGCCGGCCAGGGACGTGAGCCGCTGGAACGCCGCGGTGAAGTCTTGCCGCTCGGTCTCCTGGGGAAGCGCATCGCCGGCGGATTTCACGCCGCGGGCCAGTTCCTGCAACTCTTTGCTCAGCGTGTTGGCGAACGGCGGAGGCTGCGTCACGCGACCGTTCTTCGCGGCGGAGGTCGTCTTCCACTCCCACGCGTCGGCGAAAAACTCGCTGGCGGCGTAGCGGCACCGATCGACGCGCTGGGCGAGTTGGTCGAGCTTGTACCCGACGAGCAGCCCCTTGTTGGTCCGGTCGTTGTAGAGCCGCGAGAGGACGTACTCGATCTGCCCGCTGGAAATCGCGATCCCCAGGTGGTCCCCGGCGACGGCTTCGACGGTGTGGGCTTCGTCGAGGATCGCGACATCGTAGTCGGGCAGGATGCTGACGCCGTTCTTGCGCAGGGCCAGATCGCTGAAGAACAGCGCGTGGTTCACGACCATGACTTGGGCGTGCTGCACGCGGCGGCGGTCCTGGTAATAGAAGCACTTGTTGTACGTCGGGCAGCGGCGTCCCATGCAGTTGCCGTGATCGCTGGCCACTTCGTCCCAGACCTCGGGGAGGGGCTTGTGCGACAGGTCGGCGAGCGAGCCGTCGACGGTCGCCTCGCTCCAGGTGCGCAGTTCGCGCAGCTGGTCGTACGCTTCGCTCGTGTCGAACAGGCTCGCCTTGCGGACGACCGCCCCCTGCAGCCGGCGGAGACTGAGGTAATTGCGGCGCCCCTTCACGAGCACTGCCGAGAACTCGCGCGGCAGCACGGCGTTGAGCAGCGGCAGGTCCTTGCGAATCAGCTGCTCTTGCAGGCTGATCGTGTGGGTCGAGACGACGATCCGGGGGGGCTTCTGCGGACCGGGCTCGGTCGCGGCGAGGATCGCGGGGACGAGATAGGCGAAGCTCTTGCCGACCCCCGTGCCGGCCTCGACGATCAAGTGCTTGCGCGCGCGGATCGCTGCGGCGACCGCATCGGCCATCGCGAGTTGCTGCGGCCGCTGTTCGTATTTCGCGCCGATCCGCTGCGCCACGAGCCCCTGCGGACCGAGCACGTCGAGCGGGGTGATGACGTCCGTGTCGGGCACGAAAGGGGCCTCGCGCGACGAGTGACGGTTAGGACGACGCTTCGGAATCCAGCTGCTTCCGCAACTCAAGCAACCGATCGCCGATCTCCGTCAGCAGCGTGACGTCGACATCGGCCGTTTGCCGAGGCTGTCCCCAGCGTTGCAACGCGAGCCCGCCGATGATGCACAACTCCCGTCCGCGACTTGTCAGAAAACGCTGCCTGTCAAGCGCAGCAGCGAGCAACTGACTCATCGTCGGGCATTCATCTCCGACTGCAACTCGTCTCCCAGTTGCAGCTTAGCACAGCGTCGGCCCGCACACTATTGAGGCCCCGCGGTGATCGTCCCCTCTTCCGGGCTGCTGGCGGTCGCGTACAACCGCTTCGGAATGCGGCCGGCGAGACTGCTCAACCGTCCGGCGCTCACGGCGTGGCGCATCGCGTCGGCCATCAACAGCGGGTCCTGGGCGTGGGCGATCGCCGTGTTCAGCAGCACGCCATCGACCCCCAGTTCCATGGCGATCGCGACGTCGCTTGCGGCGCCGACCCCCGCGTCGACGATCACGGGGTAGTCGGGGTCGCCGTCCTTGAGGTACTCCATGCAGATGCGGATGTTGTTGGGGTTGAGGATCCCCTGCCCCGAGCCGATCGGGCTTCCCGCGGGCATCACGCTGGCGGCGCCGGCGTTTTTCAGTCGCCGGGCGACGATCGGGTCGTCGGTCGAGTAGCAGAGGACCTGGAACCCGTCGGCCACCAGCCGCTCGGTCGCTTCGATCGTCGCCACGGGATCGGGGAGCAACGTCTTGGCGTCGGCGAGCACCTCGAGCTTGACCCAATCGGCGCCGGGGTTGTCGAGCCCCAGCAGAATCTCGCGTCCCAGCCGGGCGACTCGCACCGCGTCGTCGGCGTTGAAGCACCCCGCCGTGTTGGGGAGGAGCGTGTAGCGCGACGTGTCGATGAAGTCGAGCAGGTTGTTCCCCTGGGCGTCGACGAGCCGCTCGCGCCGCACCGCGACTGTGATGCAGTCGGCGCCGCTGCGCTCGAGCGCTTCGCCCATGAGGGCGTAGGTGGCGTACTTCCCCGTGCCGACGATCAGCCGGCTGCCAAGCGTGTGCGAGCCGATGACAAGGGGGTCGTCGTGAGCGATGGCGGTGCTGCTCATAGTTTGGCTGCCGTCAGGAACGGGAACGAGGACGGGGGGAGAGCGGGACAGCGGTATTCTGGGACCATCGGACGATGGCGCCATGGGACGTCAGGATCGAGTCAGTTTCCACCCGAACGAAGCGATCGGACTCAAGCCTGTCGGCCCATGGTCCCATGATTCTCTGGTCCTCGCGTTCCGCGCTCACCCTCCGCCGACGAGGGTGACGATCTCGATGCGATCGCCGGGGGCGAGACGCACGTCGGCGTGAGCGGTGCGCGGGGCGAGCTCGAGATTTCGCTCGACCGCCACGTGTCGGGGGTCGAGCTCCAACTCGGCGAGCAAATCGGCGACCGTAGCGCCGGCGGCGATCTGTCGGTCGGCGCCGTTGAGTTGGATGGTGATCATGCTGAGCTCAGGCAACTCGAAATCCGAAGCACGAAACTTAGCGAACTCGACAGCTTTCGGAGTTCCTCGTGCGGGACGTGGTTCGCACTTTCGAATCTTCGCAATTCTTGACGCTCAAGGATCGCGGACGAAGGCGTCGCGGAAGAATCCGCCGCCGACGCGGATGAACTGGCCGGACTGAACCTTGCCGGCGGCGTTCAGGGTGCTGTTGAACGGCAGGACGTAGGCGAACACCTGGCCGCTGGTCGCCTCGGCGACGTAGATCAGGCTCTTGCTGATTTGCGTCACGCCCCGCCCGCGGGGGATGTCGGCCGTGCCGGTGACCATGAGGAACTTGGGGGAGTCGCTGACGCTGGCGAAGTCGCCCAGGACGTTGTACTGGAAGAACGCGCTGAACTGCCCGGTTCGGCGACTGATGACCGCAGCCCGCAGGTCGCCGGTGAGAAAGTCGAGGAAGTAGAGCGCCTCGATGCCGTCGTCGACCAGCCCCGTGGCGATGGCGAAGTTGTCGGACCCGTGGGTCGCGGTGGCGTAGGCGGGGACGACGCGGCTGACCCCGTGCCAGCCCGCCGCCAGGGCGGCGCCGACAATCATTCCGACGATCACAAGCGACGCGTGGTTGCAAAGCCTTTGCAGCATATTCCTGACCTCCGCAGGGAAACGGACGAGCCGCGGCGGAAAGCCGCCGCGAGTTCATCCTACCGCTGCGAAGGCCGGGAATCCAGGTGCGCGGCGTGACGCCCGGCGAGTCGGGGACTCGCGGCTCGGGGGGCTCCGCCGGCGCGGCTTACTCGCGGCTGCCGCCGCTGAAGCGCATCAGGTAGTACAGCAGGATCATGATCGTCTGCAGCGTGCCGGCGACGTACGTCCACGCGGCGGCGTTGAGCACGCTGTTCACGGGACCCATCTCCTGTTCGTGGACGATGCCGTGGCTCACCAGCAGGGCCTTGGCGCGCTTGCTGGCGTCGAACTCGACCGGCAGGTTGATCACCTGGAAGATCGCGACGCACGCGAAGGCGATGATGCCCGCCTTGAGCAACAATCCGCCCAGCGCGATCTGGCTGTACAACAGCCCGATGCCCGCCATGATCAACAGCGAACTGATGTTGCCGCCGAAGCTGGCCGCGGGGACGGCCAGGTTGCGGAGCACGAGCGGGGCGTAGCGTTTGGCGTCTTGGATGGCGTGGCCCGCTTCGTGCGCGGCGATCCCCACCGCGGCCAGAGACCGAGCGCCGTAGACCCCCTGGCTGAGCCGGAGGACTTTCGCGCGCGGGTCGTAGTGGTCGGAGAGTTCGCCGCCGATCGGCTCGATGGCGACGTCCTGCAACCCGGCCGCGTCGAGGATGTGGCGCGCGGCGCCGGCCCCGGTGAGGCGCGACGGGACCTGCTGCGCTTGGGCGTAGGTCGACCGGACCTTGGACTGAGCCCACAACGCCAACAGCAAGCCGGGAGCGAGGTAGAGGAAGTACAGGGGGTCGAAGTGCATCAACATAGGAACGGTGATTGGCGGCTGGTGATTGGTGACTCGCGGGCGGCTCGTGGGCGGCCCCTAGCAGGGTCTCTCGGGGGGCCGTCGTCAGTCAACCGCCAAAATGGCGGTCGGACTCACGGATTGCGGAAGGGTGCACGTGGCGTGCCGATCGTCTTGCCGCGGCGGGAGGGTGAAATTCGTCGCGTCGCGGCCTACACTGGCCCCTGCGGACGTTTTCACCCCGATACCACCTATTACGCGGCCGGCCGAAGATGGTTCGGCCCGTTCGACGCCGATTCGAGCACGCTATGATCCGGGTCCTTGCCGCCGTCTGGTTGACCGCCTGTCCCGCTTTTGCGGCCGCTGCCGAGGGGGCCGAGCAACCTCCGGCTGCGAGTGCCGGGGGCGCCGCCCGGGTGGTCCAAGGCAAGCTCCCCGAGATGGCGGGGGACGCCCTGCGGGATCGCATCGACGAGGTTCTGCGGTTCACGTACCGCGAACGGCAGATGAGTCTCCAGGAGAACGCGGCCTGGCAAATTCTCCACGGGGTGCTCGCTTTCGGCCGCGACTTCGAGGTGCTCGACGGCGATCAGCCGGTCAACACGCTCGACTGGCTGTTCGCGGGCAAGCCGATGCGGGGGTGGACGATGACCCCGACCGAGTTCGGCCTGCGGGCCGAGATCGAACCGGGGCGCTTCGGCCAGGGGCACGAGGACCAGTGGCTGGCGATCATCGCCCAGTGCCACGTGCCGCACGACCAGAAGATCAAGGTCGGGGCCGAGGAGTACCAGGTCTACGATCTCATCCGCCGGTCGATGTACGACTGCTACGAGGGGAAGGAAAGCAGTTGGACGATCATCGAGTTGTCGCACTATCTCAAGCCGCTCGACCAGACATGGCAGGCCCGCGACGGCGAGACGTGGTCGCTGGGCCGGTTGGCGGGGATGGAAGCAGGGCCGAGCTTCGACGAAATGATCTGGATGGAGCGGATCCTCGGGGCGGCGTGCGGGGGAACGCACCGGCTGATCGGGCTGGCGATGGCGCTCAATCGCTGGAAGGCCGCGTACCCCGACCGCGAACTGACCGCCGACTGGCAGGCGGTGCAAGCTCGGGTGCGATGGGCGATCGCCACGGCGCGGGAGTACCAGCTCCCCAACGGGGCGTTCTCGATCATGTTCTTCCAACGCCCGTCGAACAGCCGCAGCATCGACGAGCATCTTGCCGCGACGGGGCACATCCTGGAGTTCCTGTCGCTGTCGCTCTCGCGCGAGCAACTCCAGGAAGCATGGGTCCGCCGGGCGGTCGTTTTTCTGTGCGACCTGCTGGAACGGACCCGCAAGCTCGACCTCGAGTGCGGCGCCCTCTACCACGCGGCCCACGGACTGGTGCTGTACCGTCAATCCGTCTGGGGCGAGCCGGGAGATTGGTGACGCCTCGGCCGATTCGACGGCGCTTGCCGTCAAATTGACTGCGTGGGCGGCTGTTCCAGTCGGGCCTGGCGCGGATGATCCGCGGGTTGCAACTGGTTATTTCGCGGCAGGTTACGTCGCAGTGCGCGCAGGGACGCCCGCAGCGGCGCAGGGCTTGCACTGCTTGTTCCCGGCGAGTTCTGCGCTATTGGTTCAATAGCGGAAGACCAGCCGCGGGCGTTACGCAGGCCCGCACCAATTTCTTGCCGCACGGGTCGTCACGACCGCGTCGCGCTTCGGGGAGGAGAAAATCATGGCCGCCTATTCAACTCTTCGCATGTCGGTCCGCGTCCTGACGACGCGCACCGTGGTCGCTCTGAACAGCGTCGTCCTGGCCGTGGGGGTCGGGGTCTCGCCCGCGGCGGCACAGGCGCCCGAGTTGGCTCCCCCGGCGCTGCCGCGATTGGACAACGACGTTCCGCCGCCCGCTCCGGGCGGTCTGGCCGTCCTTGGCGGCGAGGTTGCTGCGGCTGACGGGTTGCAGGTCCTCGACCGCGGGCCGATTCACGAAGCGTTCGCCGAACCGATGGTCGACCCGGCCATGCACCAAGATTTGGGCAAGGCGCTCGTGCCGCGCGAGCCCCCCGAGCCGATCAACGAACTGCCCCCGGAGGTGCGCCCCGAAGGGGCCAACGTGATCTGGATCCCCGGCTACTGGATGTGGTCGCCCGACCAGAACGACTTCGCGTGGGTCAGCGGCGTCTGGCGCAACGCCCCGCCGGATCGGCGTTGGGTCCCCGGACACTGGTCGCCGCTGGAGGGGGGCTTTGTCTGGTCGCCCGGCTTCTGGGTCGGCGAAGAGGCGGCCGAGATCGCCTATCTGCCGGCTCCGCCGCAGAGTCTTGAGCAGGGCCCGTCGAGCCCCGCTCCGAGCGACAACCACTTCTGGATTCCCGGCTGTTGGATCTATCAGAACAACGCCTATGCTTGGCGCGCCGGGTACTGGTACGTCGGGCAGCCGAACTGGGTGTGGGTCCCCTCGTACTACGCTTACACGCCGCGCGGATTCGTGTACGTCTCCGGGTTCTGGGACCGTCCGATCGTGCGGCGCGGGTTCCTGTACGCGTCGGTGTACTGGCGCTCGCCGCTGTACCTGCGCCCCGGGTTCGTCTATCGGCCGCGGGCGGTGGTGAACATCAACCTGCTGACGGTCAACCTGTTCGTGAACCCGTATCGGCACCACTACTTCTACGGCGGGTTCGGACCGAGCTTCGTGAATCTCGGGTTCTATCCGTGGCATGCGTATCACCGACGCGGCCCCGGGTTCTACGACCCGCTGTTCGCGTATCACCGCTGGCACGACGGGCGGCACAACCACAACTGGCACGCCAACCTCGAACAGCAGTACCGGCGGTTCGATCAGTGGGATCGTGCCGGCGACGGGCAGCGGCGCGGCGGACCGCGTCCCGGGGGCGCCGACATCGTGTTGGCGAATCACAGGCAGCTTGCCGATCACGGGCTGAACGTCGCGACCCGCGCGACCACCGCGACCGAGCGGGCGAAGATTTCCGGCAACATCGAACAGTGGCGCGGCTTTGAGAAGAAGCGGATCGCCGCCGAAACGAACTTGACCGGGGACGTCTCAAGCCGGATTCGGGCCGGCAAGCCCGCGCTGGAGACGGGCGGGCAAGTCCGCAATCGGACGACCCTCGGCGATGCGTCGGCCCGCGTTGACGGCGTCCCCCGCAGCGGGGGGCCTGCGCAAGATCTGGCTCGCAATGCGACGACGAAGCGCAACATCGCGACGACCCCGGGGGCCACCGGACGGCTGAAGCTCGACGGCGACGCGCTGCCCGGCCCGGACCGTCAAGCGGGTTCGCGCCCCGGCGGGTCGCGACCGGGCTTCGCCGGCGGCGGACAGGCGAACGCCACGATCGGCACGACCGGTCCGGGGAGCGCGATCGGCGGCGATTCCAACGCCCAGGTCCGCAGCGGCGGCAGCGTCGACGGCTCGCGCCGCGTCATCTCCGGCGGCGGCCAGATCGGCCTCGGCCAGGGCAACGCGAACAGCGCCGCGGGGAACATAGGCAACGCGAACGGCGCGCCGCAACGGCAAGTCGCTCCGGGCCGCTCGTACCGTTACCTGCCGAGCACGGGGGGCGCCGTCGAAACCGCCCCCGGCAACAACGCGGTTCCGCGCCTGCAGGGAACGTACCGCGGCAACGTGGACGTGAACCCTGGCGTCGGCGCGCCGAACCAAAGTTACCGGCGCAGCGTCACGCCCGGTCAGTCGATGCCCTCCGGCAGTTGGCAACCGGGCATGCGGCAGTTGCCCGCAGCGGGAAATGCGCCGCGAATCCAGAGCGGCGGCGGGCAGAACGCCATCCAAGGCACGCCGTCGTATCGCCCGCAGGGACGCGGTTCGTTTGCACCAAGCGGCGGAGGAGGAGGAGGGGGCGGCGCGAACATGCGCAGCTTCACGCCCCAGGGCAACACCGGCGGACAAGGCACGATGCAACTCCGCTCCGGCGGCGGAGGGGGAGGCGGCGGCGGCAACGCGATCCGCGGCGGTGGCGGCGGTGGCGGCGGTGGAGGTCGTCGCGGGCGCTAGGCCGCAACCGGAAAGCGGCGAGTTGCAGCGATCGCGTCGCCCCGTCGGCGGCTTGGCTCCGCCTCGGTTGCGCTCTTCGTGCCGTGAAGAGAATTGGCTTGACCCGAATGTGATTGAGAAGCGATACTCGCGCCTGTATCGAGCGGGGCGCAGGGGCGGCCCCGGTCGGTCGGGAGCTTCTCATCATGTTCAAGCAGTCTGCGGGCGGAAGTCTTCCGCCCTTGCGTCGTTTCCTGGCGCAGCGTCGGGTCGGCAATCCTGGCGTCTCGTTCTGGCAGGTCGTCCTCGTGCTGGCGCCGATCTTGTTCGTCGCCGAGTTTTCGCCCGCTGCGGTGACGACGCAAGGAGACGTGACGCTGTCGGGTTCTCCGAACGGGACCTCGTTGATCGGTCAAACTGGGTACGGCTCGGTGGCCGTCGACGACGGGTCGGAACTGACTGCGCCAATCCTCACTCTGGGGAGCGCGGCTACCGCCGTCGGGGTGCTCCACGTGTCCGACGCAGGATCGCGAGTCGAAGCCGAGACGCTCACCACCGGTCTTGGCGGTCTGGGACTCGTGTCGGTCGTCGACAAAGGACGACTCGCCACGAGCTCGGCGTTCTTGGGTCGAGTCGAAGGGGGCTACGGCCAGGTCGTCGTCGACGGCCCTGGATCGTGGTGGACCAATGCCAGTTTGATATTTCTGGGGCTCGGCGGAGGAACGGGGAAAGCGATCGCCGTTAACGGGGGGCGCATCGAATCCGGCTCGCTGACGGTCGGCGACGCGTCGCGACCGGCCTCGGGATCCGTCGCCGTCAGCGGCGTCGGCTCGACCTGGATCAATCGCGGCGGCGTGAGTCTGAACGGCTACGGCACGGCCGAGATGAAGATTCTCGACGGCGGAACGTTCCTCAATTTGACGCCTTTCGGAGTCATAAGCGTCAACTCGCGCAACGACGGCGGGACGGCGACGCTCGAGGTCGCCGGCGCCGGCTCGCTGTGGAGCGCCTTCGGCGATATGCAGGTGGGGGTCTTCGGACGCGGCAGAAGCCACGTTCGCGTCAGCAACGGCGGAACGTTGGCGGTCACCAGCCTCACGCTGGGCACGACGGCGACAAGCTCGACGCCCCCCGCAACGCCCCCCGCAGCCCACGTGTTCGTGAGCGGGGAGGGGTCGTCGCTCAATCTCGCGGCGGCGCTGACGGTCCGCGGTCCCTCGGCGTATCTCTCCGTGACCCAAGGGGGGCGAGTCGTCTCCAGTGCGCTGAACGTGCCGGACCCATCGGCAAGCGTCGACGCCAACTCGGTGTTCATCTCCGGCGCCGGATCGACGCTGCGCGCAACCAGCGTATTCCTCGGACCAAGCTCGCTCACGAACGGCCCCGCCAACGTTTGGATCGCCGATGGCGGAACGCTCGAAGTCGCGTCTTCGAACAGCCTTGTCGTCAACCCGGGAGGCGTGTTGCGCCTGCTCGGCGGAAACGTGCGCGGCGCCCCTCCCGCCTCGCGGGGCGGACAGGGCATGCTACGCAACAGCGGGGTCGTCGAGGGTTGGGGGACGATCGACCTGGGCGTCGAAAACGTCTCGAACGCAACCCTGGCGATCCGACTGAAACAAGTGCTCGCCGTCACGGGAAACATCTCGAACGCCGCAACCGTCGCCGTGGAACGGGGCGAGCTGACGGTCGAGGGGGATTTCAATCAGTTCTCAAGCGGAACGCTCAAGATTGCGTCCGAACCGTCGAACCTTTCGCCGCCACCGACGCCGCTGGCCGTCGGCGGCGTCGCCCGGCTCGCGGGCAAGCTCGATTTCTCGCTCATCAGCGACTTCGTTTTCTATCAGCCGTCGATCGGAACCTCGTTCACGCTGTTGGAGGCGGCCGGAGGCGTGCAAGGAACGTTCCACACAACCGCGCTCCCCCCGCTCGATCCGCATCTGGCGTGGCTGGTCGATTACCAGCCGCAGTCGGTCGCGCTGCGCGTGGTCGGGGTCACGCCCGGCCCGGCGAGCGGCGATTTCAACGGCGACGGCCGCGTCAACGGCGCAGACCTTGCCGTATGGCAAACGGAATACGGGAACCAGCAAGGGGCGACCGCGGGGGGCGACTTCCTGGCTTGGCAACGCAACCACGCCGCGACCGCCGGCGCCGTCAACGCCGCGGTTCCCGAGCCGGCGGCCGTTGTCCTGGTGCTGCTCGCCGCGGGAGCGGTCCCGCGGAGGCGCGCTATCGCACGCCTTGCAGCGGGAAGCAGATGACGGGGATCGCCAGGGACGCCAGGCCGATCGCCCACCGCACGGGGCCGAGTTCGACGCGATCATTTGCGGTGCGGGGGTGATGAATCCCCATGAAAATCACCAGCACGAGCATCGGGGTCCACATCACGGCGTCGTCGAGATTCGCAACGACGTAGAAGATGGCCAGCGACAAAAACAGTCGGGCCAACGTGTGGGCCCGCTCGCGGAACAGGGCGTAGATCGTGTGCCCGCCGTCGAGTTGGCTGATGGGAAGCATGTTGAGCCCGGTGATGAGCATCCCCACCCAGCCGGCCATGAAGTAGGGGTTGAGTTGCGAGAGGCCGACCCATTGGGCGTGGGCCCAGGGGGCGTCGGCGTGGGCGCGCTCGAGCATCCACTGGGCGATCAGCGGCAGGTAGAGTTGCATCTCGTCGGGGCGGACCGGGCCCCCCAGATCGAGCCGCTTGATTCCCATCCATAGCACGGGCACCGCGACCACGAGCCCGGCGAGCGGCCCGGCGATGCCGATGTCGAAGATTTGCTTGCGATCGGCTCGCATGCCGTCCATGCCGATGACGGCGCCCATCGTGCCGATCGGCGTAAACGGGACCGGGATGCACAAGGGGTAGCTGGCGGGGATGCGGTGCTTGACCGTCTGCAGGAAGTGGCCCATCTCGTGAGTGAGCAGGATCGCCACGACCGCGGCCATGTAATCGAACCCGGTGCCCCAGTTGCGGGCGATCGTGCGGCCCACCGCGTCCCAGGTGGCGGCGTACTGCGGCGCCAGCGGCTCCCAGCGTGTGCAGCCGACCCAAAAGGTCGACAGACAGGTCGCTACGAACAGCATCAGCGGCAGCAAGGTGCGGCGCTGCGGGCGAAAGTGGAGGTCCGAAACCCGCAACTCGGGCAGGTACTCGACCGCCGGATCGTGAAACGCCTCGGCCCGCAGCGAGCGGACAGGCTGAACGGAAGCGGGCGACGCGGAGCTCGCCGCAGGGGGAGTCGGCGCGGGATCGGTCGGCGAGGAAGGCGGCTCGGTCATCGGCGAATCATACCGCGCCGACCGCGAGAGGAAACGGGCCGCCGGCTGCGGAACCGTTCAACTGATCTCGATGCTCTTGACCGCCCCTTGGCTGCGTTGGCTGGCGGCGAGGCAGCGGAGGGCCGCTTCGAGCAGGCCCTGCGGCGGGAAGTTGCGGGCCGGGACGTTCACCGTCGCCACGCCCGCGGAGATCCGGTACGGGGAAAACCGTTCGGCGTCGACAAGTCGATCGACCGCGGCCCGCAGGCGGCGGACAAAGTCGTTTGCCGCGGCCGCGGCTTGCCGGCGATCGCAGGTCGGCAAGAGCGCAATCTGCACGGCCGCGTCGTCGGTCGGCAGAAGCGGCTCGACGGGCTCCGCCTGCCTCCAGACGCGCAGGACAAGCTCTCGGACTCTCGCTTGCTCGACCGCGTCGGAGTCGTCCTCGGGTTCCACGGCGATCGCCAGCGTGCTGAGCGACTGCCGTTGCGAGCGACACGTCCCGACGGCCAAGGTGAACCGCGTCGCCAGCGCGCCTGCCGAGAGCGACAAGCTGGGGCCGGCGGGGACCGGCGGTTGCGAGGGGCGCGGCGCGGCTCGATCGAATGCGGAAGAAATGCTCGTCGCCCCGGGGGACCACCCGGCGAGATTCGCCAGCGCATGATCCTGCCGACGGAGGTATTCGTCGAGAGCGTCGCGCACCGGCTCGGCCGCGGCGGCCAGCGCGGGCGCCGTTGCGGACCGGCCGAGCGCCGACTCCCGAAGCGCCATGTCCGCCGCGGATTCCTCGGCCAGGATCGACATCTGCCGATGGGCCTCCGCGACGATCGTCGCGTAGGCCTCGGCGTCCTCGAGCGGGACGCTGAGCACCTCGGCCAGTTGGGCGACCTTCGGCTCGAGCGCGGCGATCAGTTCGTCGAACCGTGCGCGATCCCAATCGAAGTACGCCTCCCCCGCTTCGAGCAAGTCGGGGAGCGCCGACAGCCGGCGCTCGGCGACGAGTTGTGCGGTGAGCTCGGCGAGGTGGAGCGCCCGGCAAGCGGTCGCGTGGGGCGCGTCGAGCTTGGCGAGCCGCTTGACGATCCGCGGTTCGGCGATCGCGTCGACCAGGGTCCGCGGCATGCGCCACCGTTCGAGCAGCTTGACCGACAGCTCGGTGTGGTCGAACCCAAGCTCGTCGACCTGCACGCGGTGGAAGTTGGCCCGCTGGACGATCACCTCGCCGAGGAACTTGGCGTAGGGAGGGCCAAGCTCGGCCAGAAGCACCAGCACGCCGATGTCCTGCAGCAGGGCCGCGACGAAGACGTCGTCGCCGGGGCGTTTGAGGGCTTGTTCGCAGATCTCGCGGGCGGCCACGGCGCGGGCCAGCGTGTGACGCCAGTACCAGTCGAGCTGCTCGCGCCCGGCGTCGGCGAACAACGTCTCCGGCAGGCTGAAGCCCAGCACAAGCATCTTGAGCGGTTTGACCCCCAAGAGGGCCAGCGCCTGGTTGAGGTCCCCCACCTCGCGGCTGAGCCCGAACAGCGAGCTGTTGACTACGCGGAGCAGCTTGGCGGTGAGCGCGGGGTCGCGCTCGATGCACTGCTTGAGCGCCCGCACGTCGACGCGCGGATTGTCGGTGAGCTGCAACACCTCGACCGCCACGGCGGGAAGCGTGTAGAGCGCCCCGGCCCGAGCGGCCAGTTCGTCGAGCTGCGACGGCGTGGCGCCTACGACCGACATGGCGAACCAGGGGGCAAGCGACGAGAGGGAAGCAAACAGCGAGACCGCGGCAACTGAAACTTAGCTTGCGGAACTCCGCGAGGCGGCGCCGGGGCGGGCGCGGAGATCGCGCCGGCATAATCGGTATAGGCGGACGTGTAGCTTGCCGGCCGGCTGCTGGCTGTCGGAACTCGCGCCAGGATGCGAGTCTCGCGAGTCTCCTTGGACCCTGGCTGGGCTTGGGGGTTCGCATACCCCGGGAGTACAATCGCGGCGGGATTCTCGACCAAGGAGGGGGGCGATGCCGACACGATTGTTCGCCGCGGTTGCCCTGGCAATCGCGGTCGTCACCTGCAATTCACGTAGGGCCGACGCCGAGCCGGCGCCTGCGGGGGTGCAGCCCGCGACGCATGTCGCCGGCGGGGGCGAAGACGAGGCCGCTCGGGTGCGGCTGGTGCGGCAGATGATCCGCGGCCGGCTCGGAGATCCGGCGTTCGCGGCGCAGCTGGTGCAACTGACGGCCGATCTCTCTCCGGCCGCCGGCGCCGCGCTGTTCGCCGAGCTTGCCGACGAAAACGCCCGCGCCGGCGAGTTCAACGAAGCGGCGATCGTGTGCCAAGCGATCGTCGAGCGCTACCCCGACGAGCCGGCGGCGCTCGCGGCGACGCGCTGGCTGGTCAATCTTTACGCCAGCGCGGAGGCGGCCCGCTCGCAACAGCCGCAGACGCCGGGCAAGCGTGTCGCCGACGAGGACTCGCCCCCCGCGAATCCGTACGCCAGTTATCTCCAGTACGCGCTGACCGCCGCCAACCAGGCGATCGCTCGACGCAAGGAATGGGGAGACGACCCCGCGCTGGCGCTGGCGACGTTTGCAGCGCAGCGCAAGCTGCATGGCGCCGGCTCGGCCTCGGCGTTGCGACCGGTGAAGCGACTTCCTCCCGGCAATCCCTGGGGCGACGCGGCGCGGATCGAGGCGTGGCTGGCCGATCCCCGCGGCGAGACGCCCGACCGGGTAGTCCCCTGCCCCGCGACCGACCCGCCGACGCTCGACGGGCAGCTTGACGATGCGTGTTGGTCCAAGGGGACCGCGTTGCCCCTCGGCGCCGCGGGCTTGGCGACCGAGCAAGCCGCGAACGAGCCGACCGCGGAGTTGCGCGTCGCCTGGGACGCGGAGTACTTGTACCTCGCCCTGCAGGCGGAACGCTTGCCGACGGCGCACGGCGCGACGCCGACCGGCGCAAACGACGGCGGTCCGCCGCGCACGCACGACAGCGCGAGCTTCCGCCGCGAGCGGGTGCGGCTGCTCGTGGACGTCGACCGCGACTACGCGAGTTGGTTCGAGCTGACCGTCGACGACCGCGGTCACACGGCCGACGCCGCATGGGGCGCGGCGCGTTGGAACCCGGAGTGGTTCGTCGCCGCATTGGGGAACGACGAGCGATGGCAATGCGAAGCGGCGATCCCGTGGGAGTCGCTGGCGCCGCGGGCGCCGACCGCCGGCGAGGCGTGGGCGCTGGCCGCCGAGCGCCTCCCCTCCGCCGCCGCCCCCCCCGCTCCGCCGCGACCGACCCCGGCGTCATTTGTCGTCGTGCGATTCGAATAGCTTGCGTGCGGCGTCAAGCTGCTCTCAGCGGTATTCTCCAAAATTCGCTTGATTCCGATTGTTCTAATTCGTTAGAATTCAGGCGTCGGGGCCGCGCACGGCGCCCGACCGCATCGACTTCCGGAGCCCCTCATGTCCCGCCCCCCCAGCGAACAGCCGACCGACGGCGAACTCGAAATCCTGCGCGTCCTCTGGTCCGCCGGGCCGATCGCGCTGAGCGAGCTGTGCGAAACGATTCGTCGCGACCGCGAGGTCGCCACGACCACCGTCGCCACCATGCTGCGGTTGATGGCCGACAAACGGCTGGTGAAGCGGACCGGCAGCGGCCGCGGCGCGGTGTGGTCGGCCGTCGTCACGCAGCAGAAGACCGAGCGGCGGATCGTCGATCGACTCGTCGAGCGCGTCTTCAGCGGCGCGGCCGATCGGCTGGTCGCCCACCTCGTCGAAGGGGGGGCGCTGAGCGCGGATCAGCTCGCCGAGCTCCGCGCGCTGATCGACGCGGCGCCGGACACGAAGCGAGGACGAACTAGGTGAGCGGCTCGCGCGGATTGGGATCTGACGACGCCCTGACGGGAACAGACGACTTCTCCAACTCTCGCTGAACAAGGTCCTGCGTTATGAACTTGCCAATCGTCGGGGAATCGTTATGGCGGCTCGCGGGTTGGACGATGATCCACTCGTTGTGGATCGGAGCGCTCGTCGCGGCGGTCGGGGCGACGTTGCGGCTCGCCTTGCGACGGGCAGCCCCCGGCGTGCGGTACGCCGCGTCGCTGGCGACGCTCGCCGGCTTGTCGATGGCGCCAATCGCCATCGCCGCATGGCTCGCAACACATGACGGCCCTGCGAGCCGAGGCCTCCCCGCCCCCGGCGCACATCCCATGGCGAGCCCCGCTGGGGCCGTCTTCGCCGACGCCGCGAACTGGGTTCCCTCCTTTGCGCCCGCGCCGGCGCCGAGCGCGCCGCCGCGGGTGATCGATCTCAAAGAGACGCCGTTCGTGGCAGGCAAGCCGACGCCTGCGGGGGATTGGGAGACGACGACGTCGGAGGCGGCGACTTGGAACGAGGCGTCGGGCGCCCAGCCCGCTAAGCCGCCAGCGGGGGGCGGGCCGGTTCCGAGTGCGCCGCAACTCGTCGCAGACGGCGACGGGGGCGCGAGCGGCGCGTTTTGGCACACGCTCCTCGACGGGGCCGTTGCGCACTTGCCTTGGGCGTGGCTCGTCGGGGCGCCCGTCACCTTTGCGTGGCTTGCCCTCGGGCTGACTGGCGCCCAACGATTGCGACGAAACGCCGTTCCGGTGAGCGACGGGCCGATCGTGGCCGCGGCCGAGCGGATTCGCGCGGCGCTGCGGATCTCGCGCCAGGTCGCCGTCGCGGCCAGCGATGCGATCGCCCAACCGGTGCTCGTGGGGATTGTCCGCCCGCTCGTGCTGCTGCCGGCCGCGGCGGTCACGGGGTGGGGCCCCGAGGATCTCGAGCTGGCGCTCGTCCACGAACTGGCCCACGTCCGCCGCTGGGACAATGCGGTCAACCTCGCCCAGCGGGTGGTCGAGTCGTGCCTGTGGTTCCACCCGGCCGTGTGGTTGGCGAGCCGGCAGGTGCGCCGCGATCGCGAGGAGTGCTGCGACGCGATCGTGGTCGGGCTCACCGGGCGACCGGTCGAGTATGCGGACTTGTTGGTGACGCTGGCGGCGAAGCGGCGCGCGCCGGGGGCGAGGACGCCCCGGCTCGCTGCGGCAAGTGCGATGGCCAATCATCCCCTCGCGTCGCGGGTGCGGCGCATCCTCAATGTGGAGCGCGAATCGATGCGAGTTTCACGGAGTACGGTATGCGTCGTCGGCGCGGCGCTGGCGGCAACTGCTGCAGGCGTCGTGTCGTTGACGGCCGTGTCGCAGAAGGCGATCGCCGTGGAAGGACAAGCACAAACCACCGTTTCTCAGCCTGCGGCTCAGGACCGATATACTCTAGCGACGGATCTAGACCCATTATCTCGGACCAAAGAAATCCGTACCACGACGCCCGCCGGGGCCGATGAGCGGCAATTGCTCGGGGATATCGAATCGCAAGGATTTCCGTGCCGCATCGAGGAGGGGGTTCGCCAGGCCCCGGACGGTCGGGAGACGGTCGTGCGGATGCTGATCGCAACGGTGCCGGCAGATTCCAACGCGAAGTTCGTGTTCGAGTCGCGACAAGGGGGTTCCGGGACGCGGGTGACGGCCCGACTGGTCGGCGAGGGGATCCCGCTGCCCTCGAACCCGATGCTGACGCCCCAGCAGATGGGCGAAAGGTACGGCAGCACAGTCGAGCCTGTTTCCCCGTGGCCGACGCAGGTCGACAGACCGCAGCCGGCGACGAGCGGATATCGTCCGTCCGCCCCCGGCGACGAGGCGCGGATCGAGGCGGCGATCGTCGACCTGGAAAAGCGGCTGCTGGAGAGTCGGCTCGAACAGGCCCGCGAGCTGGCGAAACTCAAGTCGGCCGACCGGCGGCTCGGCGCAGTCAAGCAGGCCCTGGGGGACGACGCCGAGCTTGGGATGCTTCGCAGTCGCATTTCGTTCGTCCTGCAAGCCCTCGGCAACGACGAGATCGCGGCCCTGCAAACTGGCGATGCCCAGCACGTCGAGCGCATGCAGAAACTCAAGCAGCAACTCGCCGAACTGCAAGCGGAATTGAATGCCAAGAGATCCGTTGCGGTCGAGAAGGCCGAACGGACCTTCAGCGAGCGAATGGAGGTCCGTCGAGACGAGTTGGCGGACGAGTATGTCGGCGTGCAAGAAATCCTGGCCGAGGAACTCGCGGCGAAGAAGGACGAACTGCAAAAGCTGCGCTCATCGCAAGCCGCCCCCATGGCGAAGACATACGGAGCGACGAGTGAGCTGAAACCGGTGCGGGCCGGCGAGAGCGTAACGTTGCAAGACCCGCAGGTCCTGAGTACGTTCAATCCCTATGCGTCGGCGCCCGCGTACCTCCCGCAAGATTGGCAGCAAGAACTCATGGAACGATGGACAACGGTCGTCCATCTGACCGTGCCCGCCGCCCCGGCTGCCCCGGATGCAACCGCGGACGACGCGGCGAAGGCCCGCAACGAGTCGCTGCGACAGTGGCAGCAACTTCTGACGAGCCAAGCAGTGCTGCACTCCGCGTGGGAGGAACTGTCGAGGTATCAAGATTACGGCTCGCTGGGAATCAGAATCGATCCGACGATCGGCCATCCGTTCGAGGGTCGGCTTGCCGTCTACATCCCGACCGAGGGTAACACAATCACGTTGTCGTTTCGGCAGATATTCCCCGATCCTGACAAGGACCGCCGCGCCCTCGACGCGATTATTCGGAAGTTCCTCGCCGCGGCGAAGAAGCAACGCAAGGAATGGCAAGAGTCGGACGAGGAGTTCCGCAAAGATTTCCGCGTGCTCGCGCCGGCGGCGACGACGGATCACGAGGCTGCTCGTACTACGTGGGCTTCTCCGCCGGGTTGGGCGCCGTCTGGCAGTTCTCCCTTTATTTCCGACGCCGCGACCAGCGAGCCGTCCTCGAACTGGGGCTCTGGGCATCCGCTTGTGGGCGCGCCGGCGACTAAGATAGCGTCAATGGCGACAACGGCGGCGCCCGTTCCGACTGCGCCGTACGTCTCGGGCGATCTGCCGCCGGAAACGATGCGGCTGCGACCGGGCGAAACGGTCGTGGTGCAAGTGCTCGGCGCGTTTCCTGACAAGCCGATCGACGGCGAGTATCGGCTCGACGAGCAAGGCCGACTCGCTCTCGGGCCGGCTTACGGCCGCGTCGCGGTGGGGGGGATGACGGTCGAGGAGGCCGAGGCGGCGGTGAAGAAGGAGCTTTCGAAGATGCTGTCTGAGGTCGCCGTGCAGATCACGCGCAAGGCGGCGCCGGAGTATGGCCGGCAGGAGCGGTACGCCGATCCCCTTGATGCCGCCGCAGGCCCGGGTCGGGGTCGGGGACGACCGGGCTTGCAGGGGGAGGTGCTGTTGTACGACGGGCAGACGTTCGAGCAGTGGCGTTCGAAGTGGCGGTACGAACTGAAAACCGAGAAGCGAATCGACGCGATCGAGGCGATGGCGGCGTTCGGCCGAGCCGGCAAGGGGCGCGAGGCGGCCGAGGCGATCCTCGACGTGGCGGGGGAGTACGACTTCACCACTTGGGGCGGCGACGGCGCCGGGAAGCTGAAGCATCGGACCATCGAGCTGCTGACCGCCGGGGGCGATCCGCAGCTCCCCGTGGAAGATTGGTTTCCGGCGCTCGTCGAGCGGTATCGCAGCGATGCGAAGAAGTGGGGCAAGTTGACGGACGTCCTTGTCAGTCATCTGCGCCACGTCGACACACAGAGTCAAGCGACGCTGCTGGAGTGGGCTCGCGACCGGAAGTCGCCGCTGCGGCCGTCGGCGCTGACGGCGCTGGCCGCGTCGCAGAGCGACCACGGACGTGCGCTGCTTGACGAACTGCTCGCCGGCGACGAGGCCGACGAGGCGATCCTCGCCCTGGGGCTGCTCACGACGCCGGCCGGTTATCACGGGTTCGGGTCCGACGGCATGGGCTCGGGCATGCCCCTGACGGACTCGAACCTCGACGCCTTGATAACCGGACTGACGCACCCCAATGAAAGGGTCCAGCGGCGCGCTCGGCAGCTCATGGGCGCTACTACGAGAAAAAGCAACAATCTCTCGGTCGCGGAGCGCGTCATCCAAGAGGCCGCCGGGGACAGCGAGCCTCGCAAGCAAGTCGCACTAGTGCGAGCGCTGGGCTTGTCTGGTTCGCGAGGAGCGGATTTCGACAGCAAACTGGCGGAGTCCCTGGTGAGAATCGGCGAGGAGAGCGATTCGGTCGAAGTGCAGGTCGCGGCGATAGCGGCCGTTTGCTGGCTGGACGCCTTCGAGCGCGGCGTCGACCGAACGCAAGTCGGCGTCGAGATGCTCACCGGGTGGAACGCCGAACTGAAGGCGGACGAGGCGAGGGAACTCATCCTCGAAGAACACAAGGCCGCGTACACGCCCGACTCGACCGCGCCCCAAGGCGGGGGCGGGTTCTTCTGACGGATTTCGACAAGTTCGCGGCGCTTTCGCCGACATGAGTACGATACGCTCCGTTACGCTTCACGCCCCCCTGCGGCGGTCGGTATGGCTCCGCTGTGGCGACGCCGGCGGCTAGCGCCGTCCGCTCATTGCAGTCGATTCTCGGAGAGAATCGACCACGAGGTCGCTATACTGCCTCGCATGACGATTCTCATCGGGGTCGACGAAGCGGGGTACGGGCCGAATCTGGGACCGCTGGCGGTCGCGGCGACGGCGTGGTGCGTCGGTGCGATGGGGGATGCGCTTCGCAACAAGTCGCGCGCAACGACGCCGACTTCGAAACATGCTTCTCCGCGAGCCGCGGCGTCCTCGCCCGCGGCGGCCATCGCCGCAACGCCCGTCGCACTGCACCGCGACGAAGTCGATCTCTACGCGTTGCTCCGCGAGGGGGTGACACGGGACGGCTCCGACCGGGGGGCGCGAAGCCGCAAGCGGAACGGGGAGCGGGCTCTGCGGGGCGACGGGGCGCCGCCGGTGGCGATCGCCGATTCCAAGGCGCTCTACAAGCCGGGGAGCGGCTTGCGGACGCTTGAGCGCGGCGTGCTCGCAGCGTGGACGGCTTCTTCCGGTCCGCCGACGCTCTCCACGACCGATCTTATGGAATCGCTCGGCGCCGATCCGCACAAATTGCGGCGGCGGTTGCCGTGGCATGCCGAGGATGCGTTGGCCCTGCCGCTCGAAGCGACGAGGGACGACGTCGCCGGGGCCGCCGAGCTGTTGAGAACGTCGTGTCTTGAAGCCGGGGTGCAGCTCGTCTCGCTGCGGGCGCGGCTGGTGTTTCCCGCGGAGTTCAATGCGTTGGTCGACGTGCACGGCACGAAAGGGGCGGCGCTGTCGCACGTGACGCTCGCCTTGGTGCGGGAGATCGTCGACGAAGCGATCGAGGCGGAGGGGATGTGCGCCGGGGGCGGGGACGCCGAGTTTGCCGGGGGCGGGGACGCCCCGGCTCGCGGCGAGATCGTCATCACGTGCGACAAGCACGGGGGGCGGAATCGCTACGCGGCGCTCGTGCAAAGTCATTTTCCCGAAAGTTGGATCGAGATCCACGGCGAGAGCCGGGCGGCGAGTCGCTATGCTTGGTCGCATCGCGGCGCGTCCTGCACGGCGACGTTTCGCGTCGGCGGCGAGGCGGAACTCCCCGCGGCGCTCGCCTCGATGACGGCCAAGTACCTGCGCGAACTGGCAATGCACGAGTTCAACGCTTGGTGGCGGGAGCGCGTCCCGGGGCTCAAGCCGACGGCGGGGTATCCGGTCGACGCAAAACGCTTCAAACGGGAGATCGCCGCGGTGCAACAACGGCTCGGCGTCGCGGATCGCGACTTGTGGCGCGATCGCTGACGCGATCCGCGCCGGGTTTGGAACGCTCATCAATCACCCTCGCTCCTCCCCCATGTTCATCTACATCGCCCGGCATGCCTGGGCCTATGAGTACGGCGATCCGCGGTGGCCCGACGATTCGCAGCGACCGCTCGAAGAAGCAGGGCGAGAGCGCTACGCGCGGGTCGTCGCCCGGCTGGCCGAGGCGGGGTTCGCTCCGCAGGCAATCGCCACGAGCCCCTACGCCCGGTGCGTCGAGACGGCCGAGCTGATCGCCGCCGGGACGGCCCACGAACCCGAGGTCGTCCGGCTCGAGGCGCTCGCCCCCGGAAGCGACTTCGACGAGCTGACGGCGTGGACCCGCTCGCTGGAGGTCGATTCGGCGTGCTGGGTCGGCCACGCCCCCGACGTGAGTTTTCTCGCCGGCGAGCTGATCGGCCGGCGGAACGCGAACCTCCGGTTCGCCAAAGGGGCGGTCGCCGCGGTGAGTCTGTGGGAAGCCCCCGGACCGGATTCGGGCGAGCTTCACTGGTTGGCCACCGCGAAATTGCTAGGGTTGTAGCGCGCGAAGCATGGAAAACTGCGCGAGCACGGCAAAGTTCGCAGGGCTCAACCAGCGTCGATCGGGGGAGCGCGGCGGCGACTCGGCGCGAATCGCCTTTTCGGCGCCGGCCTGCTCGGCTAGTTTCGTAGCGAGGTCGTGAGCCGACAACCGTCGGCCGCCAGCCCCTTTTTGCACGGAAGCGCTCCCTTCATGATTCACCTTGGAAAGTTCGACGCGGTCGTTATCGGCGGCGGGCACAACGGGTTGGTTTGCGCGGCGTATTTGGCCAAGGCGGGGCGACGGGTCTGCGTCCTCGAACGGCGACACGTGCTGGGGGGCTGCGCGACGACCGAGGAGTTGTGGCCCGGGTACAAGGTCTCGACCGCGGCCTACGTGATCAGCCTGTTTCAGATGCCGATCCTGCGCGAGCTGCGGTTGAAAGAGTACGGGCTGAACATCCTGCCGCGGAACCCGTCGTCGTTCACGCCGCTGCCCGACGGGCGGAGCCTGACCCTGGGACCCGACGCGGCGCTCGTGGAGCGGGAGATCAGCAAATTCAGCGTCGCCGACGCGGTGGCGTACCCGCGCTACAACCGGCTGCTGGAGCGAGTGGCCGAGACGCTGGAACCGAGCCTAGGCGAGTCGGCGCCCGACCCGCTGCCGCTGCCCGAGGGGTGGCGGAAGATCGGTCTGGCCAAACGGCTGCGTGACGGCAAGAAATTGTGGAAGCTGCACAATGCGCTCAAGGCCCTGGGCTCCGACATGCCCGAGGCGATCGAGCTGTTGACCGGCGCCGCGCGGCCGATCCTCGACCGCTGGTTCGAGTCGGAGGCGCTCAAGGCGACCTTGGCCACCGACGCGATCATCGGGGCGTTCACGTCAATCAGCTCGCCAGGGAGCGCGTACGTGCTGTTGCACCATGTCATGGGCGAGGCCGGCGGCGCCCGCGGGGTGTGGGGGTACGTGCAGGGGGGAATGGGGGGGCTGTCCGACGCGCTCGAGCGGGCCTGCACCGACCTGGGGGTCGTCGTCCGTCGCGAGGCGCCGGTTCACGCCATCCACACTGACCGGCACGGCGTGTGCGGCGTGGGGCTCGAGGACGGCTCGCAGATCGAGACGCGGGTCGTCGCCTCGACGGTCGATGCGCATCTGACGTTCGAGAAGTTTCTCGACCCGGCGGTGCTCCCCGACGAGTTCCGCAAGGCGGTCGCGCGGATCGACTACGCCAGCGCAAGCGCGAAAGTGAATCTCGCGTTGGCCGAACCGCCGCAGTTCAGTTGCCTGCCGGGGTCGGGGGTCATGCCTCACCATCACGGCACGATGCACATCGGCCCCAGCATGGATTACATCGACCGGGCGTACGACGACGCGAAGTACGGCCGACCCAGCGCCGAGCCGGTGCTGGAATGCACGATGGCCACCAGCGTCGACGACACGATCGCCCCGCCCGGCAAGCACATCCTGAGCATCTTCGTCCAGTACGCCCCGTACAAGCTGGCCGAGGGCTCATGGGACGACCAGCGCGAGGCGCTGGGCGATCGGTGCGTCGAGGTGCTGGCCCGCTACGCCCCGAACGTGCCAGGGGCGATCGAGCATCGGCAGGTCCTCACCCCGCTGGATCTGGAGCGGGTGTACGGGATCACGGGGGGAAACATCATGCAGGGGGCCATGGGTTTCCACCAACTGTACAGCATGCGCCCGGTGGCCGGGTGGGCCGACCACCGCACGCCGGTCCCGGGCCTCTACCTCTGCGGCGCCGCCAGCCACCCGGGCGGAGGCGTGATGGGAGCCTGCGGCAAGAACGGGGCGACGGAAATCTTGCGGGACAAGGCGTGACACTGCGCTCGAATTGGAGTTCCCCCCCTCGGCGCGAGCCGGGGCGTCTCGCCCCCGGCCCGTCGCGTGCGCCATCCTACTGTTTGGCGGTCGCTCACGCGCTGGCGTAGAATGAATTCAAAGGTTTCTTGACCCCGCATCCATGGCGCCTCCGCGCGATGTTCACCCCGACCCGCACGCCCGAAGGGGAGCCGAGTTGCTGCCGAGTGTGCGGCAAGTCGGTGTGCATCGAGCCATCGATTTGGTCGCACGATGCGCCGTGTCCGCATTGCGGGACATTGTTGTGGTTTACTCCTGATTTTCGGGCAGCGAACGAGTTTTCCGGTCGGACGACGCCGGAACTGCGGGGCGCCTCGCCCGAGGTCGCCGCGACGTCAACACATCCGAGTACGGTGACGAAGTCCTTCGCCAGGCAGATCGCCGCCCAGGTCGCCGAGCGCAAACGCCTTCGCCAGCAGCGGATATTGACTTTTTGTCGGAGCGTCGCGATAGGCTGCTTCGTCGCAACAGTGCTCTTCGTACCGAGCGATACGCCGCTGAGCGGGTTTCTGCGGGTTCCCTTGCTGTTGGCAGGCGTGTTCTTTGCGGTCCTCGCAACCTCACTCGACACTCTTGTTCATCGTGTTGCTCGTCCACGAGGGAGACACGCCGTTCTTGCCCTGCGCTCGGGGCGTTTCTAGACTGCATGGAACGGCGAATCGGTTTCGCCGGCCAGCGGCGGGGACGCCGCAGCTCGCGAGGATATTTTGCCGCTTGTGCCGCGAACTGAAGTTCGCTCGCCGGATCTCACGCCTCAAGACTCACGACTCACGCCGCTCGCATGCCTTCCGACGACGAGTTCTATCAGGACCACATCCTCGACCATTACGAGGACCCGTTTCATCGCGGGCCGCTCGCGGGGGCGACGCACGTTCATCGGGACAAGAACCCGCTGTGCGGCGACGTCGTCGAGATTCAGCTCAAGCTCGACGACGCGGGGAAGATCGTCGATCTGGCCTTCACCGGCGAGGGATGCGTCATCAGCCAAGCCTCGGCTTCGATGCTGCTCGAGGAACTGTTCGGCAAGACGGTCGAGGACGTGAAGCAGTTTTCGGCCGAGGACATGCTCAATCTCTACGGCCCGCGGCTGACCCCGAATCGGCAGAAGTGCTGCCTGCTGTCGTGGAAGGTGATCCAAGGGGCGATTCATTCGCCAGTTGGAAATGACCAATAACCAAGCGCCAATGACCAAGAAAAGGAACGCGGGAGTCTGACCGTGGTCAATGGAACTTGGTCATTGGTCATTCGCCACGCTCAATTCGCATGCCGCCCTCAGTCACGCCCGTCGATCCCGCGCAGCTTCTCTCGCCCCAGTGGCGGGCGGACTTTCCGATTCTCACGGAGGAAGTCGGCCAGGGGCGGCCGCTGGTGTTCCTGGACAATGCGGCCAGCACGCAGCATCCGCGGCAGGTGATCGACGCGATCACCGGGGTTTACGAGCGCGACTACGCAAACGTCCATCGGGGGATCCACACCCTCAGCGAGCGCTCGACCGAACTATACGAGGAGGCCCGCGAGAAGACCCGGGCGTTTATCAACGCCAAGCGCTTTCACGAGGTGATCTTCACCTCGGGGTCGACCGCGTCGATCAACACCGTGGCTCGCAGTTGGGGGGACGCCAACGTTCGCGCCGGGGACGAGATCCTGACGACGATTATGGAGCACCACTCGAACCTGGTCCCGTGGCAGCAGTTGGCGGCCCGGACCGGGGCGACGATTAAGCACGTGCGAATGACGGGCGACGGGCGGCTCGACATGGAGTCGTTCACGTCGCTGCTGTCGGAACGGACGAAGCTGGCGGCCGTGACGAGCGTCTCGAACACGCTGGGGACGATCACCCCGATCCGCGAGATCATCGAGCAGGCCCACGCGGCCGGGGCGCTGGTGCTGGTGGACGCAGCCCAAAGCGTTCCCCACATGACCACCGACGTCCAGGCGCTCGACTGCGACTTTCTGGCCTTCAGCGGGCACAAAATGCTGGGCCCCTCCGGCGTCGGCGTGCTGTACGGCAAGGAGGCGCTCTTGGACGCGATGCCCCCGTTCTTGGGCGGGGGGAGCATGATCAACGACGTGTTTCTCGACACGTTCACCCCGGCCGAGTTGCCGGCGAAGTTCGAGGCGGGGACCCCGCCGATCGTCCCGGCGATCGGCATGAGCGCGGCCATCGATTATCTGCAGGCGGTCGGGCTCGAGGCGATCCACCGGCACGAGCAGCAACTGACGCGGTACTGCTACGAACGGCTCGAACAGACCGACGGGCTGTGCATCCTGGGCCCGGCGCCCGAGCACCGCGCGGGACTGGTAAGCTTTGCGTTCAACCAGATCCACGCCCACGAGTTCGCCCAGGTGCTGAACGACCGGTTCGGCGTCGCGGTGCGGGCCGGGCACCACTGCACGCAACCGCTCCACCGGGTGCTGGGGATCTCGGCCAGCACGCGGGCGAGCTTCTATCTGTACAACACGCTCGAGGAAGTCGACCTGCTCCTGGAAGGGGTCGCGGCAGTGCAAAGCATGTTCGCCCCGAAGGGCCGCGTGCGCAAGCGGCGCAAGCCGGACGAATGACGTGCTTCACGTCACTCGCGGTCGACCTGATCGAAGGCGACCTGGCAGTCGTCGGGCGAATCTTGTTCCGAATTCATCGCAGTCGACGATGAACTCGGAAGAACTCACGATCCGGGACATCGGACTGCATGCTCAGCCTGTCCGTGCGGCGCCGGTTGCATGCAAGCGACTCGCCCCGCCCCTCGTTACATCCTCGTGACAAGAAATCACGGGAACTCTTCGTAGAATTCGGGCGTCCAACGCTTCGGCCGAACGCCTGAGCGGCGGCAGGTCGCGAGTCGCGGCGTTGCGCCCCGATTCAGGCATGACATCCACTTCCGGTTCTACGAGAGGCGAACGAGATGAAACTGCAAGCATGGGCGTGGGGAGCGGCGGGACTGGCGGGGTGGGCGGTCTGGGCCGCAGGGACGCGGGGGGACGACGCCCCGCGAACCATCGAGGAGTCGCTCGCCGCGGCAAAACAGGCCGAGGCCATCGCCGCCGAGGAGAAGCCCGCCGACGAATCGACCGAGGCGAAAACCGACGGCAAGGCGAAAGGAGACGAGCATCCCAACCACACAAGCCCTGGCGATATCCCCGCGTTCGTCACCAAGGGGGTCGCGTGGCTGATCGCGGCCCAGCACAACGACGGGGGCTGGGGGGGCGGGTCCCACTCGGCCCAAAACATTCGCGATCCCCACGCGGTGAAGACCGACCCGGCGACGACGTCGTTCACGTTGCTGTCGTTGTTGCGGAGCGGGCACACCCCGATCGCCGGCGAGTACAAGTCGCAGGTCCGCAAGGGGCTCGAGTACCTGCTGACCGCCGTTGAACAGGCCCCCCCCAACGAGTCGCGGATCACGGCGATCGAAGGAACTCAGCCGCAGACGAAGCTCGGCCGGTTCGTCGACACGGCGATGACGGCCCAGTATCTCGCCCGGGCGCTGGCGATGCTGCCGGCCGACGATCCGCTGCGGGAGCGGACCGACAAGGCGCTCGACGTCTGCCTGGCGAAGTTGCAGAAGTCGCAATCGGCCAACGGGGCCTGGAACGAAGGCGGGGGCTGGGCGCCCGTGCTGCAGTCGTCGCTGGCCTGCTCGGCGCTCGAGCTGGCCGCCGCCGGAGGAAAGCAGGTCGACAAAGAAGTATTGCAGAAGGCGCGCGATTACCAGAAGGGGAATTACGACTCCAAGAGCGGGCGCACCGAATCGAGCGCCGCTGCGGGGGTCGACTTGTACGCCTTCAACGGCGCCTTCCGCGGCAATGCCGCCGACGCCGCGGCCGCCGAGCAGGTCGTCGAACGGGCCAAGGCTGAGGGAAAGGTGGCCGCTTCGGCCCCGGTGAGCGAAGAGTCGATCCGGCAGTCGGGCGTGACCGACGAGTTGCAAGTCCGCCGCCTCGCCGCGGCTGCAGTCCAAAACGCCTCGCAAATCGATCGGCTCAACGACGAGAAGCTGCTGGCCGGCTTCGGCAACAACGGCGGCGAGGAATTCCTCAGCTATCTGATGACGAGCGAGACGCTCGTCATCGCCGGGGGCGAGAAGTTCGCCGAGTGGCAGAAGAAGATGGAAGAGCGGCTCGCCAAGATCCAAAACAACGACGGCAGTTGGGCGGGCCATCACTGCATTACCAGCCCCGTGTTCTGCACCGCGGCGGTCGTGCAATGCCTCACCACCGACCGCGACCGCGAGTTTCTCGTGGCGATGGCAGAACGGACCGCCGGCGGCGGCCAAACTCTCGCCGCGGCGACCGAGGCGGTGAGCAAATAGCGTAGCGCCTGCCGTCGTCCGGACTCGCCGAGATCGGTGCACGCTCGCGATTGCCGACCGCGGCGATCGCACGTGCCCGTTCCGGACCGCGCGGCGGACCGGCTCGTCATTGTTTTCTTCTCCCTGCGCTGATGAGAGACGCTGAGCATGAATCCGCTGATGCTGTCAGTGATTGCCGTTGCGATCGTTTTCCAAGCCGTTCCGACGGCGTCGGCCGAGATCGAGTCGCCGCGCCTGGCGCTTGCTCGCGCCGCGGCTCGCCTCTGGTCGCAGCAAGGCAAGGACGGGGGGTGGCATAGCGGGCAGTACGCGGTGATGCGCAGCGGGCAGGCGCTCACGCCGTACGTGCTGCATGCGTTGCTCGCCGTCCCCGAGGAGATTGCGCCCCGACCTGCCGAGGGGGTCGATCGGGCGCTCGACTTCATTCGCCGACACGTCGACGAAGCCGGGGCGCTGGGACGGACCGATGCGGACGTGCTTGAGTACCCGGCGTACAGCACGTCGTATGCGATCCTGTGCCTGCTGGCGGTCGATGATCCTGGCGACGAGGAGTTGCTCGCGAAAATGACCCGCTGGCTCGCAGGCGCTCAGTTCGACGAAGCGGAGGAGTTCTCGCCGGCAAACTTCGCCTACGGCGGGTGGGGGTTCGACGTCGCCAAGGGGCCCGGCGATCCCGGACACATGGACTTGGCCCACACGCGACGGGCGCTGGCGGCCCTCGCGGCCGCGGCCGAGGGACCGGCGGGCGTGCGAGCGGAATTGACGTCGCGGTACTCCGCCCGGGCCGAGGTGTTTTTGGGGGTGGTCCAGCGGTACAACTCGCCCTTCTTGATGATGACGCGACCGCAGCCTGCGCTCCCCGCCGGCGAGGGGGTCTCCGCCTCTCCTTTTGACGGGGGATTCTACTTCTCGCCGACCGTGCTCGCGGCGAACAAGGGGCGCGTCGGCGACGACCCGGCGCCTCACTGGCGCAGCTACGCGACGGCCACCTGCGACGGCATCCTGGCGTTGATCGCGGCCGGCGTGGCACGCGACGACGAGCGGCTCGCCGGCGCCGAGTCGTGGCTCCGCGAGCACTCGAACCTCGACTACCCGCAGGGGATCCCGACCGACTACCCCGAGCCGTGGGGAGACGCGGTCAAGTTCTATCACTACTCGGTCCGGGCCGAGGCGTATCGCGCCCTCGACTGGCCGGAGACCGAGCGCCGGCAGCTTGCCGAGCTCGTGGCGGCGCAGCAGCGTCCCGACGGCGCCTTTCGGAACGAAGCGAGCTCGCTGATGAAAGAAGACGACCCCCTGCTCTGCACGGCCCTGGCGGTCGTGGCGCTGGCGAACTCGCTGGCGCCGTGAGGTTGTGCCGTCGCGCCCTTTCTGGGCGCTTGTGGCGTCCTTGGCGGTTCTACTGCTCCGCGATCCGGTCGCTGTGGCCGAGGTCTTTGGTCGGTGCGACGAGGTCGCGGATGCGCTTCTTGAGCTCCTTGAGCTCGGGGAAACCCGCTTCGGCGGCGCGATCCCAGACAAGGCGGTCGTCGATGCTGACGCGAAACACCCCGCCCGTGCCTGGGACGAGAGCGACCTCGCCCAGTTCTTGCGAGAAGGTGGTCAGCAGCTCCTGAGCCGTCCACCCGGCTCGCAGCAGCCAGCGGCACTGGGTGCAGAATTCGATCTCGACGCGGGGCGTGCGGGGCATGGTCGGGTCTCTCGCTGGGACAGATACGGGCGGCTCGCGGCAATGAGGGCGTTGAGGGGAACCAACTCTGCCGCCAGGCGCCCGGGGTCGAACGCCCTCGGCTCATCGAGGCGATCACGGCGCGTGCTTCGGCGAACGCGCTTTGCTATGATACGGCTCGTCGGTCGTCGCTTCTCCCCCCTTGGGATCGCATTTGGCGAGTTGCGTCATGCCCTTTCAATTCGGAACTCCTCAGCAGCAACGGGGCTACGGCCAATCGCGGCAGGCCCGGCCCATGTTCGGGCGCGGGACTCCGCGAAACGGGGCCCAGCCGAGCATGGGCAGCGCGCTCAAGGTGCGGCTGTTGATCGCCCTGGCAATCGCCGCGTTTGCCTTTCTCAGCTATTACGCCAAACCGGGCGATCTCAACGAGACGACCGGCGAGGTGCAGCGGGTCGCGATGACCGAAGAGGCCGAGGAGATCCAGCTTGGCCTGCAGGCGGCGCCCGAGATGGTCGCTCAGCACGGCGGGCCGTCGCGCGATTTCCAGGCCCAACAAACGGTGCAAACAATCGGCTGGCGGCTGCTGGACGCGCTGGAGAAGGACCTCCGCGAGGAGTCGCGCAAGCACCCGGATCAGCCGCCGCGGCGCAACCCCTATCTCAAAGCGTTCCAGTTCACGCTGCTGTCCGACCCGCGGACGGTCAATGCGTTCGCGTTGCCGGGGGGGCAAGTGTTCATGACGCAAGCCCTGTACGACCAATTGCCGACCGAAGGGTCCGTGGCCGGGGTGCTGGGGCACGAGATCGGCCACGTGCTGGCCCGCCACGGCAACCAACGGATGGCCAAGCAGGGCTTGTACCAAGGGCTGGCCGGAGCGATGGGCGTGCTGGGGGGCGACGCGAACAGCGCCCGGATGGCGCAGATGGTCTCGTCGGTCCTCAGCATGAAGTACGGCCGCGATCAGGAACTGGAGAGCGACGACTGGGGCGTGCGGCTGATGGGCTCGGCCGGATACGACCCGCGGTCGATGATCAAGGTGATGGAGGTGCTCGACCGGGCGACCGGCGGCGGGGGCGGCCCGCCGGAGTTCATGAGCACCCACCCCAAGCCCGCCAACCGGGCGGAATACATCGAGCAAGCGATCGAGAAGTACTATCCCAACGGCGTGCCGGACGGCCTGCGACCGTAGCGGCTGCGGGTTGATCGGCACGGAGGACACCGTGCAGAGCAGCCTGTGCACGTTCTCTTGAACCGCCAAGGACGCCAAGAGCGCCTCTCAGGAACCGGCTGGGAGGAACCGCCGGCGAACGCAGATCGGAATGAGTCCGTGTTCCTTGCCTTCGCGTCCGCGTGCGTCTGCGTTCATCCGGGGTTCGTCGACGCTACTTGAGATGCTTGGCGGTTCAGCCTCTCCCCCTTTGCCCATGGCGTCTCCATCAGTGCTGACGATCGTTTCGGGCGGACAGACGGGGGCGGATCGGGCGGCGCTTGATTTTGCTATTCGCACGGGACTGCCGCACGACGGCTGGTGTCCGCTGGGACGGTTGGCCGAGGACGGGCCGCTGCCGGCGCGGTACCGGCTGCGCGAGACCGAGTCGCGCCGCTACGCCGAACGGACCGAACGGAACGTCCGCGAAAGCGAGGCGACGGTCGTCTTCGCCCTGCGACGCGAGCTCTCCGGCGGAACGCGGCTCACCGCCGAGTCGGCCGAGCGCGAGGGGAAACCGCTGCTTGTTCTGACGGCTGACGAGTGCGGGCCGCTCGAGGCCGCGGTGCTGCTGCGGCAGTTTCTGTCGCGGCACGCCGTCGCCCGGCTCAACGTCGCCGGCCCGCGCGCCTCGCAGGAGCCGGCGATCGGAGCGTACGTCGACGCGGCGTTGACCGCAGCTTTGACGCCCTGACTCGGCGCTCTTGCCGGAGAAGCAACTTCGTTCTCAGAACAGCGACTGCTGTTTCCCCGTGATGCGCGGGGGGCGGAACGCGGCGGCGCTCGGCGGGGGGAGAAGCTCGTCGAGGCCGCACTTCTTGACGAAGACGCGAAAGGTCTGTGCGATTTGCTCGGCCCGCACGCCGCGGCCCCGCATGCGCTCGCCGAACTGGGCCGTGTTGAGCCGCCCCTGGCGCGCGTCGCGAACGAACGCCTCGACCTTGGCCGCTTCGTTCGGTCGGCAGCGGGCGAGCCACTCCAAAAAGATCGGCTGCACGGTCGTCGGCAGCCGCAGCAGGATGAATCCGGCCCGACGGGCCCCCGCCTCCTTCGCGGCGCGGAGGATCGCGGGGATCTCGCTGTCGTTGAGCCCGGGAATCACCGGCGCCACGAGGACCTCGGTCGGAATCCCCGCCGCAGAGAGCTCCGCAATCGCCCGCAGCCGCGCCGCGGGAGAACTCGTCCGTGGCTCGAGTTCCCGCGCGAGCGACTGATCGAGCGTCGTGACGCTCACCCCCACGCGCACCGCGTCGTGTGCGGCGAGGACCTTGAGCAGGTCGAGGTCGCGGAGCACCAGCGCGTTCTTGGTGATGATCGCCGTCGGATTGCGGCACTCGGCGAGGACTTCCAAACAACCGCGGGTGAGCTGCAGCGCGCGCTCGATCGGCTGGTAGCAGTCGGTCACCCCCGAGAAGGCGATCAACTCGGGCCGCCACCGGGGAGCGGCGAGCCGTTCGGCCAACAGCCGCGGGGCGTCGCGTTTGACGAGCACGCGCGTTTCGAAATCGAGTCCCGAGGAAAATCCCAGATACTCGTGCGTCGGCCGGGCGTAGCAGTAACTGCACCCGTGGGCGCACCCGCGGTAGGGGTTCACGCTCCAACGAAACGGAATGTCGGGCGAATCGTTCTCGCTGACGATCGACTGCGACAGATCGTCGAGGTACTGCGTCGCGGGGCGCTCGAGTTCGCCCAGGTACTCCGCGTCGTCGGCGACATGCTCAAGGTCGGGGGCCTGCTGAACCGTGAGATACGGATTGTCGGGTCGGATGGCCGCCCCTCGTCCCCGAGGCGTCGGTCCCTGGGGAGGTTGCATCCGGAACTCTCCTATCGCGACAGCTCAAAGCCGCATCCCCAGGTACCGCGGAATTCACAGATCTCGCCGATCGATACTGCCGCGACTCGATCTCGACTTGGAGATCGCATGGCAACACGCGCTAGAAATCAAGCCGAGCCGACAGGAATCGAAACGGTCCGTGTCATCCGTGGTTGTCGCATTGCTCGGTCGCAGTTGCGCCGGACGGGATTGGCTACTCCGGCAACCGTCCCCTCTCGACCTTCGGCAGCTTGCTCGTGAGGCCTTCTTTCATGAACGCCACAAGGTCGGCTTTGTCCTGGTCGGTGAGTTCGAGCTTCAGCACCTTGTCGCTCAGCCAGGGGTTGGGATGTCCTCCCTTGGCGTACCACTCGACGACTTCCTCCAAGGTCTGTTGCGAACCGTCGTGCATGTAGGGCGCCGTCAGGGCGACGTTGCGCACGGTCGGGGTCTTGAAGGCGCCCTTGTCGGCTTCGACTTCGGTAACGACGTACCGGCCGAGGTCCGGCTCGTCGGCGTCCATCCCGACGCCGAGGTTGTGGTACTTCTCGTCCGTGAAGTTGGCCCCGACGTGGCAGGCGGTGCAGCCTCCCTTGTTCGAGAAGAAAATCTCGCCGCCGCGAACCGCGCTGGCGGAAATCGGGTTCGCCTCGGCCGCAGCCTTGAGCGCCTGGTATTGGGCGAACGCCTCGGGATCGTCCTCCTCGAACTCTCCGAGATACTCGGGCTCAAGGTCCTCGGCGTACGCCTGCTCGAACGACTTGAGGGCCTGATAATGATCCCACGGCGCCGGGCCAGTGACGAGCGTGCGCTCGAACGACGCGATCGCCTGGGCCACGCCGTCGAGCGTGAGCCCGATCCCGGGGAACGCCGCGTCGAACTGCGCCACATAGCCGGGAATTTCCCTGAGCTGCGCGACGCAGGCCTCGTGCTCGTGGCCCATCTCGATCGGGTTGGCGATCGGGCCGACGGCCTGCTCTTCCACCGACGAGGCCCGACCGTCCCAGAACTGGGGTCCGCTGAGGATGCGGTTGTACGCCACGGGGGAATTGCGATTGCCGGTCTGCCCGGCGATGCCGACGCCGAATTGCGTGTCCTTGGCGTATCCGAACTCAGGGTCGTGGCACGAGGCGCAACTGATCGTGCCGTCCTTGGAGAGGCGGGGATCGAAGAACAACTGTCGGCCGAGTTCGATCTTCGCCCGGGTCAGCGGGTTCTCGTCGAGCCCTTGGATCTCGCCGGCGCCGGCGTCGAGCCCCAGCGGCAACTGCGGCTTGAGCACGACGTGATTCTTGGCGTCCGAGACCCACGCCCTGATCTCGTCGAGCGTGAGATCCCCCTCGCCGGGAACACCTGCGGTCAAGTCGTCCTCGCCCAACAGGACCGTCTCCTCGGCCGGCTTCCCGACCGGAGCGATCGGGGCTTCGGCGACGACGTCTTGCGTCGCGGGACTCGCCGGGGCAGTCTCTTCAGCAGCGCCGGCCGCCTGGACTGTGTCGGCGACCTTATCTGAGGCGGACTCTTGGTCGACCGCTTCCGTGGCGGACTTGCTGGCCGCCTTCTCTTTGGCCGGCTCTTCGACCACGGCCTTCTCGGCCGGCGCGTCGAGGGCGCCGGGCGGGGGAACGTCGCCCCCCTGCAACAAAAAGTGATTCGCCAAAAGCGCAATCGCGATCATCGTCGCGACAATGACAATCAATCGAGCCATGACCAAACTTCTTTCACGCCAGGGAAATCTCGTGCTTTGTCAGATCGAGTCGAATCGGCTGCGTCAAAGCACACGGAAGTCAACAACGTCTCGCTGCGTCGATTCGTTCACAACCGCCCCGAC
This sequence comes from Pirellulales bacterium, assembly GCA_019636345.1. Lineage (NCBI taxonomy): Bacteria > Pseudomonadati > Planctomycetota > Planctomycetia > Pirellulales > Pirellulales bacterium. The sequence goes on along the minus strand of JAHBXQ010000003.1, from coordinate 414,628 downwards.
CGAGAGTCGTTCACGAGCCCGTTGCGGAGCGTCGTGCGGGCCCAATATCGAAACCGAGGCGGCGCAGGTCATCCTGCGCCGCCCGGAAAATCGATCGCCCGCAGCTGCGCAGTCGTCAACCTGCAGTCTGCAGGTGGGCCTTCTCGAAATACTCGCGGCTCTCCCGCGGGTTCGGCTTGATCGTCAGCGAACCTTTCTTCCAGTTTGCGGGGCAGACCTCGCCGTTGGCCTCGAAGTACTGCAGGGCGTCGACCATCCGCAAGGTTTCCTCGACGCTGCGGCCCAGCGGCAGGTCGTTGACGACCTGATGCCGAACGACGCCGGTCTTGTCGATGAGGAACAACCCCCGCAAGGCGATCCCGCCGGGGAGCAGCACGCCGTAGTTCTCGGCGATCTGCTTGTTGAGATCGGCGAGCATCGGGTACTGGATGTTCCCCAGGCCCCCCTGCTCGCGCGGCCGTTCACGCCACGCTAGGTGCGTGAAGTGGCTGTCTATCGAGCAGGACAAGAGCTGCACGCCGCGCGACTCGAAGTCCTTCGCCGCGTCCGAAAACGCGATGATCTCGGTCGGGCAAACGAAGGTGAAGTCGAGCGGATAGAAAAACAGCACGACGTACTTGCCCTGGTAGTCCTCCAAGCTGACCTGCTTGAACGAGCCGTCGGGCATGACGGCCTGAGCTTGGAACGACGGGGCCGGCTTTTGCACAAGACTGGACATGGCGGGGTTCCTGGGGTGGGGTTCTGGCAAGAATCGAGAGCAAGGCGGGATTTCAGGCGGGATTCAGCGGCAAATCCAAACGGTCGCGAATCGTTCGCGCGACGAGGCGAAAGACCGTAAGCTGACGGCTGTAAGCCACACAGCATTGCTTCTGGCGGACATCCTCCGACTTCGTGCTTACGGGCTTTCATACGACAACCCATGGCTTGTCGGATCTTCAGTCGACCTAGCTCCTACAGCAGGGCGTTCACCGCGGCCAGCGCGGCATCGTAGTTCGGTTCGCTCGTGACTTCAGGGACGTACTCGGCATACGTCAGCTTGCCGTCGGCGTCGAGGACGAAGATGGCGCGGGTCAAGATCTTCAACTCCTCGATCAGCGTGCCGTAGTTCTGACCGAAGTTGCGATCCTGGTAATCGCTCGCGGGGCGAATGTTGGTGATGTTCTCGGCGCCGCAAAAACGGTTCATCGCGAACGGCAGATCGAGGCTGACGGTGAGCGCGTTGATCTTGTCGCCCAGCGAACCGAGCGATTCGTTGAACTTCTTGGTCTGCATTGCGCAGACGCCCGTGTCGAGCGACGGGACGACCGACAGCAGCGTCGGCTTGCCCTTGCAGTCGGCCAGGGTGATCGCCTTCATCCCCCCCTCGAAGTAGTGAAGCTTGAAGTCAGGCGCCGCTTGTCCGGCGGAGACGGCTTGGCCGGCGAGCGTCATGGGGTTGCCTTTGAACGTGATCGCTCCGGAGCGCGACATGGCGAGGGTTCCTTACGGATGTGTGGCAAGAAGGCAGGCGACGCGGGGCGCGAGCCCGGCGGTCCTGCGGGGTTGGCAAGACCTTCAGTATCGGCTTTTGCCGAGCCCCGGCAAGGGTCGCCGCCGGGGGGGTGGTGATACCAATGCCCTTGGAAGGGTGGCTGAGGTCGCAGCGCAGCGGAGCCCCCAGGATCCCCTGGGGGCTCACTTCGTTCGACCCCAGCCACCCCTCAATTTGGCAAAGGCATCACGATCCGCCGGGGGCGGTCAGCCGATCGCCGAGCGGTAGCAGAAGTCCCAGAGCGACTCCCACTCGGCCTGCTGAACCCGGCGGCAGAAGGGGGCCAAATCCCCCCGGTCACGCAGGGCCGCCTGGCAGGCGTCGACCAGCGCATACGGGTCCCACCGCCCCCCGGGAGCCAGCCGTTCGGCCCAAGAGCGCTGGGGGGCGGTTGCGGCGAGCGACGCAGCGGCGGCCGGCAGCGATTCGTACGCCGGGTGGTCGCCGACCCGCCGGAACCAGTATTTCGAGTTGCCGAAATCCCCCTCGCGACGGTGCATGATCCCGTGCCAGAAGCTGCCCGAGGGGGTGTCGATCCCCTGGCTCACGGCGTGCGACTCGTCGATACAGTCATGCAGCAGCCAGAGCCCGGCCAAGCACGCCCGGGCGGCCGTCTCATCGCGGATTCGCTCCGGGGCGAACGCTTCAGCGAGCGACAACTGACCCAAAGCGGTCGGAACGTCGCGATCGGGAGCGCCGCCATCGAGTGCGCGGCAGCGATCGATCGCCAGGAGCGGCGACATCGCCGCACCGTAGGCTTGCGGGTCGAAGGAGGACACGGCTCGTCTTGCTCGGGGCTCGGCGTGGCAGAGGACCAGCCAACAGCCTAACGCAAGAATCGCGGCGCGCAAAGAAACGGCCGGCTTGCGCCGGCCGCTGGGTCGAGTCGATTGTCGTCGCCGTAGAGGCGATTAGCGGCGCTGCACGCCATCGTTGGTGCGGCGCGCGGCCGTTTGCTGCGGCATGCGTCGATTGTTGCCGGCAGCCGCTTGGCGCTGCGTGCCGTTGGGCTGCGACTGCTTGGCGTTCGGCAAGGGCACGAGGTCGACTTTCGGCTGGTGAACAGCCACAAGCGGCTTCTTGCCTAGCACTTGGCCCATCGCCGCGAGGTTGCTCTCGGGCACCTTGAGCGACTCGGCGTCGAGCAGCCCCTCGGCGACTCCTTGCTGAATCAGTTCCAATCCGGCTTGGGTCAGCTCGTACGCCCGCTCGCGCTCGTCCTGGTTCCAGAACGAAACGCCCATGCTCACCAGCGCGTCGCCGTGCTGGCCAGGGGCGGCCTCGGGAGTCACAGGAGTCGGGGTCAGCAGGGGCTCGAGCGCTCGGTCGTACCATTCGCATGCGTCGGCGTGATTGTCGAGATGGACCGCATGCACCGCGCCGATCTGGAAGAACAGCCGCCCGACGATGAACCCCGTGTCAGGCAACTGCTCGCGTTGGACGGCCAGGGTGGCCAACAACTGCTCGGCTTGAGAGCCGTACTCGAGGGCCGCCTCGGCCATGCCGCGACGGTGCTGGATCTCGACCGCCGACGAGTAGGCCAGCGCAAGCTGCCAGTCGATCTCGGCGATTCCCAGGTCGTCGTCGCACTTCTCTTTGACCGCTTCGGCGGCTTGCTCGGCTTCGGCAATCCACAGTTTGGGATCGATCGGCGGATTGAGCTTGGCCCCGGCCCGCAGCGCGGCGACCGCCACCTGCAGGCGCAGCCCCTCGTCCCCTTGCCCGTCGGCGATCATCTGCTCGGCGATCGCCGAAGCGCGAGCGATCCACTGGGCGATCGTTTCGTCTTTGTCCTGCCACTGACCGGCGGCCAAGCGCTCGGCAGTCGCTAAGTGGGCGTCGACCAGCAAAGCGTTTGCGGCCCGGCAGGTCGGCGGGTCGCCGGCATTGGCCAACTGGTCGGCCAGTTCGATGGCCTTGGCGTGCAGCGGCACCGCTCGCTGTTGCACGTCGCGCGATCCAAGGGCCGCCAGCCGACCCATCAGATTGAGCGCTTCGGCGCGAACGAGCTTCGTCGTCTGCGGGCTCTCGAGCACCTTGCGGGTCTGGTCGACCGCCGCGTCGTACTGGGCGAGATCCTTGAGGCATGTCGCCCATTGCAGTCGGTAGACGTCGCTCGTCTCGTCAAGTTCGACCGCGGCGGCGGCCAAGGACTCGGCTTCGACCGCGGCTCCGGCGGCGCGCTGGCACTGTGACAGCAGGTACCGGGTCCGGGCGCTGGCGCCGTCGAGCTCGAGCGCCTGCTGCAAATCGGCCATCTTGGCCGCGTGGTCGCGCGGACCGGCGTTCTCGGCCCGACGCACGAACGGAGCGGCGGTGATCCCCGCAAGTTCGATTTCGTAAACCAACGTTTCGCCGTCGCCTGCGCCGGCCAGCGCGTCGGAAGCGACCGCCAGCATCCCCTGCGGTTGATGCAGCAGCGTAACGCCCCGTTCGGGGAACGCGGTGCTGATCGCCGCCCCGTCGTCGGTGACGGCCACGGCGGGCGCCAGTTCGCTGAGACCCAGTTTGGCGGCCAGGGCCGGGGCGTCGACAGGCTCGGGCAACGACACGCGAATCGTGGTCACCACGCCCGCGACGACCTGAACGTCGATGCGGGGAAAGTTTTCGAAGTGGTACGTCAGCCGCCCGCGCTCTTGGAGCGCGGGTTCGCCCCACTCGACGACGAGCTCTTCGCGGGTCGAGACGCCGGGGGTCACGCCGTTGAAGCTCGCGGGGCGGACTTCCGCAGAATCGACCGGCAACGCTTCGGCGGCCAAAGTCTCGGCGCCGGCGGTCGTTTGATCGAAGTCGGCCGCGTCGGGCTCGCAGGCGTCGACGTAATCGCCGGACTCGAGCACGCCGGCAGCACCGGCGCCGGTCGAGGAAGACTTCGCAAACTGCGGGTTGCGAGCGAGCTCCGGCTCGGCGCCGGTGCTGCGGTTGATCGGTTCCAGCGGGCATTCGTCCGCTTGGTCCGTGACGATCGCCAGTTCAGGATCGCCCGGAGCGAGTTGCCCCGTCGAGATGACGATCGACTTCTCGCGACGCCCCGGGGACGCGGCGGTCGACGTCGACTGTGCCGACGCGTTCGTCGGCGGAGCAAAGGCGGCCAACAACGACACGCCCCCCAGCAGAGCAGCCGAGAGCGGCCGACCGGCGCGCCGCGTCGGCGCCCCGGCGAAATGATCCCCCCTCATGACAGATTCCCCCCCTGCCGAGGCCGTGCGCCCTCAGCCGCTGGCGCCAGTCGCGGCGCCGATCGTGTGAATCGTCTCGCGGAGGCCGCGGCGTCTCTCCCATGAGACGCACCGCGCCAATCGCCTCGGCGGACGACGAATAGGCTTTATCCAAAACTCGTTATCGACCGAGAGAGGCGAAGGCTTTTGAGAAACTTTGCGGGATGTCCGGAATGCACGGCCGGACGCCCCCCGGACGACGACGGCGACGTTCCCCGCCGGTCGGGGGGAATCGAATCGCCGCCAGCAGCTATCGCCGACGACGACGTCGGCACAAAGCGGCCCTGAGACGACGGGCCCGCTCAGCGGCGAACCGAGTCCGATGCTTGCCTCAGTCGCCCGACATCACGCCGAGGGCGAACCGGCGTTGCGTTGCGAGTCCTCGGCCGGAGGCGGCTCCACTCCTTCGCCGACGAGCGCGATGAGCTTCTGGCCGCTCTTGGGATGCTGTTGGGTTTCAGACGTGGCGATGATCAGCTTGCCGGTTTCGTCGACGCGGAACAGAACGAGCGCCGCGTCGCCGTAGCGGGCGAGAAAGTCGTCGTAAGTGAAGTCGTCGCTGATCGTGGTCTTTTTCAGCTTGGCGCCTCCTGCGATTCGCTCCTCAAGCTGTTGCAGCGTGATTGGGCGATTAAACAGCGTCCGACCGCGACGATACGCGGCGACGCGGTCGGTCCGTTCGCTCGACGCTTCTTGAGCGGCGAGTTGGTAGACCCCGGCCCGGCCGAACCGCTCCGCGAACCCCATGACGGAGAGGGTGTTCACCTCGTCGTTGGGAGTCATCGCCAGCAGACGCCCGATCCCCCCCAGATCGATCTGATCATGGACGTACTCGCTGCCGATGCTGGCGTAGAGAACGGGCAGACCCGCCATGCGAGCCGCGGCGTTGTTGCGCGGGTTGGTGTCGACCAGGAGCACCGAGTAGCCCTCGTCCTGCACGGCCTTGGCGATAAGCCGCGAGGCCCGCGAGGCCCCGGCGAAGAGGATCCCCTGCGGATTCTCGCCGGAGAGTCCCAGCCAGCGCGACACGGGCGCCAGCGACAAGCCGTACACGGTGACCGTCCCGATGATGACGAGAAACACGACCAATTCGAACCGGTCGGCGTCGGCCGCCAGGTCCTGAGCCCCGGGGACGTCCGCCAATTTGCGTTTGATCTCAAGCGCCAACAGCGACGCGACCGCGGCGGCCACGATGCCGCGCGGGTGAATCCAGGCCAGGAACGCCCGCTCCCGCCACGACAGGGTCGAACCGATCGTCGACGCGAACACGGCCGCGGGACGGATCGCGAAGATCATCACCGCGACCATCGCCACGCTGCCCCAACCGATCCTGCGAAACGCGTCGGCGTCGAGCCGCAGTCGCGAGGCCAGCGTGATGAACAGCATTGAAATCAACAGGACGCTGAGATTCTCTTTGAACTCGACGATGTGCCGCACGGAAACGACTCGCTGATTGGCGAGGTAAATGCCCAGAAGCGTAACGGTCACGAGCCCCGATTCGGACTTGAGCTGATTCGACAAGGCAAACAACAGCAGCACGTACGCCAGGATGAGCGGGTTCTGCAAGTGGTCGGGAAGCAGGTAACGACGCAACACCCCTTGCAAAAGTCGACCTCCCCCCAGCCCGAGCGCAACGCCCAGCGCGAGCGACATTGTGAACTGCTTGACGCTCTCGCCGGCGATGCCGTACTCCCCCTGGCCGTGGAGGAGAAGTTCGAAGACCAACGCCGCCAGCACGGCGCCGATGGGGTCGTTGACGATCCCCTCCCAGCGGGCAAGCGACCCGACTCGTCGCACCGGCTGCACATGGCGCAACAGCGGCAACACGACCGTCGGCCCGCTGACGGTCAACAGCGCGCCGAGAAGCAGCGCCGATTCGGTCGAAAACCCGGCGAGCCACTTGGCCGCGGCGGCGGTTCCCAGCCATGTGACGACGAGGCCGACCGTCACCAATCGGATGACGACGCCGCGAATGCCGTGAATCTCGCGGAAGGTGAGAGAGAGCCCCCCTTCGAACAGGATGATGGCGACCGACAACGACACGACGGCGAAGAACAGGTCGTCGTTCATCCCCAGTTCGCTGGCTGGCAGCACCCGCCCCAGGGCAAGCCCGAAGCCCAACAGCAGCACGATCGCCGGCACGCGCAGCCGCCACGCAGCCCATTGGGCGCCGACGCCCAGGGCGAGGATTCCGGCGATTTGAAGCGAGGTGTTCATAACGCGAGCGCAGCCCGTACCGACCAAACCGCCAAAACAGGCGTATTCTAGACGACTTCCCCCGCCGACGAAGCGCGATTCAGTTCCGCCTCACAGGCGGTTGAAACCGGGGGCCTGGGTCGCGGATAAATGCCAAGAACCCTCCCGATCGTCGCATTCCGCGGGCGTGCCTGTCCCCTTGGTCAACAACGTGCAATCCGTCCGCATCCCGTGCAGACAGTCCCGTTTCTTGCGGACATTGCCAGCCGCCGGCATCGGCGAATCCCGACATCGAAACTTTTTCGTGTTGCCGGCGTTGAATTTCCATAGAGGGCCCGACCCGATCCTTTTCTTTCCTTCAGGGAAAACGGAGGCAGAGATGCGACGAATTTTGTACTCACTGACGATGGCGTGTGCGGCCGGGGCGTTGGCGGGCGGATCCGCCTGGGCTCAGGGGGCTGCCGAGACGACTCCGCCGAGCGACGGGGCGCCCGCCGCCCGCGGCGATCGCGCCGCATGGCGCGCCCAGATGCTCGAGCGGTTTGACGAAGACGGCGACGGCCAACTGAGCGACGAGGAGCGAGCGAAAGCCCGCGAGTTTCGTCGCAGCCAGCAAGGCGAACGTCCCGCCGGACCCGGCGCCCGCGGCGGGCAAGGGCGCGGCCCAGGTCGCGGTCCTGGCGCGGGTCGCGGCGAACAAGCCGGACCTCCCCCGGGCGATCAATTCGGTCCGCCCCCGGGTCGGGGTCCGCGGCCGGAAGGCCCCCCGCAAGGCGGGCCGCTCCGGGATCCCATGGTGATGTTCGACGAGTTCGACGCGGACAAGGACAACAAGCTGTCGCGCGAGGAATTCGGCCGACTCACGGAACGACTGCGGCAGATTCGCGAGCGGATGATGGAGATGGGTCGTCGCGGCGGTCCCGGGGAGGAATTCGGCCCGCCCCCCGGGCCCCGCGGCCCCGGTCGCGGTCCTGGTCCCGGCCCGGGCGTCGGTCGCGGGTTTGGGCCGGATGACGACCGGCCCGCCTATGGTCGCGGAGGTCCCGGCGCTCGCGGGCCGGAAGGTCGCGGACCGGGAGGCCCTGGCGACGGTCGCGGTCGCGGAGGCTTCGGACGCGGCCCGCGGCCCGATCGGCCCCAACGCCCGCCGGTCGAGGACGCCTCCCCCTCGGATCAGACGCCGGCCGAATCCGCAACTCCGGCTGACGACAAGGAGACCTGATCGGCTCGTAGCGATCGACGTCTCCGAGAGTTGATCTCGCGCGCCCCGGTTCGCTCGGCCCTTGGCCGGCGGATCGGGGCGTTTTTTTTGGCGGGCTGCGGTGCTCGACGGCGCCGTCTCGGTCTAACTGCTGCAAAGTGCAAGATCGGCGCAACCCGACCGGCACGCCATCCTGCTGACGCCGCGGGAGGCGGGACGGAGGGTCGGACGGAGCGAGCCTCCCGATGCCATCCGGGGGCTTCGCTGCGCTCCGACCTCAGGCGCCCTTCCTGAAAGCGCAATGGGCATCGCGGCGAGCCCGGGGCGAAATTTGCTGCAGGCCGGGGGGGCATTTATACTGAAGGAACTTCCCGCCCGTACTCGCCCCTGCTCTTGAGGGGGCGTCTCTTGTGCCCCTTTGCCGGAACAGCAGCGAGCCTTTCATGCCCCGTGGCGCCCGAGTCCTGATAGTCCGGCTGTCGTTGACGGCCGCCGGGTGGTTGTGCGCGTGGCCCGTCGGGGCTCAGCCGTTCGTGGCAGCGCAAAGCCTGCCGACTTCCGACGCGGCGCCGACGAGCGTCGCGGACCTGGAGGCCGGTTCGATCGACTTCGCCCCCGGCGTTTTGACGGTGATCCCCCCCGACGTCGATCGCGGCGACGCCATCCAGCGTCACGACGTGGTCGAACTGCGGGCCGACAAGTCGCTCGAGTGGGATCCGTTCAGCACGACCGTCACTCGGACGCTCTACGAAATGGCCAAGGACGCGCCGTTCACGCAGAACGCGTGGTGCCTGGAGTTGGCGATGAAGCCGCTGCGAATGATCGAGGTCGATGTCCCGCAACCCGACGGCCAGATAAGCAAGCAGTTGGTGTGGTACCTTGTCTATCGAATCCGCAACACGGGAACGGGGCTGGCCGGATCGGTCAACTCCCAGGGGGAATTCCAGACGAGCGCCGAAGGGAGCGATCCCGTGCGGTTCCTCCCCGAGTTCGTACTTGTGAGCCAAGACCGAACCAAGACGGGCGAGCGGGTCCGCAAGGCCTACCTCGACCGGGTCGTCCCTGCGGCGATCCCGGCGATCGCCCGCCGCGAAATGCGTGGAGGCAAGCTGCTCAACAGCGCCGAGATCGCGCAACTGGAGCTGCCGATCGAGACCGGCCGGCAACAGCAGGGCGCGTGGGGGGTGGCGACCTGGGTCGACGTTGATCCGGAGATCGACTTCTTCAGCATCTTCGTCGGGGGCCTGTCGAACGGCTACGACTGGAAGGACCCCGCCGGGGCCTTCAAGGCGGGGGATCCCCCGGGGACTGGTCGCACGTTCACCCGTAAGACGCTGCAGCTGAATTTCTGGCGCCCCGGGGACGAGTTCGGGGAAAACGAGCGGGAAATCCGCTTCGGCGTCCCCCCGCAACAGGGCGCCCTCTACGGCGTCGGCGAAGGCGTTGCCTATCGCTGGGTTTACCGGTAAAATTCGGGACTCGGTTGAGCGGGACGCCGTAAGGCGCGGGGGTTGATTCCTGAGCAGTCAGGACGCGAGCCCAAGCGTTTGCGGTCGCACTTGCTCCCTCACGAATCAGCTCTCACGTCTCAGGACTCCCGGTCATGGCACACAAAAAAGGTCAAGGCTCCAGCCGCAACGGGCGCGACTCCAACGGTCAGCGCCGCGGGGTCAAGCGGTTCGGCGGCCAAGCGGTCACCCCCGGCAGCATCCTCGTCCGGCAGCTCGGGAACAAGTTCCGCGCCGGTCGCGGCGTCGGTCAGGGGAAGGACTACACGTTGTTTGCGCTTGTCGAGGGCAAGGTGATGTTCGACCAGGAAGGTCGTCGCGTGAACGTCGTCGCCGCAGCGGCGGCGAACTGACGCGTTTGCGTCGCTTCGATCGACACGATCCACCGCCAGGGATGCGCCGCGAGGTGCATCCCTGTTTTGTTTCTGGTGCGGGCGATTGCGCGGAGCTAAGCCGCAAGCGTTTGTCGCGTGACCCGCGTAGTTCTCGATCTTGGCCCCTGACCTCCGCACTCTCCCCCCTCCCCGCCTCGCGCCATGTTCGTCGATCGCGTCACTATTGAAGTCGAGGCCGGTCGCGGCGGGGACGGGTGCGTCAGCTTTCGACGCGAGAAGTACGTCCCCCGCGGCGGACCCGACGGCGGCGACGGCGGCAACGGAGGGAGCATCATCGTCGTCGCCGAGCCGGGGGTCGACACGCTCGCCGAGCTGGTCCACCGCAAACACTGGCGCTCCCGCTCGGGAACGGCCGGCAGCGGCTCAGGCCGGCATGGCGCCAACGCCGACGACGTGATCATTCGCGTCCCCCCAGGCACCGTGATCATCGACGCCGACGGCGACTTCGTCCTCAAGGATCTCAATGCGCCCGGCGAACGGGTCTGCGCCGCCCAAGGAGGCAAAGGGGGCAAAGGGAACGCCCGCTTCAAAAGCGCCACAAACCAGGCGCCGCGGCAATCGACCCCCGGGACCGACGGAGAACGCCGCCGGCTGACCTTCGAGCTGAAGGTGATCGCCGACGTGGGCCTCTTGGGCAAACCGAACGCGGGCAAGAGCACGCTGCTGTCGCGAGTGTCGCGGGCTCGCCCCGAGATCGCCGACTACCCGTTCACCACCAAGATCCCCAACCTGGGAATCGTGCAGATCGACATGGATCGCACGCTGGTGATGGCCGATATCCCGGGGCTCATCGAAGGCGCCCACGAGGGGGCCGGGTTGGGGCACGAGTTCCTACGGCATGTCGAACGGTGTCGCGTGCTGGTGCACTTGGTCGAGCCGACTCCGATGGACGGCAGCGACCCCGTAGAAAACTATCAGGCGATCCGAGCCGAACTCGCCCAGTACGACGTCGACTTGGCCGACCGGCCCGAGTTGATCGCCGTGAGCAAGGCGGAGCTCCCCGACGCCCCCGCGGTGCGCGAGGCCTTGGCCGCCGCGACCGGGCGGGAAGTGATTCTCTTCTCGTCCGTGACCGGCGCAGGGCTCAACGATCTGACCCGCCGCACTTATCAGATGCTTGATGCCGCTCGGCAGAACGCATGACGCACTCCGCGAACAACGCGACCGACGCCCGCGGCGTACTGGCCATCGACGTGGGAAACTGCCGCGTGAAGCTCGGGTGGTTTCCGGTCGCGCAAAACTGTCCCGGCGGCAAGCCGGCCGCGGCGGCGTGCCTGGAGATCGCCCCGCCGGCGCTGGCGACCCCGGCGGCCACCTTCGCCGTGCGGCATCGCGATCGGCCGACGACCGAGTGGCTGAGCGAGATCCACCGCTGGTGCGACGAGCAGATCGAAGCGCCGCTGTGGCGCGGGCTGATCGCTTCGGTCCATCCCGCCGCGGCCGATGCCCTGGCCGGCGCTTTGGCGCGAGCCGGCAATGTGGTGCGCCGCGTTGCCGGGACCGACCTGCCGCTGGCGATCGAAGTCGAGCGGCCCGAGCGCGTCGGCATCGATCGGTTGCTGAATGCGGTCGCCGCGCATCGGCTTGTGCCGCAGGGCGCCGCGATCGTCGTCGACATGGGGACGGCGACCACGGTCGATTTGGTCGGCGTCGACGGGACGTTCCTCGGCGGGGCGATTTTGCCGGGCCCGGCTGTGGCGGCTGCGGCGCTGCACGCCGGGACTGCGGCGCTGCCTGACTTGTCGACGACCGTGTGGGATTCGCCTCCCGCGCCGCTGGGCAAATCGACCGAGGAGGCGATCGCCGCGGGGCTGTATTGGGGCGCGATCGGCGCAGCGATGGAGCTCGTCCGCCGCCTTGCCGCAACCCGCGCCGACGTCGCTCAGGCGCTCATAACCGGCGGGGCCGCTGCGGCGTTCGTCGCCGAGATGAACGCCGGCGCCCTTCCCGTGCGCCACGTGCCGCACCTGACGCTCGCGGGGCTGAACGCCGCAGCGGAAGAACTCGACGAGCGGCACGCCTTATGAAACCCGCGTCGCCTCGCAATGCGGCGAGCGTGCTGACTCCTCCCGGGCGCGGGGCGATTGCGGTGGTCGCTGCACGCGGCCCCGCGGCGTTGGACGCCGTGGATCGCGCATTTCAAGCCGCCAGCAGGCGTGCCATTCGCGATCAACCGCTGATGCGGATCGCCCTGGGAGCGTGGCGCGACGACGAGGCCAGCGCGGAGGACGTCGTCGTGACGCGCCCCGGCGACGAGGCCGTCGAGGTGCACTGCCACGGCGGCGTCGCGGCGGTCGAACGGATTCTGGCGGCGTTTGCGCAGGCCGGCTGCGAGATTCTTCCATGGCAGGACTGGCTCGCGAACAGCGCGGGTTCGATCGAGGCGGCGGCGGAGATCGCGCTCGCCGCGGCGCCGACTCTGCGCACGGCGAGAATCTTGCTCGACCAGCGGCAAGGGGCCCTGCGCTGCGAGTTGGACGCGATCGCCGATGCGCTGGCGACTGACGATCGAGCTGATGCCGCGACGCTCCTTGACGATCTGCTCGCGCGGGCGCCGCTGGGGCTGCACCTGACGACCCCGTGGCGCGTGGCGATCGCCGGGCGACCGAACGTGGGGAAGAGTACGCTGCTGAACGCGCTCGTCGGCTACGACCGGGCGATCGTGTACGACCAGCCGGGAACGACCCGCGACGTGGTCGCCGCCGCGACCGCGCTCGACGGCTGGCCGATCGAACTGGCCGACGCCGCGGGGCTGCGCGAGGCGAGCGATCCGCTCGAGGCCGCGGGAGTCGAGCTTGCCCGGGGGCGACTAGCCGCGGCAGACCTTGCGCTGTGGGTGCTTGACGCGAGCGAGTTGGCCGCCGACTCGCTCGGCGAACTTGATTCGACCGCCGCCTCCCAGCGCGCCGAACTGCTGGGCGAGATCGGCAGCGATCTGGGGAAAACGCCGACGATCACGGTGCTCAACAAGATCGATCGGTTGGGTTTGCCGGAACGCACGGCGGTCGAGAGATCGCGATCGGCGATCGCCGTGAGCGCTTCCACCGGCGCGGGACTCCCCGCGCTGATCGCGGCGATCGGGACGAAGCTTGTTCCGTCGCCTCCCCCCCCCGGCGCGGCCGTGCCGTTCACGCCCGAGCAAGAGACGGCGCTGGCGGCCGCCCGCGAGGCGCTCGCCGCGGGAGACATGGCCGCCTGTCGCGCCGGTCTGCGACGGATCTCGACGGCGCCGCCGGCCTCGTAGTCCGCTTTCTCCGAGAGCGGACGGCAATTCTCGGAGAGAACGGCCCACGTGCAGCGCGGCTTACCTGGAGCGAAGAGTCCAGCGCAACTCGCACGGCGCCGCGGCGGCGAGCAGCTCCGACGCACTTCCATGCCGCCGCGCCGGGACCAACAGGGCCGGCGCGATCAGCGTCAACTCCGGCGGCGTGAACGGCCACGGGTCGGCGGTTGCGCCGCCGGGCGCGGATCGGAGCGTCGTCGTCGCCCCGCCGACGAGCTCGAGTTTCAGCGGGCTGCAGGAGATCGCCTCCTCGTCCTGCCGAGCCCCGTCAAACCCGCCGCAGCCGCAGCAGAACCACAGGCTGGCCGCGTCGAACGTACGGAGCGCCGCGAGGGCCGCGTCGGCCAGGGCGCGCGTGCGAACGAGCGGGTCGGCGAATTGCCACTCGTCGAGACGCAACTCGCGCGGCCGATCGTGGGTCGCCCGCCACAGGTCGGCCAGCGGTTCGCGCCCTAGCGACTCGCTGTGATCAAGCAGCCGACGAAAATGCCCTGCGATCATCCAGGCCGCGAGCGGGCCGATCGTCGCGGCCGCGGCGATCGAGGCGGACCAGATCCGCAGGGCCTCCACCAGCGGCAACTCGGTGAACGATCGCGGGCGGCCGTCGGCGTCGAGGCCGGGGGAGGATTCCCATTGCCGCCAGCCGTCGTCGTGGGCGGCGATGGCGGCGAGAACCTCGGCGCGGACGGCGACAAGATCGGCGTCGTGCGACTTTTGAAGCGGCGCAGCGCGAGGCGAAGCGCCGTTGCCGCCATCGCGAGCGGGAAGCAGCGCATCAGGCACGCACGCAGCGGCCAACTCGGCGCTGATCCGCGCATGCTCGATCTGCGAGATGAGCAGCCACCCCGGCCGACCGTCGGCAAGCGTCGTCTCGCGGCGGATCACGGTGCAGCAATGAGATCGGGGATAGGAACTCGAATCCCGGCACGACGTCGCCGCCGGACAGCAACTGGCGCTCGGCGATCAGGTGCGCTTCATCCTGAATCGTCGCCAAGGATTCTGCAGCGCGCATGGCGTGATTCTATCCGCACACCGTGATGGGGCCAAACTTGGACGAGCCTCGTGCAGATTCACCGACAAAAAAGGGGGGGAATAGAAAACCGCCAAGGCCGCCAAGTTCGCCAAGAGCAGAGCCTGCGGCTCGGCGTCTGCTTGGCGCACTCGACGTCCCTGGCGGCGAATCGGGTCGTGGGAAGCCTGGAAGCCTGCCCGCGGCGTTACGCCTTGCCGTAATAGCTGGCGAACTTCTCGATCGAGACCGGCTTGATCTTGCCGGCATTGCCGGCCTGGCCGAAGGCAGTCATCCGGGCGACGCACACCTGCTTCATCGCCTCGCGGGCGGGTTTGAGATAGTCGCGGGGGTCGAATTTCTCGGGGCTCTCGGCGAACACCTTGCGAATGGCGCCGGTGATCGCCAGACGATTGTCGGTGTCGACGTTCACCTTGCGCACCCCGTGCTTGATCCCCCGCTGGATCTCCTCGACCGGCACGCCGAACGTGGGGTTCAGTTTGCCGCCGTACTTGTTGATGACGTCCTGCAACTCTTGCGGCACGCTGCTGGAGCCATGCATGACGAGGTGGCAATTGGGAAGCCGCCTGTGAATTTCGATGATGCGGTCCATGGCCAGCACGTCGCCTGTGGGCTTGCTGCTGAACTTGTACGCGCCGTGACTGGTGCCGATCGCCACGGCCAGGGCGTCGACGCCGGTCTCGGCGACGAATCGTTCGGCTTCTTCGGGATCGGTGAGCAACTGGTCGTGAGACAACACCCCCGTGGCGCCGTGGCCGTCTTCCTGCTCGCCCTCGCCGCTCACCAGCGAACCCAGGCAGCCGAGTTCCCCTTCGACCGACACCCCTTGGGCGTGGGCGAGTTGGACGACGTCCTTGGTGACCTTGACGTTGTAATCGTAGCTGGCGGGGGTCTTGCCGTCCGCTTCGAGCGAGCCGTCCATCATGACGCTGGTGAAGCCGTTCTCGATGGCGCTCTTGCAGGTCTCGGGGCTGTTGCCGTGGTCTTGGTGCATCGCCATGGGGATGCTGGGGTACAGCTCGGCGGCGGCCAGCATCAGGTGCCGCAGGTAGTTGTCCTGCGAGTAACTGCGGGCTCCCCGGCTGGCCTGGACGATGACCGGCGAATCAGTCTCCTTGGCCGCCTCCATGATCGACTGGATTTGCTCCATGTTGTTCACATTGAACGCGGCGAGGCCGTAGTCGTTCTCGGCGGCGTGATCCAACAGCAAACGCATGGGCACCAGAGGCATGGCGGGGCTCCTTCGAGGGAGTGGCGGGGGGAGGCAAGAGGCTGGGGAAATCGGCTCCGTCCGGGCAACGGCTGCCAATTTTACCAGGATCCCCCCCCGACGAAGAGGGGGCGCCGCACGAGGCAAGATCCGGCGCCGGGAGCGGGTCACCGCTCCGCCAGGATCTCGCTGTCGGGCACCTTGGCGACGCGGACCAAAACCAGCCGCGATTCGCCGACGGCTTCGTCTTTGGCGACCGAGCCGTGCAGCGCGTGGCCAAGACTGCCCGCGGAATCGGCCAACCCGCCCAACAGCAACGACTCGCCTGGGGCGAGCTTCGCCTCGATCGCCAACTGCGGATACGACTCCCGCTCGCGCGACGGGGTGTACATAAAGATCCCCTGGTCGCTGCGGCCCTGATAGCGATTGCGGATTTCGCCGTACTGCAATTCGGGAGTGACGCGGACGACGACCTGCTGCCCCGGCTCGGCGGCCGCCTTGACCACGTAAGCCGTTTGCACCTGGGAGTAGGTCCGCCCGCGGACCGAGTCGTCGCTGATCAGCAGGCTAAGCGAGTCGCGCACCTCGTTGACGAGCACCGTCATCTCCTCATGGGAGCGAAGTTGCTCGATCCTCTTCGCGGCCGGCGGCGAGATTGATTTTTGCGTGATGAGCTGCTCGCCGGAGTTCGGCGTGGAGGCCGCCGAGCCGTCGGGATTCAGCAACTTCGTCAACTCGGAGGGCATTGCCGTGCCGACCACCCCGGCCCGCAATCCGTTGGCCAGCAGCTTGGTCCGCAGTTCGGGGGAGAGGACTTGCTCGTCGGCCGCGGCCCAGGCGGCGTCGGCCGCGGTGCGTTGCGCCGGCGACACGCGAATTTGGTAGACCTCGAGCAACACCTTGTCGGGAGTCAGCGCAACCGGCTTCAGCAGCTTGTCGAGCGCATCGGTCGACGTCGGCGCCACGCTGTGGCACCCCCCCAGCGTCGCTGCGACGAACCATGCAAAACAGCCGGTGCGAAGCACGGACGGCATCGAATCGCTCGAACTTGTGCGGAAGGGCGAGGAACGGACGCCGGCGACCAGGAACTCCCCCGGCCAGCGGGCCGCAACGCGACGCGAGGGGGAGAGTACGCCGTCTGCATAACGCCGGCAAGATCGGCCGGCGCCCGCACTGCTGTCACGCGGGGATCAGCTTGGGGGCGGGCCAACGATCCCCCGCGACGAAGCCGAACTCGGCCTGCAACTCGTCGAAGTTGCGATCGAGAAACTCATACAAAGCCGGCGACGGGTCCTCCGCCAGCCACCGCTGGGCCAGGCGGTCCATCTCGGCGTCGTAGTCCTTGCGCGATCGGCCGTGGGCGAAGCACCGCCCCTCGTGCCGCCGCAGGTCGCCGTCGAAGTTCGGCCCGATGTGCCACAACTCGTGGAGCACGGTCGAGAGCTTCTCCTCGAGCGTCGTGTTCTGGAACCGCGGCAAATAGAACGTGAGCAGGTACAGATAGTCCCGCCCCCGGGCGTCGCGGAGCGATTGCACGCGATAGCGGCGGCCGCGAACGACGCTCTCGGTCCGGCCCCCCTCGAACCGCAGCGGGGTGAGAGCCGCGTACATGCCGTGAGCGACGGGCCGGCGTGTTTGCACGATGCCGACGGCGACGCGTTCGATCTCGACATGCCCCAACTCGGGAAGCCGGCGGACCATGTCGGCGCAGAGGTTGCGCATCGCGGCAGTGAAATCGAACCCGCGCGACGAGCTCTCCATAGCTCCTCCTGGGCGTCGGACAATCCGTCAGCAGCAAGACTTGGCGCGAAGCCTACGCCTACGCTTCAGCGGTCTCGAAGCTCGGCTTCTGGCTCCGCTCGACGACGCGATCGCGCTGGCCGACGAACTCCAGCAGGGCTTGCACGCCGGCGTCGCCCAACCGGGGCTTGGCCAACCGCACGATCCGCGTGTATCCGCCCGGGCGATCGAGGAACCGCTCGGCAACCTCGTCGAACAGGACGCGCACGGCCTGCTTGTCGCCCAAGAGCTGCAGACAGCGGCGACGAGCGGCGACGCATGGGGCGATCGCCTGGTTCCACTTCTTCCAGGACTCGCTCTCGCGCCACGCCTTCCACTGCTCGCTCTGGCGTTCAGCGGACGTGCCGAACTCGCGCGCGGCTTTCTCGGCCAGCAAACCGCGGCGGGCGATCGTGATGCACTTCTCCACGAGCGGGCGAACTTCCTTCGCCTTGTGGATCGTGGTGATGATCCGCCCCTTCACCTTGGGGGCGTTGTCGTCGAACTCGGCATCGCGTTCGGTGAGGAACAGGGCGCTGGCCAAGCTGCGCAGCAGGGCGCGCTGGTGATTGGGATTGCGACCGAGCTTGCGGCCTTTTCTGCGGTGACGCATGGCAGTGACTACCGTCGGCGATGTGGCGTGAGGCGAATCCCGGAACGGCGCCGAACCGCGCCGGGAAAATGATCGCGTTGAGTACGGAGTATTAGAAGCTGCCGGCGGGGCTGGCGACGCGCATTCCCAGGTGGAGCCCCAACTCGCGAAGCTTCTGCTGCACCTCGGCGAGAGTCGTCTCGCCGAAGTTGCGGACCTCGAGCAATTGGTCTTCGTTCCGCTGCACGAGATCGCGGACCGTCATGATGTTTTCCGATTCCAGGCAGTTGCCGGCTCGAACCGACAGGTTCAACTCCGACAGCGGCATGCTGAGCTTCGATTCAAGGGCCGCGTCGGACCCCGGCGCCCCGCCGCCGCGAGCGGCCGAATGGACCTGCGGGCCCAGCTCGGCGTACTGCACGAAGGGGGTGAGGTGCTTGCGAAGAATCTTCGCCGCCTCGACCAGCGCCATTTCGGGGCTGACCGAACCGTCGGTCCAGATTTCAATCGTCAGCTTGTCGTAGTTCGTCTTCTGACCGACGCGAGTCTCCTCGACCGCGTACCGAACGCGGGTCACGGGGCTGAAGACCGAGTCGATCGGGATGATGCCGATTTCCTGAATGTTCTCGCCGTGCTCGAACGCCGAGGTGTAGCCGCGACCGTTCTCGACGACCATCTCGACGATGAACGGCACGTCGGCCGTCAGGGTGGCGATCACGAGATCCTTGTTGATGATCTCGACCGCTTCGTCGGTTTCGATGTCGGCGGCGGTGACGACCCCCGCGGTGGTGCGTTCGACGCGCAGCACCTTGGTCGACTCGCTGTGGTTCTTGACGACCAGCGACTTGATGTTGAGCACGATGTCGGTGAGGTCTTCCATCACCCCTTCGATCGTCGTGAACTCGTGCTGGGCGTTGTGGACCTTGATTTGGGTGACGGCGCTCCCTTCGAGGCTGGAAAGCAGAATCCGCCGCAGGCCGTTGCCCACGGTCGTGCCGAAGCCGCGTTCAAACGGCTCCGCGAAGAACTTGCCGTAGGTGGGGGTCAACGTCGCGGCGTCGCACACGACCTGACTCGGCAGCTCCAAACCACGCCAGCGGATATGCATGAGAAACCTCCTCAAGGGACGACGAGCGAAGCCGCAGCGCGGCGAAGCGGTCGTCGGTTGGTTGTCGCTTGAATCTTTGTTCGACGAATCGATAACGCGTGCGACGAGCGACGCTTACCGCGAGCACAACTCGACGATCAACTGCGTCTGCACCGGCAACGACACGTCCTCGTGCGTCGGCAACCGGCCGACCACCCCCTCGGGGATGTCGCTGGTCGAAACCGACAGGAAGTCGGGCACGTCGCGGCTGAAGTCGGCCAGGGTCGCCCGGGCCCGGTCGAGGCTCTTCGCCCGATTCTTGATCCGGATGACGTCGCCGACCGAGACTAGGTAGCTGGAGATGTCGACCCGCTTGCCGTTGACCGTGACGTGGCCGTGGTTAATCAACTGCCGCGCGTCGGCGCGGCTGGCGCCGAAGCCGAGCCGGTGGACGACGTTGTCCAGCCGCCGCTCGAGCAGGGCCAACAGCGAGTCGCCCGTATTCCCCTTGCCGCGGTCGGCCATGTCGAAATAGCGGCGAAACTGCCGTTCGAGCACGCCGTAGTAGTGCTTCACCTTCTGCTTCTCGCGGAGGTGAATTGCATAGTCCGTCGGCTTGCCGCGGCGGGCCTGTTGTTGCCCCGGCGGGGAGTCGCGGCGGTCGAACGCGCACTTCGTCGAGTCGCAGCGAACGCCTTTGAGGAACAATTTCATGCCGTCACGACGGCAGAGACGACAAACCGGTCCGTTGTATCGAGCCATAGAGCGAGCTAAGCAATCCTGAGGGGCCGACCACGTGCGGCGACTGCCGGGCGGGCGACGGAAAAAAATGGAATGCCAGCAGACGCATTGCGGAGCCGGGTCGAGCCGAGGCCCCGCACGCATCGTGCATGCGAATCGTCGTTACACGCGCCGCTTCTTGCGGGGGCGGCAACCGTTGTGGGGGAGCGGGGTGACGTCTTCGATGCTCTTGACCTTCAGGCCGGCCGCCTCGAGCGCCGTGATCGCGCTTTCGCGGCCGCTGCCGGGGCCCTTCACCTTGACGTCGACGTCCTTCATGCCGAACTTGCGAGCCTTCTCAGCGGCCTGCTGCGCGGCGCACTGGCCGGCGAACGGCGTGCTCTTGCGGCTTCCCTTGAAACCGCTCGTGCCGGCGCTCGCCCAACACAAGGCGTCTCCCTTGGTGTCGGTGATGGTCACCGTCGTGTTGTTGAAGGTCGCCACGATGTGGGCCACGCCCACCGTCACGTTGCGACGAGCCTTCTTGGTCTTGACCTTCGTCTTGACGGCTTTCTTTTCTTTGGCCACTGCGCGTCGACTCCGTCGGGAATCTTAAAGGTTGAACGGGGGGTGAATCGTCAAGCCGCGTGCGGCGCCGGGGGGAGGGTCGTCGCGACCGCGATTAACGCAGATCCTTGACGCCCTTCTTGCCGGCGACGGTCTTCTTGGGGCCCTTGCGGGTCCGAGCGTTGGTCTTGGTGCGCTGCCCGCGGACCGGCAGGCCGCGACGGTGCCGCAACCCGCGATAGCAGGCGATGTCGCGCAGTCGGGAGACGTTCTGGCTCACCTGACGGCGCAACTGGCCTTCGACCACATAGTCCTTGTCGAGCAAGGCGGCGATCCGCGCGACCTCGTCCTCGGACATCTCGCGAGCCCGGGCGTGGGGATCGACCCCCGCCTTGTGGCACAACTCGCGGGCGATCTTCGGCCCGACGCCGTATAGGTAGGTCAACGAGATCACCGTCGGGCGATCAGCCGGGATGTCGACGCCTTGCAAACGAGGCATGGATGGTCTCTTTCAATCTCGAAGTGTCGCGATGCGAACGACTTACGGCAGGGATGCCGGGCGCGATTCGGGGCGGACTAGCCCTGACGCTGCTTATGGCGGGGATTGGCGCACACGACGTACACGACGCCGCGGCGGCGAACCACCTTGCACTTGTCGCAGATTCGCTTGACGCTGGCTTTGACTTTCATCACGTCCTCCGGGGGGTTGGCCCGGTCGGTATTTGGCGAAACGGGTTAATTTAGCCGCGCCGAGTCCCAAGGGGCAAGGGGGCTGGGCACATAATTTGCCTTGGCGGATTCGGCTCGCTCGGTCGGGGCGAGCCGGACAGGCCGGATTTCCAGGGGGGAACGGCCCTCGGCAGCCTCCTCCCGCTCAGACCGCCGCCAACTCTGTCTCCGCGGGGCTCGTGGGGCCGATGGTCAGGGCCTGGGGCCCGTCGGCCGTGATCGCGATCGTGTGTTCAAAGTGGGCGCTCGGCTTGCCGTCGGACGTGACCTGGGTCCAATGGTCCCCCAACAGCTTGACCCGCTTGGTTCCCATGTTGACCATCGGCTCGACCGCGATGACCAGCCCCGGCTCGATCCGGAAATCCCCGCTCCCCCGCAGCGACCGGCTGGGGAAGTTCGGGACCTGGGGATCCTCGTGCATGTCGCGACCGATGCCGTGCCCGACGAAGCACTCGACGGTCGAGTAGCCGTGGTCGCGGACGAACTTGGCCATCTCGCGAGCGATTGCGCTCCAGTAGCTCTTCGTGTGAAGCAGGTCGATCGCCAATTGCAGCGTGCCCTGGGTCACGTCCAACAACCGCTGCACCTCGGGCTTCAGTCGGCCCACCGAGTAGGTGTAGGCCGCGTCGCCGCACCACCCGTTGAGCCGGCAGCCGGTGTCGATGCTCACCACGTCCCCCTCGACCAGCGGCCGATGGCTGGGAATGCCGTGGACGACCGCCTCGTTGACGCTCATGCACGTGACCGCGGGGAACGGCGGTTTGCCCTTGACCGTATTGGGGTAGTTGCGAAACAGCGGCTCGGCGCCGATGCCGTCGAAGTACGTCTCGATCGCCTTGTCGATTTCGTAGGTCGTGGCGCCGGGCTTGATCATCCGCGCGGCTATCTGATGCGCACGCCACACGGCTAGGCCGGAGCGGCGCATCAATCCGATCTCGCGCGTGGACTTCAACTGCAACATCGTTTCGACAATCAAGCGACTTCTCGGGGGGAGGCTGCGGTCAAGGCGACTCGGAAAGCGGCGGGAACTACGCACACTCGCGCAGCAGGCGTTGGAAGACCTCGTCCGGCGTGCCGATGCCGTCGACGTAGCGCATTATTCCGCGGTGTTCGTAGTACTCGATCAGCGGCCGGGTGAGCTGCTCGTATTGATCGAGTCGGCGTTCGATCACGCGGACGTCGTCGTCCGAGCGACCGCGGAGCGACAACCGCTCGAGGATCACTTCCTTGCCGACCACGATCTGCACGACGCCGTCGAGCGGCAAACCCTGGTCGGCGAGCCACTCGTCGAGCGTTTCGGCCTGCGGCTCGGTCCGGGGAAAGCCGTCGAGGATGAACCCCCCGCCGCAATCGCCGTGGGCGAGTCGAGCCTCGACGATCCGCAGGACGAGCGCATCGGGGACCAGCCGGCCCTCGTCCATGTGGGCGCCCGCCTCGACGCCGTCCGCAGTTCCCTCGGCCCGAGCGGTTCGCAGCATGTCGCCGGTCGACAGGTGCGGCACGCTCAGCCGTTGCGACAAGCGCACCGCCTGGGTCCCCTTGCCGACGCCAGGGGCGCCAAAGAGCACTATACGCATGGCATGACCTCTCGCCCGAACGGGGCGAGTTGGGCGACGCCCGGATGCAGCGACTGACTGCCCGGCGAGGCGAAGGGCGGCTTAGGACTTTTCCAACAAACCTGTGTAGTTGCGCATCACCAAGTGGCTGTCAATTTTCTGCACGAGGTCGAACGCCACGCTCACGGCGATCAGCAGGCCGGTCCCTCCGTAGAACTGGGCCACCATAAACGACACGCCCAATTGGGTGGATATCATCGTCGGGATGATCGCGATCAGGGCCAAGAAGCCGGCTCCTACGTAGGTGATGCGAACCATCACCTTTTCCAGGTAGTCGGCCGTCCGCTTGCCGGGACGGTAGCCCGGGATGAACGAACCGTAGTTCTTCAAGTTCTCGGACACGTCCTTCGGATTGAACGTAATCGCGGTCCAGAAGAAACAGAAAAAGTAGATCAGCGCGATATACGACACCGCATAGACGAACCCGTTGCCGCGCTGGAACGCCTCGGTCGCCCCGGTGAACAACCGGCTCCAGAAGCTCCCCTCGGCCCAGTTGATGCGAGCCAGCATGCCGAACAACAGGGCCGGCAGCATCAGCAAGCTGCTGGCGAAAATGATCGGCATGACGCCGGCCTGATTGACCTTGAGCGGGAGGAAGTTCTTGCCGCCGCCGACCACCTTGCGCCCGCGGATGTGCTTGGCGCTTTGCATCGGGATCCGCCGCTGGCCGAGCGTAATGAAGACCACGCCGACGATCACGCTGAAGAACATGGCCACCAACAGCAGCAGTTGCTCGATGCCCAAATCGCCGCCGCCGCCGGACAGTTCCAGCTTGCTCTTGCCGATCAGCTCGACGAACGCCCCCGGCATGCCGGCCAGGATGCCCGCCATAATGAGCAGGCTGATGCCGTTGCCGATGCCGAACTCGTCGATCTGCTCGCCGACCCACATCAGAAAGATCGTGCCGGCGGTCATCGTCAGCACCGCCATGACCTTCGAGCCGAAGTAGACGTTGCCGGTGTCGGGATTGAGAAAGTTGGCGTCGACCAGGTCGTACTGCACGACGTAGGCGTTGATGTAGATCCAGCTTTGGATGATGCAGATGAAGACTGTGGCGTAGCGGGTGTATTCGTTGATCTTTTTGCGGCCCGCCTCGCCCTCCTTCTGCAGTCGTTCGAGCGGCGGATAGACGCTGCCCAAGAGCTGGAAGATGATCGACGCCGAGATGTACGGCATGATCCCCAGGCCGAAAATGGTGACGTTGCTCACCTGGGCGGCGCTGAACACGGCCACCTGCTGCAGCACGTCGGCGACGCCGCCCCCCGACTTGCTGAACGCCTCGACCTTTTGCGGGTCGACGATCGGCAACGGGATTTGGAAGCCGAGCCGATAGACGGCCAGCAGGGCAAGCGTAAGGAGGATCTTCCGCCGCAGCTCGGGGATCTGCCAAACGACGCGGAGTTTTTCCCACATGACTTGTGCGTCCTACTGCGCGGCGGACCGCGATCAAGAATTACAAGAACTAAGCCGGCGACCTTGAACGCCGATCACGCGGCGGCCAAGGCCGCCGGCTCTCGACCAGCGGCTTTGCTTGCGGCGAACTCAGGCCTTGGCCGTCTTCGCCGCCTTGGCCGCCTTCTTCTTATCTTCCACCGGCGTCTTGCCGGGTAGCAAGACCATTTGAGCCCCCGCCTTCTCGATTTTCTCGATCGCCGACTTGCTGAACCGGTGAGCCGAGACGGAGAGCTTCTTGGTCAGCTCGCCGTCGCCCAGGATCTTCAACTCGTCGTACCGACCGCCGGCGAGGTTCTTCGCGGCAAGCGTCGCAGGGGTCACCTCGTCGCCCGCGGCGAACGCGGCGTCGATCTGTCCCAGGTTGACGACCGCCACGGTCAGGGCCCAACGGTTGTTGAAACCCCGCTTGGGAACGCGGCGCACGACCGGCATCGTGCCCCCTTGGAACACGACCAGGCGCGAGTAACCGTTGCGCGCGCCCTGGCCCTTGTGGCCCCGGCCCGCGGTCTTGCCCTGGCCCGAGCCGATGCCCCGGCCCAGTCGCTTGCGGCTCTTGTGGCGATGAATGCCGCGATTGACGTCGCTCAAATTCATGACAGGGTGACTCCGCGCAAGCGCTCGATCTCGTACTTGGGTCGCAACTGCTGCAAGGCGTTGATCGTCGCCTTGACCAGCGTCACGGGATTATTGGAACCAAAACTCTTCGTGAGGATGTTGTGGATGCCGGCGGCCTCGCAAACGGCCCGCACCGCGGCGCCCGCAATGACCCCGGTGCCAGGACCGGCAGGGACCAGCACCACCTGGGCGGCGCCGTAGCGACCCCGCACTTCATGCGGAATCGTCTCCCCCTCCAGCGGAATTTCGACCTGGCTGCGCATCCCTTCTTTGACCGCCTTCTCGACGCTCGGGGGGACCTCGTTGGCCTTGCCGTAACCCCAGCCCACCTTGCCATGGCCGTTCCCCACGACCACCATCGCGGCAAAGCTGAATCGACGACCGCCCTTCACCACGGCCGAGCAGCGCTTGATCTTCACCACGGTTTCGGACAATTCGCCGCGTTGGCGTTCGGAGGAGCCGGTAGACACGGTTGGGAATCCTTCGATGGCAAAGGGGAACGGCAAGCGCCCTGCGGGGCCTGCGGTGGTCGAATGCTTAAAACTCCAGGCCGGCTTCGCGGGCCGCGGCGGCCAGAGCGGCTACGCGGCCGTGAAACTTGTTGGCGCCGCGGTCGAACCGCACCTTCGTCACGCCGGCTTGCTTGGCCCGCTCGGCAATCGCCTTGCCGATCGCCGCGGCCGCGTCGCAGTTGCCGCCGTAGCTGATCGTCTTGGCGAGCGTCTTGTCGGCGGTCGACGCCGAAGCGATCGTCTTGCCGATCGAGTCGTCGATCACCTGCACCGAGATGTTCTTCAGGCTGCGGCAAACGCTGAGCCGGGGACGCTCGGCGTCGCCTTTGAGCCGCTTGCGGACGCGCCACTTGCGGCGCTGACGCTGCTTGCCGAGTGCTTTGCTATGATCCATGGTCGTGTCGAGTTGGTTGGAGCGCTAGGCCGCAAGCGATGCGGCGAATGCCGGGAGGATTCCGAAACTACTTGGCGGTCTTGCCGGCCTTGCGACGGATTTGTTCGCCTTCGTAACGGACGCCTTTGCCTTTGTAAGGCTCCGGCTTGCGGACGGCCCGCACCTCGGCGGCGAACTGTCCCACCTTCTGCTTGTCGATCCCCTTGATCGAAATGTGCGTCTGGTCGGGGCAGGTCACGTCGAGACCAGCGGGTATCTTCTTGTGGATTTCGTTGGCGAACCCGACGCGCAATTGGAGGACGTCCCCCTGGATCGCCGCCAGGTAGCCGACCCCTTGGATCTCCAGCCGTTTTTCGTAGCCCTTCGACACGCCGTCGACCATGTTCTGGACGAGTGCGCGGGTCAGGCCGTGCAGGGCGCGGGGGGCTCGCTCGTCGCTCTCGCGCGTGACGAGCGCTTCCTTGCCGTCGTCGCTGACGACGACCTGCACCTCGGGACGGTGGGTCCAACAAAGCTTGCCGAGCTTCCCCTCGACGGTGATCTCGCGCGAAGCGACGGTCACTTTGACGCCGGAGGGAATCTCAACGGGTTTCTTGCCGATTCGGGACATGGCGGGGGGCTGTCAGCTGTCAGCCGTCGGCGCTTGGCCAAGCGATGATCGCCTGAACAAGCGGCCGAACACGGTCTGATGCTTAAGGGCCGCTCCTGTTAATGCGTTTGAGTTGAACCTGAACTGAAAGCGTCTTGTCGCTGCGAGCCGAAGGCCCTTTACCACAGTTCGCACAGCACTTCGCCGCCGAGTTTCTTCTGGCGAGCCTCGCGATCGCTCAGCACGCCGCGGCTGGTGCTGATGATCGAAATGCCCAAGCCGTTGAGGATCGGCCGCAAGTCGATCGCCTTGCTGTACACGCGGCGGCCCGGCTTGCTGACGCGCTTGATATGGCGAATGACCCGTTCGCCGTTGGGACCGTACTTCAGGTCGATGCAGAGCCGCTTGGCGGGATCTTCCTCGCCCTGCTCCTCGTGGAAGTCCCAGATGTAGCCTTCACGCTTCAGCACCTCGGCGACGCCGCGCTTCACCTTGGAAAGCGGCATGTCCACAATCGGCCGTTCGACGCGAACGGCGTTGCGAATGCGGGTGAGCATGTCGGCGATGGGGTCGGTCATCATTGCGGTTTCAAACTCCCGGGGGATTGTTCGGCATCCCCGCCGCTGCCAACAACTGGGGGCGACGCCCCCGATTGAACTCGTAACAACCTGAAAGGAACTCGGCCCGGCGGCTGGCTGGCCGCGGGGCTCGACGAATAGCCGACTCGCTTACCAACTCGACTTCTTCACGCCGGGAATCAATCCCTGGTCGGCCAGCTTGCGGAAACAAATCCGGCACACGCCGAACTTGCGATACACGGCCCGAGGACGTCCGCACAACTTGCACCGACTCTCGCGCCGCGTCGAGAACTTCGGCGTGCGTTCGGCCTTGGCGATCTTCGACTTGCTTGCCACGTAAGGGCCTCGTTAGGAACTTTGCAACGTTACACGGAAATCAAACTGACGAGCCGCGGCAAACGGCTCGCTTACACCGCCGCTCCTTCGGCCCGGAACGGCATGCCGAATCCTCGCAACATCTCGCGCGATTCGTCGTCCGATCCGCCGCTGCAGCAGATGGCGATGTTCATCCCCTGCTGCCGCGGATATTTGTCGGGATTGAGCTCGGGGAACACGAGCTGCTCGGTAAGCCCCAGGCTGTAGTTGCCGTGACCGTCGAACGCCTTGAGGCTGAGCCCCCGGAAGTCACGCACGCGGGGCAACACCAGCGAGATCAACCGATCGAGGAACTCGTACATCCGGGCGCCGCGGAGCGTCACCTTGCAGCCGATCGGCATTCCCTCGCGGAGTCGGAAACCGGCGACCGACTTGCGCGCCCGGCAGACCATCGGCTTCTGGCCGGTGATCTCAGTCATCGCCTGGACGGCGTCGTCCATGTGCTTCTTGTCGGCGATCGCGCTGCCGACGCCCATGCTGACGACGATCTTCTCGATCTTCGGCAGGCTGAGTCGGTTGGCGCGACCGAACTTCTCCGCCATCGAAGGCAGGATTTCCGTCGAGTATCGTTCTTGCAGGCGCGGGGTCATGGGAGGCGTGAGGCTTGAGTCGGGAGACTTGGGATACGAGATCAGGTCTCGGCGACGGTGGCTTGACTGCTTGTGACTTACTTCTTGGCGTGCGACTTGTGGGCGGGCGAAATCTGGCCCGCGGAGGCGCCGCACTTCTTGCAGAAACGTTCCTTCGATCCGTCGTCGAGGAACCGCGACCCGAGCCGCACGGCCGTGTTGCACGAACTGCACACGAACGCCACGTTCGACAGATTGATCGGCATTTCCTTGCTCAGTCGGCCCCCTTGAGGGTGCTTCTGGCTGCGGCGGACGTGCTTGTAAACGCGATTGACGCCCTCGACGAGCGCCTTGCCGGCGGCCCGGTCGACCTGGATCACCCGGCTGACGGTTCCGCGGTCGGCTCCGGCTATCACTTGGACGTTGTCGCCTGTGCGAATAAACATGGCTGGGCGGGGACGATTCGAGGACGTTGGGACGATGGGACGTTGGATCGAACGGAGCGGGAGGCGTCTGTCTTTACTGACGGAGCCGCCGCCGGGTCCTGCCGTTCCATGGTCCTGTCGTCCCATGGCCGCAGTTCCGCAGCGAGGCCGCGCCTCACACCACCTCGTTCGCCAGGCTGACGATCTTCATGAACTTGCGCTCCCGCAACTCCCGGGCGACGGCCCCGAAGATGCGCGTGCCGCGCGGATTGTTGTCTTTGTCAATGATGACGATCGCGTTGTTGTCGAATCGGACGTAGCTGCCGTCGCTGCGACGCGAGGGGCTTTTGGCCCGCACGATCACGCCTCGCACGACCGCCTTCTTCTTGACGTCGCTGCCGGGG
Organism: Pirellulales bacterium; assembly: GCA_019636345.1. Taxonomy (NCBI): domain Bacteria; kingdom Pseudomonadati; phylum Planctomycetota; class Planctomycetia; order Pirellulales; species Pirellulales bacterium. Next base: position 386,050 of record JAHBXQ010000003.1, on the reverse strand, counting down.
ATTACGCTCTTGACGCTGCAGATAATCACGTCGCCCAGACGGGCGTAGCGCTTGCGGCTGCCGCCGAGCACCTTGATGCACATCACTTCCTTCGCGCCGGTGTTGTCCGCGACGTTCAGGCGAGTTTGCATTTGGATCATGGCTGACTGACTCTCTAGCGACTTTCGTCGGGCTCTCGAGCGACGCTCGACGGGCGATCTTGAACGACGCCCCGCGAGGCCGCGGCTTGCCGTGAGGTTGTTTCCGGGGCTCGTTTAGTTGGCGCCTTCGGCCGCCTGGGCCTGCTTGGCGGCGGCTCGCATCGCGGCGATGTCGACCAACTGGCTCTTGGCCACCACCCGCACCAAGTCCCACCGCTTCAGCTTCGACTTCGGCGGGCACTCGACGATCTCGACCGTGTCCCCCACCGCCGACTCGTTCGCCTCGTCATGGACGTGGCAAACGGTCCGCTTGCGGATGAACTTGCCGTACTTCGGGTGCCGCTCGAGCCGATTGATCTCGACCCGCCGGGTCTTCGCGCACTTGTCGCCGGTGACGACGCCGGTCATTACTTTCTTGGGCATAGGTTCCAGCTTTCAGCTGTCGGCGTTCCGCCGCTTGCTTGCTCGCGGTTACTTGCTGGCGGTCAGCCGCCGCTCGGTTTGAATCGTCTTGACGCGGGCGATCAGGCGACGCTGGCGACGCAGCTCGGTCGGCGCGTCGAGCCGCTCGGTCTGCGATTGGACCCGCAGACGGAACAGCTTGTCGGCCGCTTCCTTGATGGTCAGCGCCAACTGCTCGTCGCTCATGTCGCGGAGTTCAGTGACTTTGGACATCGGTCGGTTCTCAGCTTTCGGCCAGTCGTCAGGTTCGCTTAATCATCCGCACGCGCACCGGCATCTTGTGAGCCAACCGGGCGAAGCAAATCTTCGCGGCCGCTTCGCTCACGCCAGCCAGTTCGTACAGCACGGTTCCGGGGCGAATCGTGGCGGCCCAAAACTCGGGCTCGCCCTTGCCTTTGCCCATTCGAGTTTCCAGCGGAATCGACGTGATCGATTTGTGCGGAAACACCCGAATGTACAACTTGCCTTCGCCGCGGATGTATTGCTGGGCAGCGATACGCCCGGCTTCGATCGTTTGGGCGCTCAGCCAGCCGCCTTCCAGCGACTGCAGACCGAACTCGCCAAACACGACTCGATTGCCGCGCGTCGCATTACCTCTTATACGACCTCTTTGGCTTTTTCTGTGCTTGACCCTCTTGGGCATCAGCGCCATCGGTCTCGTCCTCAAACATGCCTTGGTTGACCCACACCTGGACGCCAATGTGCCCTTGAGCGGTCTTGGCCTCCGTAAATCCGTAGTCGATCTTCGCCCGCAACGTCGACAGCGGGATCGACCCGAGCGATTGCTTCTCGCGGCGAGCCATTTCGGCCCCGCCCAGTCGGCCCGCCAATTGGATCTTCACCCCCTTGGCGCCCGCTTCCATCGTTTGTTCCATCGAACGCTTCATCGTCCGGCGGAAGCTGGCCCGCTTGGCCAACTGCTCGGCGATGTCCTCGGCCACAAGCTGCGCCTGCAACTCCGGGCGGCCGATTTCCTCGATCTTGATGTTGATTCGCCGGCCGACCAGCGTCTGCAGCTCGTCCTGCAACCGCTCGACCTCTTCCCCCTTGCGGCCGATGATCACGCCCGGACGGGCGGCGAACAGAACGACCTTCACTTCGTCGCGGGTCCGCTCGATCTCCACCTTGGGGATTCCGGCGAATTTGTACTTTGCGTGGACGTATTTGCGAATCTTATGGTCTTCGACCAACAACTCGGCGAACTCTTTCTTGGACGCGTACCAGCGGCTCTTCCAGCCGAGCATGACGCCGGTGCGGAAACCGATGGGATTGACTTTTTGACCCATAAGTAACTTCTGAGTTTGCGAACCCGTCGAGCGGCGAAGTCCGCTCGCGCGAGCGTTAGGCGAGCGAAACGATAATGTGGGACATCCGCTTTTTGATCACGTGAGCCATGCCGCGAGCCCGGGGGCGAACCCGCTTGAACATCGGCCCCCCGTCGATCCGCGCCTCGACGACCCGCAGTCCGCCCAAATTGGGAGCCCGCAGATCCTCGGCGTTGCCCATGGCGCTCTTGAGCACCTTCTCCAGCATGCGGGCGCCCCGCTGCGGCTGGTACTGCAAAATCGCCAGGGCGTCGTCCACCCGCTGACCGCGAATCAGATCGGCGATCGGCCGAACCTTGCGCGGGCTGATGCGGGCGTGTTTGTGCGTTGCTGTGTATGACATAATTGAAGCTCTACGCTATGAGCTATGGGCCGTTAGCCTGAAAAACGCTGAATCGACGAAGTCTCCGGCTTGCAGCCTCCAGCGAACAGCTCCTCTGCTACTTCTTGCCCTTGCCGCCATGGCCGCGGAAGCTGCGGGTGGGGGAAAACTCGCCCAGCTTGTGGCCGACCATGTCTTCGGTCACAAACACCTTCAAATGACTCTTGCCGTTGTGGACCATGAACGTGTGGCCGACGAACTCGGGGATGATCGTGCACGCCCGGGCCCACGTCGTGATCGGGTTCTTCGTCCCCGCATCGTTCTGCTTCTCGACCTTCGCGTACACGTTGGGGTCGACGTACGGGCCTTTTTTGAGTGAACGTCCCATAAGTGGCTCTAAGCTCTTGGCTATAAAGCTCTAAGCCAGATCGCGAAAGCCGGAGCCATTGCTCTGGTTGACGACCTACGGCTTACAGCTCCTATTTACTTCGTGACCAACTTCTGCACCCCGTAGCGCCGGCTGCGGCGACGACGGACGATTGCCTTGTTCGACGCCTTGCGACGCTGGCGGGTCATGCCGCCCTTGGCGCACTTGCCCTGCGGGCTGACCGGATTGCGCCCCCCCTTGGTGCGACCTTCGCCGCCGCCGTGGGGATGGTCGATCGGGTTCATCGCCGTGCCGCGGACGTGGGGACGGCGCCCCATCCACCGCTTGCGGCCCGCCTTGCCCAACTCGATGGCGCTGTGGTCGCCGTTGCTGGCGGCGCCGATCGTGGCCCGGCAGGCGGCGGGAATCCGGCGGATTTCACCGCTGGGAAGCGAAATCTGCGCCCAATCGGCTTCGCGCGCCATGAGCGTCGCCCGCGATCCGGCGCTGCGGCACAATTCGCCGCCGCGGCCCGGTTGCAGTTCGATGTTGTAGACTTCCGTCCCCAAGGGCATCTTCTTAAGCGGCAGGCAGTTGCCCAGTTTCGCCGGGGCCGTCTCGCCGCTCATCACCTCGTCCCCCGCCTTGAGTCCGGCCGGGGCGATGATGTACCGCTTTTCGCCGTCGGCGTAGAACAAAAGCGCGATCCGGGCCGAGCGATTCGGGTCGTACTGCACCGAGTCGACCTTCGCCGGAATGCCGTCCTTGTTCCGTCGGAAGTCGATCAACCGGTACTGCTGCTTGTGACCGCCGCCGCGGTGACGGGCGGTGATCTTCCCCTGGTTGTTGCGACCGCCGGTCTTGCGCTTCGGGCGCAGAAGGCTCTTCTCCGGCTTGGCGCCTGGAGTCAGCTCGGCAAAGTCGCTCACCGAGGCGTTGCGCCGGCCGGCGGACGTCGGGTTGTATTTGCGAATACCCATAATCAAGCTCTAGGCTGTAAGCTCCAAGCCTTGAACCGCTCAGCCGTTATCCACTTTCTGGTTAACAGTTTGCGGCCCCCAGCTGACAGCTCCTTAGAAAAATTCAATCCGATGTTCCGCATCGAGCGTGACGATCGCCTTCTTCCAGGCGCCCGTATAGCCGAAACGGAACCGCGTCCGCCGCGGCTTTCCCTTGCGGTTCTGCGTGTGAACCTTCAGGACTTTCACCTCGAACAACTCCTCGACGGAACGCTTCACGTCCGCCTTGGTCGCCAGTCGATTCACCTCGAACGCATACGCGTTGTTGCGAGTCGACTTATGCATTCCCTTTTCGGTCACCAGCGGCTTGACGATCACCTGATGAGGCTCAAGCGTCAGGCCCGGCTTTAGCGGTACATGTCGTGGCATGGTCGTAAGTCCGTATTCCGTAGTTCGTCGTCAGTTGCTCAAGCGATCTCGGCGTCCGCTCGATCGGCGTCAGACTCCCGACGACTCGCCCTCGGCCTTGCCGTTGCCGGCGGCCTTGGCCTTCCAGTAATCCAACGCGGCGGTCGTCACCAGCACCTTGCGGGCCGACAGCAGCTTCAGGGCGTTCAAATCGCTCGCCGGGGAGATCGCCACCTTGGCGATGTTCCGGGCGCTCTTGTACACGTTCGCGTCGTGAGCCGCCGTCGCGACCAGCACCGAGGCCCCGTCGCAACCGACGGCCCTGATCACGCCGGCCATCTCGCGGGTCTTCGGGGCGGCGAACTCCAGCTTGTCGACGACCACGATTTCGTCGTCCCGCAGCTTGGCGGCCAGGGCCATGCGAGTGGCCAACTGCAACGCCTTGCGCGGCAACGAGTAGCTGTAATCCCGCGGATGAATCTGCTTCATGTGACCGCCGCCGCGACGAATGCCGCTCTTGCGATGGCCGGCCCGGGCGTTGCCGGTCCCCTTCTGCTTGTACATCTTGCGGGTCGAACCGGACACTTCGTGCCGATTCTTGGTCTTGTGCGTCCCCTGCCGGGCGTTGGCCTGGTACATGACCACCGCGTCGTGCAGAAGCTGCTTGTTGATGCGCGGAGCGAGATCGGACACCTCCAAATTGTAGGTGCCGACCTTGTGACCCTTGGCATCGAGAACAGTAAGCTTGGGCATGATTGCTAGCTAAGAGCTGTAAGCTGCCGGGCGTGAGCCGGACGAATGCATCGAAAATGACGATCCGGCCAAGAGACTGCGCTCGACAGCCGACGGCCTTCCCTTATCACACTTTGTTCGTTTGCTTGACCACCACGTAACCGCCGTTGGGGCCGGGGACGGCGCCTCGGATCAACAGCAGGTTCTGCTCGGAGTCGACCTTGACCACCAACTGATTCCGGACCGTGCAACGAGCGTTGCCGTATTGCCCCGGCATGCGGACGCCCTTGAACAGCCGACTGGGAAACGCGCTGCAACCGGTGCCGCCGAGGGCCCGGTGGCATTTCTTGACGCCGTGCGTGGCCCGCTGGCCGCTGAAGTTGTGCCGTTTCATGGCGCCCGAGAAGCCGCGACCCTTGCTGGTCGCGACGACGTCGACCCGCTGAACCCCCTCGAAGGCGGTCACGTCGACCGCGGCGCCCACCTCCAGGTCGCCGGCGCCGCCGCGAATCTCGCGGACAAACCGCTTCGGCTCGCACCCAGCCTTGGGGAGCGTTTCGACGCCGGCAGCAGTTCGCTTTTTGGCCGCCTTGCTGTCAAGCTTGGCGACATGACCGCGCTCGCTGCGGCGAGCCAATCGCCGAGGCTTGTCGAGATACCCCAACTGGACCGCTTCGTAGCCGTCTCGTTCCGCCGTGCGCACTTGCAGCACGTGGCAAGGACCCGCCTGCACGACCGTCACAGGAACGACGCCGCCGTCTTCGCCGTAAATCTGCGTCATGCCAATTTTGCGCCCCAGAATGCCTGGAACGCGCACTTGCGTGGCCATCGCTGGTGATCCCCGAGATCGGCTGGGCTCGACGGGAGACGCGGGGCATGCCCCGGCTTACCCTTCGAGCTTCCAAGTCATAGCGGTGAAAAAACTCGCTGAGGTCGGTATGAAATCGACGACAGCCCGATAAATCGCGACTGGCAATCCCGACGACCGACAAGTCGCCGACATCGCCGCAATCGCCCCGTTAGGCCGTCGTCGCCTTAATCTTGATATCCACGCCAGCCGGCAGACTCAGCTTATTGAGCGCCTCGATCGTCTTGGCCGTGGCCTGAACGATGTCGATGAGCCGCTTGTGGGTCCGAATCTCGAACTGCTGACGGGCCTTCTTATCCACGTGGGGACCGGACAGAACGGTGTACCGCTCGATCCGGGTCGGCAACGGGATGGGGCCGTGAACTTCGGAATTGGTCCGTTTGGCCGTATCGACGATTTCCGCGGCGCTTTGGTCGAGCACCGAGTGGTCGTACGCCTCCATCCGAATCCTGATGACTTCCTTCGCAGATGCCACGACTCGCTCCAGGGCGCACCGGCCCGTCGAATACGGCCCGCCTCGCGGCGACTTCCCCCCGAAAACCGGGACGAAATCGACGGAACAACGGGACCGACTCCCAAGTGTCAAAGAACCCTACTGACCCCCGAATACGAGGGCGAACCGCGGATTTTAGGGCAATCCGCCAAGGGCGTCAACTGGGCGAAATGGCCAGCGAGCGAAGATTTCCAGCCGGCCGGCCGACTCGACCCAACGTCGGCAAATTCCGCCCCGCCTCGCGCCCCGGCGGTTGCCGAAGCCCGAAGCTTGGCGCCAGTTACGGCCCAATGGGGCTACGAGCGCCTTCCGGGATGCGGCTCACCCGCGAAGGACGTCCGCCAGCGGCAACGCAAAGCCCGGCACGAGCGTCGGCAGGGCGAGCGATTGCGACTCGGCGAGTTCGGCGTCGCGGCCGCTAGGCTCGTGGACCGCGACCGCGACGAGATTCGCCTTCGATCGCGCCGCCCCTGCATTCGCCAACGACGACGGGGGGCCGAATCGGCCCCCCGTCGGGTGGTGTTGCGAATGCGACCGGGCGGGCAATCGCCGCGGCGCTCAGGCGTCCTTGTCGTCGCTCTCGGGCGCGGCCGACTCGGGGAGGGCCGGTTCGCCGCCGCCCAGCAGGGCGTCGAGCGTGCCCGGGTGCTCCTGCGGGGTCGGAGCGTCGCCGTTCTTGTCGGGAATGCCGCCCCCTTGGGCTTGCAGGGCCGACTCCAACAACGGGAACGACCGTTCGAGGATCCGCTCCTTCTCGGCCGCCAGGGCCTCGAGGGCCGCGGGCTGGATCCGCACCTCGGATTCCTGCACCGTCTTGAAGCCGGTGCCGGCCGGGATGAGGTGACCGAGGATGACGTTCTCCTTGAGACCGACGAGGAAGTCGGTCTTGCCCCCCAGAGCCGCCTCGGTGAGGACCTTGGTCGTTTCCTGGAAGCTGGCCGCGGAGATAAAGCTGCTCGACTGAACCGACGCCTTGGTGATGCCGAGCAACTGCGTGCTGGCCGTGGCCATTTTCGGCTTGGCGCCCTTGGCGATGTCGCCGCCGAGCGACTCGATCTGGGCGTTGGTCTGTTCGAGCGCGTCCTTGGGCACGATCGCCCCCTCGGAGAAGTCGCTGTCTCCCTTGTGGGTGATCTTCAGACACTTCGAGACCGCTTCGTTGGCCGAGCGGAAGTCGAACTTGTCCATCACCGAGCCGGGAAGCAGGTCGGTGTCGCCGGGGGACTCGATCTTCACCTTGCGCAGCATTTGCGAGACGATGATCTCGATGTGCTTGTCGTTGATTTCGACGCGCTGGCTGCGATACACGTTTTGGATTTCGCGGGTCAGATACTGCTGCACCGCTTCCTCGCCGGAGATCCGCAGGATGTCGTGCGGCACCAGCGGCCCGTCGACCAGCGACTCGCCCGCGCGGACATGATCGCCGGCGTGGACCCGCAAGTGCTTGGAGTGCGAGACGAGGTGCTCGCGTTCGATGCCCGCCTCGCTGCGGACGATGATCGAGCGCTTGCCGCGCTTCTTCTCGCCCAACAGTTCGACGACGCCGTCGATTTCGGCGATGACGGCCGGGTCCTTCGGCTTGCGGGCCTCGAAGATTTCGGTGACGCGGGGCAGACCGCCGGTGATGTCCTGGGTTCCCGAAGCCTCGCGCGGAGTCTTCGCCAGCAATGTGCCGGGGGTGATGACTTGGCCGTCGTCGACCTCGATGTGAGCCCGCTCGGGCATGTAGTAGAAATCGATGATTTTGCCGTCGTCAGGATTCTCGACGACGATCTGCGGATGGAGATCGCCCTTGTGCTCCATGATGACGTACCGCCGCTTGCCGCTGGGGTCGGCCTCGCCGCGCATCGTCTCGCCCTCGACGAGATCCTCGTAGCGGATCTTGCCGCCGGTCTCGGCGAGGATCGGGATCGAGTGGGGATCCCATTCGCAAATGACGGCCCCGGCCTTGACCGCTTCGTCCTCCTGGACCTGCAGGACGGCGCCGGCGGGGACTTCGTACTTTTCGACCTCGCGCCCCTTCTCGTCGACCAGGGCGATCTCGCCGTTGCGGGTGAGCACCACTTGCTGGCCGGCGTCGTTGGTGACGACCTTGAGCCGGGCAAGCTTGGCGATGCCCCCCTTCTTGGTCTTGATGTCGCTCTTCTCGACGTCGCCGGTGGCCACGCCGCCGATGTGGAAGGTCCGCATGGTGAGCTGGGTGCCCGGCTCGCCGATGCTTTGAGCGGCGATGATGCCGACGGCCATCCCCTCCTCGACCATGGCGCCGGTCGACAGGTCCATGCCGTAGCAGCGGCGGCAGACGCCCAGCGCCGCGTCGCAGGTCATCGGGCTGCGGACCTGGATCTTCTCCAGCCCCAGTTGCTCGATCTTCCGCGCGATGTCGGCGGTGATCATCTCGTTTTCGGCGACGATCACCTCGTCTGTGATCGGGTTGACGATGTTGGCCCGACTCACCCGGCCGCGGATCGAGTCGGCGAGGCTCACCTCGACCTTTTCGCCTCGGTAGATGATTCCCTTGGTGATCCCTTGGGTCGTGCCGCAGTCCTCGGCGGTGATGACCACGTTCTGGGCGACGTCGGCCAGCTTGCGGGTCAGGTAGCCCGAGTCGGCCGTCTTGAGGGCCGTGTCGGCCAGACCCTTGCGGGCGCCGTGGGTCGAGCTGAAGTACTCGAGCACGGTCAGCCCCTCGCGGAAGTTGGCCTTGATCGGCGTCTCGATGATCTTGCCCGAGGGCTTAGCCATGAGCCCGCGCATGCCGCCCAACTGCCGCATCTGCTCGATGCCGCCGCGGGCGCCGGAGTGGGCCATGAGGAAGATCGGGTTCACGTAGGCGTTGCCGCGATAGTCGCTTTCCAGGCCGGTCATCATCTCGGCGGTAATCTGCTCGCGAGCATGGGTCCACGCGTCGAGCACTTTGTTGTACCGCTCGTTCTCGGTGATGATCCCGCGCTGGTAGTGCTTGTTGGTCTTGATGACTTCCTTCTCGGCCTCGGCGAGAATCTTTCCCTTGGTCTCGGGCGTGACCAGATCGTCGGTCGCGAACGACAGCCCGCTGAGCGTGCTCTGCCGGAACCCGATCTGGTTCATGTCGTCGAGCAAATCGATCGTGTACCGCCGACCGAGCATTTCGTAGCAGTCGCTGATCACGCGGGCCAAGTCCGACGACCGCAGCGGCATGTTGTAGTACGGCATCCCCTTGGGCAGGATGCGGTTGAAAATCACGCGACCGACGGTCGTGTTGATCCGCTTGCCGTAGCCGGTCTTCGCGTCAAAGTCGTCGCGCAGGCACTTGTCCTTGGGAAGCCGCAGCTTGATCTTGGCGTGCGTGTGGAGCTTGCCGGCGGCGTAGGCCGTCTCGACTTCCTCGGGCGAGGCGAACGCCATGTCGTCTCCGCGCGCCTCGGGGACGTTCATGGTCAGGTAGTAGCAACCCATCACCGTGTCCTGAGACGGGCTGATGATCGGCGAGCCGTTGCCCGGGCTGAAGATGTTGTGCGTCGACATCATCAGCGTGTGGGCCTCGACCTGGGCCTCGATCGACAGCGGCAAGTGAACCGCCATCTGGTCGCCGTCGAAGTCGGCGTTGAAGCCGCGGCAGACCAGCGGATGGAGATGGATCGCGTTGCCTTCGACCAGGATCGGCTCGAACGCCTGGATGCCCATGCGGTGCAGCGTGGGAGCCCGGTTCAAAAGCACGGGGTGATTGGTGATCACCTCCTCGAGAATGTCCCAGACCTCCTCGTCCTTGCGCTCGAGCATCTTCTTGGCCGACTTGATCGTATCGGCGTGCCCCAACTCCTTCAGCCGGCGGATAATGAACGGCTGATACAGCTCCAGCGCGATCTTCTTCGGCAGGCCGCATTGGTGCAGCTTCAACCGCGGACCGACGACGATCACCGACCGGGCCGAGTAGTCGACCCGCTTGCCGAGCAGGTTCTCGCGGAACCGACCCTGCTTCCCCTTGATCATGTCCGTGAGCGACTTGAGCGGCCGGTTCGAGCTGCCGAGGACGGGCCGCTTGCAGCGGTTGTTGTCGAACAGCGCATCGACCGACTGCTGCAGCATCCGCTTTTCGTTGCGGATGATCACCTCGGGGGCGTTCAAGTCGACCAGCTTCTTGAGCCGGTTGTTGCGGTTGATGATCCGACGATAGAGGTCGTTGAGATCGCTCGTGGCGAAGTTGCCGCTGTCCAACAACACCAGCGGTCGCAAATCCGGAGGAATCACCGGGATGACGTCGAGCACCATCCACTCGGGTTTGTTGTCCGAATCGCGGATCGACTCGACCGTCTTCAGCCGGGCGATCAGGTCCTTGGCCTTCTGCTTGCTGCCGGTCTCCTTCAGTTCGACGCGGAGCTCCTCGCTGAGCTTCACGAGGTCGAGGTTCTGCAGCAGCTTGCGAATCGCCTCGGCGCCCATGTCGGCCTCGAAAGCGCCTTCGCCGTACTGCTCGCGGGCCGAGCGGTACTCTTCCTCGGTCAGCAGTTGCTGGGCCTTGAGCGGCGTCTCCTTCGGGTCGACGACCACGTAATCCTGGAAGTAGATCACCTTCTCCAGGCTGGTCGTCTTCATCGCCAGCAGGCTGCCCAGCCGGCTCGGCATGGCCTTGAAGAACCAGATGTGGACGACCGGGGCCGCCAGCTCGATGTGCCCCATCCGCTTGCGGCGCACGCGGCTGTGGGTCACTTTCACGCCGCAGCGATCGCAGATCATTCCCTTGTACTTCATCCCGCGGTACTTGCCGCAGGCGCATTCCCAGTCCTTCTCGGGGCCGAAAATTCGCTCGCAGAACAAGCCGTCCTTTTCAGGACGATACGTGCGGTAATTGATCGTCTCGGGCTTCTTCACCTCGCCGAACGACCAACTGCGAATATCATGCGGCCGCGCCAGGCTGATCTTCACCGAGCCGTAGTCGTTGACGCGATCGTAATTCGAGCCTTCAAGAATGCTCATGGATTTCCTCGTACAAGTGACCGCGGTCGTCGGGGAGACGAACCGGCTGTGAAGTCACGTTGGGATTTCAAATTGGTCAATGACCAATTCGCAATGTCCGCCCTTACAGAGCCGCGCGCTTCTCGAGCTGCATATTCAGACCCAAGCCGCGAATTTCGTTCGTGAGCACGTCGAAGCTGGCCGGGGTGCCGGCTTGCAGCGTGTTCTCGCCCTTGACCATCGACTCGTAAATCTTCGTGCGGCCTTCGACATCGTCGCTCTTTACGGTGAGCAACTCCTGCAGGATGTACGCGGCGCCGTAGGCCTCGAGAGCCCACACTTCCATTTCGCCGAACCGCTGGCCGCCGAACCGCGCCTTCCCCCCCAGAGGCTGCTGGGTGATGAGCGAGTACGGGCCCGTGCTGCGGGCGTGCACCTTGTCGTCCACCAAGTGGTGGAGCTTGAGCATGTAGATGAAACCGACGGTGGTCTCCTGCTCGAACGGCTCGCCCGTGCGGCCGTCGTTGAGCCGGATCTTGCCGTGGCGCGGGAGGCCCGCTTCGCCCAGAGCGTCGTTGATCTGCGACTCCTCGGCTCCGTCGAACACCGGCGTCACCGCGCGGAAGCCGAGCTTGGCCCCCGCCCAGCCGAGGTGCGTTTCGAGAATCTGGCCCACGTTCATCCGGCTCGGCACGCCCAGCGGGTTGAGCATGATCTGAATCGGAGTCCCGTCCGGCAAAAACGGCATGTCCTCGATCGGCAAGATCTTGGAAATCACGCCCTTGTTCCCGTGGCGGCCGGCCATCTTGTCGCCCACCGAGATCACCCGCTTCGTGGCGATGTAGACCTTCACCATCTGCAGCACGCCGCTGCGGAGTTCGTCGCCCCGCTTCATCGAGTTGAGTCGGCGATCGCGGAGGTCGATCGCCTCTTCCACCTTCGGCCACAATTGCTTGTAGGCTGCCTGCACGGCCTTGTGGCGATCGTCGCTGCGGATGTCGAGCAGATCGACCCGGAACCGCACCGCCTGGTCGGCGATGAACTGGGCTTCCTGGTTGTGGATCAGCTCGTTGCCGTCCTCGTCGGAGAGCTTCTTCTGCAGGATCTTTTCGATCTCGCCCACCAGTTCCTTGAACGCGACGGCGATCCCTTCGTTCCCTTCCTTCTCGGCCTCCTTGAGCGACTTCTCGAACGCCTTGCGCTCGTCCTCGGTGAGGCTCATCCGCCGCGAGAACTTCTGAGCCTCGATGACGATCCCTTCGATGCCCGAGGGGACTTCCAACGAGTCGTTCTTCACGTCCTCGCCGGCCCGGCCGAAAATCGCGTGGAGCAACTTCTCCTCGGGGGTCAGTTCGGTCTTGCTCTTGGGCGAGACCTTGCCGACCAGGATGTCGCCCGGCTGGACGTAGGTGCCGATCCGGACGATGCCGTTCTCGTCGAGGTTGCGGAGCGCCTTCTCGCTGACGTTGGGGATGTCGCGGGTGAACTCCTCTCGACCGAGCTTCGTCTCGCGGATTTCGACGTCGAACTCCTCGATATGAATCGAGGTGTACGTGTCGGCGTGGACCAACTCCTCGCTGATGATAATCGCGTCCTCGAAGTTGTATCCCTCGAACGACATGAACGCGACAAGCACGTTGCGGCCCAGGGCGAGCTCGCCCTTGAAGGTCGCGGCGCCATCGGCGATCACTTGGCCTTTTTCCACCTTGTCGCCGAGCTTGATGATCGGCTTCTGGTTCTGGCAAGTCCGCTCGTTCAGGCCGACGAACTTGCGAAGCTCGTACTTGTCGGCGCCGATTTCAATCCGGGTGGCGTCGACGAAGGTGACGGTCCCCTTGTTCTTGGCCCGCACCAGCATCCCCGAGTGGCGGGCGACGTCGATCTCGAGGCCCGTCCCCACGACCGGCGGTTCGGCCAGCAGCAGCGGCACCGCTTGCCGTTGCATGTTGGAGCCCATGAGTGCGCGGTTCGCGTCGTCGTGCTCCAGGAACGGAATGAGCCCCGCGGAGACGCCGATCATCTGGCTGGGCGCCACGTCGGTGTATTGAATCTTGTCGGTCGGCACGAGAACGAAGTCACTGCGATACCGGGCCACGACCGTCTCGCCGACGATCTTGCCGTCCTTCACCGGCACGTCGGCCGAGGCGACGTAGGCGTTCGATTCCTCGTCGGCCCGTAACCAGATCACCTCCTCGGTCAGCTTGCCCCCCTTCACCACCCGGTACGGGGTGACGAGGAAGCCGTACTCGTCGACCGTCGAGTACATCGCCAAGCTCGAAATGAGCCCGATGTTCGTTCCTTCCGGCGTCTCGATCGGGCAGATGCGGCCGTAGTGCGAAATGTGAACGTCGCGCACTTCGAAGCCGGCCCGCTTGCGGTTGAGACCGCCCGGGCCGAGCGCCGACAACCGCCGCTCGTGCGTCAGCATCGACAACGGGTTCGTTTGGTCGACGACTTGCGACAACTCGCCCCGACCGAAGAAGTACTCGATCGCCGCCGAGATGCTCTTGGGATTGATGAGGCTCCGCGGAGTCATGTCCTCCTGGTCTTTCAGGCTCATCCGCTCCTGCACGGTGCGGCGGAGCTTGAGGAAGCCCTTGCGGATTTCATCGCTCGCCAATTCGTCGATCGTCCGCAAGCGGCGATTGCCGAGGTGATCGATGTCGTCGACGTACGCCCCCTCTTCGCCGGCAACCAGCATCAGCAGGTACTTGACCGAGGCGATCAGGTCCTCGGGTCGCAACACCATCTCGTCTTCCGAGACGTTCAGGCCCAGTTTGCGATTGATGCGGAACCGACCGACCCGACCGAGGCGATATCGGTTGGCGTCGAAAAACTTTTCCTGGAACAACGTCCGCGCCTTCTCCAACTGGGGCGGGTTGCCCGGACGGAGCCGCTGATAAATGCGCAGCAGCGCCTCTTCGTGGCTCGAGGTGTTGTCCTCGGCCAAGGCGTTGACGAGGTGAGGAGTCTTCGGGGGTTCGATCACCTCGACCGTCTTCACGCCGCTGGTGCAGATGATCTCGGCGACGTTCTTGGTGATCCGCTGGCCGCTCTCGATGATGATTTCGCCGGCGCGTTCGCTGCCGACCGGGTAGACGACGTCGTCGACCGAGACCTTCCCCTCGATTTTGCCGGCGCTGCGGCCGTCGACGATCTTCTCCTTCGTCGGCGTGTAGAACTGACGGATGATCTCCGAGTCGAGCCCGTACTTGGGATCCATCGCCCGCAGCAGGGTCATCGCCGAGAACTTGCCGCTCTGGTCGATGCGAACGGTGATGCTGTCTTTCTTGGTCGTGTTGAGCTCGATCCAACTGCCGCGTTCGGGGATGACGCGACAGGAATGGGTGCGGCGCTCGCCCGCTTCGATCTCCGTGACGAAGTCGATACCCGGGCTGCGGTGCAGTTGGCTCACGACGACGCGCTCAGCGCCGTTGATGATGAACTCGCCCCCGCCGAGCATGATCGGCATGTCGCCTAGATAGACCTCCTCCTCGACCGGCTGATCCTTGACCAGGCGCAGCCAAATGCGGAAGGGGCGACCGTAGGTCAACCGCAACTGCCGGCACTCGTCGGTGCTGTAGCGCGGCTTGCCCAGCTCGTAGCGCTGATACTCCAGCCGGATCGTCTTGTCGTAGCTCTCGATCGGGAAGATTTCCTGCAGCACGGCTTCGAGGCCCTCGACCTTGCGCTTGGCGGTCGGGCCGTCGCTGTACTGCAGAAACCGGTCGTAGCTTTCGGTCTGGATTTGGGTGAGATCAGGGATCGCGAAGGATTCTCGGCCGCTGCCGAAATGGCGAACTTCGTTGGTCACAAGCCGCCGCTGAGCCTTGACTGCCATGGGGCAAACTGCTCCGTTTTTCGCGAGGTGGGATAGGTCCGCGATCGCGCGTCCGCCGGGGAAGGCGGCGGTCGAGCGAAGGCGAAAATGGTCGAACGCGTCGACCGGGTCGCAGCGCGTGACGCCGAACCAAAAGTCTCGTGCGGACGCCGGTTCGTCCGCCGACAAGCGGGGCCTGTCGGCCAAGCGATCTCGGCGGTCAAATCCGCGGGGACGGACGCGACGAGCGCGTGCCGTGCGGTTCGGACACAGCCGGCGCGCACGACGATCGCCGACCGGCGTCACGCGTCGCGACCGGCCGGCGCCCCGAATTCGAGACGCCGGCCGCGCTGACGTGAACGCCTGGGCAAGCGAACGCTACTTGATCGATGCGGTGGCGCCGGCTTCGGTCAGTTCCTTCTTGATCTTCTCGGCGTCTTCCTTCGAGACGCCTTCCTTGACCTTGCTCGGAACGCCTTCGACGAGGTCCTTGGCTTCCTTGAGGCCCAGGCCGGTGATGGCGCGAATGACCTTGATGACGCCGATCTTTTGATCGCCGAAACCTTCGAGCACGACGTCAAATTCAGTCTGCTCCTCGGCAGCGGCGGCGCCGCCGCCTCCGTCAGCCGGACCGGCCATGACGACCGCGCCGCCGGCGGCCGGCTCGATGCCGTGAACGTCCTTCAAATAATCGCTCAGCTCCTTGGCTTCCTTGAGCGTGAGCTGGACGATCTTGTCGCCCAACTCTTTCGTGGCGGCGGAAAATTCGGCAACGGCTGCGTCGCTCATGACAATACCCTTTCTGGCAGTAGCGGGGACGAGCCCCAAAGTCGTTTTCGGATTTCTGATTTATGAATGATGAATGGCGATTTACGACTCGAAGCGATCGGCCACGACTTCAGAGGCACATCCGAAATCCTGAGTCCGAAATCATAAATCACTCTTCCTCGCCCTTCTTCTTGATCTGGCTGGCGAGCTTGGCCCCCGAACCGAGGAACTGAGCCGACAACTTGCGGCCCGGGCCCAAGATCTGGCCCACCAGCAAGCTGAGTTGCTCGGCCCGGCTCGGCCACTTGCTGACCGCCTTGACGTCGGCGGCCGAGAGCTTGGCGCCGTCCATCACCCCTCCCTTGGGGATGAACTTGGCGTACTTCTTGTCCTCGGCGATTCGCGTCACTTCTTTGGCGAGCGAGACGACGTCCTCGGCGCCCCAGACCAAAGCCGCGGAGCCTTGCGCCCCCTCGAACGCCGGAGCGAGGGTCGTCCCCTCGGCCGCTCGGCGGGCCAAGCTGTTCTTGACCACCATGAGGCTGATGTTCTTCTGAGCCAGCTGCTTGCGGAGCTCGACCGTCGTGTTCGCGTCCAAGCCCAGGACGTCGACCACCACCAGATCGGTCACGCTGCCGAGCCGGCTTTTCAGCTCGTCGGTAATCAGGCCTTTGAGATACTTGCTCATGGCGTCAACAGGGTCTGTAGGCAGTGGGGGGGCAAGCAGCCCGGGATCTCGCACGAACTGCAGCCCGCGAGCCGGCTCGTCCCCGAGCCCGGCCGCGATCAATAAAATCACGTTAAGTCGCCAGCTTCACGCTGGGGGTCATCGTCGCGCTGATATGAGCGCTCTTCACGTAAACGCCCTTGGAGGACGTCGGCTTGAGCGACACGATTCGGTCGATGAACGCTTGAATGTTTTCGACCAGCTTTTGGTCGTCGAAGCTCAGCTTGCCGACGGGCGCCTGGACGTTGCCCGCCTTCTCGTTGCGGAACTCGACCTTGCCGGCTTTGTACTCGGCCACCGTCTTGGCGACGTCGGGAGTCACCGTGCCGGCGCGGGGCGAGGGCATCAGCCCCCGCGGACCGAGCACGCGGCCCAACTGGCCGACGATCTTCATCATGTCCGGAGCTGCGATGCAAACGTCGAAGTCGGTCCACCCGCCGAGAATCTTCTTGGCGAGGTCCTCGTCCCCCACATGCTCGGCGCCCGCCTCCTCGGCGGCCTTCGCCTGCGGGCCCTTGGCGAACACGACGATCCGCTGATCCTTGCCCGTGCCGTGCGGCAGCACGATCGAACCGCGGACGATTTGGTCGGCCTGCGTCGGGTCGATCCCGAGCCGCATGACGACCTCGACCGATTGATCGAACTTGGGGGCCGGGTACTTCTTGAGCGCGGCCACGGCCTCGGCCAGGGGCAACGAGGTCGCGGGGCGCTTCGCCGCGGCCGACTTCATTCTTTTCGCTACTTTGGGCATCGTTCTCGCCTCAATCGCCGACCATGCGACGATCAAAATGTCGTTAGGAGTGAACCGCGGAGACACGGCGAACATGGAAGTCCGAGGAATTCGCTCGAAGCTCCTAGGAGCAAACGCCTTCGCAACGGCAGGCGCTTCGTTCTCGCTTCTCCCTCCGTAAACTCCGCGACTCTGTAAGCTTGTTGGACGTAGTGAACGGCTCTGTACGCCGCGACCGCCGACTCAATCGACGACGTCAAGCCCCATGCTGCGGGCCGTGCCGGCGATCATTCGCACGGCGTGGTCGACGTCGCGAGCGTTGAGGTCGGCCATCTTGATCTTGGCGATCTCTTGCATCTGGGCGGTCGTCACCGTGCCGACTTTCGTCTTGTTGGGGACGCCCGAACCCTTGGCCAGCCCGACAGCCTTCTTCAAAAGCACGGCCGCCGGAGGGCTTTTCGTGATGAAGTCGAACGAGCGATCGTTGTAGACGCTCACGACCACGGGGATCATCATCCCCCCGGCTTCCTTGGTCTTGTCGTTGAACGCCTGAACGAACTGCCCGAGGTTGACGCCGTACTTGCCGAGCGAAGTGCCGACCGGCGGCGCAGGCGTCGCCTGCCCGCCCGGGATCTGAAACTTCGCGACGCCGACTAATTGCTTTGCCATGATAAACCGAGCCGTAAGCTGTGAGCTGTAAGCCGGAAGGACGGACGCGCTCTTTCTGACCTGAGGCTTGCCGCCTCAGGATTAGAGCTACACCCCCTCCACTTGCCAGTATTCCAATTCAACGGGAGTGCTGCGGCCGAAGATGCTGAGCATGACGGTGATCTTGCCGCTCTGCTCGTCGATCGCGCTGACGTCCCCTTCGAAGCCTTCGAACGTGCCGTCCTTGACCTTGACCTTGTCCTCCAGCTTGAACTTGATGTCCAACTTGGGGGCTTCGTCGGTCTGCTCCTCTTCTTTGTGGATAATGCGAGCGACTTCATGAGCCAGCATCGGGGTCGGCTTGCCCCCCGAGCCCGTGAAATCGCCGATCCCCGAGGTCTCACGCACCGCGAACCACGTGTCGTCGTTAATGCACATGTGCACGACGATGTAGCCCGGATAAAGCTTGCGTTCGACGACCTTCTTCTTTCCGCCTTTGAACTCGGTGACCTTTTCGGTCGGCACGACGACGTCGCCGAAGTACTTGTCGAGCCCCTCGATCTTGATCTTGCGGCGAAGGGCGTCGGCGATCGACCGTTCGCGGTTGCTTTGAACCTTGAGGATGTACCAGTCCATCACGACCGGCCCGGGCGGTTCCTTTTTCGCGTCGGCCGCCTTCGCCGGCTTCGCCGCGGGGGCCGGGGCCTCCTCAGGCTCCGCTTCGGCGAGAACCTCTTCGCTCGACTCGTCGGTCGATTCGAGCGAATCCGTCGCGTCGGCCAACTCGTCTTCGAGGGGCGCAGCTTGCGCCTCGACCGCAGACCCGTCGGCCGCAGTGAGATCTTCGGACAGTTCTTCCCGCTCGTCGCTCACCGAATCATGTCACGCCCCTTGCAGAGCGCGCCTTTATGTCAAACGCAGTGCCGAGACCCGCAGGCGAGGATCGCCCGCCGTCGGACTCAGGCCCCCAAGAACCAGCTAATGACCGTCTTGAGGATCAAGTCGTATGCAAACAAGATCGTCACGAGCAAGAAGATCACGACGACCACCACGAGCGACGCTCGATACAACTCGCCTCGGCTCGGCCAGGAGACCTTGTTCATCTCGGCCTCGACCGAGATGAGAAAGTCGGCGAACTTCGGGTAGTTGACGATCCGAAACGCCCCCCAAATTCCGGCTGCCAACACGAGGCCCGGCAGCCCGTAGACCGCCACCCAGCGGTTGGCGCCGGTCAGCCAGCCGGCGCGCCACACGTCGGCCATCGAGCTCAACCGCCACGCGCCGACGGCAATCATCCCCGCCAAGGCGAGAAAGGTGATCTGCCGCCAAACGCGCCCCTGGCTCCGCTTGTAGCGCGAGCCGTTGAACATGCCTGCGATCAACTCAGCCACGTGAGTGCGTCCCTGTGTCAAGCTGTCAGCCTACAGCCGTCAGCTGTCAGCCAAACCTGCGTTCCCTATTTGTCTGCCGAGACTTGTCTGCCTAGCCGACGGCCGCCAGCCGATCGCTGACAGCCCCCTGTATGGCAGGGGCGGCGGGAATCGAACTCGCAACCTCTGGTTTTGGAGACCAGCGCTCTGCCAATTGAGCTACGCCCCTACAAACAATGACCAAGGCCGCAATGACCAATGACCAACTTGCCATTGGTCATTGGGACTTGGACATTGAGTCATTCGTTACTCCACGATCTTCGTCACGACGCCCGAACCGACGGTCTTGCCCCCTTCGCGAATCGCGAAGCGGACCCCGTCGTCCATGGCGATCGGCTTCTGCAACTCGACGCTCAACCGGGCGTTGTCGCCGGGCATGCACATCTCGGCGTCGCCGACCAAGTTGGCCGTGCCGGTGACGTCCGTCGTGCGGAAGTAGAACTGCGGGCGATAGCCGCTGAAGAACGGCGTGTGCCGGCCCCCTTCTTCCTTCGACAGGACGTAGACCTCGGCCTCGAACTTCGTGTGCGGGGTGATGCTGCCCGGCTTGGCAAGCACCTGACCGCGCTGAATGTCTTCGCGCTTCACGCCGCGAAGCAGGCAGCCGACGTTGTCGCCGGCCTGCCCCTGATCGAGGCTCTTGTTGAACATTTCGACGCCCGTGCAGGTCGTCTTCACGGGGGCGTCGGTCAGGCCGATGATCGACACTTCCTCGCCCACCTTGACCACGCCCCGCTCGATCCGCCCGGTGGCGACGGTGCCGCGACCTTCGATCGAGAAGACGTCTTCAATCGCCATCATGAACGGCTTGTCGGTCTCGCGAACCGGCTCGGGGATGTAGGCGTCGATCGCCTCCATCAGCTCGGTGATGCACTTCGACGCCTCGGGGTCCGAGGGGTTGTCGTACGCGCCCTTGGCGTTGCCGCGGACGATCGGAATCTCGTCGCCGGGGAAGCCGTGATTGGAGAGCAACTCGCGGATTTCCAACTCGACCAACTCAAGCAACTCCTCGTCGTCGACGAGGTCGCACTTATTGAGGAACACCACGACCCGGGGGACGCCGACCTGACGAGCCAGCAGAATGTGCTCGCGGGTTTGCGGCATCGGACCGTCGGCGGCCGACACGACCAGGATGGCGCCGTCCATCTGGGCGGCCCCCGTGATCATGTTCTTGATGAAGTCCGCGTGGCCCGGGCAATCGATGTGGGCGTAGTGACGATTGGGGGTCTCGTACTCGACGTGCGAAGCGGCGATCGTGACCGTCTTGGTCGCGTCGCGAACCGTACCGCCCTTGGCGATATCGGCATACGACTTCGGCTTGGCGAGACCCTTGGCGCCCTGCACGGCCAGAATGGCGCCGGTCGTGGTGGTCTTTCCGTGGTCGATGTGACCGATCGTGCCGACGTTCACGTGCGGCTTGGTACGTTCAAAAGTATCCTTTGCCATGTTACTCCCTGACCATTCTCAAATCGTGATTTATGGGCCAAAAACGCTGCTAAGACGAAACCCAAAAATCGCAGCACAGTGACTGAAATGAACAACCGGTTCGACTCGCTCGGGGCGACTCGCAAGAGCTGCTGATGAGACTTGAACTCATGACCTCTTCCTTACCAAGGAAGTGCTCTGCCAACTGAGCTACAGCAGCGGAAGCAGGCCATCGGCTGTCGGCGATCAGCTGTCGGCCAAAGCGGGCGATCATCCTCGTCTGTTGAATCGTCTCGTTAACTCCTCGCCGACGACCATCGGCCGAAACCGACAGCCTCAAAGCGGGTGAAGGGAATCGAACCCTCGTCTTCAGCTTGGAAGGCTATTGCTCTACCATTGAGCTACACCCGCGGGACGTGAAACTCGAAATTCGAAGCTCGAAATCCGAAACTCACAACTGTTCGGGAAAGGCTCAACTCCCTTTCGGATTTCGTGCTTCGAGGTTCGGACATGTCTCCAGTGGGGAGTGCAGGATTCGAACCTGCGAAGGCAGAGCCATCAGATTTACAGTCTGACCCGTTTGACCGCTTCGGTAACTCCCCGGCGGGCCGCCAGGATCGCAAGGACTGGGACGGCGCCGACGCTCGAAGACTCAACTTCAGGCGACCCGGCGTAACGCCCAGGCGCCGCCCCGAGTCCGATTGCCGCACTGGAAACGAAACCGTCCCCAGCGGCGAATCGAGCCTTCCCCCAACAACGAGCCACCAAGCGCAGAGCTAGCGGAGGGACTTGAACCCACAACCTGCTGATTACAAATCAGCTGCTCTGCCAATTGAGCTACGCTAGCCGGGGAGGGGCAAGCTTGTGCGAATCGGTTAATATACCCGTGCCCCCAGGAGGCACAAGGGCGGGGGCCAGCGAATTTCACGCCAAAAAACTCGACCCAAACGGCGCCAGCAGCGCCGCCGCCCCCGGGCGAGCGAATCGCCCGCAGAAACTTCGCAGACCCCCTGTTCTTCCGCAGGAAGCCCCGTCATCCAGCCCGGCGACCAGGGCCAAGGCGAGCCCCAAGAGCCCGATTGCGCCCGGCTCGGGAATCGCGTTCGCCGCCGGCGTGCCGGCCGAGCCCCCTCTGGCGCGCTGCCAGACCAGGAAGTCGGCTCCGTCGACGACCCCGTCCCCCGTGGCGTCCCCCTCGCCGAACGTGGCCTCGAGGGTGCCGTAGTTGGCTGCCCAAACCGCCAAATCCCCCCCGTCGACCACGCCGCTGAAGTCAAAATCGGCCACTATCGGCAGGGCGGGCGACAACTCGTACTGGTCGATCCCTTTGACCAAGGAGAAAGAATAGGTCTCCCCGCCGAGCGTCACGTCGTAATCCCCGAAAAACCCGCGGAAATCGACCGTTCCGTCCGGGCCCACGGTGGTCGCCAAATCGGTGTCCCACTCGGCCATGAGCTGTTGCCACCGGACCCCGGTCTCGCGCAGCGACCAGTCGTTGTTGTACAGCGACCCCACCGGCGCGAACGCCCCCGGGGTCGCGCGGATGTTCCAGTGGGTGAACCCGGTCGTCTCGGGGGTCCCGAAGACCAGGGTCGCCGTGTCGGCCAGGATGTTGGCGGCGTTCGTCTCCGTGCCGCCGGTGACGCCCCATTCGGTCAGCGACATGGGCAGCCCCTGAACGGCCAGATTGTGGAGCGCCGCGTAGCTGCGGGCCGCGTTGTGGCTGCCGGCCGTGCCGCCGTTGTAGTACTGAACGCCGATCCCCCCGACGACGTCCTCGCCGTAAAGGGTTTGCCCCGCGGTCTGAATCGCCTCGACGTGCCGGGCGTACCAGTTGGCGTAATAATCGCCCGCCTCGTTGTTGAACGCGTTGTACTCGTTGACGAACGCTCGGGCATCGGCCCCCGCCGCAGCAATGGCGTCGTTGGCTTCCTTGTAAATCGAAGCGATCCCGTTGACGCCGTACAGGCTCCAATACGAGTTGATCGACCCCGGCAGGTTCGAGCCCGTGTGATAGCTCTCGTTGTAGACGTCGACTTCGGCGAAACGCTGAGCCCGATCCTGCACGTAGTAGCCGATCCGCTCGCTCACCTCCTCCCGCAAGGCGACCGAGTTCGGCTGTCCCGTGGCCGCGTCGATTGCGGCCGGGTTCTGGAGCATGTTGTGCACCCAGGTCGGCTGCTGGTTGTTGTTGCCGCTGGAGTTCGGGCCCCAGATGACATTGTGGGCCCGATAGCGCATGTCGTTCGCCGCGGCAAAGTCACTGATGCGATCGATATAGGGAATGTTCGGTCCCCCGTTGGGGTTGGAGACGTTCGAGGTCAGCACGTCGCGAGTTTGCTCGTTGGCGTCCCATTTGCCGGCGTTTTCGGCCGTCAGCGAATTGATCCGGCTGTCCCGCAAGGCCTGCTGGAACCGGGCCGCGTCGGAGTTCGGCGCCGGGTTTGGCACGAGCAGCGACCCGTTGAAGCTGTTGGGGACGGCCGCGCCAAAATTGAACGCGTGGTTCCGCAGCTTCACCTGCACCTCGGCCCCCGCCCAGGCCGCGGGCAGTTGCACAGTCGCGTTCCCCTGACGGTAAGTGGCGATGTACGAGTTGGCCGCCGCCAGGGCGTTGGCGCCGTTGTTGGCGTTGAGAACCGCGGCGCCCGCGACGTCGACGCTGTTGACGATCAACGCCGAGGTCGTCGGCCCATTGGCGTACTCGGTCCGCACGAAGTGCGTTCCCGCCGGCAATTGGAACGTGTGCTGGTACGTGGTCGACGCGGTCGTCACGTTCCAGCCGACCCGTTCGTCGCCGATGACGACGTTCATCCGCTCGGGGTTCGCCGCCGTGAGCCCCCGGGCGTTGACGCTCACGATGATCTCGCCAGGGGATGCGAGACTGACGTACGTGCCGACGTAACCGCTGTCGTTGAGCCGCCACGCCACGCCGCTGCTGACCCCGTTGGATCGCAACGCCATGCTGGCCCCGTTGATCGCCCAGACCGGCCCCGACCCCAGCGCCGCGCACGCCAGGATCGTCGCTATCCCGCGAAATGCCATCGTTCAGCGCCCCGACAAGATCGATCGCGGGAAGTGAGAACCGACGGCGACGCGCGCCGTCCCGCCACGCATTTTATCGTACGGGATCGACCGAGCGGGGCCCCCCAGTATTGCGCATTTTGACATCGCGATTGCGGCCGCGGCGAATCCCGACGCCGGCTAGAGCAAAGACTTCAGTTGCGACCAGTGCGACGCTCGCCGGCTCGGGGACGAGGCGCTGAGCGGCGATCGTCGCGGCTCCCTGACCGAACTCCCGCTGCCAGGCGAGGAAATCGGCCCCGTCGACGAGCCCGTCGCCGTCGGCGTCTCCTGCGCTGGGCATCGCCCCGGTCGACCCGAAGCCGCCCTGCCAAACAGCCAGATCGGCGCTTGCGGTTTGGCCGTCCGCGTCGAAGTCGGCCTCGAGCGCGGCGACCCCCAACACGACGCTGTGCGGCAAGTAATCGAGCGTCCACTTGCGCCCCGGGCCCAGCGACGGGACCTCCAGCGCGGCGAAAGCGCCGACGACCGCGCCGTCGTCGGCCAACAGAACCTCAAATTGATCGCCGATCGCCGGGACGAATCCGTTGCGGAGCGAAATCGCCAGCGCGCCGCCCAACACCGCGTCGCCGTCGTTGACGACAAGCCGATCGTACCCCCCCGTCTCGGCGTACTTCAGCCCAAGTTCGAGCCGGCCCGTGGCAAGCTGTTCGAAACCGCCGAGCACGCTGATCCCCGCAGCTTGTGCAAGCGGCGAGGCGGGCTCGGTCCGGATCACGCCGGCGTTGCGGAACGTCGTGACGTGATCCTCGCCGCTGGCGTCGTGCAGCGTGATCGATCCTCCGCCGACGACCAACGCCCCTTCAGAGTTGAAGAAGGTCACCTCGGTCCCCGCCGGGCCGTCGGAAGAAAGCCGGAGCGAACCGACGCCCGTTCCGAAGTGGACGACGCCCCCGGGGGCGTTGACGACCTCCAACGATTGCCAGGAGTCCTGAGCGACGCTGAAGATTCGCCCTACTTCGAGAATTCCGTTGTTCACGAACCGCGAGGATTCCGTCACGATTTCGATAGACGCGCCGGCGCCCACCGCCGAGAGCGTTCCGTTATTGATAAACCGACCCGCTCGCTTCACTACAATTTGCAGCGGAGAAGTCGGAGCGGCTGCAATCGTTCCTTCGTTCTCCAGGAATCCTGAGACCAAGATACTTCCCCATCCGCGAATCGTGTGCTGCGGACCATTGATCAGAACGGCAGGAGTCGGCGCACCCGAAATCAAGATCGAGGTAGCGAATGAGGTGAATGCCAATTCGCCCGGCCCGTCAAGGCGAGTCCACGGGGCCGTGATGTCGAGGAACGGCCCAAATTGAGCGCCGGACGGATTTCGAATCGCATACAACCCGTGATTATCGATGGCTCCGGCCAGCTTTCCAATACCGCTGATCAATTCGACTTCGCCCTCGATACGAACGTTCTGCAACGAGCCGTTTTGAGCGATTTGAATGACACCAGTCTCGGAAGAGGTCAGTCTTCCGCCCAAGACATTCTGGACCCGCACGGTTGATGCATCGCCGGCATGAATCGTCCCTTTTTCGCTTCCCTCGAAATTCGTTACGGAATCCAATTGCAGCGTCGCCCCGTCGATCGCTTGAATGACGCCCGAATTGACCAGCGCCGCCGCCGGGTTCGTCGTGAGGGTGTTGGCTTGGATCGTGAGCGACTTGCCCGAGCCGTCGACCTGGATAACGCCCCGGTTGACGATATCCAACTTGCTGCCGTTCAGCGTACCACGGATGGCCAACGTATTGTCTTGATTGACGAATGTTCGCGCATACGTGTTCACGGCTACCCCGACACTGCCCCCGATAACATCGCCAATGCGTACAATTCCGCCGCCAGTCAGCGTCGTCGATTGCTGTAACCAGAAGTAGCTCGACCTTAGTTCACCTTGATTATCAATGACCCCGGCAACGTTGATGCTTGGATTTGTCTGAATGTTCTTCGTAAAATCAAGCAAGCCTTCCAAACGGACGTCGGTGATCGAGTTCAGTCTTAGGATCAATCCGGCAACGGCTTCGGGAGGGTCATCCGGCCCGGGAACTGCGGTCCTGAGCGTCCCCCCCTCGACGCTGTTTCCAGTAAAATCGACGATTCCGCCCAGGCCGGCCTCGATCAAACCGTGGCGATTTCCCTCGCTATTCAGGATCGTCGCCGCCGGGGAACTCTGGGTCTGCACCATCAGAGTGAATCCCTCCGTCGCACGCAGCGTTCCTGAATTGACAAAGGGGCCGCCATAATAAGACTGCCCGTACTGAGCCATGATTCCCAAGATCTTGGACGTTCCTGGCGAAGCTGAAGGCCCCGCTTCGATGAGCCCCCTGTTCGTCAAACGGAGGTATGACGAGCCGACGGAGCCGACGCCGACGATCGCATGCCCCTCCGAATTCACCAGCGAACTCACCGATTGAGACGACGAACCGGACCCGACGAGCGAGCCGTCGTTCAGCATCAAACGCCCTTGGCCTGAAAAAACGGTTCCGGGACCCATGACTGTCGAACCTGTCAGCGTCAATAAGTTGTCATTGACGAACGTCCCCAGGATCGATCCGGCGTCCATCTCGACGCGGGCCTCGCTGTGTACGTTCTCCAGTCGAATCTTGTTAAGGGCCACCAGTCCTTCCGACGTTCCCCCCTCGACAGTCGTGACGAGACGTCCGCCAATGACGGTGCTGTTGTTGCTCCCGGTCCCGGTGAACGAAATCGTCGAGTCCCCTCTCGCTTCGACGATTCCTTGCTGCAGACCAAACGCATTGTTGACGCCGCCAGTGATCTCAAGTCTCGCTCCGTTCGTCGCAACGATCAGCCCGCTGTTGAAGTGAAGCGGGGGAAACCCGTTCAGCAGCAGGAACTGCAAGGCTTGTCCCGGCAAGTCCGCTTGAACAGTCCCCTCATTGACGAGGATCAACGGGGCTTGAATCGTACCCCCGCCGCGAACGATTCCGCGATTCCACAAGCTTCCTCCGGATTGAGCAAGAATCCGAGGGCTCCCCGCCCCTAACACGACTTCGCCGGTCGAATCGACGTTCAACAAGCCGTTTGGGATGAGATACAACGATCCAGTTCCGGAAAGCAACAACTTCCCCGCCATCGTGGTCGTCTTCGCACCGAATAACCCCCCGGAACCTGCTTCGAGAGTGTCCCCGTAATCAATAGTTAAATGATCGATGTTCACATTGCCATTGACCGAAACAGTTGAACCCGCCTCCGGACGACCGTCGATGCGGACATTCGTTTCTTCCGAGTTAGGCAAATTCGGCACGACGCCGGTCGACCAGTTCGCCGCGTCGAACCAGTTGCCCGTCGCGCCGCCGACCCAGACCGTTTCGACCGCCGCAGCGCGGGGAGCAAGCCAAGAAAGTCCGGTCGTCGCAAGTGACAATGACAAGAGTGCTGCGACGCATGCCACAGTCGTCGAAAACGAGATGCGCTTCATATTCGGCAAACCTGCGAAGAGAACGAACCGCCAGAACCGCCCCATCATAATCGAGGGGCGGCGGAAATGCTCGCGGACGGAAATCGCCCCGTAGACACGTTCCGGCGATCGAGCACGAGAACCGCGACGCCGGCTGAGAAGCGTTGAAGAAGAGGGGATATTGACGGCGAGGCTGTCTACGCCGTTTCCGCCGCGCGGACGACGACCCGGTTCCCCGTCGCGGCGACGACGACGATCTCCGCGTCGCGGTCGATCGGATCCCCTTCGGCGATCACGTCGACCAATTCGCCGTCGATCCGGGCCTTGCCCGACGGCCACAGGTTCGTCGTCGCCCGGCCTGTGCGGCCGACCAGCCGGCGATAGTCGACGACCGCTTCGCGGCTCGAACGGATGATCCGCTCTTCGGGCGGGGGCGGGGAGAGGATCATCCGGTTGAACACCGGCGCATGGGGCAAATATTTCCTCCCCGCGGCGACGACGACCATCAACCCCAGTACGGCCCCGGCCACGGTGCTGAGCGAACGACGCAGTTCGCGCAGGTCGGCCTCGGACTTGGGGAGGACGAAGGTCTGACTCGCCAGCACGAGCGAGAACAACACCAACAACCCTCCCGCCAAACCGAAGATGCCGAAACCCGGGACGACGAACACCTCCAACAGCACCAGCACGACGCCGGTGAGAAACAGCACGATCTCCAAGACGCCGGCGGTCTGATCGAGGTACTTGGCCCAGAAGAACAGGACGAAGCAAACCGTCGCGACGACCCCGCCGACCCCCAGTCCGGCGGTTTTGATCTCGACGAACAAGGCCGCCAGTCCGATCAACAGCAGCAGCATCGAGAACCCGGGCGAAGCAAGGGCCTCGACCAATTCCAGCGCCCAGTTCGGGGCGAGCACCGGGGGCTCCCCCTCCAGGGCGTACAACCGCCGGAATTGGTCGAAGTCGTCGACCGTGTGGTTGGCGACCCCCAGTTGGGCGGCGCGCGTCCCCGTGAGCAGCAGTTCTTCCCCTCCGCCCTGCACCGCCGGGCCCCGATTCCACTGGTCGGCGTCGGCGAGCTGGGCGACCGCCTCGGGGCTCATCAGTTGCATTTCGCCGGTCGTCTTGCGGCGGTACTCGAACAGCTCGACCCGGGGATCGATCATCGCGGCCAACAGCGACCAACTGCGCCCAGTCTGCGGAGCGAGCGAACGACGCAGGTCGGCCAGCACGGCGTCGAGCTGTGCGTCGGGATGTCGTTCGACCGGCGGTTGCATGCCGGGCAACTGCGGCGGAGCCAGCGGTCGGTTGTCGCGCGGCGCCGGGGCCGGGCGCACGGGTCCCGCGCCGAGCTTCGCCTCGGGGTGCACGACCAGTTCGTCGCAGGCCAGCGCCACCAGCGCCGCCCCGCCCCGCGCTTGCCCCGCGACGTAGGCGACGGTCCGCACGCTTTGCCCGTCGAGTTCGGCGAGCGTCTGGGCGAGTTGCTGGCAAGCGGTCAGGTCTCCCCCGGCGCTGTCGATCCGCAGGGCGACCCAGTTCCCCCCCGCGTCGAGGTGATGGCCCAGCAGCGTGCCGATCTGCCGTGCGCGAGCCACGTCAAGCTCGCCCGTGACGTTGATGATCGCCGGACGCCACGCCTCGCCAAGCGTGCTCCGCTCGACGAGCGAATCCTCGGCGACCGCCAGCGCCAGCGCGGCAGCCGCCCGGTCGCCGGCCAGATACTTTACGAACCCCAGCCGCCGTCCCTCGGCTCCGGTGAAGCGAGCGAGCGCCCCGGCCGCGGCGACCGTCTGCTCGGCGAGCACCTCGCGGTTGCGGCGATACTGCTCCAGGGCGTCGGCCGTCACGAACCGCACGCCTTCCTCGGTCTCCAACTGCTTGAGCTCGACGCTCGGGTCGACCATGGCGACGGCCACCGCCTCGGGAACGATGCCCCGCGCGGCGGCGACCTCGCGATAGGCTTGGATGACGACGTCGCTCACTCCCTGCGGGTCGGGCTCGTCGACGCCTGCCTCGCCGAACTCGGCCTCGGCCCCCGCGAGCAGTTCCTCGCACGCCAACGCCGGCAGCAGGCCGTGCCCCCGGACCGAGCGCGGGAGCCAAGCGACGGTCTTCACGTCAGCCATGTCGCGCCCGGTCAGAAATCGGGCCAGGGAGAGGGCCGTCTCGAACGGGGTGCGTCCGCCGGTTGCTTGGGGAGAAAACTCCAGCACAACGATCGGTCGTTCGGCGTCGCCGACGGCACGGGCCGCCACGAGCAACCGATCGCGCGTGCGCACCAGCGCCTGCTTGAGGGTGCGGTCGGCCCCCTCGACCAGCGGCAGGTCGACCTTCACGAGGGCGGCCAGCTTGCCCGGGGCCGGGGCTGCGGGCTCCTGGGCCTGCGTCGGGCCGACGAGCAGCCACGCCGCTCCCCATGCCAGCAGCGCCCAGAACGTTCGCGATCGAAGTGACTGATCCATCGGAAGGGCGCCTCCTCGCAGCGCCCGCAGTGTCGTCCTGATTATACGCCTCGTCGCGAACCGCGAGAAGTTTGGGCCAATTCACGCCCGGAGGGCGCGCCGCTCGTGTCCTGAAACGATGGGGGCGCAGCGGACGGGCGGCTGGGATCGAGCCCAGGCGTCCTCATGCGCCCTCCGTAATCCTCCGCGGCAATGTCTCTGGGAAACGTCGCGTGAGTCTGTGGACGCACAGGCCCGCTCAAGGCAATTCGTCGACAAACTGCTGAACTTGGGCCGCCAGCAGGGGCAGGTCGGCGCCAAAGTGCTTGGCGAAGTCGCGAGCCCGGTCGGTCGCCGGGTATTTCCCCAGCAGCGGACGCCGCGCCGCCTGGGCGAGATACGCTCCGTACTGCTGCGGACGCGTCTCGCTGAGATAATACGTCAGCGTCCACGCCTCGGCATACGCGGTGAGCGGATCGGCGGTGAACCGCTCGTCAGACGCCACCAGCCCCGCGATCCACCCCTCGCGGCGCGAATTGGCCGTGCGCCGGAAGTGCCTCAGCCGATCGCCGTTGATCCGGGTCGCCCGTTCGGTCACGGGGCCCGGGTTCCATACCCCGGGCGCCTCAAACAGCATCGCCAGCCCCTCGACGACCCACCGCGACTGCTCGGCAAAGCGGGAATGCACCCCCGTATTGTACGCCGACTGGTGGGCCGCCTCGTGAATAATCGTCGATGCGTTGAGCGACCAGTCGGCGCCCCCGCCGCCGACGTCGAACAAGTAGATCCGGTTGCTGGCCGGGTCGTAGTGCCCGAGCGTCCCTGGCGCCAAGTTCGCCCCCCCCGCGGCGGCGTAACGATAATACTCTTGCTCGTTGCGAAACACGACCGCCGCAAGCGGCGTCGCCGGGACCGCGAGCTGCGTTTGCCGGACGCTCATGTAACGCACGAAGTTTCGATAGAGCGATTCAAGCCGCTCGGCCCAGGCGCTCCATGGACCCCGGGGATGAGCGACGACGAAATGAGCCGTCGGCGTCACCTCCCAGCCGGCGCCGAACTCCTCCCGCAACAGCGCCTGCATTTGCGAACTGGAATAGCCTTGGAACGCGCCCGCAATCCGCTTCGCCTGCTTCGCCTCGGCAGCGGCGAAGTCGTACAGCGCGCCGTCGCGTCCCAGCAGCATGACCCGCTCGGTCGACCAGGCGATCGGCTGCCCCTCGACGAGCCGTCCCGCGACGACGGCCCGCATCATGAACGCCGGCGGCTCCGCAGCCGCGCAGACCGCGGGCGCAACGACCAAGACTGTCGCGGCGATGCGCGCAAGAATCGTCATGCAATCGGGGACCTTCTTCCATCGAGAACGGCGGGGCGACTCCCCGACGGCGGGGCGATTCCCCCGGTTGAAGCCTAGCTTGCGGACGACCGCGCCTCCGCATACCGGCCGGGAACGTAGTGCAGCGGAGCCCTCGGTCGCTTTGCCTGGGGCTCGCTTCCCCCGACCCCGGGCTTCCTTCAAATCGCGTGCAGAACCGCCCCCCTCGGCTGCGGCTGCTTCGCCGCGACTCGGCGAGCCGGTACAATCGGCACAAGGCGATTTGGGGATCCTGGGAAGATCTGAGCAGGCAGACCACATGTCGCCGGCCAATGGGGGAAACACGCAATGAGGACTCTGCGGACGACGCTCCTCCGCGCGACGCGGCGACGCTCCGCAGGGGTCGGCCCGCTGCTGGTCGTCGCGACGATCCTGGCGATCGCGGCGTCAGGGGCCGGCGCCTTTGCCGCGGAGCTCGCCGACGGCGAATTGGCAGCGCTGGTCGCACGGCTCAACGCCAGCGACGCCGCCGAGCGCGACGCGGCGGAACAAACCGTCGTCGCTGCGGGGATCGCCGCGGCCGACATGCCGGCGTTCCTCGCCCGACTCCCCGAGCCGGTCGACGCGATGCCGGCGGAGGTCAAGCTGCGGCTGGAGCGGATTCGCTCGACCATCGAACGCTCGACCGCCGAGGCCGCGGTCGCCGCGTCGCGGCTGACGCTCGAGCTCCACGACGCGCCGCTTGATGAGGCTCTCGCCGCGATCGCCAAAGCGACCGGCAACCAGCTCGTCGACTACCGAAATCAGTTCGGCCAAGACTCGGCCCCGGTGCGCGTGACGCTGTCGCTGCAGGACGTCGAGTTCTGGTCCGCGATCGATCTGTTGCTCGACGACGCCAATCTGTCTCCGTACGCCTACTCCGGCGACCAGGGGCTGGGGCTCGTTGAGCGGGGCGAGCACGAACTGCGCCGCAGCGGCCGGGCCGCTTATGCGGGACCCTTCCGGCTGGAGGCCACGTCAGTCCACGCCCAGCGGGGACTGCGAGTCCCCGAGGAGAGCAATCTGCTGGTCGTGCTCGAAACGGCCTGGGAACCACGGCTGTCGCCGATCGCGTTATCGCTCGACGCCGCCGGAGTGAAGGCCGTGGCCGACGACGGGCGGACGATTCCGCTGCAAACCAAGCAACGAGTCATCGACGTCGAGCTGACCGCGGGCAACTACGCCAGTGAGATCACGCTCCCCCTGGTCCTGCCGGCCCGGGAGGCGACGATGCTCGCAACGATCACCGGGCGGCTCACGGCCCTGACCCCGGGCAAGATCGCTGCGTTCACGTTCGCCGACCTCGCTACGGCCGAGCGAGCGGAACAGAGATCGGCCGGAGTCGCGGTCACCCTCGACCGCGTCCGCAAGAACGGCGAATTGTGGGAAGTTCACATGCGGCTGCGGATCGAGGGGCGCGAGACGGGGCTCGAATCGCACCGCGGATGGGTTTTCGACAACATCACCTACCTGGAAAACGAAGCCGGCGAACAGATCGAGCACGTCGGCTTCGAGACGGTCGTGCAAACGCAGGACGAAATCGGATTCGCCTATCTGTTCGAAATCGAGGGGGACATCGCCCAGTACAAATGGATCTACAAGACCCCCGCGGCGATCGTGTCGGTCCCGATCGAGTTCGAATTGCGCGACATCCCGCTGCCGTAGCGGGCCGGTTGGGTGCGGGCTCTTCGACGAAGGAAGACGGCATCGGCGAGTCCCTGAGCATGCAGGGGGGATCGCCCCGTTTGTCTCAACCGCGACGATCCGCGACAATTCCATCTCCTATCGTCTCGCTAACTGCAGCGATCCTCGCACAATGATTATGCCCAAGCTTGTTCTCGACGTCGGCAATTGCGGTCCCGATTATGCCGCGATCAAGCGGTTTCTCACGTCCGCGTTCGACTGCGAAGTCCGCCAAGCGGACGCGGCGAGCGATGCGCTCGCGGCGCTGGCGAGCGAACCCTACGCCCTGGTGCTCGTGAACCGCAAGCTCGACGTCGACTACTCGGACGGAATCGACGTCATCCGCCGCCTCAAGGCGAACCCGGCGACGCGCGACGTGCCGGTCATGCTCGTGACGAACTACCCCGAGCACCAAGCCGCGGCCGAAGCGATCGGCGCATTGCGGGGGTTCGGCAAGCTGGAGTTCCACGACCCGGCGACGCGCGCGCGATTGGCGGCGGTGCTGGGCTAAGCTGCGAGCGAAGCGCGGTGCAGCGACGCAGCTTCAAGCGTCGCCGGCACGACGACCCGGCACGACGAGGGGATCAGCCTTCGATCACCTCTTTGACAAGCTGGACAAAGTGGGGGCTCTTGCCGCTCTTGGTCAACTCTTCGGCCTTCTTGTCGGCGTCCTTTTTCTTGTTGAAGTCGAAAATGGCCAACCGGCGCATCGACTGATTGAAGACTCCCCAGAAGGCCTTGAGCCGGACTTCCTTGACGGCCCGGACCCGCTTGGCCGCCTTCTTTTTGACAGGGGCCTTCTTGACCTCCGCCTTCTTAGGAGCGGCCTTTTTCACCGCTTTCTTGGCGGGGGCTTTTTTCGCCGCGGCCTTCTTGGGGGCCGCTTTCTTGGCGGCGACCTTCTTCGCGGGTTTCGCGGAAGCAGCCTTCTTGGCGGGTTTTTTCGCCATAGCCGTGAGTCCGGGGGCAAGAGAAACGCGGGACGCGACGCGAAAAATTGTAGCGGCCGCCACGTCCGATTGCTAGCGCCAGCGCCGCTGGCGCCGGCATTCCCTTCTCCTGGCCGGCGGTCAGTCAGAGCGGATTTTGGCGACCGACGTTGCCGATAGACAGACAGAGTCTCTCGACACCCCCGAACGAACGCACGAGGTGCTGGCATGCCGGCTTTCCATTCTCGCTCGCCGTGGTCCGGTTCCCGGAAGCAACTCCGATTCGAAACGCTCGAGTCCCGCCAGCTCCTCGCCGCCGACATGGCCGAGATCGTCGGCGTCGTCCGCCTCGACCTCCAGGGAGACAACAACTCGGCCAACGACGTGGCGGTCGCCGGGGCGCAGGTCGCCCTGTACCGCGACAACGGCAACGGCGTCTTTGACGCGGGCGACGTGCTCGCCACGGCGCCCGCGACCACCAACGCCCAGGGCGAGTACCGGTTCGCGGGGCTCCAGGCGGGAACTTACCTAGTGAAGACCACGTTGCCGGGCTCGATGCAATTCGTCGCCGGGGCTGACGTGAAGAAGGTCGTCATTTCCGCCGCCGACGCCGAGGGGGCCGAGGGGCTGACCATCGACGGCTTCGATTCCGAACAAGTCGTCGAGGCCCGGCCTCCGATGCCCTCGAGCACTCCGTCGTCGGTCGTCGACGCCCAGGTCGTCGGCGGCGAGCGCGACATGTACGTCGAGATCACCGCGGGGACCGACAAATACTCCTACGTGTCGCTCATCAGCGCCGACGGCTTCCTGCGCCTGGCCAGCGGGTCGATGGTCACCGGCAACGCCCGACTCGTCTGGGACGGGGTCGACGGAAGCGGCACGGCGCTGAATCCCACGGGCCTGGGGGGGCAAAATTTCACCGTTCACGACGGCAACACGATGACCGGGATCGCGCTCACCGTGGGCGCCGATCATCCCTCGTCGGCCGTGTCGATCCGCGTCTACACCGACGCGAACAACTGGTCGGAATTCCGGGCCATCGTCCCGCAGACCCCCGGCGGCGCCCCGACCGCCTCGCTCGTCTTCGGCTTCAACGACGCTCCCACCGCCAAGGGAGGCTCGGGGGTCAACTGGGCCAACGTCGGAGCCGTCGAGCTCACCTTCGAGGGGGTCACCGCGGTCGACGGCCAGGTGTCGCGCATCGGGCTGGTGGGGCTCACCAACAAGCGGGCCGATTTCACCGCCTCGCCTCGCATGACCTTGGGCGACACCGTCTGGATCGACTCGAACAACAACGGCAAGCTCGACTCGGGCGAGAAGGGGGTCGCCGGGGTCAAGCTGAATCTGTACGCCGACACGAACGGCGACAACGTCTACACCCCGGGGGTCGACGTCTTCCTCGCGACGACGAACACCGACAGCCAGGGCAAGTATTCCTTCACCAACCTGCTCCCCGGCAGCTATGTCGTGCAGGTCGACGCGAGCAACTTCACGACTGGCAAGGCGCTGGCCGGACTCAAGTCGAGCACCGGCAACGACCCGACGCCCGACCCGGACGACAAAATCGACAACGACGACAACGGCTACGCCCTCGCGGGCCACGGGGTGGTCAGCAAAGCGGTCACGCTCCTCGGCAGCGCCAATGCCGCGGCCAACTCGAACTTGACGGTCGACTTCGGCTTCTACGGGTTCGACCTTGTGCTGACCAAGGACGTGAACAAGGGCGCCGTCTCGCCGACCGAACGGCTGACCTACACCGTCACGGTGACCAACGACGGCCCCGCAACGGCGTTCAACGTGAGCTTCGTCGACACGTTGCCCGCCGGCGTCACGTACGTCTCGCACAGCCTGACGAAAAGCGGGATCGCGCTCGCCCATTCGGGCGGCAAGCTCACCGGCAGCCTGGGCACGATGGCCGCCGGCGACGTGATCGTCATCACCGTTCTGGCCGACGTGAAGGCCTCGGCCACGGGGACCCTGCGGAACGAGGCCGAGGTCTCGGCCCCGAACGAGGACAACCTGCTGAACAACAAAGACGACGCCGAGAACCCGGTCGTCCCCAAGATCGACCTGCAAATCACCAAGACCGACACCAAGGACCCCGTCCAGCCGGGCGAGTCGTTCAGCTATACGCTGACGATCAAGAACAACGGCCCGTCGAACGCCACGGGGGTCATGGTCAAGGACACTCTGCCCGCCTCGGGGGTCTCGTTCACCAGCGCCTCGCTGACCCCCGTGAGCCAGAACGGCCGTGAATTGGTGTTCAACCTCGGCAACATGGCCAACGGCGAAACCCGCACGATCACGATCACCGTCACCGTGGCTCCGACGTTCACCGGCACGCTGCTGAACGTGGCCGAAGTCGGCGGCAATGAGGAAGAAATCACGCTGGCCAACAACGTCGACGACGAGCCGACGCTCGTCCAAACGCTCCCGTCGAGCATCGGAGGACACGTCTACCATGACCGCAACGACAACGGCGTCATGGATCCGAGCGAACCGGGGCTGGCCGGGGTGCTGATGTACCTGGGCGGCGTCGACATCAACGGGCAGAGCGTCTTCCTCACGACGACCACCAACGCCGCAGGGGCCTACCTGTTCGAGAACCTCGTCCCCGGCACGTACAACGTCTCGCAGCCGATTCAGCCGCTGCGCTACAAGGACGGCCGCGAGTCGCTGGGAACCAACGGCAGCGGCGTGTCGGGTCCGCTCAACGGGTTGATCGCCCCGGACCTGAACTCCGACGACGACCGCGACGCGGACGCGATCGAGAGCATCACGATCGCCGGCGGTCACGACGCCCGCGACTACAACTTCGGCGAGTTGGCGCTCACGGTCAGCAAACGCGACTTCGTCCGGCCGATCGTGTATCGCTAATGCATTGACAGACGACCATTTCGGGTCGGCGACTGGCCGCGCGCAAGGCAACCGATTGCCGACTCGGCGGTCGACTTCGGGCATCATCGCGCGAGTCTCTGTTGCCGTGCGTGCACGTCTCGGGGCCCTGCGCCCGAAGTCTCGCTGCGGAATCGCGCATTTCGCGGAAATACCCCCCCGAATGGCGACCTCTTGGGGTTTTTGGACATAGGCTTCAATCGTGGTTGATCACGGTCGTTCGTCGCTCCTCTCCCCGCCGGGGTTCGCGGAGCGAAGCGATTGCACTGATCCGCCTCCGCATCTCGTCCCGCCTGCTTTTCCCGCCTGACGTCCCTGCCTAAGGGCGATCGCATCCGCCGGGCCTCCCGGCCGCGGATCGTCCGGTTCGAATTTCCCCCCGGTCGACGCCCTGTTTCAGGGCGACTGCGTGCGCGCGCAGTTTCGCTGAACATGGCGTCGACTTGCTCCCGCCCCGTTCCTTCTCGCCTTTGCCGGAGTCTGCCATGCGCCGCCCCGCCTGTTCGAGTCGTCCCATGCCGAATGCGCTGCCGGTCAGCGTTGCCACGGAGACCAACCAGGCGCGGGGGCGCTGGCCGGCCCTGGTCGCGGCGCTGGTCGCGTGGGGGGGAGTCGCCGTCGGCGAGGCCCTGGCGATTGACATCGTCAAGATCGAGGAGTTTTGGGAACTGCAACTGGGCGAACCCGACGGCCCCAGCAGCGCCCCGCAGGTCGTCATGGTCACCTCGCCGACGGGCGACGTTTCCGGCGATTACTTCGTATTCACCCTGAATCACCGCAGCCACCCCGGCTTCATCCCCGGCGGCATGCAGGTGCAGCGGTGGCATGACGAAGACTTCGTGAGCGCTCGCGACGGCGCCCACGGGGAAACGCTCAACCAAAACAACGAAACGGTCAGCTGGGTCCAGCGGCTGACCCTCGACGAGGGACGGATCGCCTACGAAGTCGTGGGCGGTACGAGCGCCTCCTGGGGAGCGTTCGGCGACGAGGAGGGCGAATTGCGGCTCTCCTATGCGTCGACCGCGACCAACCTGAACAGCTATCGCCCGGCCGTGTCGATCGAGCAGTCGGGGGTGAGTTTCGCCGGCAATCGGGTCAAATCGCTCACGCTCACCCGGCTCCGCTGGACCGATTCGGTCGGACAAGTCTACGAACTCGTGGCCCCGATCGACGTCGACACGGATCTCGATCCCTGACCCCCCGCCGCCGCGCCCTCGACGGACTCTCGTCGACGCATCCTCGCTTTCTCGTTTCCCCCAGCGAATATAAGGAATCTCGTCATGAGCCGCTCGCATAGCCACACGCGCCGCCGACGCGCGACGGAACGACGAGGGACGATCACCGTGCTGGCGGCGGTCATGACCATCGTCATGTTGGGGATGGTCGCGTTCTCGGTCGACGTGGGCTACGTCCTGTCGAACAAGCAGGAGCTGCAGCGCACCGCCGACGCGGCCGCCCTGGCCGCCTGCTGGGAACACGCCAAGCGGGTCTCGACCGGAACCGACGCCGCGGGGGCAATGACCGCCAGCCGGACCGTCGCCTCGGACTACGCCGGCGTGAACCCCGTCGGCGGGGTCAATCCCGCCCTGAGCGAAAACTCCGGCAACCAATCCGCCGGCGACGTCGTCTTTGGACAAATCGCCGACTTGTCGACGACCACGGGCGAGCTCAGCACCTGTCACGCCGACGCATACAACGCGGTCCGCGTGCGCGTCCGGCGCGACGGCACGCTCAACGGCGAGGTGCCGTTCTTTTTCGCCAAGGTCTTCGGCCTTACCGGCCAGGGGGTCGACGCCGAGGCGACCGCCGCGTATTCGCGGCACGTCAAGGGATTCACCGTCCCGCCCGGCGGAGGGAATCTCGATTTGCTGCCGTTCGCCCTCGACGTCGAAACCTGGAACGCCCTGCTGGCCGGCAGCACCAGCGACAACTGGCGTTACGACCCGGCCACCGGAGCCGTGACCAGCGGTTCCGACGGAATCCGCGAGGTGAATCTGTATCCCCAGGGGACCGGCTCGCCGGGAAATCGCGGCACGGTCGACATCGGCAGCTCGAACAACAGCACGGCCGACATCGCCCGGCAGATCCTCCACGGCGTCTCCGCGGCCGATCTGGCCTACCACGGCGGGTCAGTCGTGTTCGACGGTCTGGGAGAGCTGCAACTCAACGGCGACACGGGGATCAGCGCCGGCGTCAAAGACGAACTGGCCTCGATCATCGGCAAACCGCGGATGATCCCGATCTTCTCCAAGGTCGTCGGCCCGGGGAACAACGCCCAATACACGATCGTCCGCTGGGCGGGGATCCGCATCCTCGAAGTGCGGCTCACCGGGGCGATGACCTCGAAGCGGGTTATCGTCCAGCCGGCGCCGATGGTCGTCACGGGCATCGTCCCTTCGTCGAGTTCGACGAGCGACTTCGTCTTCTCGCCGGTCGTGTTGGTGAAGTAGCCCCGAACGACAACCGCAATCCTCAACCGTCGACCTTGCTATGAACAACGCTCGCTTTCTCAACTCGATCGGCCGGCGACGCACGCAGCGCCGTCATCGTCGCGGGGCCTCGGTCGTCGAGTTTGCGCTCGTGGCGCCGGTGTTCTTCATGCTGCTGATCGGCATCATCGAGGTGGGTCGGGCGCTGATGATCCAGCAGGTGCTCGTCAACGCCTCGCGCGTCGGGGCCCGCCAGGCGGTCGTCCTGACCTCCTCGACGGACGCGGTGACCAGCGCCGTCGCGGATTACGCCACGGGGATCGGCGTCGCGGGGGTCGCGACGACCGTCACGCCCAATCCGGGCACGGCGACCGCGGGAACCCCGATCACCGTGACCACGTCGGTCGACTTCTCGAACGTGAGCTGGATCCCCAGCCCCTGGTTCATGGGGGGCAAGACCATCACCGCGTCGTCGGTGATGCGCAAGGAAGGGTTCTGAGCCCCGGATCCTTCCTCGCCGGGGCGGCAGGATCGATCCGGGCGGCTGCGCAGCTGGCCCCCGGCGGGCGAAAATCTTCCGCCGATCTTGCGGAAAGCCGCTCCCAACCCGGTTTTCCGACCTAGGGTTGTAGTAGCCGAGAATGCGGCCTCGTCGCCCCGTGCGGCGCGCCGCGACTCGGCTCTTGTCCCGCCTGAATCCCGCCTTGTCTCTCGCCCGCCTCCTCTCGCGCCGTTGCGCACTCGTCGATTCGCTCGCCCCGACGTCCGTCGCAGGCCGATCGAAGCCGACCGCTGCGCGAAGCGCGACTCTTGCCCAGGTCGCCGAACGATGGTGCTCCGTCTCGCCCACATCCGCCGCGCTCGGCGCTCCTCGCGCCGCGGAACCACGGTCGTCGAGACGGCGTTCATCTTGCCCGTGTTCATGTTCCTGGTGTTCGCGCTGATCGAGTTCGGCCATGCCCAAATGGTGACCAACGTGCTGAACAGCGCGGTGCGCGTCGCGGCCCGGATGGGCGCCACCGAGGGAACGACCACGGCCAACGTGACCGCGCGGGTCAATCAGACGATGAATTCGGCGATCAAGGCGGGCGCGACTTCGGTGTTCGTCAAGGACGCCAGCGCGTTCGACTCGGCGAACCCGCCCGCCGCGACCGGCGCGGGGATCGAAGACTTGCCGAACCTGGAGGTCTCCGCCGCCGAACCGCGGCAGATGTTCGTGGTTCGGGCGCGGGTCGCTTACAACGACGTCGCGTTGGTTCCGATGCCCTTCATGAACGGCGTGGTGCTGCAGGCCCAGTCGTTTATGCGTCACGAGTGAATCGCCGCACCCCCGGCTTATAACCCCGCATTCGCCCTCCCCCGTTCCGGAGCGTTCGTCATGGACCCCCTCGCCTCGAACCGCCGCGTCGTCGGCCGCAATCCTCGTGCCCGTCGCCGCCTTGGGTCCGACTCGCGCCGCGGCGCGGTGGCGGTCGAGTTCGCCTGCGTGGCGCCCCTGCTCTTGGGGCTGATCGTGGGAGTGAGCGAATTGACGCGGATATACGAGGTGCAGAACGTGCTCGAGTCGGCCGCTCGCGAAGGCGCCCGGTTCGCCGCGCTCGACCGCGACGGCATGCTCCTCCCGGGCCAGACCGCCAACAACAAACTGGTCAGCGACGTGAAGAACTTTCTCGCCACGATGGGCTTCGACAAGAACGACGTGGCCGTGGCCGTCGTCAGGGCGAGCGATCCCTCGCAAGCGTTCGATCTGGACGACCCCGCCAACGACATGGAACTGTTCAAGGTGCAGGTGTCGATCCCCTACTCGAAGGTTAGCTACACCCCCGTCGCACAGGACAGCGACTACGCATTGTCGGCGGCGATCACGTTCCGCAACGGCCGCGCCACGTTGTCGGATTGATCGCCCGCACGCCCCGAGACTTGTTGCCTCGTCCCTCCCTCGCCGCCTCGGCCCCTCTTTCGCTCCCGGAGATCGCTGCCATGATCGCCCTTCGCCCTCGCCTTGCCGGACCTCCGCCGCAACCCTCGCGTCGCGGGGTGATCGTGGTTCTCACGGGCTTTTGCTTGTGTGCGCTGTTCGCGTTCGTCGCGCTCAGCGTCGACACGGGCCGGATCGTGCTCACTGAGACGCGGATGCAGAACGCGGTCGACGCAGCCGCGCTGGCCGCCGCGCAGGAAATCACCGCGGCCGTTCACGCGGCAGGCCAGGGCCAAGGCCCCGCCAACATCGACGCCAACTCGATCGCCGTCGCCGCGGCTCGGCAGATGGCCGCGACCGTCGCCGCCGCCAACGGCGTGTTCGTCGATCCCGACGGAGACGTCAATTTCGGCAAGCGGGTCTACGACGCCGGGACCGGAACCTGGCCGATCCAGTGGAACGCCTCCCCGTTCAACGTGGTGCAAGTCGTCGCGCGGCGGACCAACGCGGACACGACCGCCCAGGACGGCGAGTTGCCGCTGGCGTTCGGCTTCGCGGTCGGTCGCTCGCAGGTGCCGTTGCAGACCTCCGCGACCGCCTTCGTCGAGGCCCGCGACATCGTCGTCGTGCTCGACGTATCGGCCTCGATGAACGACGACAGCTCGCTGATCAGCTCGCTTGGTCAATCGCAAGCCGAGCAGTTGCTCGACGGCATGTGGAATTCGCTGGTCGCGGCGAACCCCAAGTTCCCGGGAACTTCGCAGGCGAAGTTCCCCAGCACGGGCTTCGGACAAGTAAAATCGTACTACGGCACGTACGTGTCGAGCACCGACACCGCGACGATCCTCAGCACGCTGCAACTCAACCAAAACGCGAGCGGCGTGCGGAAGTTCCCCTTCCCGCAAGCAGGGCGGTACAGCAACGGCTCGCCGAAGAACAAGCCGTCGAACTCCGCCAGCGACACCCTGTGGAACGGCTACATCAACTACGTGAAGGGGCTGAGCGGCACGTACAACCGCCGCTACGGCTATCGCACGCTGATGGACTATCTGCAGGCCCAGCGGTTCGATCCCAGTCAGTCGGAGGACCTGTGGCGTACGCCCCACTATCCGTTCCACGCGGTGAAGAACGGCACGTCGCTGTTTCTCGACTTCCTCAATGATCTGGAATTCGGCGACGAGGTCGGCTGGGTCGCCTACGGCCAATGGGCGGTGCAGCAGAAGACCCACGCCGACGGCGAGGTGAACATCGACGTCTCGGCCGACCCCATCACGTCCGACTATGCCACGATCGACGCGATGCAACGCCGCCATCAGGCGGGCGAGTACAACGGCTGGACCGCCATGGGCGACGGCATCCTGAAGGCACGCGAGCTGTTGGTCGGCGTCGCCAGCGATCCGAGCGACACCGGCCATGTCCGCTACGGCGCCCGCCCGACGATGCTCGTCATGACGGACGGCCAAACCAACCAGCGGCCCTCGGGCTGGAGCCTGCCCGGCAGCTTCAAGTGGAAGGACTGGACCGACTTCGACGGCGACGGCACGGCCGACTACACGACCAGCGACGTGAACAAACAGTACGCGTTCTGGGAAGCGACCGAGGCGATCAAGCGCGGGATTACCATCCACACGCTCGCCGTGGGGCAAGACGCCGACCGCAACCTGATGCAAGCGATCGCCCACGCCGCCGGCGGGGTGTACATCAACGTCCCCGGCGGCAGCACCGTGGCGACCATGGAGTCGCAACTGCTCGAGGCCTTCAGCCAGATCGCCTCGAAGGTCCCGCCTGCGAAGCTGGTGTACGAGCTGTCGGCGCCGTAGCGCTGCCGCTGGGAACGAGGCCGCAGGAGTTTGCGGGGACTCGCCGCGGCGAACCGCCCGGACGCCCTGCGGCCTCGATCGCTTGGGGGGCTCGACTTCAGTGAGTCGGCCGGCTCCTTCTGCTGACATTCCCCTCTGGCGGCCGGCAGCGCATGTCGACGGTTTACGTGTCCTGAACCATCGCAAGCCTGTCGGCCGCCGCTGGGAAGCGGACGCGACGCTGCAGTTCGAACGACCGACGCTAGCCGCAGGTGATACGAAATCGGCGCCGGCAATTCGCCAGACTCGGCTCTGACATCCCGCGGCTCAGTCTCAAGCCTGGGGACAAGGCTTAATCCTCATACACCGCCGAGTCGTAGCGGCGGCGGCGGGCGTAGCCCGAGCGGCGGCGGTGGGTGCGGGTTACGTACTCCCCTTCGATGAAGTAGTACCCTCCCAGCAGCTTGTAGAAAAACAGGATGATCAGCGTGCCGACCGTGCCGACGATCATCCCCAAGGGGCTCACCGGGACGATTCGCTGCCCGTTGTTGAAGAAGCTCATGACGCCGCACCCCATGACGGTGCCGCCGATCCCCATGAGCACCGTGGCGATCGCCCCGCCGGGATCGCGCCCCGGCATGATCCCCTTGGCCAACAGGCCGATCAGCGTGCCGAATCCGATCCAGGTCAGCACGTCGTTGACCACCTGCTGGGCCGAGTCGTTGAGGACGATTCCCTGGGCGGCGTCGAATCCGTTCATGGCGGCG
Organism: Pirellulales bacterium; assembly: GCA_019636345.1. Taxonomy (NCBI): domain Bacteria; kingdom Pseudomonadati; phylum Planctomycetota; class Planctomycetia; order Pirellulales; species Pirellulales bacterium. The sequence goes on along the minus strand of JAHBXQ010000003.1, from coordinate 342,783 downwards.
CTGGCGGTTGAGGGCTGACGGGGCGACTGCTTGCGCGGGGCCCGCGCGAGCAAGCGCCGCGGAATGTAGCCGCCGCCAGCGATCCGCCGCAAGAGAACCTTGCCGCTAGCACGCGTCGAATCGTTTGCCGGGGCGTCGCCCGACGAGCCACTCCGGTCCGCTCACCCCGCCGCTGCGCGGCGACGCTGCCGCACCTGCCACCACCCCTCGGCCACGCGACTCAGCGCAACGCGGTCCTCAAGGCTCGGCCGATAGATCGTCAGCAACAGCAGCGGCAAGTACCACGCAATGAACAACCCGCCGTCGTGTGCGTGCCAGAACTGGACCCCCAGCATGAGCGCCGCCGTACCGCTGACCAAGTGCCCCAGGTTCTTTGGCTCGGGCCAGGCGATGAAGCTGAACGCCAGCGCGACGAACAACGCCAGGATCGGCAACCGGTACCAGCCGTCCCAGAACTGCCAGATCCCCATCGTCGGATTAATCGTGGGGACGCGCAGGCCGAACATTTGCATGAAGTGGTCGCGGAACACGTCGAAGCTGCCGTCGATCAGCGCGGCCACGATCACCAACACGGCGATCGCCAGCAGCACGCCGCCGGCGAACCGCTTGACGCCGCGGCGCCAATAGAAGCTGCACCAGAGCGGCAGCAGAAACACCGGGTAGTAGATCATGCCGCTGGCGAGCCCCAGCAACACGCCCGCGGCGATCGGCCGCCGGTAGAGCGCCACCGCCCCCACCAACAGCGACGCGGGCAGCACGTGCCGCACGTCGCCGGTCCACAGGGCCGTGTACGGCAACAGCAGGTACATGGCCGCGGCGGCCAGCCCTGCGGCCCCGTTCTCGAAATGCCGGGCCCCGATCACCAGCAGCCCCGTGACGATCGACACCTGCGACAAGATCGCCATCACCCGGGCCGTGGCCTTAAGCACCTTGTTCTGCTGCAAGTCTTCCGCCGTGTCCGACTCCGTCGGCGGCGCGGGGCGCGACGTCCCGCCGGCGATGACCTTCTGCGTCGTGATCCGCGGCATCAGGTACAAGAGCCAATAGCCCGGGCCGGTCGTATCGAACGTCGCCTCAAGCTCGTCCGACTCCTGCCCCTCGCGAATCGCCGCGGCGGTGCGCCCGGGCGAGACGTCGCCGAGCTTCGGCTTGCCGGTGACGATGTTCGCCATCAGGAAAAAGAGCAGCGCCCCGCCGAGGAACCCCAGTCCTGCGGAGTTCAGGTTCGGCTCCAACAGCGGCCGCCGCACGAACGCCGGATCCACCAGCAGGCGGATCATCAACAGCACGCCCACCGCGTGGAGCCACATGAACCCCAGCTTGAGGATCCGCGTCGCCTCGACGTTCTCCAACCCGTACTGCGTCAACAGCAGCCCGGGCGCCAGGGCGATCAAGAGCAGCAGATCGAGATTCCGCAGGCTCCAAATCCGCGTGAACTTGAAAAACAACGCCAGCATCAGCAGCGACGACAAGTACGCCCAACTGGTGGGGTTGACCTTCTCGTAATGGAAAAGGATGTCGCTCATGCCGATCGACTGCCAACGGGCAAGAAAACTCGCGAACTTACGTCAAGCGATGTCCTGTGCTTATCGAGGTTTCGGCGCCGGCCGTCAACTGCAAAGTGCAATTGGCACAAGATGTTACGTCGGCGGCGGGGCGTCGCCGAGACGCGCTCGAGCCGCGTCGGCCCACCGGCTCTCGGGCGCCAACGCCAGAAACGCCGCCAAGTGCCGCCGCGCCTCGTCGTGACGATCGAGTCGCTCCAGCGCCCCGGCCAGATGATAGTGCCCGTCCGCGAAGTCGGGTTCCATGTCGAGCACCCCCGCGAACGTCGCGACGGCCAGTTCCAGGTCTCCCAATTCGGCCAGCACGCACCCCAAGGCCGCCCGGGCCTCGACGTACTCTTCGTCGAGTTCGAGAGCCGCGTAGTACCGCTCGCGCGCCGCCGACAAATCGCCCCCCTGGTACAGCATGTCGGCCAGGGCGAATTGCCGCTCGGCAGTCGGCCCCGCCGCCAGCAGCAACGTGCGATACGCCTCGGCCGCCTCGCGAAACCGCCCCGCGCGCTGATGCTCCAGCGCCTCGAGCTCCCACTGCTCGACGAGCGACTGCTCCCCTTCGCTCGACCCGCAGGCCGCGAGCGCCGCCGCCGTGAGCGGGATGCTCACCACCGTCGGCGCATCGTTCTCGGACTCGTCTGCTGCCGCATCGGTCGCGAAGTCGAAGCGCCGCTGGCCGTGCAGTTCGACCAATTCGTCCCCCCGCCGCATCAGCAGGCGACGATCGGCCACGACCAACTCGTCCGCCAAGTCGGCGTCGGCCAGCTTGCCCAGCGAGGCCAATTGGCGATCGACCACGTACAGCGAGCACCCGGCGCGATGCAGTTCGGCCAATCGTCGCGCCACGGCGACCGCGGCGAAGTCGAAGTAGGGCAACCGTCGCACGCACCGCGCGGCGACAAGCGCCCCGCGCCGATGCCAATGCCGCACCGCCGCGGCGGGGACTTCGAGCAGTTCGGCAAGCATGACCGGCGTGTACAGTCGCCGCTGGGCGAGTTCCTCGACGAGCCCCAGCCGCTGCCACAATTGCGATTCGTGAACCCACTGCACCCGACCCGTCGCGACCGAGGCGGCGACGACGTCGCAATGCTTGAGCCGCTCGATCGCGGCGGCCAGGTCCCGCTGATGATCGCCGACGACGACCAGGGTGGTCGTCGGATGATGCGGCTCGGCGACGGCCCCGCCGGCGGAGACGACGAACTGGCCCGCCTCGTCGTGGGTCATCCCCAGCAACCGGCCCACGAACCCCACGACCTCGCCAGCCAACTCGCCCGGTTGTGCGGAATCGCCGTCAGGGTGCGTTTCGAATGGAGCGTCGTCGGGGACCATGACGCACAGGCGCACAAGTGGACAAGTTCGGGACTGCTCCCGACAAGTGTCCAGCGCCGCCCGCAGCGAGTCAACGCACCGCGCGTCGCGCGACGGGGATGCCGTCGATCCCGGAGCCGATGAAGGGAATCGTCAAGAACGCTCGACGTTTACCTCGCCGCCACGAGCTTGGGCTCGTCGGTCGGCGCCTCAACGGCCGCGCTCGCGCCGCAGCAGGGCTGGTCGATCGGCACTTTGTGCATGATCGTCCGCGGGACGCGGTACTTGTACGTCACCGGTTCCTTGCGGCATACGGTGCGCGGCACCTGCACCGTGGTCTGCTTCTCGACCATCTTGCAGACCCGCACCTCGACCGGCTCGACCCGCTCTTCGGTGACCCACCGGCAGGTGACCACCGGAATCTGGCGAACCCGCTCCTCGGTCACCATCCGGCAGACCTGCACGGGAACCTTGTTCTCGACGCGCTCGACGACCTGTCGGCAGACCGTCACGGGGATCTCGCGGACCTGTTCCTCGGCGACCATCTTGCAGGTCCGCACGGGAACCTTGCGGCACACTTCCTCGGGGACGTACCGGCAAACTTGCACGGGGACCTTCTGGACGACCTCCTGCGGGCAGAGCTGCGTCACTGGGTACTGCACGGGAACCACGTTCGGCTTCCACGCCTTCTGCACCACCGGTTGCGGGGGAGCCTGCACGTTGGCCCAGGCGAGCCCCGGACGTTGGTATTGCACGAGCCCGCTCGCCGGGTCGACAACCTGCGAGGCGGGCATCCGCACCAGCCCGGCGCGCTGCGGCGGGGCCTGGACGTACGACACCTGATCGACCCAGCAACCCTGGTCGACGTAGCGCGTTTCGTACCGCGTCACCGGCTGCATCACCGTATACCGGCGCTCCTGCTCGACCGTCTCGGTCACGGGACGCATGACGGTGTACCGCTCCTCGCGCTCGGCGGTCTCCCACACGGGGCGCTGAACGGTGTACCGTTCCTGCCGCGTCGTAGTTTCGTACACGTTGCGGACGACGTTGTAGCTTTGGTCGCGCAGTTCGGTCTCATAGACGGGACGCTGCACGACGTACCGCTCTTCGCGGGTGTTCGTTTCGCGGACCGGTCGAGCGACCTTGTAGCGCCGCTCGCGCGTCTCGGTCTCCCAGACGGGAACCTGCTCGGTGAGCGTGCGCTCCTCGTACACGGTCTCGTTAACGAGCTTGTACGCGGTCGCTTCGCGCTCTTCGTAGACGGTCTCGTACTGGATGCGATATTCCTGCCCGCAGCATTGCGACCAGGCGACCCCGGGGGTCGAGAACGTGGAGCAGAACGTGGCCGCGAGCGCCAGCCGACGGGCCCAAATGGCTTTCATGCGAGTCACCTACTGGTAGCGCGAGTGAATGAGCGGAGGAGACGCGGCCGCGCAACGACGTGAACGCACCACTGGCGTTTACGCACGTCCGGCCCGACAAGTTCCCCTCTATCACAGTGTTGCTCGCCCGCGGCGCCAGGCAACTCGCCTAGCGGGCGTTTTTATCGCTAGCACCGGGCCAAAGGGGCTCCGCAGCGCGGGTTGCGCCGACTGGCGAACCGTTGCGCTCGTTCCATCGGACACCCCCGCCGACGCCCCCGCAACTCTCGGGGCTCAAGAAGCCGAAAGTCGCGCGCCGCTACAACCGGCGCCGGCGGAATAATCGGAACAGATTCGCGCAATCGAGAGCGGGAAAGGCGAGTGGTCGCTTGCGACCGGCGACCGAGCGGGGCGACGCTCCGCGTCGATCAACCGCCGATCACCGCCCCGCCCGCCGCAATTCGCCCAACACCTGCTCGGCCGCCTTCACGAGCGTCGGCGAGACGCGGCCCGGGGCGGGGATCTGCGGCGCTGCGGCGATCAGCGTCTCGAGCCCCGAAGCGAGCTTCTCGAACTTCGCGTCCGGGTTCTGCTCGTGCAGCGTTCGGGCCGACTTCACCGCGTTGATGAGAATCATGTCCCGCTTCTCGGCCCGCGCGACTGCGAGCGCCTCGGGCGTCACCTGATCGTTGAACGGCTGCAGCGTCGCGACGCTTCCCTGGATCGCGTCGAGATCGAGCATCTCGGCCACCGTGTCGACCGCCGCCAAGTTGCCGGTGCGCGCCAAGCCGTTCGCCGCGTTGTAGCGCGCGTCGGGATAAAAGTCGTCGAGCAGCTTCACCAATTCGTCCGTGTAGCGGGAATCGGCCCCGGGGACGCTCGCCAGCACCCCCAGCGCGAACGCCGTCTCGCTCCGCAGCGCGTCGTCGTCCGGTTGGTTCGCCGCGGCGATCAACACGCCGGCCAAACCGTCGAGTTCCAGCGCCTCGGGAGGCTGGCGGTCGGCGAGCGTCTGCGCGAGCACGGCCAACGAACCGATCGCCTTGCGACGGATCGACGGCTCGGGATCGTTCTTCGCGGCGTTCACAAGCGCGAGCGCCCCGTCGGTCACGCTGAACTCGCCGAGAAATCCGCACAGCAAAGTGCGCATGCTGACGCTCGCGTCGCCGTCGTCCCCGGCCGCGACCATTTCATCGAGCAGCTTGCCCAATGCCGCAGCCAACTCGGCGTCGGGCTTCACGTCGGGATACCGCTCGGGCATCCGCAGCATGTCGGCCAGGTCGTTGGCCACCTGGAACCGCGACGGGTTCTGCGACCGCAGCCGAGCCACCACGTCGTCGGGGGCGAGCTGGTCGCGCCGCGCCAGCGAGTTGATCAACAGCCACGCCCCCACGATCGCCGCGACGATCACCGCCGGGATGATGAACAACTGCATGATGAACGCCCCGCTGGGGGCTTCGACCGGCGGCAGCAGTTCGTCGACGCCGACTTGGGGGGGGATTTTCTCGGGGTCGTCGGCCATACTGAGGGACGCTTTCTGGCAAGAGCGGGGAATCCGTCGAGTGTAGATGCTGCCCGGAGAGGGTCAACCGGCCCCTGGCACAACGCTTCACCACAGAGCACGCGAGTGCGTTCGCCGATGCGGCATTTGCCCCTCACGCTCGACTCGCCCGCGGCGAATCTCGCCCTGGACGACGCCCTGCAGGACGAGGTCGAGGCTGGCCTGCAGGGCGAGGGGGTGTTGCGAGTTTGGGAGTCGCCCCGCCCGGTCGTCGTCCTGGGACGCTCGTCGCGGGTCGACCAGGAGGTGCGGATCGACGCCTGCCGACGCGACGAAATTCCGGTGCTGCGACGCACGAGCGGCGGGGCCGCGATCGTCGCCGGCCCGGGGTGCCTCATGTACGCCGTCGTGCTCGAGGCGTCCGCCGCTCCCGGGCTGCCGGCGATCGACGTCGCCCACAAGCTCGTGCTGGAGCGGATCGCGGCGGCGCTCGCGCCCCAGGTCCCTGCGATTCGCCGCTCCGGGACCTCGGACCTGGCAATCGCCGCCGGCGACGCAACGCCGGTGAAGGTCTCCGGAAACAGTCTCCGCGTCAGGCGGCAATCCGTCCTCTACCACGGCACGCTGTTGTACGATTTCGACGTGGCCTGCATGGGGCGCTGGCTCGCCGAGCCGCCGCGTCAGCCGGAGTACCGCAATCGCCGCTCGCACGACCAATTCGTGACGAACCTGCCGCTGAGTCGCGCGGAACTGGTCGAAACGCTCGCCACGGCGTGGGGCGCCGTCGAACCCCTCCCCGACTGGCCCCGCGAGCGGACCGCCGCAATTGTCGCCGAGCGCTACGCCCGGCCCGACTGGACCATCGCCTGACGCCCGCGCTCATGCCCTGCCCCCCGACCTCTCGCCTCTCACGTCCGCCGCCATGCATCGCCGCGATCTCTTGGAGTTGCTCGATCGGTACGAGACTCGCTTTCCGGAGGAGCGCACCGTCGCTCAACGGATTCACGCCCTTGTCACGGAGCACGCCGATTGCTTTGAGCGGACCTGCCGGCCCGGGCATGTCACGGGGTCGGCGTGGGTGACGACCCCCGACGGATCCCAGGCCCTGTTGGTGCATCACCGGAAACTCGGCAAGTGGCTCCAACCCGGCGGACACGCCGACGGCGAGTGCGACGTCCCGCAGGTGGCCCTTCGCGAGGCGATCGAGGAATCGGGGCTCGCCGAGTTGAAGCTGTTCGCCGAGGGCGAAATCGTGCCTCTCGATCTCGACGTCCATGAGATCCCCGCGCGGCGCGACGCCGAAGGCCGGCTGATCGAGGACGCCCACGAGCACCACGACGTCCGATTCCTGATCGTCAGTCCGACAGCCGCGGCGCCGACCCTGAGCGACGAGTCGCACGCCGTGCGGTGGTTCACGGCCGCCGAGCTCGTCGCCACGACCGACGAAGAAAGCGTCCTGCGGCTGGCCCGCAAAGCGACCGTGCTGCTCGCCGGCCGCTGAGCCGTGCCTGGTGCGCAGGACATGAAACCGCACGAGTCGTCCGGCAAGCGGCTCCACATTTTCGAAGGGCGCAAAGAAAAAGCGGTCGCGCGGCGCTTCGCAAGGAAGCGCCGTCGACCGCTTGTGTCGTTTCCCCTTCGCAGCGCCTCGACCAGCGAGGCGCGAGCGACAAGCTTACTTGGCGGCCGGAGCAGCCGGGGCGGCCTTCTTGGTGGCGGCCTTCTTCTTCGGGCTCTTCTTGGCAGCCTTCTTCGGAGCGGCCTTCTTGGCGGCCTTCTTCTTCGGGCTCTTCTTGGCAGCCTTCTTCGGCGCGGCCTTCTTGGCAGCCTTCTTCTTCGGGCTCTTCTTCGCGGCCTTCTTGGGGGCGGCCTTCTTCTTCGCAGCTTTCTTCGCAGCCATAGCCTTACGGCTCCTTCCCTGATAGCGCCCAAGGGTGAAACACAAGCTCTTCCCCCTGGGCGCCGTAGCAAGACGGGGGAACAGCAGAACTAGAAAATGTCGAAGTGCAGCGGGGGCGATACGCCCGGATCGGCGGACTTCGATGACTCCTCAGAAACGCCGCGTGCGCGTCACGCGTTGCGGCAAAGGGGGCGGCGTTCGGCCGGGCTCCGCAGAACAGGGCGGAATAGCTCCGCCGGCCGATCAATCACCAATTCCGTTAAGTGACGCCTGAGAGAAAGGGATCCAAAGGGCAACAGGACAAGCCGTCGGTCGTCGCGAAATGATTGGTATGAATCTCGAAGCGAATCGTATGAAGCGAAACGAACGGTGCGATCGACAGGGCTCGTCTGGCTGCGGTCAGGAAACTCGCCGTAAGCGATATTCCTTATTCGTCCGCTTCCATTGCGCGCATTGAACCAATTTTCTGAAACTTTCGTCAAGTGGAGTTTGAAGATTTGTGGCGAGGAGCGGGGAGCGGGCGGTCGGCAGGGAGTGGTCGCTTGGAGCCAAGCGATCGATTGAGACGAAGAGTCGGCGATCGCGCGAGGAGTCTTGCGCCTGCGACGCGCGTCGCGACTTGCCGATGGCGGCCGCTGGCCGAGTCGCCCGCCGCCGACAACCCGCGACCCTCCTACCGACTCCCCGCGGCCCACTCATGCAGCGCGCGGACCTGGTCGGCGAAGGCGTGCGGGGCGGCGCCCAGGGGGCTCTTGAAGAAGCTGGCCAGGGGGGTGATCGCACCGACCTCGCCCCGCCGCCGGGCGTGGATCGCCAGCCGCGCCAGGTCCAACACCAGCGGCGCCGCGAGCAGCGAATCGCACCCCTGCCAGGTGAACTGCAAAGTCATCGGAGTCCCCAAAAAACCCCGGAAATGGACGTGATCCCAGGCAGTTTTCCAATCTCCCAGGCTCGCGATGTACTCGATCGAAATATGAGTCTGCGGGGCGTAGCCCAGGATCTCGCTCAAGAGCGCGTCCTTGCTCTTGAGCTTCGCCTCCTTGTTGGCCGGGTCGTCGAGGACCCGGCCGTCGAGGTTCCCGAAAATGTTGTGACCGACCCAGCTCATCACCTCCAGGCGCCGCGCCGCGAACATCGGCGCCAGCACGCTCTTGAGCAAGGTCTCGCCCGTCTTGCCGTCGCGCCCCGCATGGCACGTGCCGCGCCGCCGGGCGAGCTCGTCGATCCCCGCGGGGGTCGCCCCCAGCGACGGGGTGAAGTTGACGTAGGGGTGCCCCGCGTCGAGCGCCGCGATCGCGTACAGCGAACTGGCCGGCAGCGGACACGCCGGGGCGTCGAGCAGCGTCTCGACCTCGGCCCAGGTCCCCGGCCAGCTTTCCGGGGGAAGCGCCGCTTCGGTCGAGGCGAGGTTCAACACCACGACCGTCTCCAACTCGTGCCGGCGACGAAAGTCCGCCAGATCGGCCTGAATCCGGGCGATCGCGTCGCGGGGCCCTTCGGCCCGATTGATCTCGGGGCCGGCCAACTCGGCGATCCGCGGGCCGACGTTCCACGCCACGCCGGGGCGGATTTCTCGGTCCGCGGCGGACAGGTCGTCCTGAACCTGCGCGATCGTCGCGGGGTCGATCACACGGCTGTCGCGATGAAGCCGGTCCAGCTCCGCGGCGAGGGTGGTCGCGCGGATTTCGTGCCCGCCGACGACGAAATCGCCCCACTCCGGCAACGGCAAATCGGCCAGCGGCGGCGCGGCGGTCGCCAAACCGACGCCCCCCGTCAGCCCGCGACTCAGCGCCGCCAACCCGGTGATCGTCGTCACCGCGACCCCGCCGCGGGCCCCGATGAGCCACAGACCGACGCGCGACGAGGGCAGACCCGCTTGCACCACCACCAGACTCCCAACGGAGAGAATGATCCCCCGTCGCGGGCGCCGGAAGCCCTCCGCCGAGCGCGGGCGGGGCTTTTATCGCCCCGGCGGGGGACCTATGCTTAACCGCTGAAATTGTCGCACGCCCCGCGTCAGAGGGTCAACCGGGCAGATCCCGCAAGGGCGGTGTGACATCGCACGGCCGGGGGGCAGGGACGCTCGAACTGGCCGGGGGCGGGGACGCCCCGGCTCGCGATGCGCATTGAGTCGCCTCTCCCCCTCTGAACTTCGACCACTCACCTCCGACTTCTCCCCCCATGTTTGAATCCGTCGAGCTTGCTCCTCCCGACCCCATCCTCGGGCTCAGCGTCGCGTTCAAGAACGACCCGCGCCCGGAGAAGATCAACCTCAGCGTCGGGGTCTATCAGGACGAGTCGGGGCAGACGCCCCTGCTGGAGACGGTGAAAATCGCCGAGTCTCTGCTCGCCGCCACGAGCTCCAGCAAGTCGTACCTGCCGATCTCGGGTTCGCCCGAATACTGCACGGCAGTCGCCGAGTTGGCGTTGGGCAAGGGACACGAGGCGATCGCCGGCAAGCGGATCGCATCGGCCCAAACGCCGGGGGGAACCGGAGGACTGCGCGTCGCGGCCGATCTCGTCAACGCGGTTCTCCCCCAGGCGACCGTCTGGCTGAGCGACCCCACCTGGCCGAACCATCCCAGCATCTTTGCCGCCGCCGGCGTGCCGACGAAGACCTATCCCTATTTCGACGCGGCGGGGAATCGACTCGACTTCGAAGCGATGCTCGCGGCCATCGGCCAGATGCCCGCAGGGGACGTCCTCTTGCTGCACGGCTGCTGCCACAACCCAACCGGCGCCGATCCGACCCCGGCCCAATGGAAGGCGATCGGCGACGCGGTCGCCAAGCAGGGGGTGCTGCCGTTGATCGATTTTGCATACCAGGGGTTCGCCGACGGCATCTCCGAGGACGGCGCGGGGTTGGCGGAGCTTGCCCGCCCCGGCGCCGAGCTGCTGGCGGTGTCGTCGTTCTCCAAGAACTTCAGCCTGTACAAGGAACGGGTCGGCGCGGTCATGGCCCTGGCGCCCGACGCGAAGGCGGCCGAGGCGGTCCAGTCGCAACTCAACAAGGTCATCCGGGCGAATTACTCGAATCCCCCGGCGCACGGCGCCGAGGTCGTCACGACGATCCTCCGCGACCCCGACCTGCGGACCCAGTGGGAGGGGGAGGTCGCCGCGATGCGTTCCCGAATCAACGGCATGCGGCACGCCCTGGTCGACGCCCTGGCGGCGGCCGGCGCGCCGGGGGACTACTCCTTCATGACCCGCCAGCGGGGGATGTTCTCCTTCTCGGGGCTCACGAAGGAGCAGGTCGCGCGGCTCAAGGACGACTTCGCGATCTACATCGTCGGCTCGGGACGGATCAACGTCGCCGGGCTCACCCCTGCCAACGTGAGGCGCGTCGCGGAGTGCATCGCGAAGGTCGTGTGACGGAGTCAGCGACGCGTGAGTGTTGATCGGCCTTGAAAGGGCGAGCGGCGACAGGCAGCTTGCGCGGCCACCCGCCAATTTCCTCCGACCCCGGACCTCCTGCGACTCCCCCCGCCATGAACATCCTCTTCGCCACGACCGAAGCGGCGCCGTTCGTCAAAACCGGCGGACTGGGCGACGTCTGCGGAGCGCTCCCCGCCGAGTTGGCCCGACTGGGACACAACCCGACCGTCATCCTCCCTGCCTTTCCGCAAGTACGGCAGGCCGGCGTCCCCGTCGAGCACACCGGCGTGTCCTGCGACATCCCCGTCGGGCAGAAGACGGTTCGCGGCCATTACCTGCGGGCGACGTTCCCCGGCACGCAGGTCCCCGTGTACTTCATCGAGAACGCCGACTACTTCGACCGGCCGCAACTGTACCGCGAAGACGGGGAAGACTACCGCGACAACTGCGAACGGTTCATCTTCTACAGCCGGGCGGCGCTCGAGGCGATTCCGCTGTTGGGACTGGAACCGGACCTCGTCCACTGCCACGACTGGCAAGCCGGGCTCATCCCCGCGTACCTCCGCACGCTGTACGCCGACCGGCCCGAGTTCGACGGTTTGCCGTCGCTGCTCACGATCCACAACTTGGCCTACCAGGGGACCTTCTGGCACTGGGACATGGCCCTCACCGGGCTCGACTGGAAGTACTTCAACTGGCGGCAGATGGAGTACTACGGGAACCTCAACTTCCTGAAGTCGGGCATCGTGTTCGCCGACGCGCTGACGACCGTCAGCCCGACCTACGCCAAGGAGATCCTCCATCCGCCGCTCAGTTGCGGGCTCGAGGGCGCGTTGCAGCACCGCCGCGACGTGCTGGTCGGCATCATCAACGGCGTCGATTACGAAGTCTGGAACCCGAAAACCGACGAGTTCCTCGCCCCGGCTCACCGGTACGACGCCGAGTCGTTCACCGCCGGCAAGGCCGCCTGCAAAGACGACCTCCAGCGCCGCTTGGGTCTGCCCGTGCGGCCGCAGGTCCCGCTCTTGGCCGCAGTGGGTCGGCTGGCCGACCAAAAGGGGTTCGACCTCATTGCCCGCGTGATGAAACAGTGGGCCGTCCAGGTCGACGCCCAGTGGGTCATCCTCGGCACGGGCGAACCGCGGTATCACGAAGTCCTGTCGCAGCTCGCCGCGGCGCACCCCGATCGGGTCGCCGTGCGACTGGAATTTTCCAACGAGACGGCCCACCGCATCGAAGCGGGGGCCGACCTGTTCCTCATGCCCAGCCAGTACGAACCGTGCGGGCTCAACCAACTCTACAGCCTCAAGTACGGCACGGTTCCCGTCGTTCGGTCCACGGGGGGGCTGGCCGACACGGTCGTCAACGCAACCCCCGAGAATCTCGCCGCAGGCACGGCCACCGGCTTCGCGTTCGAAGACTACACTTCGCTCGCCCTGGCCGAGACGCTGGAATACGCCTGCCGGGCGTACGCCGACCCGGTCGTCTGGAGCCAACTGATCCGCACCGGCATGCAGCAAGACTGGTCCTGGACCGCCAGCGCCCGCGCCTACGCCAAACTCTATCAGGAAACCCGCGATCGTTCGGTGCTGGCGGCGGCGGAGTGAGAGCGGACGGCCGGCGACTGGCGTAGATCAGCTGCCTCCGCGCCGACCTGCTCTCCGCCATTCGCCGCTCACGAACTAGCGCTCGCCTCTCTCCCCATGCCTGACCTTCGCCTCGACCCCGTCACCGGCCGGCGCGTTTACGTCGCCGAGGAACGCGCCGGCCGGCCGCATGATTACGACGAGGCCGCGGGGGAGGAGCGGGTCGAGTCCCCCGCCGCGCGGCGCGAGCACTGCCCGTTCTGCGCCGGGCACGAACACATCACCCCCGACGCCGCAGCCGAGGCCCTGGGACCCGACGGACGATGGCGGGTGCGGGTGGTTCCCAACAAGTACCCCGCCGTGGCCGCGACCGGCCCGGCGCGCGGCGTTCACGAGGTGATCGTCGAGTCCCCCGACCACGTCGCGGAACTCGGCGAGCTGTCGGCCGAGCAGTTCGCCGCCGCGCTCGCCATGCATCGCGATCGCCTGCGGGCGTGCTCGCGGCGGTCCGACCTCGCCGCGGCGATCATTTTCAAGAACTCGGGCCACCGGGCCGGGGCGTCGCTCGAACACATCCACAGCCAACTGATCGCCTTCCCCGAGGTCCCCGAGCAACTGGCCGTCGAGGTCGCCGCAGCCGCGGCCCATCGCACCGCGACCGGCCGGTGCCTGTTCTGCGACCTCGTCGAGCGCGAGCTGGCCGCGGGGGAGCGATTTCTCTGCCGCCACGAGGGCTTCGTGGCGCTGGCCGCGTATGCGGGGCGCCAGCCGTTTGAAACCTGGATCCTGCCGGCCGAACACGCCGCGGACTTCGCCGCGCTGGACGACGCCGGCTGCCGCGCCGCGGCCGAGTCGCTGCAACGGCTCGTCGCGGCGCTCGTGCGGGTCTCGCCGGGAGCGGCCTACAACCTGATCCTCCACACGGCGCCCTTTGCCAGCAGCGGGGAGCCGCACTTCCACTGGCACTGGGAACTGATCCCGCGGCTCTCTCACTTCGCCGGCCTGGAACTGGGAACCGGGGTCTACGTCAACCCCCTCGCCCCCGAACGCGCCGCCGAACAACTGCGTGCGGCCCTCAAGTAACGCGAAGGTCTCGTGGCTCGCTTGCGCCTCCGGCGCTGCCCGGTTTCAGGATTCACCGGGAATCCCGGATCTTCGCAGAGGGTGCAGAGGGTTCGGACGACAACTCAGGACCAACGCGTTGCTCGCAGCCCGCAACGAGCATTCGCGCGATTCGCGGGTTCCGGCGCCCGGGTGCGAGGGCGTCAAGCCGCGCCGATCTCGTAAACTGGGCCGACTTCGGAACCCTTCTCGCTTATGCCGGATCGACCGGGCGCAGCTTCGTTCTCGCCCCGTTCTTTCCTATAATCAGGCCCGCTCTCGACTAGCCTCCGACCGAGAAACCGGCAATCCTAGTACGACAGCGCCGAACTGCGCACCACGAAGGGTCCAGCGGATCGGAACGACGCACCTCGGGACCGATCCCCGCGATGCGGCGACGATCGGTCCCCGCCGGTCGCTCCCCCCGATCGTGGCCCCCCCGTCGCCAAGCCGTCCGCCCCACGACTGCCGAAAGCCCCGCGATGTCCCAGCATCCCTTGCGACTCGTCCTGGTCCTCCACAATCACCAGCCCATCGGCAATTTCGACGGGGTCTTCGAGCAGGCTTACCAGGACAGTTATCTGCCGTTTCTCGACGTATTCGAACGGTACGAGTCGCTGCGGATCGCGCTCCATACGAGCGGCTCGCTGATGGAGTGGCTCGACGCAAAGCACCCCGAGTACGTCGACCGACTCTCCCGACTCGTCGCCGCGGGTCGGTTGGAGATCGTCGGCGGGCCTTACTACGAACCGATTCTGCCGATGATCCCCCCCCGGGACCGTATCGGGCAGATCCGGCTCTACACCCAGTGGTTGGAAGATCGGCTCGGCGCCAAGGTCCGCGGCATGTGGATGCCCGAGCGCGTCTGGGAGCAGGCGCTCACGTCGAACGTCGTCGACGCGGGGATCGATTTCACGCTTCTCGACGACTTCCACTTCAAGAAGGCCGGGTTCGACAGCGAGCAGTTGGAAGGCTACTTCGTCACCGAAGACGACGGCCGCGTGCTGCGGGTCCTGCCCGGCAGCGAGCGGCTCCGCTACCTTATCCCCTTCCAGCCCGCCCACGAGACGATCAACTATCTCCGCGAAGTCCACCAGCGTCACCCCGGCGCCGTCATGGTCTTCGGCGACGACGGGGAAAAATTCGGCACCTGGCCCGGAACGAAAGAGCACGTCTACGACCGCGGCTGGCTCGACCAGTTCTTCACCGCGCTGGCCGAGAACGGCGACTGGCTCAAGGTCACCACGCCCAGCGAAGCGATCGAGCACGTCCCCCCCTTGGGCAAGATGTACATCCCCGAGGGGAGCTACCGCGAGATGACCGAGTGGGCCCTCCCTGCGGCCAAGATCAACCAGTTCGAGGACGTCCATCACGACCTCGCCGAAGCGGGCAAGTGGGACGCCGTCGCTCCGTTCGTCCGCGGCGGGTACTGGCGCAACTTCAAGGTCAAGTACCCCGAAACCAACGTCATGTACGCCCGGCAGCAGATGGTCAGCCGGCGCCTGCAGGAGATGGTCGACGCCGGCGCCGAGGGGGATCTGATCGACTACGCCCGCCGCGAACTGTATCGCGGACAGTGCAACTGCAGCTACTGGCACGGCGCGTTCGGGGGAGCCTACCTGCCTCACCTCCGCAACGCGGTGTACAACCACCTGATCGCCGCCGAGAACCTGCTCGACCAGTACGAGGGCCGCGGCTGGCAGGCTGACCAGCAACCCTGGGTCGAGATCGCCGCCGAAGACTACAACCTCGATGGTCGGCAAGAGGTGCGCCTCGCCAGCAACAAGCTGACCGCCCTGGTCGCCCCGGCCGAGGGGGGGCAACTCTACGAACTCGACGCCCGGACGATCTGCCATAACCTGGGGGCGACTCTCGCCCGTCGGCCCGAGGCCTACCATCGCGCCGTGCTGCGCGGTCCGTCGGCCGCCGGCGGCGACGTGGCGAGCATCCACGACCGCGTCGTGTTCAAGCAGGACGGGCTCGACCAGCGGCTGGGATACGACCCGTACCAGCGGAACTGCCTCGTCGACCACTTCTTCGCGGCCGACGTCTCGCACGCCGACGTCGCCGCGGGCCGGGCCCAGGAGTTCGGCGACTTTCTCCGGGCGCCGTTTCACGCCAAGCTCCGGCGCAGCGACGATCGGGTCCAGGTGCAACTGACCCGCGAAGGGCGCGTGTTCGAGCGCCCCGTGAAGATGACCAAGGGGATCACCCTCGGCATGGCTGACGCGACCCTCGATATCGCGTACTACCTGGAAAACGTCCCGGGAGACGTGGGCTTGCATCTCTGCCCCGAGTTCAACTTCGCCGGCCTCCCCTCCGGCGCCGACGATCGCTACTTCCTCGACGCCGCAGGGAACCGCCTCGGCCAACTCGGCCGGCAGCTCGATCTGCAGGGAGTCACCCGGATCGCCCTGGTCGACGAGTGGCTGGGAATCGAAGCGGGCCTGTCGTTCGACGCCCCGACCGCGGTCTGGACCTACCCGGTCGAAACCGTCAGCCAGAGCGAAGGAGGCTTCGAACTGGTCCACCAATCCGTGGCGGTCGTCCCCCATTGGATGGTCGTCCCCGACGCCGACGGCCGCTGGAGCACCACGCTGCGCCTGACCGTCGACACCCGCCGGGCCCTGGCTCGCATGGGGCAGCATTTGACCGAGGTTGCGGCGTCGTGACGATGCGGAATGGGTGATGCGCGATTGTCGATGTCAGGAAGCGGTCGCCGCTGTCCCGGACCTCGGCAATCGAACGTCCCCGTCAAACATTCGCGAGCCGTTTGATCCACCGCTGCAACTGCCGGCGATAGCCGTAGTGCTCGACCTCGAGCCGATGCCGCGGCGAGTCGAGGTATCGCACTCCCCCGCCGGGGTTCCAAGCGTTCGCCGCGCGCGCTTTCTCGAACCGCGCAAGCCCGGCGGGCGCCCGCTTCAGCGACGCCCGCTGCACGGCGTTCAAGTACCGCGCCGCCAACCGCGCTTGATGATCGACAAGCCCCCACTGCCCGCTGTCGGGCTGGATGAGCCCGATCACGAACAGGTCGTCCCTCGTCGGGTGGAACACGTTCAAGAACAGCCGCGGCGCCCCGTCGCGCCAGCACAGCACGTCCGGCTCGACGAACGGGATCGTCGCCTTGAACCCGGTCGCGTAGATCACGAGGTCGACCTCGTCCGTCGTGCCGTCGACGAACTCGACCCGCCGTCCGGCGAACCGCTTCACGTCGGGCCGCAACACCAGCCGCCCGTGGCCCACGTGGTGGTGGATCTGCGAATTGATCACCGGGTGCGTGGAAAACAGCGGGTGATCCGGCCGCGGCACGCCGGTGCGCCACGCGGGGCCGTGCACGACGTGCTCGACGACGCTCCCCGCCAGACGCCGCAGCCACAACGGCAATCGCAGCCACAGCACCAGTTCGTTGCACTGGTCGATCGGCTTGCCGCGGAAAAATTTGGGCAGCACGTGGTAATTGCGCCGCCGGCTCTGGATCGCCGCGTCGGCGTGGATCGCCGCCTCGCACGCCAAGTCGCACCCGCTGTTGCCCCCGCCCACGACCAGCACGCGCTTGCCGCGCATCGCGTCGGGGGTCTTGTACTGACACGAGTGAAGCGCCTCGCCCGTAAACTCGCCCGGGCAGTCGGGAAACCGCGGGTCCCAATTGTGTCCGTTGGCGATCACCACCCCGCGATACCGCCGTTCGCGCCCGTCGGCCAGGCGCACCAGCCAGCCGGCGCCCGCGTCGCCCAGCGGCACGGCCCGTTCGACGCTCGTGTTGAACTCGATGCGCTCTCGGAGACAAAACCGATCGGCGTAAGCCCGCAAGTACTCGAAGGCCTGCCGATGGCTGGGGTACTCGGGGTACTCCTCCGGCATGGGGAAGTCGACGTACTCGGTCAGCGTCTTCGACGAGATCAGGTGCGTCGAGGCGTAGACGCTGCTGGCCGGCTTGCCGTAGTACCAGTTTCCGCCGACGTCGTCTTCGCGCTCGAGACAGTCGAACGGAATCCCCGCCTCGCGAAAGTTCTTCGCAGCAGCGAGCCCAGAGCTGCCCGCCCCGATGATGCAGAAGCGATCTGCGGTGGAACTGTCCGGGTCAGGCATCGCAAATCTCGGGGAAATGGCGGCTCCCGGTAGTTTGGGGAGTTGACGGGCGACGCCGCTACGTGTACATGTGTTTATATTCGCTCGAACGTCAATCGGCACGTCGCTTTCCTCGGCCGCCACGCCGCAGTCAGCTCGCTCCGATTGCCCGAGCACGCCCTCCGAAAGGCCCAGCGCACCCGTCCTGCCATGTCCGCCGCAACGTCTTCCGGCTATCTCCACGGCCGCCAACTTCGCCGGCTCATGGCCGAGCAGGGGCTCACGCAGCGCGACGTGGCCGCTCTGACCGGCGTGGCGCCGCGCACCGTGCAGTCGATTGTCGAGGAAACGGCGCGCCCTCACCCGCGCACGCTGCAGAAGCTGGCCGCGGGGCTCGACGTATCGATCGACGAACTGTTCGCCCCGCGATCCTCCGCAGCCGCGGCGTTCGATCGCCGTACGAACCCCGCGGTCGCCGAGGCGATCGCCGCGCACCCGGAGCTGTTCCGCGATTGGACCCCGGCCGAGTTCGACGAGCTGTTCAGCCGCGTCGCGGTGGGGGGCGAGCAGACGGAATCCGGCGCGCTGGCCGCCGCCGCCGCGCTCAACGACCGTCGCGAGTTGCTGCAAGCCGTCGCGCTGCTGTTGGAAACCGACCAGGCCGACCTCCTGCGCGACTTCATCGCCCTGCTCCGTCGCCGCGCCGAACTCGCCCCGACCGAATCAACCGCCAAGGATCCCCCGAACGCGAGAAGGAACCCGCGAAGCGGCGCGAACGATCGCGAATTGCGCGTCTGACGATGCGATCCCAAGCCGAAGCGTCCGGCAGGTCGCAGTCCGTCTACGTCGTCCCCTGCGAGCGGATCTCGAACGGCCGTCGCGCGGCGAGTTGGTCGCCGCACCACTCGATCGTTCGCTCCAGCCGCTGCACAAACGCGCTCCAAGCGACGACCTCGCCGTCGACTGCGTACGACGGCAGCGGATCGTCGTGCAGCGCGGCAAGCTGCGCCAGGGCGAGGCTGCGGATGGTCTGCAATTGCTCGACGTCGACGGTCATCGCGTTGATCTCCCGAAGTGAAAGCGAATCGTCAGCGTACGTCCGTTGACGGCCGTCAACTCGTACTCGGCGACGAACCTCGCACGATTCGCGCCGCCGGGCTCCTCCGGCTCCAGTTCGATCGCGTGACGGAAGTTGTAGCCGTACCGATCGACGGTCCATCCCGGATCGCATTGCAGCTCGTCGCTCAGCACGCGCGTGCTGACAAGCAACCGCCAATCGTCTCCGCGGCGGTCCGCGCACCGTTCGTCTCCAGTGGGAATTCGTCGCAGCCGGTATCGCACATGCGTCACGTCGACGACCGTCGTCGGCCGTCCGCTGGTCGTCGTCACGCGCGCCATGACGACGAGGCCCCCAGGCTGCCGGCGGGCCGCTCTCGGTTCTGCCGTCGCTGATCTCATGGAGCCTCTCCGTAAACGACGCCAGCTCGATTCGGAACCATGACGCCGCGCAGCCGCGACGGGTCGCTCGACAAGCCTTGCCGAGCGACCCGTGCGCCGTCGCCCGTGTCATCCGGTGCACTTCACCACGTACCGCGGGTTGAGGACCGCCGCGGCGCCTCGCTCGCTGGCCTTGAACCGCAGCACGACGTCGTTGTTGAAGTCCGCCTCGCTCCCCAGCGGCGCCTGCGTGACGGTAATCGGCCAGTTCTCCATGTACGCGAACGCCTTGCGGAAATCGCCGATGAACCACCACTTCTTGGCGTCTTCCGCCGGCACCCCCGTGGCCACGATCCGCCGATACGCCAGCCGGCTCTCGACGACCCGGTACTTGCCCAGCGGGTTGGCCGCGGTCGTCGTCGTGCCGCTCCCCGACGCCGCGTACGAGATCTCCGCTGCGTTGAACACCCGGTGCGCTGCGTGCCGATACGCCGGCATCACCAGCACGTGGGTCGCGCTGATCAGCACCGGCTCGCCCGTCGTCGGGTCGGTCATCTCGGCGAACAACTGCTCCGCCGCGTCGACGTCGGTCCAATCCTCCAGCTCGTTGTCGGCCAGTTCGTTGGTCCACGTTCCGCCGGAGTTGTAGGTGTCCAGCGCCTCGCCGTTCTGGCGGTAGGCGTTCGTCGTGCCGACGATCAGGTCGAGCAGCCGCTTCTCCTTGTTGAGCCCCAGGATCTCGCCCACCTCGGCCGCCCGGCTCAGCACCAGGTGCGTACGATCGAAAAAGATCGCTTCCTTGGTGACCGGCACGATGAACCCGCGCTTCGCGGTCGCCGGGGTTTCGATGTAATCCTCGCCGAAACCAAGATTCGGGAACGGCATGCCGGGATGCACCTCGTCGATCTCGGCGGCGACGTGCCCGACCGTGGGAATCTTCTCCCCGTCGAGTCGGGTGGGGATCGTCTGCACCAGCTTCGACGCGACGAACGCGTCCTGCGCGTACGCCTCCTGCACGCGGGCGTAGATCACCTGGCCGGTGACGGTCAGAAACGCCGACGCATCGACGCCGTCGCTTGCTTCAAGCAGCGTCGTCGAGCCTCCGCGCCGCGGGTCGAGCATGCCGACCCACTCGCGCCCGTCGGCAATCAACGCCTCGGCCAAGTCCCGCAGGCTGAAATCCTCGGGCGCCAGGTCCCGGTTCTGCAGCGCCTCGGACAAATGCCGCACGGTCTGGTCGGGCCCGTCGAGATCGTACCGCCGCTTCAATTCACGATAATTGAGATTCACCGTCAGGGTTCCTTGGGAAAGGGGGGGAGGGGTTGGGGCGTCAGGGGTCAAGGGGCGGGTCGCCAACGGCGCAACGGCTCGCGCTCACGCCATCGCCTGCGGCCCTCCCTTGAGCGTCGTGCTGACGACGTCGACCAGCACCCGCGTCGACGCTTCCACGGCGGCCTTGGCGCAACGGCCGATCGCGAGATTCGGCGTCGCCACGGCGATCACCTGCTGCGACTCGAGCTGCGAACCGGAGCCGTCTTCGTCGATCCCCACGAGCGCGCCGACCGCGAAGGGCGCCTCGACGGCGTCGAACTCGAAGACGCCGCTCGTGGCGATCCGAATCGCGTCGACGCTCCCCGCGGGCGAGCACTGCATCGCCACGCCGACGAACGCGTCGTGAAACGCCTCCTGGTTGGCCGCCTTGGTCCCCGCGTCGGCCAGCGCCGTCGCCGGCAGCGCTTCGCCGTCCGACTCGTAGACCAAGTCGCCGATTTCCACCGTCAGGTCCTCGGGAACGCGCATCACCACCGGGTTCGTATCGCCGTAACGCCATCGCATGATGTTGGCCATCTTCGGTTGCTCCTAGAATTGAGAGGGGGAGAACGGAATCGAGATTGAGTTGGCATTCGCTTGGGGAACCGCGAACGTCGCGAACGTCCGCGCACGAAAGGTGCGACCCGAGCCCCGGCCTCGCTGTCGCCCTTCCGCGGCATTCGCGGGCGCTCGAGACAATCGGACGCCGGTCAATCAGCGCCCGCGAATCGCACGCACGAAATCGGCGACCGTCGCGACCTTGTCGAGGGACCGCCGCAGAGCCAGCCGCTGCTCGACGCTCCGCGGGGCCGGTCCGTCGCCCCGCCGCTTCGCCGCGAGGCGGCCGGCCTGCTCCTCGACGAGCGCCGTGAATCGGGCTTCGTCCTCGAGCCCCAGCAGCGTCGCCAACAGCGACTCGCCGACCTGCTGCGCCAGTTCCCGATCGTCGTGCGGGACCGCCGCCCCGCGCCGCGCCAGTTCCATCGCGACGACGCGCCGCCGGCGCTCGCTGCGGGCCTCGACGCGAGCTGCAACGAGCTGCTCCTCGACCGCCGACGAGCACTGTCGGCGAATCTCGTCCAACAAATCAGGCCGATGCGTCGCCAAGACGGCCAAGGTGAGCGCGTCCCACGTCGGCGGCAGGTCGACCTCGCTCGCGCCGACCGCGACGTCTTCGCCCGCCTGCTCGAACAGCCCCTCGGTCGCCGCGGGGTCGGCCACCAAGTCGACGCTTTGCACCCGCGTGATCTCGTCAACGATGGCGGCGTCCCCGTCGCGAACCACGCGGGCCAGCACGTTGTGCGAAAAGCCGACGTTCCGCGGATTGTGCACCGCGTCCCACGCCAGTTGCTCGGCCAAGGCGTGCTTGGGGTTGAACTGCAGCGTGCCGAACAACCCTTCGTCGGGGCGGAACTCGACCTCGCGAATCACCCCCAGCCGGTCGCGATAATCCCGCGGCGCCAGCGGTCCGTCCTTCGGGTGATTCACGTTGACCTTGGCGCCCTCGTACAGCGCCGCGGCCCGCTCGAGCGCCTGCGGCCTGTACCGCCGACCGTTGCGCGACTCCAGCCCGATCAGTTTGACGCCGCGCAATACGCCGGCGTCGCGATCGACCCGCAGCGCAAGGCCGCGCGAATCGACGAACTCCTGCAACATGTCTGCCATGGAATGGTTGCTCCTATGTCGTGGGCGAAAGTGCGAGCGACGGACTCAAAGGGGCACGAAAAAAGCCCTGCGTGAGACGACTTGCCGAGCAAGTCGTCTCGCACAGGGCTCGTGAACGATACCCGCCGTCACGCGGCGAGCTCGAACGATACCGGATCGATTGTCGAGAGACTAAAGCGTCACCTCCTCAGCCGCTCGGTGGCCAGCCGCCAAGTTTGCACGTGGCCGTCTTGCAGGGTCACGGTCACGCTGGCCGTGCCGTGGTAGCCGCGCGTGCACGCGGCCTGCAACAACTGGGCGAACTCCTGCTCGACCCGGGCGCGGCGGTCGCCGGGCTGGTCGGTCGCGGCAGGACGAGCGGCATGCGAAGCGTGCGTGATCATGTCCGGCATTTTACGATTTTGCCGATGCAAATGCGCCGGCGATTATTGGGCCATTTTCGATTGCTCGCGCGGCGCGCTTTGCGGAGCCATGCGCGTCACGACGTCTCGCGATGCATCGCGAGGTTCTTCTGCTCCTGCTCGTAGTCGAGCCCCATCCGTTGGCTCCACGTTTGCGGCGAAAGAATCCCCTTGTCGTACGCCATCTTCTCGACCTGACATTCGCGCAACTGATCGCGGACGTGCAGCGACGGCAAGCCGATCTGGATCTCGACGAATCGTCGCGTCTGGAGGGGCAAGCGACCGGCGCGGACCGCGTTGTCGACGACCCGCGTCATGACCTCGGCGTCGTCCCCCTTGAGCGTCGCCTGCAACCGCTCGAACATCTTCACCGCCGGTCCCTCGGCCACGAGCGTCGACGAATAGTTCGCGTTCGAGGCGTCCGAGGTGAACATGAACTCGGGCATGACCAGCCGCGCGGCGATCGCCCGCAACTCGGCCTGCAGCACGCCGAGGAAACCGTCGGCCTGCACGCCGTTGGCGGGAAAATCGTACTCCAGCCCCGCGGGAGCGTCGAGGATCGTCCCGGGGCCGTATTGCACGACCCGCCGGGTTCGCCCCCCCGCGACCCTCGTCCTCGCGTCGGCGTCGGCAAACTGCTCGACCGCGCTGTGCATCGTCCCGCGATGCTTGCGGATCAGCGCGATCGCCGACTGGATCTCGGCCAGCGCACTCATGTTCCGCAGCAGCTTCTCGACCCGCCGCAGGTTCTTCCGCACCGGGAAATACAGCGGCAGCCCGCGCTTGACGTTCGCGTCGACGTTCGCCTTGCGATGCTGCACTTCGACGGCGGGAACCGGCTGGCCGTCGACGTAGTAGCCCAGCACGGTCTCGACGTCGTGCGACTCGCAGTGGACGCCGAAGCTCGCCTCGGGAGTGCGCGACAACTCGGGGGGCGTCGCCACCTGCTCCGGCTCGATGAACCGCACGCGGGTCGATCCGCGGTCGTCGACGAAGAACCGCAGGAACGCCTCGCCGTCCCGATCCAGGCGGCGCACGATCTCCTGCTGTCGCACTGGCCAACGGTTGGCAAGCTGGAACTCGTCAAGCACCTCCTGCACCTGCGCCGCCAACCCGGGCGGGGCGTCGACGCCGGACCGCACGTTCGCTTGGTAGCGATGCCCCGGGCCGACCAAGTAACTGATGCGATTCTCGATCCCGTTGATCGCGAACTCGTTCGTCGCGACGAGCCGTCGGCACTGCGCCCGGGCGTCGGCCAGTTGCGCCTCGTCGAGCGGCGCCGCCCCGGCCGCGACCCGCGAATCGCCGGCGACGGCCACGGGGTTCCACCACAAGCCGTCGTCGTCGAGGTACGCCTCGCGCGGATCGACCAGCGCGTTCCAAATCCCGTCGCACGCCTCGCTGACGCGCTGCTCCCAGGGATCGGCGTAAGAATCGTTCATGGCATGGGCTCCTGTGCGGAGGAGAGTGAGTTGCGGCGAAATGAATGGAACTGCCGACGACGACTATGCAGAACGATCGGCGCGTCGTCACGCAATGAGCCGATCTCCTAAGCCGTCGTCGTCGCGCCCCTGGCGATACCGCTCCTCGGCCAGTTGCAGCGCCATCTCCAGGGCGTCGGGGCCGTCGTCGTGGGTTCCCAACGGAAAGTCGCGCAGTTGATCGACCAACAGCCGCGTCGACGGGCTCGACGCCAGGAACCGCACGCGCTGTTGCGACAGGTACGGCCCGAGTCGTCGGATGCGGGTCGTTTTGTTCGCATGGTTCTCGATCGGGATCGGCTGCAGCACGCGCCGCCTCTGCCGGCGAAACTCCGCGACGAACTCCCCCGCAAGCAACTCCTGGTATTGATTCGATTCCACGCCGAACAAGTCGGGCTGAAACCGCCGGCACAGCGTCACGCCGTCGGCCACCATCTGCGGCGTCGGCCGACGGGCGAGATCGGCCTCGACGAACAACGTCCCCCGTCGATCGACGGCCAGCATGACGTAGGCCGAATAATCGCCGTGCCGGGCGTCGCGCCCCTTGCTGGGGTCGAGCGCCATGGTCCGCAACCGCACCTCCTTCGGCCACTTGCGAAACCAAATCGAATCCTCGAAGTACGACTCCGGCCATTCGCACCGCGCGGGGTCGATCGGCGAGTTCTGCTTCTCTCGCGCGAACGCCGTACGCCCCTCCTCGGCCCGCAGCCGCATGAGGAAGTACAGGTCCTCGACCTCGGGCCACAACAACTCGGCGTCGGCTTCCATGGCAGCTCGATTGCGCTCATAGAACTCCCGGGCCGTCGCGGCCGCCCGCTGGTCGTTCAGGTCGACGTACAGCCGTTCCCACTCGTCCCACAAGTCGGTCGCCGCGGGCCACGACTCGATCGCGCGGAACAACGCCGAAGTCCACCCCGGCGTGCGATGCAACTGCATCGCCAGCGCGTCGCGATGGAGCGCGGTCGCCAGGTTGACGACGTTGGTCTCGCGGTTGCCCGCTTTGAGCAGCGCGCCGTGGAACCACTGCCGGCTCGCCTCGCGCTGGCTCGCCGAGGCGATGTGGCCGTCGTTCTGCAGGTCGTCGCAAACGATCAGCGTGGGTCGATGCTCGCGCCGACGCCGGCCGCGCAGGCTTTGCCCCGTGCCGTACGACTCGACGACCGCGCCGTTGGGCAACTCGATCGCCGCGGCCCGCCATCGCGGTCCCCGCCCGACCGCCCCGGGGTATTGCTCGGCCAGCAGGGAGTTCCCTTCCAGCTCGGCCTTGAGATTTTCCAGGTGGGTCTGCGCCTGGGCGAGCGTGTCGGAGACGATCCAGATGTACGGTTCGGTCCCCTCGACCGCGCACCGCAGCGGGTAGCACAGCGTGCCGATCGTGCTCTTGGCGGCGCCGCGCGGGCCGAGGACGTTCAGCTTGATCCCGCGGTCGCGGACCGCCCGTTCAAGGCGCCCGGCGAGCCAGCGGTGCATCTTCGACGGCGGCTGGCGAAAGTAGTGGGGCAACATCGCGCGACCCCAGGCGATCAGGCTGTCGGGCGCCGGCGCAGCCTCGTCGCGCCCGGCGAGCCCGCTGGCCAACGTCGCAGCGACGCGGGCCACGGCCCGGGCCGACGGCGTCAGCGGGTGGCACGTCGCCGCTGCGATCGACCGCTTGCGCTTGTCAGGCTGATTCATGGTTGCCAGTCCTCCACGCCGGCCAGCGGATCGAAGTCGTCCTCGCGCTCGACCTCTCCGGCAGCGATCCCCGACAAGCCGGCTCCGGCGTCTCCGGGGAGTTCGTACGCGCACGTCAGATCGGCCGCGATCTGACGCAACCGGCGACCCACGCGCTCTCGCAGCGCGACGTCGGCGATTTCCTGGCCGATCGTCTCGCACAGTTGGTCGACGACCCCCTGCAACTCGGCCGCGCTCAACCCGGCCGACGCCCGCCGGGCGAACCGTTCGGGCGCCCGGCGCTCGAGCCACCAGACGCTCGCGCGCCAGTTCTTGACGTCCTTGGCGGCGTCGTGCACGCACCGCATGTGCGTCGCCTCGGGAGTCGCCTCGGCTCGCAGCAATTGCGCGGCAAACGAAGCCTGCTGCCGCAACGCAGCAAGCAAGTCTCCCGGCGTGCAGCCGACATAGTTGCAGCCGGTTTGCCGATCGCACCCGATCGACGCCAGAAGGACGAGCTCGCGTTGCTGCTGGTCGGTGAGCATGAGAGGGGGAGAGAGAGTGACTGGTGACTGGGGGTCTGGGGGGAAGGCGTCGCGTGACGATCGTACGGAGGGACTCTGGTCGTCGACGACTCGGCCCCCCGTCGCCCGGCAGCTGCGGCAACAAGCTGCCGGTCACCGATACTCAAACGACGCCACCGCCCGCCCCGCGCTGTTGCGGTAGTTGGCGAAGCGATTCGTTCGGCGGGGACTCGAGCCGGTCGTCCGCACGTTCACCGTCTTCCACAACGGCGAGTCACGGCAGTGGCGGATCACCGCGGGGTGGCTGCTGGTCAGGCTGATCCGCAACCCCTCGACCTTGTGCAGCTCGGCGACCGCGGCGACGGTGCGCATGCCGATTCCCATCCCCTGATAATCCGGCAGCGTGACAATCCGCGTGAATCGCCGATGATTTCGCTTGGCAATCATCGGCAACGTCGCCAGGAACGTCACCGGCTCGCCGTTCCACGTGGCCAGGTAGCACCGCGCCCCGACCGCCAGCGAACCGCTCAGATAGTGATGACGCGCAAACAGTTTCCACGGAGCCAATCCGCAGCGATGGATTTCAATCCGGATCGGCGGTCGCCGAAGCCGCCTCCGTTCGAGCCGTCCCGTGGCCATATCGAGGATCCAATCGGCCTGGAGCCACTCGGCCACGTCGTAGTGGCACGTGACCGCGACGAATCGCACCGGCAGCCGCCCCTTGCGAATTCCCGTGGCGATCGCCGCCGAGCAGGCCCGCGCCACGTTGCGATCGACGACGCTCGTGTACTCGTCGAACACGACCAGCGGCCGCGCCGACGGCTGATCGGCGCCGCCGGCTCCGGCGCCGCACTGAACGCCCGCGCCCAGCGCCCGCGCCAGGTCGCACCGAAATCGCTCGCCCCCGCTGAGCACTGCGTACGGCTTGACCCACGACGGCGGGCTGCTGAACCCCACGGCGGTGAACAGCTCGACGACCTGCCGCACCGGCAAGTCGCCGAAGCAATCGACGACCGCCTTGTCGGCGGGCCACGCAGCGCTCTCGAACAGTTCGGTCCGATAAGCGTGCCGGGCGACGGTGCTTTTGCCGCTCCCCGAGGGGCCGACGATCAGCCCCGTCTCCCACGGCTCGTCGAGCCCCGGCAACTCGACCGCGAACCGCTCGGTCGCCTTCTCGGCAAGCGGCACGTCGAACATGCCCGCCACCTGCTGCACGCGAAACGAATCGTGCACCGGGCAGCTTACGACAACGTCAACACTCGGCATTGGTAGCCCTCCTCGCGCATCCGACGGTACAGCTCGCGCTGCTGGTCCTCGTCGTCGCAATGGACGACGACCTGGTACGACTCGGGAATCAGCGCCTCGGGGCGCTCATGCGGCGGCTGGTCGAGCAGATCGCCAGCCCCCGCGGCTGTGCGGGCCAGGTCGGCCAGCATCGCGGTCACCTGATCGCTGGCGAACTCGGTCGCGGCGAGCAGCTCGGTCAGACGCGCCTCGTCGATCCCGGCCAACGCGGCGAGCGGGTCGTGCGTCAGCAGAATCTGCCGCGCCTCGTCGGCCGACACGTCGAGCACCAACACCGGCACGGTCGCGTCGGGAGTCGTCTCGGCCCGCAGGTGGCCGTCGACCAACTGCAGCGAGCCGTCCTCCAGCTCGCGCACCAACAGCGCGTCGGCGTAGCCGATCTCGGCCAGCACGCCGCGCAGCGCGTCCTGCTGCGCCGCAGGGTGCGTGCGCCAATTGAGCGGATGGGGGCGCAAATCGCCGGCCCGCACGCGGCGCAGTTCTTTGATTCGGTCACGGATTTGCATGGGTTCTGCCGGTGAGCGGTTGTCGTTTGAAGTCCTGCTGATCGTCAAGGAAGCCGCCCCCTCGTTCGAGCCCGGGCCGGCTCGCCGCCTCTTGCCGCGGCGCGCGCGCCGGCAGCTCGAGCGCATCGACCACGTCGTTAAGAACGTACCCGCACGCCGCGGCCAAGAGCGCAACCAGGGCGAGCCACGTCCGGCGGATGACGTTGATCCATCCGACCAGCCCCAACTCGTCGCCGCTGCCCCGCAGCGTGCGGTCGATCTCGCGGATCACCTGTTGGTTCTCGATCATGAGCTGCTGCAGGCGCCCGGGGCGATCGCTCTGGTAGCCGAGCTCCTGACGCAGAAATTGCGCCTGGTGAGCCAACTCGGCGGCAAGCAGGGGAAGCTCAGGGGGCGTCACGTTTCACCGTTCCAAGGAGTGCGAAGCCGCCGCATTCGCCTCCTCCCGGCCCCCTCCGCGCAGGGAGAGGGCCGGAGCGAAGGCGCCAAAGCTACCGTACCGAAGCGGTCGCCGCTCCGGCCGACTCGGTCCGCAGGTTCGGCGAGTCGGTCGGACCCAGCGGCTCCTCGGTCGGTCGCACCCCGGCGGCCATGTCGACCCGATTCGCGTCGCCGGCGAACGCCTTCAAATACTCGAGCACCTGGACGTAACTGCCGTACATCCGCATCGAATCCTTGACGTAGATGAACGACGTGCGGAACCGGCTTTCGAGCCGCGTCCAGTTGACGATCGCCCGATCGACGGCCCCCAGCAGCACGAGCGCGTTCTGGCTCCGGAAGTTGAGCTGGCTGGCGAGCGGAATGTTCGGATCGCTGCCGTCCACGGCCCAGGGGAGCGCCACCAACCCGCCGGGCGCCTCCTGGATGTCGTCGCCGCCGAACGGCGCCAGCGAACCGGTGAGGACTTGCTTGGCGCTGGTCGCCTGCTCGATGAGCTCGCCGAGCGGCGTCCGCTCGGGGTTGTAGGTGACGCGCCGCCGCATCCGGTCGCACGCCAGCAGGTGCTCGACGTAGTGGTCCTTGGTCGTGTCGTCCAATCCGCCGCGGACGCCGAACTCGTCGTTCGCGACGACCTCGCTGCGGAAGTCGAACAACGGCCCGAGCGCCGCGAGGATGTGCAGATTGCGAAACTCGGTCACGATCCGTCGGAACTGTTCCTTTCCAGGGTCGCCGGCAGGCATGGGAGGGATCCTTGTGAAGGGGGAAGGGGAAGTCGGAACGAGGAAGACGAACTTGACGCGTTCCGGTCGACGGCCGCGCGTCGGCGGCCGCGCCCGTTACGCGGTGACAAACGGTTGGAAGTTTGTCGGGGCAATGTCGTTGAATCGCTCGCGCAGCTCGCGTCTCAGTTGGTCCGCCCATGTGCGGCGCGGCGAATCGTCGCCGTCGGCAATCGCGTCGAGCCGGTCGAGCGCAAGGCGTCCTGCAACCGCGTCTTGTAACGGGTCACGTCCCTCCAACTGCGAAAGTCGTAAAAGTTGGCGAGCCTCACGGTCGTCGCGCTCGACGGGGCTGAGCGACTCGGCGTGCTCGCCCCGCGCGGCGGCGCGGTCGGCGGCTGATTCGTCCCGGGGAAACGGACGCGCCGCGGCGGCGGTCGCCTCCGGTCGTTCGGCGGGAACGCCCCTTTGCGGCGGCGGCTCCGGCTCGTCGCGACGGGCCCGGGCTCGGCGTCGGCTCCGCGTGCGCATGAGCCGCCCGATCAAGAGCCCCGTCGCGGCTCCCCCGGCGACGACGGCCCAGCCGACTGGCCCCGAGATCCCCAAGGCTCCGACGGCAAGCGCCCCCGCGGCTCGGCCCGCGTGGCCGCCGGCGAGCAGGCCGGGGATCCGCGCGGCCAGCGACGCGCGCTCGGCGCGATGTTCCTCCGCCAGTCGCGTCACGTCGTCGACGCGGGCGTAGTCGCGCAACTGCTCAAGCCGGGCCGCCTGTCGCAGGTCGTCCTCGAGGGAGCGCAGCCGCTCGCCCATCGCCGACCACTGCTGTGCGCACACGCACTGCCGCGCGCCAGAATCGTCGCCAATCGCGGGGCCCTGCCCCGCCGGCGATCCGCGTTCTGCACCAGGCGCCGTCAACGGACACCGCCCGTCGGGACACACGGACGGCGCCGTCGGCGCCGGGCGACGGGCGAACGTTCGCTCCGTTCGTTCTCCCAGCAGGCGATCGAGGAACCGTCGCAACGGCGCCCCGCCGCTGGCATAGGTCGTCCCCTCCGCGGCGCCCCAGACGACGGCCACCAATCGGCCCTCGTCGTCGAACACGCCTCCTCCCGAGTCGCCCGACCGCACGGCCCCGGAGAACCGAAAACTCACTCGCTCCGCGCTCCCCGCGGGACCGACGAATCGCCCCGTGACGCAATTCAGGCGGCCATCGCCGCCGAATCCGCAAGCCCGGTACGCCTGCGGCCGGCTCGCGAGTTCGCCCTGGTCGACGATCGCCACCCGCGCCGGCGCCGAACGCGGCGCAGCGATCTCGAGCGCCGCCAGGTCGGCCGCGCGGTCGATCGCAATCAGGTTCGCGCGATGCCGCGCCCCGTCGGCGAACTCGACCGTCATCTCGCACGCCCCGTCGGCGAACAAGTGGGCGCAGGTGAGCACGAGCCCCGCGACGCCGTCGGGAGCGACGTCGACGAGCGTCCCGCTGCCGGCGCTGGTGAGCGTCGCCTGCCGATTCGTGACGCGGCAACAGGCTTCGTGGGCGCCGGCGTCCGCCGCTGCGGCGACCAAGAGCAGGGCGGCGCAAGCAACCAAGACGCATCCGCGGCGACGCTGCGGGTCGCTCGCGAAGAACACTGGCGAGATCGGCGCTGAATGCATGTCACTCTCCTGCGAGCGTAAAGCGGTAGCGGTAAAACGGGCTGCGGGCCAAGTCGCCCGGTTCGGTCAAGCGGTCCGACAACTGCGGCACGGGATCGACCCCGCCGCCGACGCGGTCGGCCGCCGCGCAGGCGTGAGAACAATACGGCGGCTGGTCTGCGGTCCTGTTGTCATCGCTTTCGGGCGTGAGCAGAAATCGCCACAGCGGCACATGCCGCAGCGCCGCCTGCCAGACGCCTCGGTAGCCGTAGTCGCAACCGGCCAGCCGCCGCATGTACTCGACCGCGCCGCGGCGATCGTAGCGTCGCCAACGGTCGTCGGGATTCGTCTCGAACACGTCGATCGCCCCGGGGAAGCGGCGCACCTGGCTGGCGAGCGTCACCGCCCGCCCCCCTTTAAGCTCGCGGACCTCGCAGCAGAACAAATCTCGTCCCCACCAGACGGCGCGGGCCGCGTGGGCGTATTCGCTGCGCCCCGCGACGCAGATGATCCGCGCGATCGCCCCGCGACCGCGAAACAGCAGCAGATCGCCGTCGCGGACACACGGAGCCGCTTCGGCCAGGGAAACGAAACAACGCATCGACGCCCTCGGAGCCAGCGCACAAAAAAAGCCCGCCGCCGAATGATTCGGCGGCGGGCTCTTGCGGATACCGCCCTGCAGGGGGCTCCGCGCAATACCGGACGACAGTTCACGTAGTATACAAAACTGCGTGGCCCAATTTCGACAAGAAAATCCGCAAAAGATGCCGCTGACGCCATCTCCCCTTGGCGAGCAGGGCGGGCTTCGCAGTTCAGCCGGCAAGGCTGTCCAGCCGTTCGAGCGCAGTGTCCGCTCTCGAGTCGTTCGGGCTGTTCAAATCGCGAGGCCAATCGACCCGGCGATCGCTACCGCGCCACGGTCCCGCGGTACGCGACGCGCCCGGTGTAGTCGCGTTCGTACGCGGTGAACTCGGCCCACACGGGCAAGTGGTCCGACACCTGCTCGGCCTGTTCCAGCGTCAGGTTGAAGTACCGCATCACGTCGAACACGCCGCTGCGGCCGGTGTATTCGCTGGTCGAGGGCTGATGCACGATGATGTTGTCGTACAGCTTGGTCTGGCGCATGTTGGTGAACACCCCCGAGATCAGCGGCTGGATCCCGGGAAACTGGCCCAGCCGGCCCAACCGTTTGTCGTCGGTGTTGAAGTCCCCCAGCATGATCACGTCGTCCTCGTCCCCGCCGGCGCGGCGAACCACCCGATACACTTCGGCCAACGCCTCCATCTCCTGCGGCACGACGTCGGGGTCGGTGTGGACGTTGATCAGCGTGAACGTGAACGCCTCGTTGGGGTTCATCCGGGTCGCGAACCGGGCAACCAGCGGCTCGCGGTGGAGCAGGTTGTCGGGATCCCGCACCGTGTAGTGCCCGTTGGGATCGAGCAGGATCCTCTCGGCGTCGTACAGAAACGCGTATTGCTCGGTCGAAGTCGTATTGCCCAACCGGGGACCGACGAGGTGATCGTATCGCCGCGGCGTTCCCCCTCCTTCGTTGATCAACTTCACGAAGTTGGGAATGTGGTAGTCGTCCTGCGTGCGGATCTCCTGGATGGCCACCACGTCGAACTGCCGCACGATCTCGGCCAAGGTGTACATGACGTACGGCTTGGACGCCTTGGTCTTGCCGAACACCTGGATGTTGAACGACGCAATGCGAATCGTCGGCCCCGTGGTCGGGGGGACGACCGGCGTCGACGACACGGGGCGGAACACGCTGGCCGGCTGAGCGCCGGGGGCGTTGATCGCCGGCGGAGGGGTCGTGACGGGGATCGTCGCCGGAATCGATTGCCCGGCGAAGCCCCCGGACTGAGCCCCGGAAGGCGTCCCGAACGGGTTCGTTCCAAACGGATTGGTCGACGCCGGGATCGTGCCGAACGGAGCGCCGCCGGGCGCCGATTGCTGCGCGGTCGGCGCCGGGATCGGCCCCTGCCCCGCGCCGGGGGCAAAGTCTCCCTCGCGCAGAAACAAGAACGCCATCCCGCCGAGCACGGCGAGGGTCGCCATCGAAAGTAG
This sequence comes from Pirellulales bacterium, assembly GCA_019636345.1. Classification (NCBI taxonomy): domain Bacteria; kingdom Pseudomonadati; phylum Planctomycetota; class Planctomycetia; order Pirellulales; species Pirellulales bacterium. The sequence continues at coordinate 309,873 of JAHBXQ010000003.1, read as the reverse complement.
CCGTTGCACGCGCGCACTCCTTGCCCGCTTGGCGTGAATTCGATCCGTCGAACCGAGGGCGTCCGCGAACCCGCGTAGCGCAACATCTGCGCAGGGCGCCGCGCAGATCGCGACATGGGGCGGGGAGAGTATCGCAAGCGAAGAAAGCAGGCCAGGGCGAATCGCGGCCCTGCGCGGTCGGATGCAGTCGGCGCCAGCGCCGGCGCCGAACCGAATCGTCAGCCGGGCTTATCCGCCAGCTTCACGACGTGTGCTAGCTCAGGGAGCACGAGCGTTTCGAGGGCCAGCCGCACCGCCGGCGTCGAACCCGGCATCAGGAAGACGACCGTTCGCTCGATCATGCCGGCGGTCGCGCGGCTGAGCATCGCCGCGGCCCCGATCTGGGCGAAGCTGAGCATCCGAAACAACTCGCCGAAACCAGGCAGCCGTTTCGTGAAGAGCGCCTCGAGCGCCTCGGGAGTCTGATCGCGGGGGGCGACGCCGGTCCCCCCCGTGAGCAGCACGGCCTGCACGCGCCAGTCGGCCGCCAGTCGGCTGACCGCCTCGGCGACTTGCTCGGGATCGTCGGGCACGATCTCGCGCGCCACGACGCGATGTCCCGCGGCTTCCAACTGGACGACAATCTCGCCGCCGCTGCGATCGTCGGCCAGGGTGCGCGTATCGCTGACCGTGACGACCGCACAGGCGACGCTCCCTGCAGCGGCGCGGCGATGCTCGTCGGCAGGAGAAGGCGATCCGGACATGGAGTTCGACAGAGAGGGATCAGGAGCGAGCGAATCACGACGGCTCGCATCGATTCTACCAACGAAATCCCCCAGGCGAGTCGGCATTTCGCGTCCTCTGGCCCCGGGAGGCTCGCCAAGCTGGTATAATGGAACGATCCCCGCCGCTGCCGCCGACTGACTCTTCGTCACGCCTTTGGCGCCCCCCTTCGCCATGCCCCTCCGCTCGCTTGCGCCTGATCGAGTTCGCGTCGTTGCGGCGCTGGCGACGTCGGTTTGCGCGCTTGGCGCGGGTCTCGCAACGGCCGACGTGTTCGAGTTGAGCGCCGGAGGCGAAGTTCGCGGCTCGCTGGTCGAACGGACCGCCGAGGGGGTCTACGTCGTCCGCACCGAGGACGGGGCCCAGGTGTCGCTCGCCAAAGGCGACATCGCGCGGATCGTGCAGGTCGACGACAACTTGGCCGAGTATCGTCGTCGGGCGCGCTCCATCGCCGACACGGCCGACGGACAGCGCGAGTTGGCCCGCTGGTGCAAGGAGCGAGGCCTCGCCGAGCAGGCCGAGCTGCACTTCGACCGGCTGCTGCAACTGGCCCCCGACGACGAAGAGGCCCGCGTCGGGCTCGGCTATCAGAAGAGCGGCGGACGCTGGATGACGCGCGCGGAGATCATGGCCAAGCGCGGCATGATCTTGCACGAGGGGAAGTATCGTACGCCCCAGGACGTCGCCCTGCGGCAGCGCGACGCCGCGGCCGGCGCCCTCGACGCCGACTGGTTCCAGAAGCTGCGCCTGTGGCGCGGCTGGCTCGACAGCCGTCGGCCGCAGCAATCGGCCGAAGCGCGGGCCCTGTTCGATGCGCTCGACGACCCGGCCGCCGTGCCGGCCCTGGTGCGGCTGCTCGACAAGGAGACCGACGACTGGGCGTGGAGCCTGCTCGTCAAGACGCTCAGCCGCTTCGATCATCCCGACGCGCTCCGCACGCTGGTCAATGCGACGCTGTACGACGCCCGTGCCGAACATCGCGAGCTGGCGCTCGACCTGCTCACCCGCGACGGCCGACAAGTTCCCCTGCTTCCCTTCGTACGGGCGCTGAAGAACGCCGACAACAAGGTCGTCAATCGGGCCGGCAAGGCCTTGGCCGCAATCGGCGACCCCGAGGCGGTCAGCCCGCTGATCGACGCCCTGGTGACCGAGCACAAGTTCATCGTCCAGCAGGGAAGCTCCGGCATCAACGCCGGGTCGGTCAACGGCAACGCAAGCTTCTCCGCGGGGGGCGAGGGACCGAAGATCATTCGCCAGCCGTTGCAAAACGCCCAGGTCCTCAAGGCCCTGACGACGCTCGCCGGCCAGCATGAATTCGATTACGACGAAGTCGCTTGGCGCAGTTGGTTCGTCAACGAACAAGCCCGCGCCCTGGCCAGCGCTCGCCGCGACGAGTAATCAATCGCCGCCCCGCCCCGTCGCCAACCGCCAATCGCCCATCACGAATCGCCCTCCCCCCATGCCCACCGTCGCTATCGTCGGCGCCAGCGCCGACCGCAACAAATACGGCAACAAGAGCGTCCGCGCACACCTCGCCCAGGGGTACACGGTGTTTCCCGTGAACCCCAAGGAGTCGGAGATCGAGGGACTGCCGGCGTACGCCCAACTCGCCGACGTCCCGGTCGAGCGGCTCGACCGGGTGAGCATGTACGTCCCGCCGGCCGTGGGCCAGGCGCTGTTGCCGCAGATCGTCGCCAAGGGTTGCGACGAGTTGTGGCTCAACCCGGGCAGCGAAAGCGACGCCCTGATCGAGCAAGCCCGCGCCGCGGGACTCAACCCGATCGTCGCGTGCAGCATCGTCGACGTCGGCCTCAGCCCGTACGAACTGGGGGAGTGACGCGGCGCCGCTTGCTCGTGCCTGTTGCGTCCCTTCGCAGCCAAATTCGGTCAGGTCGTCTTGTCGTCGGCCTGCGGGGCCGGGGGCGCTTCCCCTTCGGCCGGGGCGCCAAGCCGCTCCTGCATGTCGTGGAGCCTGCGCTCCATTTCCTCGAGTCGCTGGAGCATCTCCTCGCGTCCGTCGTCCAATTGCCGACGCGCCCGCTGGCGAGCCTGTTCGGCTCGCAAGCGCGCCTCCTCGGCGGCCTTGACGGCCTGCTGCTGGAGTCGTTCGAAGTTCTTGGCGCGCTCAGCCGCGGCCTCGTCGGCGAAGCCTCGCATGGCATCGGGGAAAATGTCGCCCGCGTCAAAATTGAAATTGAGCACGTCCCCCCACCCCGCTTGGCCATTTTGACCTAGCATCCGCTCGACGAGTCCGCGAACGTCGGGGGGCAATTGATCCATCGCCTCGGCGTCCCCTTCGGAAACAGTCCAGGAGTCGTCGCCGCGCTTCACCGTAATCTGCGCCGGCTGATCGTTTTGGCGCTGGATCGAGACCGACACGCCGTTGGGCAGCGCCAGCGCCTGCCGCGGCATGACCATCCCGGGCCCCAGGCGACGCAGTCCGGGAATCTGCTGATTCTGGAGCATCTGCTGCAGCAACGCGTTGAGTTGGTCGGCGTCGAACGGCGCATCGATGCGCGGCATTCCGGGGACCGCCGGTTGGACCGGAATCATCGCGTCGGCCGGGCGCTGTTCGGGCGCCACGGTGATCGTCGCCTCCTGAGCGAGCCGCAGGATCTTGAGCTCGACCGGCTTGCCTGCGCCAGTGCGGACCGCTTCGATCAGTTCCTGCATGCCGTGGGCCGCCTGACCGTTCACCGCGATGATGACGTCGTGCTTCCGCAGTCCCGCCTTCTCGGCAGGACTGCCGGGCATGATCTGCTCGACCACGGCGCCGGTGTCGGCCGCCAGTTGCAGATGGGTGCGGAGCGCTTCGTCGGTGATCGGAACGCCGCCGACGCCGATCCAATAGGTCGGCGGCGGTGCGGGAGCCGTCGGCGCGGCCGGGGGCGCAGGAGGAGCGGGTTTCGCGGGGGCCGCCGCATCGGTCGGGGCGATCTCGACGATCCGCCCCTCGACCGACTCGCCCTCGTCAGCCAGCGCGGACTGCTGCATCTGAAACAACAGTCCCGACCCGCACACCATCGCGACAATCAACATCTGATCCACGCCGCGGGCAAACCAGGAACGTAACATCGAAGTCCTCCTGCTCTTGAAAACTTAACTGGGAACGAGTCGCGAACAGCGCCGTCGGCTCGCGACGTTCGATTGTCCGCGAGATTGCCGCCGCCTCTTCGCTGAATCGCATCGTCAATCGAACATCTACGCCTCGCATCTCGCCTCAGTAGATCTCCCGACGGACCGGCGTCACGACGGCGTCGTCGATCGGGACGACCATCGGAGCGAGCTGGTCGCCGCTCTCAAAAAACAGGGGGGCGTAACGCCGCCGCACCTGCATGTCGAGCCCGTGATCGTGAAGCTGCTCGCGCATCGCCCCGGCGGGACGCCACTGGGCGCCCGGGGCGTCGACCAGCGGAATTTGCAGCCGCTGCGGAGTTCCCGACGCGTCGCGAACCACCAGCGTCACCGCGTCGCGCGGATTGAGCGGCGTCGCAACGCCGGGCGCAACCTTCGGAGCCGGTTCCTGGATCGCGACCAGCCGCTCGCTCGGCGCCTCGGTCGCCGGCCGCCCGGCGAATCGGCCCAACCCGAATGCCACGGCCACCGTCGCCGCGACGGCAAGCCAGTTGAGCGCGTGCCGCGGCACGGACTCGCTCGGCGCCGCGGGTTCCGCGGGTTGCTTGTCGATCGCCGGCGGGGGAATCGTCGCCGGGGCCAACGCCGTCGCCGGCACGGCGACGTACGCCCGGAGGCCTTCGCGCAGCGCTTGCGATTCCAGAAACGCAATCGCACACCGTCGCCACCCGTCGGGCCGATCGTCGAGCGAGGCGATCAGGGCGCGCCGCTCGTCGTCCGGCAGTTCGCCGTCGACGAGACGATCCCACACGGCGTCGTCAGGGGTGTTGCAAGCGGAGGACATCGGGAATCGGCAGGGGTTGGGGGGTCGTGACGTTGGGGGTTGCGCCGGCGTCGGCGCGGGGGGCTCTCTCATTCGCGCGCAACCAGCGCCGGGGCGACGCGGGCCAACGCCGTGCGCAACCGGCCGCGGGCTCGGTGGAGCCGCGACTCGACCGCCGCGACCGACAGTCCCAGGCGGTCGGCAATCTCGCGATAGCTCCAATCTTCGGTGTACTTGAGCAGCAGCATCTCGGCGTCCTGGCCGCCGAGGGTTGCCACCGCGCGGCGAACCAATTGCCGCTGTTCCGCGGCGAGCAGCCACTCGAGCGGATCAGGATCGGGCGCCGCCTCTCCCGCCAGCCCGCTGGCCGCGTATCGTTCGTGCAGTTTGCGCCGGCGCCCCGTCCGGCGACGGTGCTCGAGGGCCTGCCCTACCGCGATCCGATAGAGCCACGGCCCTGCTTTGCCGGGCTCCTGCAGCCGATCGGCCCCGGCCAACGCCGCAGCAGCGACGCGGCCACTCAGGTCGTCCAACTCCTGCCGCTCGACTCCCCGGGCCGCCAACACCGTGCGGATCCAGCGGCCGTGCTCGATCAGCGCAGTGGCGACCTGCGTCCGGCAGTCGTCCGGAGTCGTGCTGGCGTCAGCCTGGGAAGCTTCGCGATTCATGCGGCACGGGAAGAAAGTTGCCGCTGCGGGACGGGTCTTGCGGTTTTTTTTCTGATTTTGCCCGCTTCTGGCAGACAAGCGGACCGCGGGGCCTGGGACCGCAGCACCGGCAGAGGTTCGCCTCCCCCCCGATATCCTAGGGTCCAAACGTCCGGATGTCCCGTGGTCCCCTCCGCCGGTCAGACCTGCTCCTCCCGCACTCTCAAGCCCCACTGCCCCGCCGGCTGCCGATCGAGCCAGCGCCACAGCAGGGCCGCCAGCACCAGCATCCCCAGGCTGATGTTCTGCGAGATGCTGAGCCCCGTGCCGAACACGGCCGACTCGTCAATGCGAATGACCTCCTCGCAGAACCGAGCGATCGGGTAGAGCGTGATCGTCAGCGCGATCGTCTCGCCATCGCGGCGCCGTACCGGGAAGTGGGTCCAGAGCGCCCAAGCCAAGAGCGCCGCGTTGATCGCGCTGTAGACCTGAACGGGATGCATCGGCCGACTGCGGGCCGGCGGGGGATCGAGCGCGGCGATCGTCCGGACCTCTCCCGCGCGGGTGCGCAGCTCGACGGGCCGACGCTCCATGATCGCCAGATAGAACTCGTCCCACGCATCGGCGAGCGACTCGACGCGCTCGTCGTTGACCATCGCCAACTCGTCGCCGATCTTGACCCCGGCATGCGCCGCCGGCGAGTCGGCGTCGACCTGCGCAACCCGCGGCGCCCCGGTCGCGTCCTCGCCGGCGGGCGACTTGGCTGTCGCCTCAAGCCGCAACCCGAACAGCCGCCCGCGATGCGCCTGGTCGGCGTACGGGGGACTTAGCCGTTGGGGCGCATTTTCGCGCGGAAACGTGACCGCCCAGGGAAGGGTCGACTCGCCCCCGTAACAGCAGCCGTTGAGCAAGCAACCGATCCGCCCCAGCGCCAGCCCGATCGCCATCCCCGGGGCGATCAGATCGGCCATGGCCAGCAGGGGGAGCTTGCGGCGCCGCATCTGCCACGCGAACGCCAGCATCGCCCCGATCAGGGCGCCGTACACCACGAGCCCCCCCTCGGTGAAGCTGAGGGCCGCTTTGAGCGTGCCGCCCCAATCGGTCGCGCCGGTCGCGGTGCGTTGATGAATCGACTCGTTCCAGTACTCGATGAGAAAGAACAGCCTCGCGCCGACGATCCCCGCCACGAACATGACCATCGCCAGGGCGTAGATCTCCTCGGGGTCAAGTCCGCACTGCCGGGCGCGACGCACGGCGAGCCACACCCCCGCGGCCATCCCCGTCACCACCAGCAGGCCGTAGCCGCGCAGCGGGACCCCGTCGGGAAACAGCCGCGGCAGACCGACAAGCACTGCGGCCCCCAGCGCCATCGTCGGCAAGTGGGCCTTGAGACCCGCGCCGGCGCCGAACTGCCGCACCGCCCCCCACGCCGACCACCCCGTCGCAGCGAGCCACAACAACAAAAACACGCCGACGCCGAACAGCGGCATGCCGTTGACGGACAGCGGAATGCGGAACAACTCGGAGCACATCAGCGGCAAGCGGGAGACAAGGGAACGATGGGACGACAGAGCAACAGGATCAGGAGGCCGATGATCGCGCGGCCGACGACGATTCGCATGATTTGACCGGTCGCTGACAGCCCGTGCTGGGTGCTGTCACGATGCGGGACTCAACCATTTTTTGTGACTTCATCTGCTCGGCACGATCTGGTCGCTGGCGCCGGCGGCGATTCTCTTCCGTCTCATCCGCAGTTGCCGAACGCCGCCGCGTCAGCCGATGCGGCAGTTGTCGATGAGTCGCGTCCTGCCTACTCGCACCGCGATCGCGACGACCGCCGGACCGACGATTCTTTCGATCGGCTCGACCGTGCCGTCGGCGACGATCGCCACGTAATCGGGCTCCAGGGCCGACTCCTTCAAACGATCCCGGATCAGCGCGCGAAGCCGCTCGGCGTCGGTCTCGCCCGCCGCGCAGGCTTGCCGAGCCGACTCCAACGACTGCGACAAGGCAGCAGCCTTCGTCCGCTCGGCCACGCTGAGATAGGCGTTGCGCGAACTGAGGGCCAAGCCATCGGGCTCGCGGACGATCGGGCAAACTCGCAACTCGACCGGCACGTTCAGGTCCTCGACCATCCGCCGCACGACCAACGTCTGCTGGTAGTCCTTCTGGCCGAAGTACGCGCGGGTCGCCGGCACGATCTGCAGCAGCTTCATCACCACGGTGGCGACCCCCGCGAAGTGGGACGGCCGTTCGGCCCCCTCCCATGGCCGCGCCACCGGACCGACGTCGATCGAGGTCGTGCTTCCCGGCGGATACATCGCCTCGGCCGTCGGAGTGAACGCCAGCCAGCACCCGCGCTGCTGCAAGAGCTGCAGGTCTTGCTCCACCGGGCGCGGATAGGCGGCGAAGTCCTCGCTGGGCGCGAACTGCGTCGGATTCACGAACACGCTCGCGGCGACCAGATCGCACTCGGCCCGCGCGGCGTCGATCAGACTGAGGTGGCCCGCGTGCAGGGCCCCCATCGTCGGCACGAAGCCGACGGTCTTTCCCGCGGCAATCTCGGCGACGACGGCGGCGCGGGTCTCGGCGGGATCGGCGACGATAAGCATGCAAGCGTGACGGGCGGGGATCGCAAGACGCGTGAAGCGCAGCGCGGCGCACCCCGGCGAGGATAGCCCCTTTGCCGGATCGAGGGAATGGCGCCCCGCGGGGCGGCTACGCAAGCCGTCGCCGCAAGGCGCCGACGGTCCAGCCGCTCCTCGGGTGGAGCATCCCGGGGGCGACCTCGCAGGCCGGATCCAAAACGAACCGCCGCTGGTGCATATGCGGATGCGGCAGCGCCAGCGCCGGGTCGTCGCTGACCAGGGCGTCGTACAGCAGCAAATCGAGATCGAGAGTCCGCGGCCCCCAAGGCGTCTCGCGCGTCCGGCCGGCCGCGGCCTCGATCTGCGTCATCGCCGCCAGCAGGTCGTGCGGCGAAAGGGGGGTCTCCAGGAGCGCCGCCCCGTTGAGGAACTCCCCCTGCCCCGGCGGCCCCCCGACCGGCGCCGTCTCGTGCCACCGACTTCGTCGCAGGAGCCGCGTTCCCGGCAGCGCCGCCAACGCCGCAAGCGCCTCGTCGAGCGTCCCCCGACGATCGCCGAGATTCGAGCCGAGGGCGACCAGCGCGTGAGCCATGGTCCTCACCGTGCGCTCAACTCATGCACCAACTCGACCACCGCTTGGGCGTTCTCCACAGGCGTCTGCTGCAGCACGCCGTGGCCGAGGTTGAAAATATGCCCCGGGCGGCCGGCCGCGGCGGCGAGGATGCGTTGAACGCGCGTGCGGATCGTCGCTCGGTCGGCCAAGAGCACCGTCGGGTCGAGATTCCCCTGCACGGCCCGATCGCAGCCGACGGCGTCCCATCCCGCGGCTAAGTCGACGCGCCAGTCGAGCCCCACGACGTCGCCCCCCGCCTCGGCCTGCAGCGGCAACAGCGCGGGGTTGCCCGTGCCGAAATGGATCAGCGGCGTCCCGGGCGTCAGCAGCGCCACCAGCTCGCGCACGTGGGGCAGCACGTACGTACGATAGTCGTCGGGACCCAGACAGCCGACCCAACTGTCGAACAACTGCACGGCTTGCGCCCCGGCGGCGATCTGGGCGTTGAGGTACCGAGCAATCGATCGCGCCAGCCGTCCCATCAGTTCGCGCCACGCCTCGGGCGCGCGGTACATGAGCGTCTTGGTATGGAGATAGTTTCGGCTGCCGGCGCCTTCGATCGCGTAGCTGGCCAGCGTGAACGGCGCCCCCGCGAAGCCGATCAGCGGGATCTGCTCCGGCAAGTCGCGGCGAGTCTGCGCCACGGTCTCGAACACGTAATGGAGCGCATCGACGCTCTCCAACTCCATGAACCGATCGACGTCGGCCGACTCGCGCACGGGGTTGTGTATTTGCGGTCCGTCGCCGGGGGCGAACTCCAGGTCCAATCCCATCGGCTCCAGGATCGGCAACAAGTCCGAGAAAATGATCGCCGCGTCGACCCCCAGCTTCTCGACCGCGGTGCACATCACCTCGCTGCACAACTGCGGGTTCTTGCAGAGTTCGAGGAACGACTGCCCCGCGCGGACCGCGCGGTACTCGGCCATGTAGCGGCCCGCTTGGCGCATGAGCCAGACGGGGGTGTACGGAACCGGTTCGCGGCGGCACGCCCGCAGGAACGGGCTGTCGCGCCACGCCGGCGCAGGTCCGGCGGCGGAGGACGCCGCGACAGGACGAACGGCGACCGCGGCCAGGGCCCGCTTGCGCCGCACGAGCTCCTCGGCGCGCTGGGCGGTCTCCGCGACGAGATGGCCCAGCTTCGGATGCGACGGGGCGAAGTCGACCGGCAGATTGCACGCGGCGAGCATCTCGCTGGTGGTCGGTCCCACCGAGGCGACGACGACGCGCGCGAGCGCCGCGCGCAGAGACGCCTCCAATCCCGACTCCCCGGCCGCCTGCAGCAGATGCTTCACCTGTTGCGCCGAGGTGAACATCGCGACGTCGATTTCCCCGGCGATGATCCGCCGCACGTTGGCGCGCAACGGCTCGACGTCCTCGGGCAAGTCCCACATGTACACTTGGAACGATTCGACGATGGCGCCGCGCGCTTCCAAGCCGGCGACAAGGCTGACGTTCGGAACGCCGTATTCCTGCACGGCAATCCGCATATTGGCCAGCGACAGGCTCGGCTCGGCGTCGAGCGTCGCCAACACCTCGCGCCAGGTGTTCGGTTCGGGGACGACGACCGACGGCTTGATCCCCCACTCCTTGAGCGCTGCAAGCGGCTTCGGGCCGCGAACGATCGTCTTCACGTCCGACAGGGTGTCGAGAAATCGCTGTCGGCCGACATGCTTGGCGACGACGTCGATCATCTGCCGGGCGCCGACGCCTGTCAGAAAGACGACCGCGTCGATCTGCCCCGCCAACAATCGATGGGCGAACTCGACCACCGGCCGGACGTCGGGCAACGGCAGCTCGCGCATCGACGGGCTGACGAACGCCCGACCCCCGAAGCGCTCGATCATGCCGGTCGTATCGGCGGCGCGGCGACTCTCGAATGCGGCAACGGCCAACCCAGCGAACGACGAATCAGTCGGAAGTGCAGTCATGCGCGAATCGACGGCGACGAAAGCGACGGGGCAACGCGAACTCCGATCGGTACGCCGCATGCTAGCAGCGCCGTATCGACGACCCCGCGGCGGGGAGGAACCTTATGATAACCGCGCAAACGCCCCGCGAGACCCCCTGCGGACGAACGTCGACGGGCGCATATCGACGCCGCGCAATCCGTGATCCTCTGCGGTTTCCGCCGCGTCGAAAACCGCGCAATTCTCTTGCGAAAAATCGACGCCGTTCGTCGTGCTGCTTCAGCAATCCCCAGAACAATTGGGGAACGCATCTCGTTTGAAAAAAGTTGCTTGACAGTTCCTGCCAACTCCGCAAAATGACGCCAGTTGGAAACAGATGATTCGCGTAACTACTTTTGCACAACCGCGGCAGCCGTCGCCGTTGTGATTTTCTTCAGCGTCGCAGGGCAGAGCGAGCGCACGCCGTTGGAAACGGCTCGACTCTCGAAGTCTTGCGAGCGGACGTTGGTCGAGCTGCCGGGGCGCTTGCATCAGTCGATGCACCCTCCTTCGCTGCACGCTGCGATGAAACTTTCGCGCCGCCGTTGCGCCGATTCGTCCTCCAACGCGAGCCGACCGTGCTCGCAAACGCCGGTACAAGCGGTCCGAATCATGCGGGCCGAAGCGCTATCGGGGGGCGATGACTGACTGGATCGACAGTCGGCGAGGAAACTCGCGACTCGGATGTCCTCCCCGCTTTTTCGCTTCGCGCGCGGCCGAACTGACTCGTTCGGCTCTGACTCGTTCGGCTCTGGCGCGCACGCTTGGCGCGAGTTCGCGTGCGGCGTTTTCAACTCGCCGCGAACGTTCGCGACATGCACGGCGATCGGCACAGCGACGACCAACGTAGCAGCGACCAACGCAGCCTCGTTCGGCAATCCGGCGGAGCTCGAAGCGGAGAGCGCGGCGTCAATCGCGTTTCGCCCGCCTCAGCGATTCCATCGCAGTGATCGCAAGTTCGGCGCACGTGGCGACGTCGATCCGCGAGGTGTCGATCGTCAGGTCGTAACCGGCGACGTCGCACGGGTCGCGGCGGAAGTGGGTCCTGACGAACGAGTCGCGACCCTGATCCATGTCGTCGACGTAGCGGCCCGCCGCCGCGGAGTCGAGCGACAACTGCGCCGCGACGTGTGCGACTCGGTAGGCCCGGGGGGCGATCAGCCGCAGTCGCAATGTCGTCGCCGGAGGGAGCAACTGGGCGGCCCCGCGGCCGATGACGACGCACCGTCCGTGACCGGCCAGCCCCAACAGCACGTCGCGCATCCGCATCGCGTAGCCCACCGGCGACATCGTCTTGTCGAGGTTGAACGACGAGATGCCCGTGACGAACCAGTTGGGCCGCTTCTCGTCGAGACAACCGAGAAGCGTCGCCCGGACCCCCGCATCTTCGGCGATGCGATCGACGAGCTGCCGGTCGTACACCGGCCAGTCGAGCCGCTCGCCAATGGCGTTGCCGACCGCCAAGGCCCCGGCGCCGCATTGCCGGCTGATGGCGATCGTCAGCGGCTCGGGCTCGGCTTCGGCCAATTCGCGTTCGAGCAGGACGCCCCGTTCGCGCCAATGCCTTAGGGCTCGTTCCAGGGCGATTCCAGCGGCCGGTGAATGGCTGACGGACATGACGTCTCTCCTTTCTCTGCGGTGTGCAGAGTCACGAGTGCTTTGCCCCAAACCACGAGCGGACGGCGCTAGCCGCCGATGCAGCACGCGGCAGGCCTCGAAAAGCCCCCTTCGTCATTCGCCGGGAATCAGCGCCCGCCGCTGGCGGTCGACTCTTGAAACGAAACCTGCGCACAGGACTTGGATTGCAAGCCGCGTGCCGAGCAACGAGACGGTCGTTTCGCCCGAGTTCCGAGTTGCAAACAGCCGCCCGATCGCCGGCGCGTGCGAAACGGCACACCCGGATCGAAACGGCGGTTCGGCTTCGGCGGTCGCTACAATTGGGAGAAGTCGGTCGGCACCAGGAACTTTTTCTCGATCTGCGAGACCGTGTCGGCGTACTTCGGCAGGTCGCGCATCTTGACCCACTCGGGGTGCTTCTGGAACTTCTCCCACCCGATCTTGTTCGCCTCGACGTCGGCCGCGGCAAGCATGTACTTCAAATTCGGCAGCCGGGGTCCGACCAGCGTTTCGCCGAAAAACACCGGCTCGAACCCGCAATCGCGGAAGATCGCAATTTCGCCGTCGTTGAACATCTCGATCTTGCGGCGCGCCTTCGTTTCGCTGTGGCTCTCGTAGGTCCGCATCTCGTACAGCCGGGGCTTCTTCTTCGGCGCCTCGGGCTTGGGCATGCCGGCAAAGCTGAGCATCAACTCGCTCTCGATTCGCACGAACGCCGGCGCGTCCTTCGCCGACGCCAAGTACTCGGCCGCGGCGGCTCGGTATTTCTCGTCGGCCTCAAGCTCGGCGCGGGCCGCCGCGAATTGGGCGGCGTCGACGTACGTCAGCAGCAAGTGGAGGCACGGCTGCGCATCGTCGCCCACCTCGGTGAACGCCCCCACCGGCCCGATTCCCAGCCGCTCCCACGCGGGGAGAGCCGCCTCGACCAAGTGCTTGGCCACGACGGACTGCTGCTTTTCGTCGCTCACCTGATAGGTGCGCCACTCCAGCAGCGTTTGCGGCGACGACGCGGCGGGCGGCTCGGCCTGGGGCGTCTCCGTCGGTTTCGGCTGCTCAGCGGCTGCGTCCTGCGCGGCCGACTTGTCGGCCGCGGGCGCCTCGTTCGTTTCGGAGGCCGAGGCGGCGATGGCCGCGGCGCCGGCGCTCGAGCACGCGGCCGCCGCCGACCAACGGAGAAAATCACGTCGCTTCATGGCCTGCTCTGTTCGGAGGGAACGGCGCGTCGTCGCGCACTCAAACGGGTCGCTCTCCCCGAGGCGTCCGACCCCCCGGCGGAAGAACCTTCACCATACTCTCTCCGCGGGCTGCGTCACGCTGCCGAAAATTATTTTTCGCTCCCGGAGGCCCCCGAAACGGACGCCGAGTCGCGGCCTGGGCCGTTCCCCCCCTGGGCAGGAAGCCCGTTGCCGAGGCCGGCGACGGGCTCGCGCCCCAGCCCGGGGGCTTCGCGATCAGCGGCCGCCAGCCAGCCCGGGGGGACGTGTCGCAAGTTCAGATCCCGTTGCGGGAAGGGGATTTCCAGGCCCGCCGCGCGGAACTTGCGATCGATCGTCGTGTGCAGGCCGTGGATCGTCGCCAGTCGGTTCTCCAGCGACGGCAGATAGGCCCGCAACGACAGGTTGAGCGAGCTGTCGCCGAACCCCTCGAACGCGGCGACGGGGGCGGGCTCGACCAGCACGGCGGGCTGTTCGCGGGCCGCCTCGACCAGCAGCCGGCACGCAAGCTCCGTGTCGCTGCCGTAGGCGACCCCCACGTTCACCATCAGCCGGTTCGTTTGGTCGCTGAGCGTCCAGTTCAACAACTTCTCCGTCACCAAATGCTTGTTGGGGACGATGTACTCCTTGCGATCCCAATCGACGATCGTAGTGGCCCGCATGCGGATGCGCGTCACCGCGCCGGTCTTGTCGCCCAGGGTGATGACGTCCCCCACGCGAATCGGGCGCTCGAACAACAGAATGATGCCCGAGACGAAGTTGGCGAAGATCTCCTGCAGACCGAAGCCCAGGCCGACGCCCATCGCGGCGACCAGCCACTGGATGTTCTCCCCCGTGTAGCCGAGCGACTTGTACGCCATGACGATCCCCATCGAGCACAGCAAGTATCGGGTGATCGACGTCAGGGCGTAGCGCGAACCGCTGTCGAGCGGCAACCGCTGCAGGATCGCCAGTTCCAACAGCGCGGGGATGTCGCGCACCGCGACGTAGGTAATCGCCAGCACGACGGCGCACTGCAGCGCCTGAGCCCAGGTGAGGGCGAACCCCGGCAGCAGCGATCGTTCGCTCAGATAGGCCACCGCCGGCAACAGCTCGCGCCAAATGAGATACAGCCCCGCCGCCGTGGCGAGCGCCAGGCACGTGCGAACGAGCTTCTGGGTCTGCTCGCTGAGCGCCGCAAGGTCGACGGTCTCCTCGACGAGATCCGCCGTCGGCAGCTCGAGGGCGACCGGCGACGACGATTCCCCCTCGCCGGCCGCGCTCGCGGCGGCCGCGGCGGCCGCCGCCGCGAGTTGTGCGCGCCGCTGTTTGGCTTGTTCGCGGGCCAGACTGCGCCGGTTGACCAGCAACAGCCGACGCGTGAGCCCCCCGGCTGCGAGCACCGCCAGCATCAGCACGACCGATTGCACCAACCGTACCGCCGCCTGTTGAGCCGAGAAGTAGTATCCCGTCGCCGCGAGCACCGCCAGCGCCGCGGGCAGCAGCACCGTCGCCGGGCGCCACACATGCTCCAGCGGGGCCAGCCAGCCCCGATCGCCGCTCAGGAGTTGCCGAAACGGGCTCTTGCGGCCCATGAGCATCCGTTCCAACAAATACGCCAACAGCAGCATGAGCGCAATGAAGCACATCCGCCCCAGCGAACTGCTGTACAGCGGCTCGGTCTGCTGCAGATCGAGCCCGGCGGTCCACAGCACCAGCGGCAGCCCCGCGGCGGTCAGCCACCGCGCATGCCGGCGGATTTGCGCCAGGCACGGCTCGGGCCACTCGAAATGGGCGTCGGCCAGCCCCGCCCCGCGGCACAGCGCCCGCAGCACCTCCAACAGCAACAGGCACCAGGCGACGATCCGCGTTGAACCCGACAGCGATTGGACGAAGTCGGAGTGTCCCCCGGGATTGTCCAGCGACCACCCGACGAACCACAGCAGCGCGGGCCAAGGCAACGCGATCAGCACCGTGTAAGCCAGGGCCCGCAACGTGGGTTGAAACTCGGCGCAGGTCCGCTTGGCGGCGACGGCTCCCGCTTCGCGCAACCCGCGCCGGGCGCGACGCTGGAGAAACATCACCACGAGAATCGCCAGAATCGCCAAGGCCGAGACCGTCGGGTGGCGCTGAAACGACCCCGCGATCTCGTCGCCCGCCTCGCGCCACTTCCGCGGATCCAGGCTCCACCGCGCCGCGTCCGCCGCCAACGGCAACTCCTCCCACGGATTCATCGCCGGGGCGTTGCGAATCCACAGCACTCGTTGGGCGATGTACTCTCCGTACTCCGTGGCCAATGCGGCCAGGGCCTCTTCTTCAGCCGCGACCGTGTTGAGAAGGAAGCCGTATTTTTTCGTGTCCTCGACAAGGTCGTTCAGGAACTTTCGCTGATCGTCCAGCAGCCGCCGCACCTCGGCCTCCTGAACTCGCTGACCCTCAAGGGCCGCCAGAAGCGATTCGACCTTCCCGTCGACGTTGGCCAGCGCCGCCTGCTCGTCGACCAGCCCGTAGTTCTCGAACGTCAACCGCGCGACCTCGTCGAGCCGATCGGCCGCGGAATTCCTCAAATCCCGTACGTTCGGCAACTCGTTCTTCTGTCGCAAGAGCAGATTGCCGGCGCTGATCCCCAACCCCGACGCGTCGATCCGCGCCCGAGTGTTGTCGTAGTCCTTTTGCAAAGCCGCACGCTGCGACTCGCGCAGTCCCCGCTCCGTGGCGAGCGCGGTCAGCTTCGCCGTCAGCTCTTTCCGCTGAGCCGCCAGCGCCGCGTTGCGGTCGGCCAAGGCGGCGATCGGCTTGGGACGCTCGACCTCGGCCGCCTGCGCCGCCTCGCGGGCTTGGCGATCGGCCTCGGCCTGCTGCAGGCGATTCCTTTCGGTCCGGGCCTGCGTCAGCTGCTTGTCGAGCGCCGCCAGCTCGCGCGTCGACATGTCCAACTCCAGTTGGACCAGTTCGCTGTTCGCGACGACCAGTTGCTCCTGTTGCAGCTTGAGGATCGTCTCCTGCAGCGCCTGCCGTCGATTGACCAAGGCGACGATCGCCGCCGCTTCGACCTCCCCCTCGACTGGTCCTGAGGCCAGGCCCGCGATCTGCTCCTCGAGCTTGCGCAGTTGCGTCTGGGTGTCGGTGATCTGCTTGGGGATCGACCCGATCATCGCCCCGCGCGCCTTCAACTTCGCCGCCGCCTCGTCGCGACGAGCCGCCAGATCGCGCGACTGCTGCTCCAGCTCCAACACCCGCGCTTCCAGCTCGGGCAAGGTCGTCGGCAACGGCGAGGGCGACGGCAGCGGCGCCGCAAACTGCGCCTTGCCCTTCTCCAGCAGCCCGTCTCGCTCCTCAAGCTCCTTGCGATACGCCTTGATCTGGTCGCGAAAGCGGAACGTCGTCGCGCGGGACTCAAGCGCTTCCTGATAGCTCGCCAGCGCGGCCTTCTTGTCCTCCTCGGCGAGTCCCAACGTTTCGAGCCGCGCAATCCGCTCGGCGAGCCACGCCTTGTTGTGCGGTTCCCAAAGCGCGGCGCCGGCCTCGTCGGCCTCGCCCTCGGTCGGCGGCGCGGGAGGAGTCCCGTTCGCGGGGACCTCGACGGAACCTGCCGCCGGAGTCGTCGACGGCTGCGCGATCGCGCCCGCCGGCGGCGCCGGCGTCGGTTGCGCCCAAGCTGCAGTCCCCGCGGCCAGCCACGCGGCGGCAAGCATCAAGATCCGCAACGAGCGTGGCGAACAGCACATGGACAATTGGGGGGAGAGGACTCGACGCGGCGGGCGACCTCCGCTCATTCTGGCGCGCTCGTCCCGCCGACGCCATGCCGCTAGCAATCGCGCCAAAAAAACCGCGGCCGCATCGCACGTGCGACGCGGCCGCGGGAAGTGATTCGTTCCTCGACGCCGTTCAGGGAAACTCAGCCCCCGGCGATCGCGCTGATCCGCACCTTGGTCAACACCGAGCGATGCCCCGTCTTGCGGCGGTGGTTCTTGCGGCGACGCAGTTTCTGGATGACCAGCTTGGGGCCCTTGGCGGGGCCGATCACTTCGGCCGTCACGCTCGCCCCGGCCAGCGCGGGGGAACCGAGCTTCACGGACCCGGCGCCGTCGCTCACGGCCAGGACCTGATCAAAGGTAAGTTTCTCCCCCGCGGCGGCGTCGGCCCGGTAATCGATGGTCAGCTCCTGACCTTCTTCCACCTTAAACTGCCGCCCGCCGTCGGAAATGATCGCGTACATCGCTAAATATCCCAAAATCTTGTCGTCAAAGGACTTGCGAAGCAAAAGACCCTGCAGAAAGAGCCCCGGAGCTTGCGCGAGCCACGCAGTTTAGCAGGTTTTCGAGCCCCGTCGAGGGGGGGGCAAGTCGGACCGCTGAGCCGCTTCCCCCGAGACAGCAGGTTCCCCAGCAGGTCTACATCCCCTCCACCTTCACCTCCCGGCCCGCGGCGTCCTCGCATTCGATTTTGAGGAACTCGGGGCTGAGGTCTTCGCGGCTCAGGACCAGGACCTGGACGTTGTGCTCGTCCTCCAGCCGGGTCAGCTCGCGGCGTTTGCGGTTGTTGATGTAGCTGGCCACCTCTTCCTCGACGGTCACCGCGATCCGCGCGACGCGTTCGTGATGGGCGCACATGATCAGCTTGCGAATCACCTCGATCGCCATGCTTTCGGCGCTCTTCACGAGCCCCGAGCCGTTGCACGCCGGACATTCTTTGTAGACGCTGCGCTTCAGGCTGGGGCGAATCCGCTGCCGAGTCATCTCGATCAAACCGAACGGGCTCGTGCGGAGGATCTTCGTGCGGGCCCGGTCGCGCTTGACCGCCTCGCGCAACGTCCGCTCGACCGTCCGGCGGTGGCGTTCCTTGCGCATGTCGATGAAGTCGTTGACGACCACCCCCCCCAGGTCGCGCAGCCGCAGTTGCCGGGCGATCTCGCGGGCGGCGATCATGTTGAGCTGAAACGCACTGTCCTCGGCCGATCCGTCGGTGCGGAAGTTGCCGCTGTTGACGTCGATCGCCACCAAGGCCTCGGTCTGGTCGATGACCAGCGAACCGCCGTTCTTGAGCGGCACCTTGCGCTGGTTGATCAGCGCGATCTCCTCGTCAAGCCGATAGCGATGGAAGATCGGCTCCTTACCTTCGTACAGTTGCAGCCGGTTGGTGTAGCGCGGCATGACGAACTGGAGAAATTCCTTGGCCCGCTCGAACGCCTCGGGTTGGTCGATTTGGATCGAGTCGACGTCCGCGGTGAAGATGTCGCGGATCGTGCGGATGATCATGTCGCTTTCTTCGTACACGTCGCACGGCGCCGGGGTCTTCTTGATCCGGCGAACGATCACCTTCCACAGCCGCACCAAGTACGCCAAGTCGCGCGACAGCTCGCGCTTGGTGCGGTCGGTTCCGGCGGTGCGGACGATGAAGCCCAGTCCCTTGGGGGGGTTCAGTTCGCGGAGGATGTCGCGCAACCGGCGGCGGGCGTCCTCGTCCTCGATCTTGCGCGACACGCCGATCCGCCCCAAGGCGGGCATCAGCACCAGATACCGCCCCGGGATGCTGATGTAGGTGGACAACGTCGGCCCCTTGGTGCCGATCCCTTCCTTGATGACCTGCACGAGCACTTCGTCGCCGCGGCGAAAGATCTCCTGAATGGGCGGCTTCACGCGCGGACGCACGCCGGGGCGCATCCGCTTGCCGTGGCCGTTGCGCGAGCTGCTGCGGCCGTTCTCGCCGACCTCGTCGAGCTCGTCCTCGTCCCCCCCGTCGTCCTCGTCGGCATGGCTCCGCCCGCCGCCGCGCGAGATTTCCTTGTCGGGGTCGTAGCCCCCTTGGCGAAAGTACTGCGACTCGACGTCGCTGATGTGCAAAAACCCGTTGCGTCCGACGCCGAAATCGACGAACGCCGCCTGGATGCTCGGTTCGAGATTGACGATCTTGCCCTTATAGATGTTGCCGACGAAGTTGTTCTGGCTGCTCCGTTCGACGTACAGCTCTTCCAGCAAGCCGTCCTCGACGATCGCAATCCGGCATTCCTCCGGCTGCGCGACGTTGATCAACATTTCTTGCTTCATAGAAACGATGTCTTTCTGTGAATGAGGGCTTCAGCCGACGGCGGCGCAGGAGCCGGCCAAGCGTCGGCGAGCTTGTGGTTTTCGATTCGTCACGGAGGCGCGGAGGACTCGCAGGAACGACGCCAGACGCAAATTGGCCGACGCGAACGACGAATTGCCGTTGACCGTGCGTGCTCAATCGTCATGGCCAAGCATGGTTCGCCGCTCTTCTCCGCCCTTCTTCGCTCTTCTCCGTGGCGAAACGTTCTGAATTGCAATTGCCGCGAGTTCGCCGGTCGCGTCAGACCGGGAACTCGGGGAACACTTTCATCAACTCTTCTTTCAAAAACGTCTTGATGTCGCGGGCGTTGTCCAGCTTCAACGCGTGCTTGGCGACCCGCTTGCACTGGTCGATCGACACGCTGCGGCAAACCCGCTTGATTTCCGGCACGGCCGAGGGGGTGACGCTCATCGTGCGCAACCCCATCCCCAACAGCAGCATCGTGTACATGGGGCTGCCGCACATCTGGCCGCACATGCTGATCGGGACGCCGTGCTTGTCGGCGGTCGTAATCGCCATGTGAATCATCCGCAGCACCGCGGGATCGGCCGCCGTGTAGAGCGCGGCCACGTCCTTGTTGCTGCGGTCGACCGCCAGGCAGTACTGGATGAGGTCGTTCGTGCCGATGCTGAAGAAATCGACCTCGTGCACGAACATGTCCATCATCATCACGGCGGCGGGGACCTCGACCATCATCCCCACCTTCATCTCGCGATCGAACGCGATGCCGTCCTCCTCCAAATCCTCCATCGCGTCGGCGAGCACCATCTTCGCCTGCCGCAGTTCCATCAGCGTCCCGATCAGCGGGAACATCAGCTTGATGTCGCCGTGCGAACTGGCGCGCAGGATGGCCCGCAACTGCGTGCGAAACAGGTCGCGGTTCTTCAACGCCAATCGAATGCTGCGCAGGCCCAAGAACGGATTCCGTTCGTCCTCGGGATCGGGCAGGGTCCGCATCTTGTCGGCCCCCAGGTCGAGCGACCGGATGACGACCGGTCGATCCCCCATCGCCTCGGCGACCTCGCGGTACGCCTCGTAGTGGGCCTGTTCGCTGGGGTCGTCGTCCCGTCCCAGGTACAAAAACTCGGTGCGATACAGTCCGATGCCGTCGGCGCCGCGGTCGAGACACTGCTGCACCTCGCCGGGAAACTCGATGTTTCCCAGCAACTGCACGTCGACCTCGTCGAGCGTCACCGCGGGAAGCTCGCGGAGCTGCTCCAGCTTCTCGGCGAGATGCCGCTGCTCCTCGACCTCGTGGCGATAGCGGGCGAGCGTCTCCTCGTCGGGGTCGAGGATGATGAGCCCCTGATCGCCGTCGACGATCACCGTGTCGCCCCCCGAGACGTCGGTGAGAAACGCCCCCACTCCCACGACGGCGGGGATGCCGAGCCCCTCGGCGACGATCGCCGTGTGGCTGCCGGGACCGCCGGTCTCGGTGACCAATCCCAGGACGAACTGCGGGTTGAGATTGGCCGTCTCGCTGGGGGTCAGATTCCGCGCCAGCACCAGCACCGGCGAGGTGATCTGCGACAGCTCCTCGCGGCGCATCCCCAGCAGGTTGCGCAGGATTCGCTTCTCGATGTCGAAAATGTCGTTCGCCCGCTCGCTCATGTACTCGCCTTTGATCTCCTGAAAGACCTTGGCGTACTTGCGCAGCGAGCGGCTCACCGCGTACTCGGGCGAGTAGTGGCGCGTGCGGATCAGCTCGTCGATCTCCTGCCGCAGCCGGCGATCGGTGAGCATCTGCAGGTGAGCGGAAAAGATGGCGGCGTACTCGTCGCCGAGTTGGCTCTGGACGCGGTCGCGATTGCGCTCGACCTCGGCGGCGGACGCTGTGAGCGCATGGTCGAGCCGCTCGAGCTCCGAAGCCACGGCGTCGCGGGGCAAGAAGCGACGCGGGATGCGAAAGCCCTCGTTGTCGAGGACAAGCGCTTCGCCGATCGCGACCCCCGGCGAAACGGCGATGCCCTGGAGTGATTGCATGATGCGCTCGCGCGGGTGGCGCAAACGCGTCGCCGGCACGGGGGCGGCGAGCCACGCGAAGAAGCGTCGCGAATCGGGGTCGCGCCTCGCATGCCGACCTGAGCCGCGCGGGAGCCGACGACTCGGCGTCTGCGGCGCTTGCGGGCGGTCATGCGATTCTCGGCGTCCGCGGGAACCCCGGGGGGATCTCCGAGCGGGCGACTCCAGAACGGGCTTTTTTGCGCGTGGCGTCCGCCGCATCGTCGCACGGATGGCGGCGCGGCTTGCTCCACGGATTACGGTTTCGTCGGCGCCGGCTTGTGAGGAGGAAATCGTCCTGCGAATCAGGACGAACCGTCCGCCGCGCCGTCGCGACTGGTGACTTGCTGCTGATCGAAGTCGCTTTCCACGAGCCGCGACAACGCATCGATCGCCTCGACGGCGTCGGCGCCGCGGGCGATGAGCCGCACGTTGGCCCCCGGGCCGGCGCCCAAGGTCAACAGGTGCATGATGCTCTTGCCGTCGACGCGCATCTCTTCGTACGCGACTTCGATCTCTGATTCAAACGTCAACGCCAGTTGCACCAGCAGTTGCGCGGGGCGGAAGTGCAGGCCTTCCTTCCCTTTGATGGTCACGCATTGCTCGGCTACGGACGTTGACATGATACGGCGGCGACAGGCGACGACCGCCGGAAGGCCTCGCTGACGCGAATCCTGCTCGGGGCGAGACGCCTGCCAAGTCGATTCTCACTTGCCAAATTGGTTGTTGTCGGCTTCTTCCAACAGTTGCCACACGTCGGCCGGGTCCTTCGTCTGCTGCAGGAATCGGCAAAACGTGTCGTCGCGCAACTGACGCGAAATGTTCTCCAGCGCACGCAGGTGATCGCCGGGACGATCGGGGGGCGAAACCAGCATGAACAGCAGATGCACCTTCTCGCCGTCGAGGCTGTCGAAGTCGACCCCCTCGTCGCTCACCGCCACGGCGCCGACCAGCTCCCCGACGCTGGGATGCTTGGTGTGGGGGACGGCCACGCCCCGGCCGATGCCGGTGCTGCCCAACTCCTCGCGCTTGAGGATCGCTTCGACGATCCCCTCGAACTGATCCTGAGAAATCTTCTTGGCTTCCAGGAGCGACGCGGCCATTTGGCGAATGACGTCCTCCTTCGCATCGGCCTCGATATTCGTGCGGATGGCCTCGCGGCAAATAAAGTCAACGAACTTCATGTCTGGGGGTACCTTGTTTCAACGATCTGCCATGAGTCCGGAGATCCCGGCTCAGCGAGCGGGGGCCTCCGCCCCCTGGTGATTGAATTCGCGGCGTCCGACCGGTGCGCGGCTGCCGGCCGGGCCAGCCCGCGGGTCGCCTCGCGGCGGGGGCGACTACTCCTCGTTCTCGTCTGCATTGTCATCGACCGCGATCGGCGGCTCGTGCCGGCGCGCGTCCGGGTCGCGACTGCGCTCGTGGATTCGTTCCTTGTGCTTGCGAAGCTGCTGCTCGATCTTCTGCACGGCCGACTCGACCGCCGACAACAGGTTCTCCGCCTGCTCGTGCGCGACCAAGTCCTGCAAATGCTCGACCGAAACCAGCAAATCGACCTTCGGCTTCTGCTGGTCCTTGAGATCGACCGTCATCTCGATCGCGGTCACCCGATCGAAGAACCGCGTCAGCTTCTCCGCCTTGGCCGCAAGTTTCTCGCGGGACGCCTCGCTGAGGCTGCCATGTCGGGTCGAGATGCTGATCTGCACGGATGCCTCCGAAATGCGTCAATCGTCGATGCACGTCTCGCCGAGCGGGGACGCCGGCGGGGGACGGCCCCACGGGAACCGAACCAGAATTCGCATTCTAGCGATTCGCCGGAATCGCCACAAACGGGGGAAGGTCCCCCGCCCGAGAGATTGCTCAGGGTGAACCAAAGCCCCGTTCAGGCGGAATCGGACCGTTCCCGGAGCCCCTTTCGGCCTCGGCGGTCTCTGTAATCTCCCACGGGGGAACGACAAGTTGCCCCCCGGGCTACTCGACCGGGGCCAGTTCCCCCTTGCGGAGCCGGTCGTCGTAGATCCGCAGCGCCCGGGCCCGTTGCGATGCGGTTTGCCACGGTTGATACCCCCCCAGGCCGTTGGTGCCGGTCAGCTCGTTCAGATTGGCCAGCGCCAGCACGCGGACGTCGAGGTCCTTGCCGTCGAGCCGGCGAATCAATCGAGCCAGAACCCCGGACTCGAAGTCCTCCCGGGTCGCGGCGACGACCGCCGGGTCGTAGCCGAGGATCATCTCGAACAACAGCGCCGCGTCCCGTTCGCCCCGCAGGCCGACAAGGTCGGCGCGAAGCGCCTCGGCCGCCTGGGAGTCCGTGGCCAGCATTTGCCGCATGACGTCCAGCAGCCGCCGCCAATAGGCTTTCTGATCGGCGTCGCCGAGCGCCTTGATCAGCGGCTCGTACAAGCCGACGTGGGCCGCACACTCGGCGGCCAGGGTGCGATCCTCGCGCAACCGTCCGGCGCCTGCGGGGTCGGTCAGCTCCAACAGCTTGATCTCCACCGGCGCTCCGGGCGCCAGCGCCTGGACGACGCTCTTCTGAGCGCGGCGTTGGACGTCGGTCAACGGTTCGTGGTCGACCCATTCCGGCAGCTCGCCGATGGGCCGCGGCGCCGAGAAGTCGCCAGGAGCGGAAATCCACTCGACCGGAGCGACGAGCTTCTGCTCGCCTTGGTCGTCGGCGATCGTCCCCCCGCCGGTCGTCAGCAGCCAGCGGATGGTCCGCGGCGGCAGCCCGTCGGCCGGATCCCGCCCCGGAACGAATACGCCCCGCACCTCGATCGCCAGCGTCGAGGAGGGATTGAGCTCGACCCGCCGCGGCTGATCGTCGACGACCAAATCGAACCGATTGCCGTTGATTCCCGAGTTGATGATCAGTCGTCCGCGCGGGACGCTTACGGCGAAGTCGCCCCGAGACGACCCCGGCAGCGCCCCTGCGGGGATCAGCTCAAGTTCGGCGCCCCCGCCAAGGTAGACGTTCGCGTCGCGCAGGCTCGTCATCGTGCGGAACGTCGGCAGCGTCAGCAGGCGCGAGCCGTCGCCGTACGGCGTGCGCGGCGCCAGCCGACGCCACTTCCGGCCGTCAGCGTCGTATCCCAACAGCATGTCGTAGGCGCCCATCATCCCCAGGTAGGTCCCGGTGGGGCGCGGACCGGCGACGCGGGTCGCTTCGTCGGCGGAGGGGGCCGGCCGGTCCTCGGTCATCGGCTCCAGCCCGGTGAGCGGCTCCTCGTCGGTCTCGGTCGGCGGGACTGGCGGCAGATCGCTCCCAAGTCGCGGGGGAGAGGTCGACGACGCCGAAGCCGTCGCGGGATCAGTCGCTGGCATCGTGGGTTCGGCGTCGGCAGGCGCGTCCGCAAGCTCGTCAGCAACTTCCTCGGTCGGGCCGAGCGGGATGTCCGGCATCGAGGGAACGCCGTTCGGCGCCGGGGCGAGCGACGGGCCCTCGGCCGAGTCCTCAGGGGCGCCGGGGGCGCGCAAAGGCGCGTCGTCCTCCGCCTCGGGCGCTCGAGTCGTCGGGTCGACCGAGTCCGCCGTCATGGGGGCCTGTTCCGGCTCGGCGGCCGGTTCGACGTCGTCCGCCGCAGGGGTCGCGTTCTCAGGGGACCAAGCGGGGGGAGTCCCGGAGGGGGCGACCGGCGCTGGCGACGAATCGCCCGGGCCGACGTCCACCCCCGCGAGAAACTCCTCGGTGTCGAGCCCTGCCATTTCCGAGGGGAGCTCCACCTCGGTCGGCCAAGCCCACCACACGACGGCGCCCGCGACCACGGCGGCGGCGGTCATCGTCGCCAAGCGACGCTTCCGTCGGCGCATCTCCGCGGCCACGCGCAGGTATTCGGGTACGTGATCCGGCGCCAGGCTCGCCGCCGCCGCTGCGGGGGTCGGCGCGGGCGTCGCGGCCGGAGCCTCCGGCATCGTCGTCCGCGGGACGCGCGCCGGCTCGATCCGCAGCGACTGGGCCGGGCGGTTCGGCGCGGCGCCCAACTCGTACACCCGCCGCCGCAGATCGACGTCGACCTCGGCCGGCTCGCCCAGCACCATCGTCAGGACGTGGTGGCACGACACCG
Source organism: Pirellulales bacterium (assembly GCA_019636345.1). Lineage (NCBI taxonomy): Bacteria > Pseudomonadati > Planctomycetota > Planctomycetia > Pirellulales > Pirellulales bacterium. Next base: position 284,460 of record JAHBXQ010000003.1, on the reverse strand, counting down.
CCTCGGCCAGCAGCATGTCCCCTTGATTCCCCGGGGCAAGACACGCCCGCTCGAACTCGGCGACGTCGTCCGGCGGCAGGACGTTGTCGAGGTACTCGGCCATCGTATTGGGGTCGAGCTCTCTGCCGCCGCCGTGAATGTCGTCATCGTCGGCCAGCACCGGCGGCGCTCCCAGCCGCAGCCGGCGCGAAGCGTCCCGCGAACGGTGGATCAGCTCGGTCGCAAAATCGCTCGCCTCGATCTTTCGCCCCAGCTCTTCGTGATCCGTGGGGTCGAGAATGTCGTCCATGTACGCCAGCAGCGTGCGGAGCGTGAGTCGCATGGGGAAAGTACCTTCGTATCGCCGGGGAGGGAAACGCAAGCGCCGAGCAGGCCAATCGCACGGAGCCGCTCTCTACAAGCAATAGTGGCGCGGCGCGGCGAGATTCGTACAGAATTCCGCGGAAACGGCGCAACTCGCTCCGGCGGAGCTACTTGCGTTCGGTCGCCGAGGGCCCGTCGCTGGAGAAGGCGACCAGAAAAAACGCCGAGAGGAGCCCCAGAAACGCCGCGACGACCCAGGGGTGGAGTCGCGCGGGCTGCGCCGGGGTCGGCACGCTGAGCGCCTCGCGAGGCTCCCAGCCGTCGGCGGTCCGCACCCAACCGGCCTCGCCGACGTTGACGCCGAGGCCGGCCGAGCGTCGGCCATGGACCTGCTCGACCCGCGAGATCGCCGCGGCAAGCCCCGCAACCAGCAGCAGGATGGCGACGATGCGGCTCACGGGGCGGCTCACGCGAGAAGGGCTCGGACGAGGGGGGCGAGACAAGGGCCCGCGGCCGTCATCCGACGCCGCGAGCGGATGCCCGAACTCAAGGCAACCACCGCGCCCGCCGAGAGGAGCACGCGGGGAAAGCCTGATTTTCCCGAGGTTTTCGTCCGTAGAGGGTGGAGCCGGCCCCGTCCGACGTGGCGTTGCCGCGACCTCGAACGGCGCGGCGCGTGGCGAAAACGCAACCCGAGCTCGTCCGCGAACGAGCGTCAGCCCGAACGCCCCAAGTCAGCCGAGCGGGCGCGGAACTGCGCGGTGCGGCGGCAGAGTTTGCCTCGACGGAGCGATCGACGAGTTCGCACAACTTCGCGTCGTCGGCGCCACGCTCCGTCGCGGGGCGCGAACCGCCGCAATCCGCGCGCGGTTTTCGACCGCGCCGAAATCAGCGTGTAGAATTCCAGTAGCTTGTCCGTCCTGGCGGAGCCGGGACCACCAGCGCGATTCCGCGCGATCCTCGCATGACCGGCTGCCGGGCGCCTGCGGACAGGTGCGCCGCATCGATCCGTGCGACTCCTCCCCCGTCGCTCCCATGCTCCCTCAACTCCGCCAGCGCTTGATGCGCACCCGCTGCGAAGCGGAAGGGTATCTCGAACTCGGCATGCCCCGGCACGCGCTGGCTGCGCTGCAACGGCAGGGGAAGCTCGTCCACGGCGACGCCCGCGGATGTTACCTCATGGGCGAAGCGCTGCGCGAGCTGCACCGCTACCGGCATGCGATCTACCCGCTCCGGCGGAGCTTGGATCTGATCCCCGACGACGTCGACGTCCACGTCGCGCTCGCTTGGTGCTGCAAACGGATCGGGCGGCTCGATCAGGCGATCGAGACGCTCGAGCACGCGCTGGAGATCGAGCCGGGATCGGCGATCCTCCACTACAACATGGCGTGCTACTGGAGCCTCGCCCGCGATCGCCGCCGCACGCTGCAACACCTTGCCGCCGCGCTGGAAATCGACGGCAACTTCCGGGACTTCGTCTGCAGCGAACCCGACTTCGACCCGATGCGCGCCGACCCGCTGTTCCAGTGCCTGACGGCGTGGCCGTCGCAGACGTAGCGCCGCCGCTTCGACGCCCCCCGTTTGCGCACGAAAAAACCCGACCGGCGCCGAAGCGCCGATCGGGTCGGGGGAATGGGGTCGCTTTCAAGTCGCTTGGCCGAACCGCCGCGGAGCGAGCCGCGTCAGCCCTGCGGGCCGCGACTTAGTAATTCCATTCGACGCCGGCTTGCAGACCGTGCAGGATCAGCGAGCCGTTCGAGTTGACGTAGTTGTTCATTTGGGCCGCGTCGATGAACGCGACGGGGATCTGATCGGTCGCCAGGGCGATGCCGGTCACGCCGATCGCCCGCCACCCGCCGTACAGCCGGCAGTTGCAGGAGTACTGATAGCTGGCGCCCAGCCGCAGTTCGCCGATCATGCTGACGTCGGTCTTCGAGGCGTAGACGTCGAAATTGTCGCCCGACTGGATGAAGCGAACCTGCCCGGTAGGCGAATCGAAATACTGCCGGACGTCGATGTCGTTGCCGTACAGCCCAAAGGCCGAGCCCAGGTGGATGCCCCACTTGCAGCCGATGCGGTACATGCCGTTCGAGCCGATCTGGAACCCGTACAGGTCGTTGGTCGTCCGGGCGTTGTAGTTCATGAACCCGGTCGTGTTGGGCATGGCGGTGACGTTGGTGAAGTTCACGCCGTACATGAAGCTCTCGTCGAACTGCATGTAACGGAAGCCGCACAGCGTGACGCACGAAAACCGCGACCCGCAGCCGCCGGCGCACGGGGCGTCGCACGAACCGCACGGCTGACACCCCCCCGCGTCGCAACCGGTGCATCCGGCTGCCGCGACGCCGGCGACGACCGGCCCGCCGCATCCGACGGGGAGCCGCAGCAGGTTGATCTCCAGGTTCTGCACCTCGAACGTGCTGCGAACCCGGGCCAAGTCGACGCGAATTTCGTCGAGGGTGGCCCCGTTCGTGTAATCGTCCACCGGCGGGGCGTAGTCGAAGTAGTGCCGCAGCGGTCGGTAGCCCAAGCCCGGGTTGTACTCCAACCCGCGGGGGTCGATCATCGAGTACACGCGCAGCGTGCCGCTCTGCACGTATTGGGCGTAGGCGTCGTCCTCGAACAAGGTCCAGTAGACCGCCTCGAGACCCCAGCACGGTGGCGAGCAGCAGCCGCTGCACGGATCGCCGTAACCGCCGAACGTCCGGCCCAAGCGGAATTCGACGCCCCCTTGGTATCCGATATCGACGTTGCGGGTCGTCAGGACGACCTGATTGGACGCGGGGTAGTCGCCGGCCGTCAGGCCGCTGGCGGCGAACACCAGCGGTCGTTTGTCGGAGCTGTCGCGCTCCATCAGCAGGCCGTACACGCCGCCGAACCAGTAGTTGCATCCGCGCGGACGAATCAAGGCGCCGGCATGGCCGCTCGGGCCGTAGCCGCCGCCGTAAGTCGAGTACCCGGTGCATGCGCCGTAGCCGTCGACGCTGCAGCCTCCGTACCCGGCGTATCCGCCGTCGTGGTAGCCTTCGTAAACGCTCGACCCGTTGCAGTTGCAGCCCGGCTGCCCTCCTTGGGGGGCGTACCCGCCGTACGTTTCGGCCGCCATCGGGGTCGGCTGCATCGCCGGGCTCGGGGGATAGGTCTGCTGCATCGGCATGCCCTGGTGCATCGGCGCGGCTTGTTGCGGCGTGCCGGGCGCCACGCTCTCAGCGGGGGGAGTCAACGACAGCCCGCCGTTGGTCGCGCCGTTTTGCATCGCCATCGCGTAGCGCGGCTGGCCGGGGCGCATCGCGACCTGCGCAACGGGCTGGCCGGACTGCGGCTGCTGGCCGTAGCTCGTCGCTTGTTGACCGTAGCCGTAGTGCGGCGCTTGCGGGACCTGAGCCGCCGGGGCTTGATACGCCGGGTACGGGGTCGAGTAGCTCGACTGCGCCTGCGGCGCGGTCTGCTGCGGTTGGTTGTACGGGATGAACTGACCGTGAACCTGCGCCCCCCAGGGCAGCACGGCCGCAGCGGCCAGCAGCCCCTGAATGTGCCGATGAATTCCCATTTCGCTCCCTCTCTTTATGGTTCGTGCCACGCGCATCCATGCGGGGCGGTTCGGGCGACGGGCCGGATCAAGGCGGGGCCGGCACGGCGAGAAGTCGCCCTGGCAAGACTCTCTGTGCGATCTCGGTCGGGGCGCAAATTCGCCCTGCTAAACCGATCGACCAGTACGACCCGCACGGTTCGGGCCTAGACGCAGCCCGGAGAAAAGTTCTTTGCGGCGCAACCGGCGCCGTGAGAACAACCGGCAAATCTTCACGCGCAGCGGCTTCGCAGACCGCAGAGTCTCGCCAAACTGCCCGATCTGCGCGCGACAACACCCCCGGCGAGCGGGGGGCGCAGCTCCCGCGGCGGCGCCACGGGCTCAGGCCGCGGCGAGGTTCGCCGACGCTTGCAGGCCGTAGAATGCCAGCACCTCGTCGGCCAGCCGGCGGTAGTCCTCGGCGCCGGCCGACGCGGGAGCATATTCGAAGATCGACTGCTCGAAGCTCGGGGCCTCGGCCAGCCGGATATTGCGCCGGATGTGCGTCTCAAAGATCCGCGCCCCCGGCCACAGTTCGGCGGCCGCCCCGGTGCGGAAATACTCGGCGACGTCGCCGGCCACCTCGGCCGCCAAGCGCGTCCCCGACTCGTACAGGCAGAGCACGACCCCGGCCAGCCGCAACCGCTCGTTGAGCCGCCGCCGCACCAGCTCGATCGTCTGCAGCAGTTTGCTCAGCCCGTGCAGCGCCAGGAAATGGGGCTGCAGCGGCAGGAACACGTCGTCGACCGCCGACAGGGCGTTGAGCGTCAAGATTCCCAGCGACGGGGGGCAGTCGACCAGCAGCAAATCGAACCGCTCGCGGCACACGGCCAGCTCGTCGCGGAGGATCACCTCGCGCCCCACGACGCCGGCCAGCTCGACCTCGGCCGCGGCCAGGTCGATATGGGCCGGGGCGACCCACAGGTTCTCGGCGGCCGCCTGCCAGATCTCCTCGAGCCGGCGGTCGCCCGACAGCACGTCGTAGGTGGTCGGCGCCTGCCGCTGCGGCCCGAGTCCCAAGTGGAGCGACGCATGCGCCTGCGGGTCGAGATCCACGAGTCCCACCCGCTGCCCGCTGGCGGCCAAGGCGGAGCAGAGATTGACCGCGGTCGTCGTTTTGCCGACGCCCCCTTTTTGATTGATGATGGCGATCGATCGCATGGCGGCGGGGAACCTCGCTGTCTCGGGTGCCAAAACGGGCCGCGGAGTATAGGACCCCCGTCGGCGCGTCGACAGACCAAGTCCCCCGGCCGTGCTAGCAGACCCGGCCGCGGAAACAATCTCGCGCGACGGCGCAAGTTTCAGTCGGCGTCGGCGGCCGCCGCGGGGAGGACGCCGACGTCCTCGAAGTATTCGCGAAGGACGGGAGCCATCTTCGGGCAGGGAAGCGTCGAGACGCTCAACCCGTCGGCGGCCGGTTTGCCGAGCACGGCGAGGTCGTCCGACAACAGGACCCACACGACCGCCTCAAAGTTGCTGAACCGCAGCGCGAGCCCCCACCGAGGCGCTCCGTCGACCGCCGGCGCATCCCAGTCGTAGTTGCTGTCCTGCGTCAGCGCATGCCGGAGATGGATCAGCCCCTTCGCCTCGGCTAGGTCGACATGGTCGACGGCGTCTCCCTCGAGAAGCCCGCCGAAGGCCGGGGGCCAATGGGGATAGGCCCCCTCGGCCGGCGACGCCGCGCCGGACTCGAGCCGGTAGGCGTCGACCTCGTCCCCGCGGACCAGCAGGTTGGCCGACCCCGGCCCCCAGAACCCGGCCATCCGCCGCGTGGCGTTGTAGTGGTGCATCCACGCCCACCCCGACATCGCCAAGGCCAAGGCAAAGATCGAAACAACGACGTGCTTTCCAGAGAGCTGCATCGGGGGGCTTTACTAATGGGAAGGAGGTCGACGCCTGAAGCAAGCGATCCGCCGCCGAGGGTGGCTGGGGTCGTAGCGCAGCGAAGCCCCCAGGAACTCGGCCGGGGACTCTCACCGCTACGCCCCCCGCCATCCTCCGCGTCGTCGCGGCGAAGGGCAATTCGCGGCACTTATCGCTCCGGCAGGGGGGCAGTATACTGCCGGTTTCGCCCGCAATCTCCCCCCCAGCCCCGGCGTCGACATGGCGGACAAGTTCGATCCTTACCGCGAAGCGCTCGTCATGGAAACCGAGACCGAGTGGCCCGCCGAGCAGGACGACCTGCCGCCGGCCGAGCGGATTCGGCTCGAGGCCCTGCTTCACGCCGCCCCGGACGAAGCCGCTCACGTCGAGTACGTCCGGACCCACACCGGCTTTTGCCGCCGCATTGTCGTCACCCCCGCCGACCTGGAACGGGTCATGGCCAAGGGCTGACCGCCGGCGGCGAGGAGTTGTTCGCCGCCGAGAACGCCGAGCAAGCCGAAGCCAATCGCTCCGCGTTCGTCGTGCCTGCGGGATTGGCTTCCACACGACCGAGGACCTGCGTGACCGCTTCCCCCAAGACTCTTCGCGTCGCGCTGGCCGAGCGGGGCTATGACATCGTCATCGGCAGCGGCACGCTCGCAGGGTTGTCGGCGTTTCTGCGCGAGCGGTGCGACGCCGACCATGCGGTGCTCGTCACCGACTCGAACGTCGACGGCCTGTTCGCCGACGCCCTGGGGGACGCCCTGGTCGACGACGGCTGGGAGGTGCACGTCCTGATCGTCGAGGCGGGCGAAGCGAGCAAGTCGGTCGGCATCGCCGAGGACCTGTGGAACACGATGCTCGACGAGGGCGCCGATCGAACGTCGATCGTCGTCGCCGTCGGCGGCGGGGTCGTCGGCGACCTGGCCGGGTTCGTCGCCGCCTGCTTCGCCCGGGGCTTGCGGTTCTTCCAAGTGCCGACGACCCTGCTGGCCCAGGTCGACAGCTCGGTCGGCGGCAAGGTCGGGGTCAACCTGCCCGAGGCCAAGAACATGGTCGGCGCGTTCTGGCAGCCCGCGGGCGTGCTGGTCGACGTCGACGTGCTCGATGCGCTTCCCGAGCGCGAGTACCGCGCGGGGCTGGCCGAGGTCGTCAAGTACGGCGTGATCCTCGACGAGGAGTTCTTCGCCTCCTTGGAGCGGAACGCCGACGCAATCAACGACCGCGACGCCGACGTGCTGACCGCCGTCGTCGAGCGCTGCTGCCGGCTCAAGGCCGACGTCGTCGAGGCGGACGAGCGCGAAACGACGGGCCTGCGGGCCGTGCTCAACTACGGCCACACCTTCGCCCACGCCTTCGAGGCGGCCGGCGAGTACGGCGACCTGCTCCATGGCGAGGCGGTCGCCGTCGGCATGCGGTGCGCCGCCCGCCTCGCCCGGCGACTGGGCCGCGTCGACGAGGGGTTCGTCGCCCGGCAAGATCGGCTGCTGGAGGCGCTCGAGCTCGTGTTCGATCTCCCCTCGTACGATCACGAAGAAATCGTCGAGCTGATGTATCACGACAAGAAGGTCGCCCAGGGGGAACTGCGGTTCGTCCTTCCCACGCGGATCGGGCATGTGGAACTGGTCGGCGGCGTCAGCGACGCGGACGTGATCGCCGTGCTGCAGGACTTGGCGAAGTAAACGCCCCAAGCCGCCGGTGCAGCCCCCCGCCCCTGAGCGGACGGCGCTAGCCGCCGATGAAGCAAGTTCAAGCATGAACGGACGGCGCTAGTCGCCAGCCGGGCTCTCCGGCCGCCCCGCAGTCCTTGGCAACCCGCCAAGCGGCTCGGGGCGTTGGGCATGCAACGGGAACAACTTGCCCCGGCGGGGTCCTTGGCGCAAGATCAGGCGACGGGTCTTTCACCCCTCTGCCCTCCCTGGCACGTCAGGGGCGACGCCCCGCTCTGCTGCGCGGAGAACCTCCTGCGATGACGACGAGCCCCGCGACTCTCGACGAGGCGGCCCGCGCCGAGGTGTTGCTCGCGCTCACGCCCGACGTGGGGCCCCTGCTCCGCGCTCGTCTGTTGGAGCGGTTCGGCGCCGCGGCCGAGGTGTTCGCCGCCAGCGAAGCCGCGCTGCAGGAGGTGCCGGGGATCGGCCCGAAGATCTCGCGCCGCATCCTCGGCGCTCGGCACGAGGTGCAACTTGAGGCGCAGCTCGCGCTCGCCGCGGAGCATGGTCTGGGAATCCTGCTGCCGTCGATGCCGGCGTACCCGCGCGGGCTCCACGAGATCCCCGACCCTCCGGGGGTGCTCTTCACGCGCGGCGCCTTGGAACCGACCGACGGGCTCGCCGTGGCGATCGTGGGGACCCGCCGGTCGTCACGCTACGGCACGGAGCAGACGCGCCGCTTGGCCGCGGGACTGGCCCGCGCGGGGTTGGCGATTGTGAGCGGGATGGCCCGGGGGGTCGATACGGCGGCCCATGAAGGCGCCCTGGGGGCCGACGGGCGAACGATCGCCGTGCTGGCCAGCGGCGTGCTGAATCCCTTCCCCCCCGAGAACGTCAAATTGTGCGAACGGATCGCCGCCGCGGGGTGCGTCCTCAGCGAGGCGGCCCCGACGATGCCCCCGCTCGCCGGGATGTTCCCCCAGCGAAATCGGATCATCAGCGGGCTGGCCCTGGGGGTGATCGTCGTCGAGGCGAGCGATCGCTCGGGGGCCCTGATCACCGCTCGGCACGCCATGGAGCAAGGGCGCGAGGTCTTCGCCGTGCCGGGGCCGATCGACAGTCCCCTGTCGGCCGGCCCGAACCGGCTCATCCGCGACGGGGCCAAACTGGTCGCTTGCGTCGACGACGTGCTCGAGGAGTTGGGCCCGCTGGCCGAACCGACCCCCAAGGGCGCCACGGGGGAGACGATCCGCTCGGTCGCCGAACTGAAACTCAGCGAGCAGGAGCAGCAGGTCCTGCAGGCGATCGACCCGACCGGCTCGTCCCTGGACGAAGTCGCCCAGAAATGCGGCCTGCCGATCCACCGCGTGCTGGCGACGGCGAGCGTCCTGGAAGCCCGCCGGCTGGTCCGCAAAGTGGGAGGCAACCGGGTCGTGCGGTTTTGAACCCTGAAAGCCCCGGCTGCCAGAGCTAGGAATTGGCCGCCAAGAGGCCTAAAAAGACTCCCAGGGAGCGTCTCGCTCGTTCTGAGAGTCGCGTCCCGGGGCCCTGAGACCGCCTGCCTTTTTGGCCGACTTACGGCAAAGCCGACCTCGCAGTACTCCCGAACCGTTGGCACGGGGCGCCGTGGCGAGTTTTGCACCTGCCCGTGACTTTTTGCTAGCAATATTCGCACACGGTTCTTCCCAAAAGACTGTGTTTGCCGAGGAATACGCGGGGCGCCGCGTCGCTTTTTGCACCTTTTCTCGTGTCCTTTTTGCTCGGCTTGCACGAGGCGCCTTCCTGGCAGTTCGGGCAAGATTGGCTTCCACGGGGCGAAGTACCCCCGATCCTGCAGAACGGCTCAAGTGTCTCACAATTGAACGCGCGAAAGTCTCCTTTCGGGACACTTGCCAGGGGTGCGCCATTGAATCGGAATGCAATTTTGGCAGACCCGGGGGATTGTGCGGCCCAGGATCGGGGAAGCCGGGCTATGCTTTAACAGCCGGCTTCTCTTCGACTTACGGCGATTTCTAGCTTCGCTAGCACGGTTCCGAGGGGGGCTTGGTACGACAATTGCCACTGTTATGGCCCGCAGATGTCGCACGGTTAAAATAAAGCGGCATCTGCCAACACAGCCGCCCCAGACACGGAAGGGGGGCTTGGCCTCGACTCGGCGGGCCGATGAGCTCGCCGGACCGCGGCCAAGCGATATTTCGCGACCCATGGAAATGCCCTTGTGATTGGGGCGGGGGTCGCGAAAGGTAACCATGACGGCCGGGAAGTAGGATATTCCCCGGTAAATGCATGCTTTGGCCGCTGCCTCATCAGGCTGGCCCGAGCATGACGTCGAACCTCTCGCCAGCGAGGAGTTCGTAACATGACGACTAGCCGACCCAAGGACGAACTGTCGACCATCGCCACTCTCGCCGAGCAATCGGACGAGCAGCTGTTGTTGTCGTACCGCGAAAGCGAAGATTCCGCGGTCTTCACCGAGCTGGTCGCCCGGTACGAGCGCGAGCTCTACAATTACTTGCGTCGCTACCTCGGCGACGCGGCCCAGGCGGAAGACGTCTTCCAAGCGACCTTTCTCCAGGTGCACGTCAAGCGAGGCTCGTTCGAAGCGGGACGCCGGTTCCGGCCCTGGCTGTACACGATCGCCACGAACCAAGCGATCGACTCCCAGCGGCGGACGAAGCGTCACCGGCGGATGAGCCTCGAACAGGCCATGCAGCCCGGCGACCAGGGGGCCACCCTCCGCGACTTCGTCGAGGGGGGCGAGTTCGACCCGGCCCACGTCGCCGAGCACGGCGAACAGGCCGAGTGGGTCCGGGGGGCCGTCGACGCCCTGCCCGAGCCCCTGCGGCGGGCGGTCAACCTCGTCTATTTCCGCGGGATGAAATATGGCGACGCGGCCAAGGTCATGTCGGTGCCCGTCGGCACGGTCAAGAGCCGGATGCATGCCGCGCTCCAGCGGCTGGGGCAAGCCTGGCAAGACGCCCAGCCGGCGGCCCGCCTCTAACGCTCGCTCGGTCGAAGGCCGACCTGTCCCGGTTTCCGACAATTAGGTAAACCCCCGAGCCTGCCGCGCCCAGCGCGGCAGGCTCGTTTCATTTAAGATAAGCTGTACGGGGGGACGCCCCGCCCGCCGGCACGACCGGCACGACTTGTCTGACGCGACTGAAAGCGGTTGAACGGTTTCGGATCGAGGTGCGTACAGAAGGAAGCGGGGCCGCGATTCCTCGGCCCCCCCTTCCGCCGACGCCCACCGACCCTGTCCGGCTACCGCGTGCGTCTCCCTGACGGGATTGGCACGGCCACTGGCAGCGATGACCGAGCAACTTCTCGCCTACCTGCTTGACGACTTGTCGCCGGCCGACCGCGCGACGGTCGAGACCCGGCTCGAGACCGACCCGGCGTGGCGGCAGGAGTTCGAGCGGCTGCGGGAGTGCTTCTCCGGCGGCAACGATCCCGAGGATTGCGGCTGTGCGAAGCTCGCGACCGCCGAGCCGGAGCCCCCCGTCGATCTCGTTCAGCGAACCTGCTCATTGGTCGAGAGCGGCGAGTTCTCGCTCCGAGAGTTAATGTGCGACCCGCCCCGCACCGGCCACCGCTGGCGGCTGGCGGATTTCGCCGTCGCGGCCGGGGTCTTTCTGGCGATCGCGGCAGTCACGTCGCCAGGGCTGTTGCAAAGTCGCGAAGCCTCGCGACGCGCGATCTGCGCCAACAAACTGCGGGCCTTGGGAGCTGAGTTCGTCGCTTACGCCGAGCGAAACAATCGCCAATTGCCCCCGATCGCCTTGGGCCAAAACGCCGGGATGTACGCCGTCGCCTTGGCCGACCAATGCGGGATGGACCGCGAGTTGTTCGCCGAACTCCTCTCCTGTCCCGCGACGCAATTGGGCGAAGACGTCGCCAATGGTCGCGTGCGACTGCGCGTCCCCACGCAAGCCGACCTGCGGAGGGCGCACGGTCCGGTGCTGATCGCCTTGCGGCAGCGAATGGGAGGGAGCTACGCCTATCGCTTCGGGTATTTCGACCCGCAGGGCGACTTGCACCATGTGCGATTCGTCGGCAGCGACTCGATGCCGGTGCTGGCCGACGCCCCCGCCGTCACGCAGGCCTTCCGCAGCACGCCGCACGGCCCCTGCGGGCAGAACGTGCTGTACCAAAGCATGTCGGTGCGGTTCGTCGCGGGGTGCCAGGCCCCGAACGGCGACGAACTGTTTCTCAACCTGGCCGGCCAGCACGCCGCGGGGCTGAACCGCGACGATCTTGTGCTGGGGCGCAGCGAGTTCGAGCCGTTGGGAACGATCTTTCCGGTCGGGGACGAGTGACCCGGGCTCGTCGTGCTTCGTCGAGTTGAGGACGACGCTCTCGGGCATTGCCAGTTGCCGGGCTCCGCTGCCATGCCAGTGGTGAACGACAGCTCGCGCTTGTCGTGGCAGAGCCAGCGGCACGCGCCGTCGGGAGCGCCCGTACGATGCGTCGTGTCCGCCTGCGCGAAATCAAGGACCTGCTGCGCAGGATTTGGTTCTTTTCTGGATCGGCCCCCAGCTACGATGAGGGGCGTTCAAGCCAGTCGCATGAGAGGCGGCGGACTGGCGCCTGCTACGATTCGGGACTGTGCTGGATTCGGCGATCGCGCCGGCCGGTTCGTCGCGACGACGTATCCACTTCCAAGGAGCATCAGCAGATGAGAGTCAGCCGTCCTTTGTATCGCGCGTGCGCGATCCTGACCGTGGTCGCCGTCGTGACCACCGCCTCCGCGCAGGCGGTAGTCATCAACGAAATTGTCAAAGAGCAACGGACCGCGGGGTCCGGGGCGTTCAATCCCGACGACCGTGAATTCGTGGAGTTGTACAACCCCGGACCGACTGCGGTGGACATCGGCGACTGGTCGCTTGTCGTCGCCAGCCTGGAAGGGGGCGCGCCGCTGGTTTCCGACGTGATTCCCACAGGCACGATGCTGGCCCCGGGAGGTTACTTTGTGATCGGCGCCGCCGGTGTGCCCAACGTCAATTACACGCCCCCCGGCACGACCGGCATCGAGCTGTATCCCGATGTCGCTGCCAATGCAATCGAGCTGCGCGACAACAACGGGGACATGGTCGACGCCGTGGCCTACGAGGTGTTCCGCCTCGGCGCCACGGGCTTGACGGGCGCCACCGCCGACCAACTGGCGCAGATCGGAAGCGGGTTTCAGGGCCAGTTGATTTCAATGAACGCGCTCACTCCGAACGTGCCGCAAGGCTGGAGCCGATACCGCGACGGACATGATTCGAACAGCAACGGTCGCGACTTCGGCATTCTGCCGCTCACTCCGGGAGCCAGCAACAACCTGCCGTTGGTTCCAGTCCATAACATTCCCGACGTCGACGCAATGAGCGTGGGGACGGAACTCTCGACTCAATACCACGCTTCGTTCGTGCTGCCGCGGGTCGTCGACCCGACCGCCACGAACGCGTTTCACTTCAGCGCGATTCCCGCTTCGCCGCAAGGAGGGAACGCGATCATCGCATGGGACGAAACGGGGGGCGGCAATTCGATTTACTCGAAGGAACTCGTCTCGAAATTCGACTTGTGGGCCTATTTTGATACGGCCCCGATCGGCATCACCGGCATCACCAACGCGGCCGAGTTTGAAACGACCGTCTATGGCATCGGCACGACCGACGCGTTTTTCGTCACCCCCGACCCGACTAATCTAGTTCTGGCTCCGACGACCGTGACGGGAAATTCCAGCACGGGGATCGGCTGGCTCTATCAGCGGTACGAAGAGCCGACGGGAGTGAACAACTTTCAGAAGCTCATGCTGGTCGACTTCGGCGACGGCGGGAACAGCAAACCCGCGGCGGGCGAATGGAACATTATCGAAGAGATTGACGTCTCCGGACTCGCCTCCGGGTGGTTCCGATTGAGCATCGACTACGACGCCGCGACCGGCAACGTATCGGCGCGCTTCGGCGACAACCCTTACGCATTCACGACCGACGCCGATCTGGCGGCGACGTTCTACGTGGGCTACCGTGAAGGGCTGACCGGCGTCCCGGGGGCCAACAACGCCGCCGCAGGCCCGCCGATCTTCGACCTCGTCCCCGCCGCACCTCCTCTCGACGCCGACTTCGACGACAGCACCCTCGTCGACGGCTCCGATTTCCTGATCTGGCAGCGCAACAACGGCACGACCAGCGGCGCCACGAACTCGCAAGGGGACGCCGACCTCGACGGGGACGTCGACGCCGACGACCTGGCCGCGTGGACGAGCAACTACGGTCAGCCTCAGGCAACTGCCGTCGTTGCGGCGGTACCCGAACCGGCGACCGCGGGCTTGGCCCTGTTGGCCGGGGCGCTGGTCGTCGCGGCCGCGCGGCGTCGCGGGGCATAAGGCCCTTCCGGCGACGAAGTCCGAGACGAACAGAAACTGACGACGGGCCGCTGATCGCTGTGATCGGCGGCCCGTTTTTCTTTGTCCGGCCTTACGCCTCGATCCCGAACGGCGGCGCGTAGCGGACTTGGCCGGCTACCCCGGCGAGGGCGCCGACCGGTACGGATCGCACGGGGCGGTCACGGGTCGTGCTCTGGTTCCTGCGTCTGCGGGTCGCCGACCGGCGAGGGGGGCGACTTGCCGACGTTCGGCGGGCTCGGCGCGAGCGACTTGGCCGCGATCTCGCGTTCGAGTTCTGCTTCAAATTCCAGCCAAGCGGCTTCGTCCTGAGGCTCGCACCAGGCGGCGATGACGAGCGGTTTGCCGTGCTCAGCGGCGCTGTCCGAAGTGATCTCGGCAGGAGGGGTCGTCCGGGCGCGGAATCGGCTACGGACGAAATCCGCCGCGGGAGAAGCGGAATCGATCGCCGCAAACTCGCGACGATAGTGGACGAGCGCCCCGACTTGAACCAGGCGAGCGAGATGCGCTTGCGATTGATCGTGGTCGACAAGAAAGGCGCGGCCCATCTGCCAGCGGTGATACGCGACATAGAGCCGGAGCACGCTGTACGATCCGGCCGAGATCAGCAGAACCGCCGCCGCCGCGATCAGCGCGGCGAACAATCTGCGCGATCGATCGTCGGAATAGGGTTGAGTCGTCACGGCGGCGTCCACTCCCGCTCACGCAGGTCCCGCTGCCGACGTCATGTCGCCGGCAGCGCGCTCCGCTTCACGTCGCTTGCACTTGTCGCATCGCTTCGCGCGCCTTCGCCAGCTTGCGGATGTGCTCCAGGTCGTCGTTCGGGGTCGCGCTGATCAGCTTGCGAGTGTACTCCTCGCGGGGGGCCGCGTAGATCGATTCGCTCGGGCCGAACTCGACGATCTTGCCTTCGTTCATCACGGCCATCATGTCGGCCATGAACTTCACGACGCTCAGATCGTGGCTGATGAAGATGTAGGTCAGCTTGCGGGTCTCCTGCAGCTTCTTCAGCAGGTTGAGCACCTGGGCCTGCACCGACACGTCGAGGGCCGAGACCGATTCGTCGCAGACGATGAACTCCGGCTCGACGGCCAGGGCCCGGGCGATGCAGATTCGTTGCCGCTGGCCGCCGGAAAACTCGTGCGGATAGCGGCGCAGGTAGTCGGGGCTCAGCCCGACCTCATCAAGCAGGGCGGCCGCCTTGGCTCGTCGGTCGGCCCGGCCGGCGCCCAGTCCGAGGATGACCATCGGCTCGGTGACCGCCGCCTCGACCGTCATCCGCGGGTTGAGCGACCCGTACGGGTCCTGGAAGATGATCTGCAACCTGCTGCGCATCGTGCGCATCTCGCTGCGGGAGAGCTTGGCGAGGTCGACGCCGTGGTAGCGCACGGCTCCGCCAGTCGGGTCGATGAGTCGCAGAATCGCCCGACCAGTGGTCGTCTTGCCGCAGCCGCTTTCGCCGACGAGCCCGAGGGTCTGCCCGGGATAGACGCGAAAGCTGACCCCGTCGACCGCCTTAATGTGCCGGACGACGCGCGAGAACACCCCGCGGCGCACAGGGAAGTGGACCTCCAGGTTCTCGACTTCCAGGATCGGCGTCGTCCCCTCGGCCACGGCGGTCGCGTCGGGGGGATGCCCTGCGTCCTCCCAGGGATGCCCCATGGCCGTCAGTTCGCTCAGCGGATGAAGCAACCGACCGCGACCTTGCGTGCGGAGTTGTTCGAGCCGCTCCGCCGTGAGTTGCTTCTCGGTGACGACCGGCTTGCCGTCGACAGTCGCCACGTCCATAAAGTCGGACACGGTCGGCAGCAGCTTGTAGGGGGTGTCGAGCCGCGGCCGGCAGGCGAGCAGGCCCTTGGTGTAGGGGTGCTTGGGGTTCTCGAAGATTTCGAGCACGGGGCCGTACTCGACCTCCTCGCCGCGGAACATCACCAACACGTCGTCGGCGATCTCGGCGATGACCCCCAGGTCGTGCGTGATGAACAAGATCGCCATGCCGCGCTGGTCGCGCAGGTTGCGGAGGATGTCGAGAATCTGCGCCTGGATCGTCACGTCGAGGGCCGTGGTCGGCTCGTCGGCGATCAGCAGCTTGGGATTGCAGGAGAGGGCCATCGCGATCATCACGCGCTGCTTCTGCCCTCCCGACATCTGATGGGGATAGGCGTCGACGCGTTCTTCGGGGTCGGGGATGCCCACCTCGCGGAAGAGCTGGATCGTCTTGACCCGGGCCTCGGACTTGGTCGTCTTTTGATGCAGGATGATCGCCTCGGCGACTTGGCTTCCCACGGTGAACACCGGGTTGAGCGAGGTCATCGGCTCCTGAAAGATCATGCTGACGTCCTTGCCCCGGATGCCGCGCATGGCGGGTTCGGGGAGGCCGACAAGCTCGCGACCCAGCAGGGCGATCTTGCTGCCGGGCTCGACTTTCGCCGAGGAGGAGAGCAGTTGCATGATCGACAGCGAGGTGACGCTCTTGCCCGAGCCGCTCTCGCCGACGATCCCCAGAGTGCGCCCGGGGTCGATGCGAAACGTCACCCCGTCGACCGCGCGGACGATCCCCTCGTCGGTGTGAAAGTGGGTCCGCAGATCGGCGACGTCAAGTACGGCAGGCATTATGGAAATCACGAAAGGTTTGGCGGCAAAGGGCTCGGAATTTTCGACCGCAAAGGCAGGACGTCGTTTGACGAAGGACTCCAGAAGCAAGAACCACGGAGGACTGGGTTTCGCGGAGGGGGCGATCGAGCGTCAGCGTACGTTTCGCCGCCAGGCGCTGATGTTCGCCTTGGCGATGTCTTCGTGGAAGCGTCAGTGGCTGTCTTGCCGCAAGCGGGGGTCGGTGGCTTCTTGGAGGCCTTCGCCGATGAGGTTGTAGGCCAGCACGGTCAGGAAGATCGCGACGCCGGGGTAGACGATCAACCACCACATTTTTTCGATGTCGGCGCGGCCCGACTGCAGCAGCGTTCCCCAACTGGGGTTCGGGGGCGAGGCGCCGAACCCCAGGAAGCTCAGACTCGACTCGAGCAGGATCGCCGAGGCGATGCCGAAGCTGATCGGCACGAGCACCGGGGCCAGCGCGTTGCGCAACAGGTGCAGGAACATGATCCGCAGCGGCGAGGCGCCCAGCGCCCGCGCGGCCGAGACGAACTCCATTTGTTTGAGTTTGAGAAATTCGGCCCGGGTGAGTCGGGCGATGCCGGTCCAGCTCACCGAGCCGATGACCGCCATCAGGTGCCAGTTCGTCACGTTGTCGAGAAACGCCACCAGCACTAGGATGAGCACCAAGGTCGGGATGCACATGACCACCTCGGTGAGCCGGCTGACGAGCATGTCGACCCACCCGCCCAGATAACCTCCCAGCGCCCCGAGCGTGATGCCGACCGCCGCGGCGATGCCCATCGAGACGAACCCGACGCTCACGGCGATCTGCGTGCCGTGGATCATCTGGGCGAACACATCGTACCCCTCGCGGGTCGTGCCGAACCAGTTGAGCCGGCTGGGCGCCCCGTCGGCGCCAAAGGGGTTGCCCGGGTGATCGGGCCAATCTCCCTTGCGGACCCGTCGGTAGGGGTCCTGATACACCAGCGGCCACACGGCCCAGCTCTCCTTGTCGCGCCGCGGCAAATTGCTGGCATAGACGGGATAGACGCGGTCCTTGCGAAAGACGGGGTTCTCCCACGAATCGACGTAGTAGCCGAAAAACGGGAAGTAGAGCTCGCCCTTGTACCGACAGACGATCGGCTTGGTCCCGACGATCAGCGGGGCCGCGGCCGCAACCAGCACCAACAGGGCGACGAATCCCAACGCGAGCATGCTCAGCCGCCGGCGGCGAAACCGGGACCACGTCTCGCGCCAAAAACCGGGCGACTTCGGCGGCTGATGCGTCGGGCTGCTCATGGGCGAGGGCGAATGTCGTTATTGATAACTGACGCGCGGATCGACGACGGCGTACAACACGTCGGCCAGAAGTTGCCCGACGAGCGTGAGTACGCTGAACATGAGCGTCAGGCCCATCACGACGTTGTAGTCGTGCTGTTTGATCGCGTCGAAGTAGAGCTGGCCCATTCCGGGCCACGCGAAGACCTGCTCGAGGATGACCGCCCCGCTCAGCAGGGTCGGCAACGTCATTCCCAGCATGGTCACCAGGGGAATGAGCGTGTTGCGGAACGCGTGGCGCCACAGCACGGCCCGGGGCCCGACCCCCTTGGCCTTGGCCGTACGGATGTAGTCCTGGCGGACCACTTCCTGCATGTTCGCGCGAATGAAGCGCGAATCGTACGCGAGCGCCCCGTACGTAAAACAGACGATGGGCAGCGCGGCGTGTTGCATCACGTCGAACGCCTTGCCGAGCGTCGACAGATCGGCGTAGTTGTCGGACGTCATGCCGAACAGCGGCAGCCAGCCGAGCTTGACGTAAAACAACAGTTGCAAATAAAGCGCCGCGACGAACGCCGGCAGCGAGTAGAGCATGTACAACACGACGCTGACGCTCCGCTCGGCGAGCGTGCCGTCCTTGGCCGTGGCCCATAGCCCCAGCGGAATCGACAGCCCGTAAGCCAGCACAAGCGACGTGACCGACAGCAGCAAGGTCGCCGGCATGCGATCGACGATCAGCGACGTGACGCCGCGATTGTTGTTTTTGAACGAGATCCCCAAATCGCCGTGGAGAACGAGGTCCTTCAGCCACAGGACGTAGGCGACGTACCACTCTTTGTCGAGGTGGTACTGTTTTTCGTACAGCTTGCGCGCCTCTTCGGTGATCTGCTTGCTCGGGTTGAGATTCGCGGGGTCGGCCGTGATCGGCGACCCGGGCATCGCCCGGAGCAGCCCGTAGATGAGCGCCGTGATGAGCACCAGCGTGATCAGCCCGATGCCGATGCGGCGGATCAAGTATGCGGTCATGCCGGAGCGTTCTCAGCGATCGGGAAACAACCGTCGGCCAGATTCGCCGTCGGAGAAAGCCTCGTGCTTTGTCAGTTCAATTTTTTTGGCTGCGCTCAAGCACTCGCCGCGAGGACGACGAGCCCGCGTTACGGAACCGCTTGCGTCGCGTAGATCGCGTCAAACCCGGGGCTGTAATTGAACGGTCCCCGGGGGCTGAAGTTGTAGCCGCGCAAGCGCTTGTTGAACGCGAAGAACCCCGACCGGTAGAACAGCCACGTATAGGGCTGATCCTCCCACAGAAGATTGTGGATCCGTCCGTAAATCGCCGCACGTTTCTCGCGATCGAACTCCATCCGGCCTTGCTTGAACAGCTCGTCGACCTCGGAATTCGAGTAGCTCGTGTAATTGCGGGGCTGGTCTGTGGCGAAGATGTTCTCGTTCGAGTCGGGATCGGCTCCCGTGCCCCAGCCTCCCATGCAGGCGTCGAACTTTTTGTTCTGGGTGGCGTCGACCATCGCTGCGAACTCGGTCGGCTTGACATGGCAGACGACGCCGATCTGATCGAGGCAATCCTTCATGAGCGTCGCGGCCTGCAGACCCGTTTCGGTCGTGTAGGTCATCAGGACGAACTCGAACCGCACCAGCTTGCCGTCGATCATCTTGTCGCGAAAGCCGTCTCCGTCGTGATCGATCCAGCCGGCTTCGTCGAGCAGCTCCTCCGCCTTCACAAGATCCTGTTCGACCGGGTCGGGGCCGTCCTGCGGAAACATCCACGAGGACGGGTGGTAATTGCCGCGACTTTGCTCGTACAGGCCGCGACAAATGACGTTCAGCAGCTCGTCGTAATCAACCGCGTACGTCATCGCCCAGCGGACGCGGGGGTCGTTGAAATACGGGGTCTTCTGATTCCACATGAAATGGAACTCGGTCCACTCAGTGTCGTAAATCTTGGTGTTCTTGGCGTAAAACCGATCGTCGGTCGTTTGCGTCGACCATTGCTCAGGACGCAATTCCATCGAGTGGATGTCCCCTTCGCGGAGGGCGAGCAGGGCCGTATTGAGATCCTCGATCACCTTGACCCGCACTTCGGCAAAGTGAGGCTTGGGCCGCACCTGCTGGCCGTTGTGCATGTAATAGCTCTCGCGCCGACGGACGACGAACTCCTGCGCCTTGCGGCGGCTGGCGAACTCGTAGGGGCCGCACGTCACCGGCCGGTCCTCCAGCTCAGAGTGGCGCCGGCTCCGCTTCATCGACGGGTCTTCCTTCAACGACTCTTCGTACAAATGTTTCGGGAGCGCCGGGAAAAGAATGTTCTTGTAGGCGATCGCCGAGCGGTTCTTGTGAAAATAGACCAGCGTGCGATCGTCGTAGGCGACGACCGCCCTCAGCTGGTCGACTCCCTGGCGAATCGCGGGGATCACCAACAGCGGATGATCGGTCATGATCACCTTGAACGAGAACTCGAGGTCGTGCGCCGTGAGCGGCTGGCCGTCCGACCACGTCAGGTCGTCGCGGAGCACGATCATTTCCATCATGCCGTCGGCGCTGGAGCGCCACGACGCGAGCGAGTGCTTCGAGGCGAAAAACTCGAGCTGGTGATCGAAGTTCAAGGGGCTGAAGCCCGTCAAGTCGCCGAACTCGGCTTCGGTGACGCTGCTGGCGAACAGCGGGTTGGTGCTCCCCAAGTCTCCCGATACGTGCCGCACCACCTTGGCGGCGTAGTCGACGCCGGTCCCGTCCTCGGGAGCGAGTTGGCTCAGGGCGCCGAGGATCTTTCGATTGTTCTCCGGCGAGTCGTTGCGGAGCTTGAGCGCCTCGGCGGCGGAGACGAGCGGCGCCCCTTGCTCTTGCTTCGCGGCCCGCAACGCCGCGTCGGGGTCGACGACGGGATGCTCGACCCACTCGACGTTCTCGAGTTCCTCCCGCGACGGCGGATCGAACGGTTCCAGCGCATTGCCCAAGTTCCAAGGCATGCTCTCGTCGGCCGACGAGACTGAGGCTTTCGTCGCTTGCGCCAAGTCCGCCGCCGCGTTGGCGCCGAAGCTCGCGGAATCCCCCTCGGACGCGCCGTCCGCTTGCTCTTCGTCGGAGGGAGCAGCGTCAGCGGAGGTCTTCGGGGGGTCTTTGCTTTCCGGGAGCGCCTTCGAGGAGCAGCCGCCGACCAACGTCGTCGAAACCAGTAAAGCGACGGCAGCTAGCACGCGCCAGCCGCCGGGAGAGAGAACCTTCATCATGCAATCGCGGGGCGAGTCGCCGACGTCCCGGGGCCTCCTGCGGCAGAGGCGCGGTCAAGCCGGCGAAGTTGGCAAAGGAAAACGATTGGGCAAAGTGACCCGCCCAAGCAGGTGATCCTATCCCAGTCGTGCGAGGAGGGTCAATTCCAGTGGAGGGGGCGTCCTGCGAGGGGCTGCGAACCTCGCCTTGGTCGTTGCGGGCGGCGGCTGGTATGCTGGCGGGCTCGATTTCGGCTCGTTTCCAGGGAAGGTTCAACGGTGCGCGTCATGTCGGTTCTTGTCTTTCGTGCACAGCGGGCATGGTGCGCGCTGGCGACGGCGATCGTCGTGTTCTCGATCCTCGGCGCAGGCGTCCTGCACGCCGCGGAGGCGCAGTGGATCTGGTCCCCCGCGCACGAGAAGGACAAAGTCCCGCAGTCCGATTGCTTTTTCCGCAAGTCGTTTCGCGTGCAAGCCCCCGAGGGGGCGTTGCTCGCACTGACCGGCGACAACGTCCTCGAGGCCTACGTCAACGGCCGGCTGGTCGGCAAGTCGAGCGACTGGCGGCGGATGCAGCAGTGGGACGTCGCCAAACTGCTCCGCCCCGGGATGAACGTCATCGCCGTGCGGGTGTCCAATCTTGAACCCGGCGCTGCGGGGCTCGCCGGACAGTTGGTCGTGAAGGACCTCGGCGGATCGTGGGAATCGCTCCCCACCGACGGCTCCTGGCGAACCAGTGTGCGCGAGTTCGCCAATTGGACCCTCCCCGAGTTCCCGGACCGCGACTGGCTCTCCGCACGCAGCTTCGGCCGGCTGGGGGCGACTCTCCCCTGGGGGAACGAGGTCGTCTCCGCCGAACGGGGCGCCCGGTTCATCCTGTCCGAAGAGTTCGAGATCGAGCGGATCGCCCGCGACGAAGAGGTCGGCTCGCTGATCGCGATGACCTTCGACGCCCAGGGGGCGATGCTCGTGTCGCGCGAAGGGGGCCATCTGCTGCGGCTGGCCGACCGCGACGGCAACGGCGTCCCCGAGGAGGTGACCACCTACTGCGACAAGATCGAGAACGTGCAGGGAATCCTCGCCCTTGGCTCGCGGGTGTTCGTCACCGGCACGGGGCCGGAGGGCCCGGCGCTCTACCGCTTGCGCGACGCCAATCGCGACGGCAAAGCGGACGAGATCGTCAAGCTGATCGACTTCGCCGGCAGTCGAGGCGAGCATGGCGCCCACGCGGTGCGGCTGGGTCCCGACGGGTTGATCTACGTCCTCTTGGGCAACTTCGTTCGCGCCGCGGGGACCCCCGGCGAGCGCAGTCCCTACCGCAACTGGTACGAAGGGGATTTGATTCGGCCCAAGCACGAGGATCCGCGCGGGCACGCGGTCGGCATCCCGGCGCCCGGCGGCACGGTGATCCGCACCGACGCCGAGGGGAGTTTCGTCGAGACCGTGGCCGGGGGCTTGCGCAACTCCTACGACTTCGCGTTCAATCCGGCAGGCGAGCTGTTCACCTACGACGCCGACATGGAATGGGACCGCGGGGCGCCGTGGTATCGCCCCACGCGGGTCAACCATGTGACGATGGGCGCCGAGATGGGCTGGCGCAGCGGTTGGTCGAAGTGGCCCGAGTACCACTTCGACAGCCTGCCCGCCGCTTGGGAGGTGGGGGTCGGTTCGCCGACCGGCGTCGAATTCTACGACCATACGGCCTATCCCGAGGCGTTCCGCGGCGTGATGTTCGCCTGCGACTGGGCGACGGGGCGGATCTACGCGGTGACCTTGGAACGCCAAGGGGCGACGTACGAAGCCGAGGGGGTCGAGTTCCTCGAAGGCCGGCCGCTGAACGCAACCGACTGCGCCGTGGGGCCGGACGGAGCGCTGTACTTCTGCACGGGAGGCCGCGGCACCGACGGCGGGGTGTACCGCGTTCGTTACAAGGGCCCGAACGGGGGCGTCGCGCTCGGCTCCGATTCGCCGGTCGAGCAGGCGATCGCCCAGCCGCAGCTTGACGCCGACTGGGCCCGGGCGGCCATCGCCCGGTTCAAGCACGCCGCCGGCGACACGTGGGGCCCGGGGCTCGCGGCGGTCGCCGGAGACGCTCGTCGCAAAACGACCGATCGCCTGCGCGCGATCGACCTGATGGTGTTCTTCGGCCCGAAGCCGAACGAGGACCTGCTCGTCGCGCTGGTTCACGACCAGGAGCCGGAACTCCGCGCTCGCGCGGCGCGACATGTCGCGGGGGCGAACATTTCCGCAAGCGCCCTTGCTCGACGAACCGTGCGCGAAGGCGTGCCGTTTCGGCAGAGCGGAGCCGCCGCGAACGCCGACTTCCAACTGCTTGCGCAGCTTGCCTCCGACCGCGATGCGCTGGTCCGGCGGGCCGCGTGCGAGGCGATCGCCCGTTGGGACGGTGCGCAACCGGACCTGGTCCTGCCGCTGCTGGCCGACGAGGATCGGTTTGTCCGGTTCGCCGCGATGCGGGCCCTGCAGCAGATGCCGGTCCGGGACTGGGCCGCCGCGGCGCTCAAGCAAACCGAACCGACGCCGTTCTGCTACGGCGTGGCGGCGCTGTTGGCCGTGGATCACCCGCCGGCCACGTGCAAGGCGGCGTTGCAGCGGGCGCTGCCGCTGCTGGAACCCTCGACCCGCGGCTCGCGACTCACCGACGACCAGCGGCTCAACGTGCTGCGGCTGATCGAAATCGCGCTGGAGTTCGGCCAGTTCGTCCCCGAGTCGAGCGAAGCGCAGCAAGTCGCCGCGACGCTCGCGCCCTTGTACCCGACGAGCGACGTCCGGGCGAACCGCGAGCTAGTGCGGCTATTGGTTCACGTGCAGGCGCCGCAGGCCGCGGCCAAGTTCGCTGCACAGCTTGAACAACCCGATCAGCCGTACGAGGACAAGCTGCAGATCCTCGCCTACGCCCCGCGATTGGCGGTCGGCTGGACCACCGCGTCGAAGCTGGCCCTGATGCGAGGTCTGGAGGAGGCGCGCACGGTCGAGGCCGGCTACAGCGTTTCGGCATACGTCGAACTGTTCGCCCGCGAGTTTTTCGACAAGCTCACCCTGCCCGAGCGGCGGCAGATCATCGCCCAGGGCGAGCAATGGCCCGCCTCGGCGCTCTCGGCCCTGGCCAGCCTGCCCGAGCATCCGGGCGACGACGTGCTGGCCGAGGTCCGGGCGCTCGACGGCCGGGTCGCCCCGCGCTGTGCGGAGAGCAACGCCCACCGCCGGTTGCGGGTGGCGATCATCGCCGTTCTGGGAGGAGCCGACGATGCGACTTCGCTGGCCCACTTGCGGCGTATTTTCCGCGACGAGCCCGAGTATCGCGACGCCGCGGCAATGAGCCTCACCCAGCACCCGCAGGGGGAGAGCTGGCCGCTGTTGGTCGAGTCGCTTCGTACGGCCGAGAGTCCCGCGGCCGAAGCGATCATGGAGGCGCTCGTCGGGGTCGACGAGCGGCCCACGGAAGCGCCGCCGTACCGTGACGCGATCCTCACGGGCATGCGACTGCAGGGGAACGCGGCCGCCGCGGCCGATTCGCTGTTGGCGCACTGGGCGGGGCAGGTTGTCACGGCGAGCGCGGCGGATCCCGCGCGGGCCTTGGTCGCCTGGCAGCAGTGGTACGCAAAGCGGTTTCCCGACGCCCCGCCGGCCGAACTCCCCGCCGACGCGGGCCGCGACAAATGGAGCTTCGACGAACTGGCGATGTTCCTCGCCAGCGACGCCGGGAAAACCGGCAGCGCCGAGCGGGGCGCCGCGGCGTTCGTCAAAGCCCAGTGCGCAAGCTGTCACCGCTGCGGGGCAAGGGGCGAGACGATCGGACCCGACCTGACCGCCGTCGCCCGTCGGTTCCAACAGAAGGAGATTCTGCAGTCGATCGTCTACCCGTCGCACGTCATCTCGGACCAATACGCCAGCAAAGTCGTCATCGCCAACGGCAAGAGCTACGCGGGGATGGTCGTGCCCCTTGGCGCCGCAGGAGTGAAGGTGCTGCTGTCCAACGGCCAGCAAACGACGATCCCGCACGACGAAATCGACGACGTCCAGCCGAGCAATCTCTCGGCGATGCCGACGGGGCTGCTCAACGCACTGACGCTGGAAGAGGTCGCCGACCTGTTCGCCTACCTCGCGGCAGGGGGCGAACCGAATTTGGCCGAGCGTGCCGGCGGGGCGACGCGGTAGCGACGCTCGTCGCACCGCAGCCCATGGAACCGCCCGCTCAGTCGTCGCCGAGCGAGAAGTCGGTCATCAGCACCTCGCTCACCGGGACGCCGGGAAGCGTGCGCCGGATGCGGCCCCGGATCAGACGCTGCAACTGATCGAGGGTCGGCTCGACGAAGTCTTTGCTTTCGGCGAGCCGGACGGCGATGATCGCCTGATCGCGAAGCCGGTTCGTCCAGTGCCGCAACCGCTCGCGGGTCAGCTCGCTCGTCTCGGGGGCGAACACGACCGCCACGGAGAACCGCAGGTCGGGCGTCTCGTTGCGCGTCGGGCGCCAATCGCGCACATGGAAGTCCCCCAGGTCGAGCGTAAACGGCTTGGGCCGGTTTTCAGCGGAGTTCTGCTCGCCGGCGCCCTGTTGTTTGTTCGACGCCGCCGTTTGCGCCGCCGCGCAGCGATCTCCCCCGCCGAACGTCGCCGCGCAGGCGAACGTCGCCAGCAGCAAGGTCCGCAACAAATTCGCCGGGCAAACAGATCGTGTCATTCGTCTTGGGCGGGCTAGAGATCGCTGGAAGCCGGCACCGCCGGACGACGTCACAGCACGTCTTCTTTGTACTTGTCGACGATCAATCCGCGCACCCGATTCTCGCCCAACAGCGGCCGTGCCATGTCCATCAGTCGCGACTTCAGGGCCGAGAGTCGCGGGTCGGCGAGCTCTTCGTGAGTCGTCATTCGGCAAATGCGGATCACCGAATCGCGGAACGGGCCGTCGTAGCGGTCGAGCGCATCGCGAAGGGCGGATTCGTTCTCGGGACTGGTCTCGGCGAACAGCTCGAACTGCACGCGCATCCAGACGGGGGGATCGCCGAGCGCCGATTCGCCGACCCGGATCGCAATCGGAACGCGAAACTGGCCGAGCGGCACGAGGGCGACCGACTCGAGCGGCGCCTCGAACTCCAGCTCGCGCAGGTAGTCGCCCAGCACCGTCTCATGCGATCCCCCGCAGCCGCTCACGGCCGACAGGCACGCGAGGACCAGCCCGAACCGCACGGCGCGAAGGCCGGACGACGTCGCTGCGGAACGAACAGTCGCGGAGGTCGTCATGGCAAGGCGCCGTTTGTCGCGATTGTACGGAGCGGAACGCGGCTTTCGCCGACAGGGAAATCATAGGTCGCGGCCAGACCCCGCGACGGGCAAGCTAGGTTTTCTCTGCGGGGCGATGGCGCCGGAGGGGCGACCGCGAGCGGATGCTGCGCCCCCTGCAACCGCGCTCGTACCATTCGTACCGTCCGCACCGGTTATGGCGATGATCGACACCCCAGCGACGCCCGACGACGCCCGGACCCGCAGTCCACGGACCGCGGTCGCCTGCGTCCTGCTGGTCGGACTTGCCGCGGGGTGCTACGACGCTCAGGCCTTGACCCAGGCGAAGCGCGAACAAGCCGAGCGGATGCGGCTCGAAGACGTCGACCTGGGCAAGTACCGGATCACGCTCCCCAAGCTCCCCCATGCACCGGTCGGGGGAGTCGTCGACTTCCACGCCTTCGGCCAAGTCCCCAACCGCAATCGCAAGGCGGTCGAGAAAGAAATCAAGCAAGGGGACGCGGTGCTCCGCAATCGAATGCTGATCGCCGTCCGGACGCTTACGCATGCCGACGTCGAGGACCCCGAACTGACCAACCTCCGCGAAAAGATCGCCAAGGTCGTCAATTCGTCGCTCAACACCGACGCCGTCAAAGGGGTCGGCTTCTACGACCTCCGCTTCAGCGTGCTGTGACCTCCGCCGCGATCGGGGGGGGGCGAATCGACAGCGACTCTCTCGACCCGCAGCGCAGAGCGCGACTCGCCTTCAAGAAGCTTGCGTGCAAAGACGCGAGGCGCAATCAAGCGCAATCCGCTAACGCTGGATCTTGAGCCCCGGGATCGCCGCTTTGAGTTTGTCGATCGCCCCGGCCGAGACTGACGTTTGCGACAGTCCGAGCGTCTTGAGCTTCTTGAGACCCGCGAGTTTCGCGACGCCGGCGTCGCCGACCATCGTGTTGTCGAGATTCAGATGCTCAAGCGCCTCCATCTGGGCGACATGATCGAGCGCATCGTCGTCGGCATAGGTCGCCCACAAGTTCAGCCACCGCAGTTGAGGGAGCTTGGCCAAGTGCGCGAGCCCCGGCCCTTCGACCTCGGTTTCGCTGAGGTCGAGTTTGAACAACTGAGACATGCCGGCCAAGTTCTCGAGCCCGTCGTCGGAGACGAACGTGCCGCGGAGGTTGAGCTGCCGCATCTTGGAGAGCTTGGCGAGCGGCGCCAAGCCGTCGTTGTCGATGGGGACGCGCAGCAGGTTGAGGTCGTCGAGTTCCGTCAGCTCGGCGAGCTGCTGCATGCCGTCGTTGGTGAGCCGCGCGTCTTCGAGATGGAGTCCGCGAAGTCCGCGTCGGGTGGCGATCGTCGCGAGCCCTTTGTCGCTGATCGACGGGCTGCGCAGCTTCAAACTGACAAGCAGCGGCAAGTCGTCCACCACGCTCATCGCGCCGTCCGACAGCGTGCATCCCCGCAAGTCCAACAGGCGCAGCTTCTTCAGCGAGGTCAGCTTGGCGACCGCGTCGTCGTTGAATTTCGTGTACGGGGCCATGAGATGAGTCAAGTCGGCGAGCTTGGCGATCTGGTCCGCGCCGGCGCTGGTGAGCTGGGCCGAGCGGTGCAGATTGAGCTGCCGCAACTGCGGGAGTTCTGCGAGCGGCGCAAGACCCGCGTCGGTGACCGAGGTGTTCTCCAGGACGAGCGACTGCAGGTTCTTCGCCTGCGGCAACAGGGCGACGACCGCGTCGTCGATCTGGGCGCCCCACAGGGTCAGCGACTTGAGTTGCGGCTGGGCGACCGCGAGCGCCACGTCGGCGGCGGTCGCCTCGGCGTCCATGAAGTTGACGTCCACGACGGCCCCGGCGGCGTCGGCGGTCATCCGGCCGCGGAGTTCGGCGACCCGCGCCGCAAGATCGGCCGCGAAGGCTTCCGCGCCGCTGCCGAGGGGGAGCGACGAACAGAGCAGAGCGCTCAGGACAAGAGCATACGGCAGGCCAGGGATCGTCACGGTCGGGACCTCGGAGAAATCGTCATGGCGCCTGGGAGCCGCCGCGCTCCCGGACAAGTCCTGTAGTGTACGCAGAGCGGCAGGGGGCCGGCAACGCGCCGAAACCTGAGGTAGTGATGCCATTTGCCAAATTGAAGGGTGGCTGGGGTCGCAGCGCAGCGAAGCCCCCAGGATCCCCCTGGGGGCTCATTTCGTTCGACCCCAGCCACCCTTCCAAGTGCGCAAATGGTATCACTACCAAGCCTGACGCAGCATTCCCGATTGCTCGACCAAGCGAGCGCCGGCGCCACGCCCCGAGGACTTTGCCGGTCGCCGGGACTCGCTGCGGCGGGTTACACTGGCGCGTTGCCGCTTGAGGCGGCCGGTCGTTTCGGCCGCTTGCCCCCCTGCCCTCCTGTTTGCCGAGATCGATGAAACCCAGCCCCAAGAAACTCGCGGTCGCCGCGGCAGTCTGCTTCGCAGTCGTCCTCGCAGGCAGTCTGATCTTCCGCGGCGAGTACCCGACCGAACAAAGTTCGACGCGCTCGTTCACGCTGCCGGTCGATTTCACGACGGTCCGCAAGGTGCTCGTCCGCAAGGACGGCGCGAAGCAAATCATCGCGATGGGGGGCGACAGCGAGTTCGTCGAGCAGAAATGGAGCGCCATCGGCGGCGACGTCGAGTCGCTCAAACTTCTGGAGCCCGATTGGCGGCTCGAGTTGCACGGCACGCTCAAGGTGAAGACGCTCGACGACTACGTCGGGGAGCAGGTCGTCGCCCTGGCGCAGGACGTGACGATCACGGTCGACGAGCTCGACTCGAAAGTCGAGCTCAAAGAGGGGAGCGAGCGGCTGGCCGGGTACGCGATGCGGACCCAGTTCCGTCGCAGCGAAGAGGGAAAGACCGAAATCGAGCTGTCGCTCAAGCAGAAAATCGTGACCGACGCCCCCTGGTTCGCCCACGGCATCGCCGACCGCCGCGTCAAGGCGGCGGTCGAGAAGACCTTGGCGAACCAGGAGCGCGCGATCAGCGAGTTCATCGAGGCGAACAAGAACGACGTGCCGCTACTGCCGTTGCGGTGAACGGGGCGAGCGTTCGGCGCCAAGCCGCCGGCGTCAGGCGAGTCTGTCGCGAGCGGTTGGGCCGCGCCCCTGACCTCCGCCCTCTCGCCTCACTTTTTCCGCTTGTAGGTGATCTCCATCATCTTCCACGACTTGCCGGCGTCGTCCGGCGCAGAGTACATGACCGCCTGCTTCGTGTCGTCGTCGACGAAGGTCGTGACCATCTTGCTCGACTGCATCTCGCGGGTCATCGGGTCGCGAGCTTTGTAGGTCATCGTCAGGGCGTGTTTGTCGACGTCGTACTCCCCTTCGCCGATCGACATGTAGGGGGTCATCGTGTCGCACCACGTGCCGACGAACTTCTTGCTTTCGGGGTCGTAGCCCAGCATGCCGCGGCCCGCGAACTTTTGATCGCCGATCTCGCCGCTGAACTCGGTCTGCAGCCAGTAGTCCCCGAGCATTTTGCTGGTCTCGGTCGCCTTGCTCACGATCGGATCCGCGGCGGGGTCCATCCACATCTTGAACTCGCCTTCCCACTGGCCGACGTCGCGAGCCATTTGTTTGTGAGCCGGGCTCGCAGGGACCATGCCCGATTGGGCGACCGCGAGCGCCGCCGGGACGAGGGCCGCCAGCATGGCGGGCAATCGGACGGCAAGACGAGTCATGACGAGGCTCCTTGGTTCTGGGAACAGAGGGCATGCTAGCATGGGCGGCCGACGGCCACGTCGACGCCTGCATTATCCTCCGCTGGGCTCGCGGGACAACGGCCCGCACTCCCCCCACGCAGGGGAGGTCTCGAGCCCTGTTCCTGAGCCGCCTTGGCCGAGCTCTTGCCCCTACCGGCGCGGACTTGACCGCCCGCGACGCGAATCCTACCCTCCGCGCCCCGGTGCGACCGGCCGCTGCAGTCGCCTGATCCCTTGTTCCGCTTGCCGAAGGCGCTCCTTTGCCATGAATGCAATCCTCGCGACGACCCCCGTGCCCATGTTGGACGTCAATCGCCAGAACGCCCCGCTGCTGGGCGAGATGGAAGCGGCGATCGCCGAGGTTTGTCGTTCGGGCGCGTTCGTCCACGGCCCGGCGTGCCGGCAGTTGGAGAGCGAGATCGCCGACTACTGCGGCGCCGAGCACGCCGTCGGCTGCGCCTCGGGGAGCGACGCGCTCTTGTTGCCGCTCATGGCGCTGGAGATCGGCCCCGGCGACGAGGTGATCCTGCCGAGCTTCACCTTCTTTGCGACCGCCGGCGCCGTGGCGCGACTCGGCGCCACGCCGGTGTTCGCCGACATGACGCCCGACACGTTCAACATCGACCCGGCCGACGTGGCCCGCAAGATCACCGCGCGCACCAAGGCGATCATCCCCGTCCACCTGTTCGGCCAGTGCGCCGACATGGACGCCCTGGCCGACGTCGCGGGCACGATCCCCTTGATCGAGGACGCGGCCCAGGCCATCGGGGCCGAGCACCGCGGCCTGCGGGCCGGCTCGATCGGCTGGTGCGGTTGCCTGTCGTTCTACCCGACCAAGAATCTCGGCGGCTGCGGCGACGGGGGAATGATCACCACCAACGACGCCGATCTTGCGGCCAAGCTTCGCGTCCTCCGCGATCATGGCCAGCATCCGCGCTACCACCATTCGCTGGTGGGCGTCAACAGCCGGCTTGATTCGATCCAAGCGGCCGTGCTCAGCGTCAAGCTCCGGCGGCTCGACGCCTGGGCCCTGGGCCGGCGGGCGAACGCCGAGCGATACCTCGCCGCGGGAGATCGGTTCGCCTTCGCCCCCCAGATCGCGCTGCCGACGGTCGCCGACCGCTGCCTCAGCGTCTGGAACCAGTTCACGATCCGCGTCACGAGCCCCGACGGTTCCAGCCGCCGTCGCGACGAGTTGCAGCAGTTGTTCGCCGAACGGCAAATCGGCGCGGCGATCTACTATCCGGTCCCGCTCCATCTGCAGGAGTGCTTCCGCTCGCTCGGCTATCAACCCGGGAGCCTGCCCGAGTCGGAACGGGCGGCCCGCGAGGTGCTGAGCCTGCCGATCTACGGCGAGATGACCGCCGCGGAGCAGGAAGCCGTCATCGCGGCACTGGCGGAATTTTGTGCCGGAGCGCGACAACTCGCGGCATGACGAGACAGGGCGCAAGACGCCAGGGATTGAGGAGCGGACGGCAGTCCCCGGTCCTCCCCTTCAGAACGCGCCGCGTCAACTCCTTGCCTTCTCCCCTACTCCGTCGGCTTCCGAAAGTCCTTCTGCCGACCGCTGGGGCGCAGCGCTCCAAGCGAGCCGAGGATGATGCACAAGAGAACGATGGCCCATTGCATGGCGGCGCCGGTGAGAGTGAGTGACGGGTCGACGACTCGTGATTGACGGACAGAGAGCAAGGCGACATCCGCCCCTGCCGATCGCTCGTCACGAGTCGCCAATCACCACTCTAATTCCCCCCCGCCGGCGTGCCAAGCGGCAGCAGGGCAGCGAACGGGGCGGCGGACTCGCGGAACCGGGCCGTCGGCATCGCCACGGTTTGCCACTTGGGGGATAGCGTGCGGGCGAATCGCACGTAATCGGCCACCGGCACTGCGAGCATCGCGTATCGCCGGTCGCGGAACCAGAACAGTTCGTCGACCGGCAGGGGCGACCGCTCCCCGATCACCTCGTAGGCGAAGGCGAGCACCGCCAGCGCCCCGGGGCCGAACTGGTCCTGCCAACGGGCCATGCTCCGCAAATCGTCCCAAGTCGACCAGTTGCGCCAATACTGGGGCGACCGGACCCCGCTGGGAAATCGCCGGCCCTTCACGTCGACCAGCAGCATCCGCCCCTCGGCCGGGGTGACGACGAAGTCGACGCTCTTGAGCGACCCCCACGGCGAAACGCTTCGCCGCTGCTCGTTGACCGCCACGTACGGCGCACACTGCGCCTGCAGGTACGCTTCGAACGCGGCCTCATAATGATTTCGGCGTAGCATGAGAGAAGACGCGAGGGGTGACAATGACGGCGAGCCGCGGCGTCCTCGCCCGCGGCGCGTCCCAGCATACCGCATTCTACTCCGCACCTGCCGCCCCGCCGCAAGCGCGCCCAGCCCCGCACTGACAAAATCCGTCGGCGACCAAGCCGGTCATCCGCGGTTCGCTACAGACGTTGCGCTTTCTGAGCGCTTACGTCTGCTCGCGGCTGTTCTCACACGCCCGGATCGCCGCGGCGATTTCGCCGGCGTCGCACCTGTTGTAGGCAACCGTTGTGCTCTCGCCCGTGGCAAGCCGCTTCACCTGCGCCTGGTGCACTTCAAATTCGCTGCCGCCGATGATCACGGCGGCGCGGAACCCCAGCTTGTCGGCGTACTGAAGCTGCTTGCCGAGTTTTTTCGCCTCGGGGTAGACCTCGACCCCGATCCCCAAGGCCCGCAACTGCGCGGCGAGCGCGAGGTAGCTGTCGCGTCGCCCGGCATCGAACAGGCAGACCAGCGCATCGGCCGGCGTCGCGACCGCGGGCAACCGGCCCAATTCCTCGAGCGCCGCGAGCAGCCGGTCGAGCCCCAGCGACGCCCCCACGCCGGGCAGTTGTTCCTTGGTGAAGGTCGACGCGAGGTTGTCGTACCGCCCCCCGCTGGCGACGCTGCCGATCCCCGGCAGGTCGTCGAGTTGCGTCTCGACGACGATCCCTGTGTAGTAGTCGAGCCCCCGAGCGATCGACGGGTCGATTCGCACCCGCCCCGACGGGACCCCGGCCGCGGCGGTCGCCGCGAGCAACTCGCGCAGCTCCGCGACGCCGCGCTCCCCTTGCTCGTTGCCGGCGACCAGGGCGTGCAACTCGGCGAGGACCGCGTCGTTGCCGTGCGTCTCGTCCGCTAAGCCGGCAAGCGATAGGAGCGCGGCGTTTTGCGCGGGAGTCGTCTCGGCAGTCCGGCCGAGTTCGGCGGTCACCCCCTCGGCGCCGATCTTGCCGAGCTTGTCGAGAGCCCGCAGCACCGCGGCCGACTTTCCGTCGAGCCCCAGCTTGGCGAGCAGCCCGTTGAGCACGGCCCGATGATTGACGCGAATCGTGAACGCATCGATCTCCAGCGCCGTCAGCAGATCGCTCACGACGAGGACCATTTCGATGTCGGCCGTCAGCGCCGTCGTGCCGACCGTGTCGAAGTCGCACTGCATGAACTCGCGATACCGCCCGGCTTGGGTATTTTCTCCCCGCCAGACCGAGGCGATGTGATACCGCTTGAACGGCAGCCCCAGTTCTTGCGAATGCTGGGCGACGAACCGCGCCAAGGGGACGGTGAGATCGAACCGCAACCCCACGTCTCGCCCGCCGTGGTCCTGAAACCGGTAGAGCTGCTTGTCGGTCTCGTCGGAGCCCTTGCCGGTGAGAATCTCCAGATACTCAAGCGCCGGCGTATCGATCGGACGAAAGCCGTAACTGCGGTAGACCCGCCGCGCAGTCTCGACGATCCGCTCCCGCGGCATCGCCTGCGCGGGAAGGTAATCGCGGAAACCCTTCAAGGTGCGGGGTTGAATCGGCATAATGCAGGATCGATGACGTGCAATGCTGGGTTGCTGCTGTGAGGGAAAGCGATCGCAAATTCGCTCGTCGCTCCCCAGCCGCGAGCACCCTTGCTCGCTGGCGACGCGGGATGTCGCGGCCAGGGATCGCAGCTAGGGATTGTCGACGCTCCTCTGGTCGAGTGCGGCCGCCAGCCCCTCACGCCAACACCGCCAGCGGGTTCGGTTTGCGGCTGCGGATGCTTCGTCCCTTGTCCTTCTGCAGGATCGTCGCCTCTTCGTACTCCCACACCTGCTCGGGGGTTTCCAGGTAGAAGTCGTACGTCCACTCGTCGTCGTACTCGCAGTTGTCGGTCGTGTAGTCGCGGCAGATTTGGGGGCGGGTTTCGTAGATGCCGCAGCGGTGGTCGTCTTGCAGGTGCTTGCAGGTCGTGTGCACGAGCAGGTACCAGTCGTCCTCCTCCTTGAAGACGCTCGCCCGATCGTGCAGCAAGAACCACCGCAGGTACTCGAACTCCTCGAACGACTCCGGCTCGTCGATCGGCAACGCGAAATACCGACAGCACTTGGCCGTGCAATGTTCGCACAGGTTCCCCCCGGGGGGCAGGTCTTCGCGGCGAATCTTGGTCGTGCCGAACGGGATGGCCATGAACGCGGGCTCCGGCGGGAAAACACGGACAAAACGGTCCGCGTAGCTTATCAGCCGACCGCTCGATTGGGGAGCCTTCGACCCGCCGCCCCTTCAGGAAGTCGACCAGGTCGCATCGGGCCGCTGCGGCCGAGAGATCTCGCGCCTTGGCGCGGGATTCCCGCACCCCGCTCCGAGCGTTGACCTTGCGGCTCTCCGCGTGCTAAGGTGTTGCACTGAAATAAGTAAGCAAACTCTCGGCCTATCGCCCCCGCGCTGCGGCGCTCTCCTGTCACGAAAGTCGTCCGACGTTGACCCCTGATCCTGCCGCCGCGCCCGCGGCCTCTCAACACGCTTCCACCGCCAAATTCACCGAACTCGGGTTGTCGGACGTCATGCTCGCCGCGCTGAAGAGCGTGGCGTACGAGACTCCCAGCCCAGTCCAAGCGGGCATCATCCCAGTTGCGCTCACCGGCCGCGACGTGCTGGGGCAGGCCCGCACCGGCACCGGCAAGACCGCCGCGTTCGCGATCCCGATCCTGGAGAAGCTCAACGAGCCGGTCCGCGGCCATCAGCCCCGGGCGCTTGTGCTCGCCCCCACCCGCGAACTGGCCGTCCAGGTCCGCGACGAGATCCAACGACTCGCCCACGGGCGCAAGCTGCGGGCCGTGGCCGTCTACGGCGGCAAGCCGCTGCGTGCGCAGATCGACCGACTGCAAAAGGGCGCCGATATCGTCATCGGCACGCCGGGCCGCGTGCTCGATCATCTGGCCCGCGGAACGCTGGTTCTCGATCAGCTCGAGTTCGTCGTGCTCGACGAGGCGGACCGGATGCTCGACATCGGCTTCCGTCCCGACATCGAAAAAATCCTGCGCCGCTGTCCGGCCAAGCGGCAGACGCTGCTGTTGTCGGCCACCGTCGCCCCGCCGGTCGAGCGACTCGCCCGCCGGTACATGATCGATCCCGAGGTGCTCGACTTCTCCCCCAAGGGGAAGACGGTCGACACGATCGAGCAGCGGTACTTCTCGGTCGACGACTCGCGGAAGTTCGACCTGCTGATGGCCCTGCTCGAGCGCGAGCAGCCCGCCCAGGCGATCATCTTCGCCCGCACCAAGCGCGGGGTCGACAAGCTCCACCGGAAGATCTCGCACAAGATCCCCGAGGTGACTTGCATCCACGGCGACATGGCCCAAAACATCCGCGACCGGGTCATGAAGCAGTTTCGCGCCGGCGAGGCGAAGCTGCTGGTGGCGACCGACGTCGTGGGGCGCGGGATCGACGTGTCGGGGATCTCGCACATCATCAACTTCGACATGCCGCAGTCGTCGGACGACTACGTCCACCGCGTCGGGCGCACTGGTCGCATGGGACGCGAAGGGATCGCCTTCACGTTCGTCACCCCCGAGCAGGGGATCGAACTGACGCGGATCGAGATGCTGATCGACAAACTGCTGATGCGGGACGAGATCGACGGGTTCCAGGTCGTCGCGACTGCCGCTCCGCCGCAGGAAGTCCCCGCCGACGACGCGCCCCCCGCCGAGCCGCAGCCCCCGAAGCCGGCTCCCCCCGGCCAACGCCCCCGCCGACGCCATCGCCGCGGGTTGTAGCTCCTTGCCGTTCTCACGCCAGCGCGCCGGCTTGGTCGAACGGCCAGGGGCGGGGCGGGCCGAGGATTTCGAGCCGGGGGTTCCCCCGAACCTCGCTCTCCAGCGCAACCGAGCACTCGAACTCCGTCAATTCCAGCGTGCTGGCGATGCGGACGATCCGCATCGCCGCGGGGTCGACGTCGTACAGCGATTCGACCGCCGCGGCGATCGCCGCTTCGTCCGTCGGCCGCACCGGGGGAAGCTTGCAGCCGCCGATGTGGTTGCTGGTCACCGCGTTGATGAAGGTGTACTCGTGGTTCACGGCAGACGCAAGGCGCTCGGTGACGAAGTCGCAAATTCCCAGCCCCAGGGCGTTGCCGCGCGTTTCCTCGGTGAGCGCCCGGGCGACGATGCGGGCGATCGCCGGCCGCTCGCCGGCGACTGCGTGATTGTCGTTGAACTTGCGCCCCACGACGTTCGTGTCGAGTCCCGTGCCGCTGATGTTCTTGCCCATCCGATCGACGACCAATACGTCGAGCGCGTCGAACGGCAACCGAGCCATCAACGCGATCGCTTGTTCCAACAGCGGCGGTTCGTCGGCGAGAATTCGCTCGGCGGGCACGGCGACGACGCGGGCGACCTCTTCGTAGGCGTTCTCGAGAATCGCCAGTCCGCCCCGAAGCGGAATCTTGGGAAGCAGCGCCGGCAGAGCGCCGCGGACGATCGCCTCGAACGCCAGGCGGCGCGACGCGGCGTGGATCGACTTGGCGCCCTCGTGTTTGCCCAGCCCCAACAGCAGCATCTTCGCCATGCCGCTGCCGTAGGGACCAGTGAAGGTCGTGTGGGGCTTCACGCGATTGACCATCAGCACGTGGTCGGCCGCCAGCGCCGCGGCCGAGAAGTGAAGCGGCGTCCCCTCGGGGAGAGTCGCCAGCACCGGGGCCTCCATCGCGGCGTCGAGCGGACAACCGACCGACTCGGGCGAGATCCCCAGCGTGGCGAGCATCGCCGTCTGGCCCTCCGGGGCGCCGCCGCCGTGGCTCCCCATCGCCGGCACGATCAGCGGCTCGACGCCCAGCGCTCGAAGCTCGCCGACGACGGTGCGCACGATCGGGGTCAAATCAGCGATCCCCCGGCTGCCGACCGCGATCGCCGCCCGCTGGCCGGCCTGCACGTTGCACGGCGACAGCAGAGTGCGCAGCTGCTCGCGAACCGTGGCGACGACGTCGTCGACCCGCGGCCGGTCGAAATGCTGTCGCACGCGAAACATCGGAGGCAGCGCGGTCATATCGCTTCAAGCGCCAAGAACTGGAAGTGACAGCAAGTCGAATCCGAACGACGGCGTGCGGAGGGCGAGCGTTCAAACTCCCCGCCGGCGGCCCTCTGGCCATGCTAGCATCGGGCCGCCGATCGGACATCGCTCTAGGAGAGCCGCTGGCGTCTGCCTAGAATCCGCGCGGTTGCGCCCGTCGCGGCGCCAAGCCCGAATCGTTCATCTTACCACCGCGAGGCTCGCTTTGGCACGCCGCCGCACCCGCCGGGTTCGGGACGAGGACAAGTACGCCGACGACACGCCGTCGCCGCGCAAGCGCCGCGCCCCGCCGCGCCGGTG
Source organism: Pirellulales bacterium (assembly GCA_019636345.1). Classification (NCBI taxonomy): domain Bacteria; kingdom Pseudomonadati; phylum Planctomycetota; class Planctomycetia; order Pirellulales; species Pirellulales bacterium. Next base: position 247,011 of record JAHBXQ010000003.1, on the reverse strand, counting down.
GGGTCGTCGACTCGTGTTGCTGTCGATTCTGGTCGGCGGCTTGCTCGCCGCCGCGCCGACGTTGCTCTCCCGTTCCGCGGTCGTCCGTCAGTTCGTCCTCGCTCGGGCGCTCCCCCGCGAGGCGGGCCGACTGACTTGCGACTCGGCCGAGTTCGGTTGGCTCAGCGACCAACGGCTTGCCGGGGTGAAAGTGATCGACGCCAACGGCGAACCGCTGGCCGAAATCGCGATGGTCGCGAGCGATCGATCGCTGTTGTCGCTGGCGACGAATCGTTCGCAACTAGGAACCGTGCGGATCGAGCAGCCGGTGCTCCACGTGCAAACCCGCCCCGGGGGGAGCAACATCGAGGACTTCGTCGCCGCGCTGGCGACGCCGACCGACTCGAACCCCGGAGGCGATTCCCCCTCGGCCGACCAATCTCCGCGAATCGCGATCGAGGTCGTCGACGGCGTCGTGCAAGGGTACGACACGGCGACCGGTCGACGGTGGCAGCTCGCTCAGTTCCAACTCGCCGCGGGGCGATCGGGCGACGCCGAGGCATGGCAAGGCTCGGGGAGCGCGCTGTTGTCGGCCGAGAGTCCGGCGGTGGCCCCGGGCGCGCTGGTTCCGTCGCGAGGCGAAGTGAAATTTCGCGTCCAACAAGCGGGCGACGGAGTCGTGCAAATCGAGCTGCTGGCCAATCGGGCGCCGCTCGCGCCGCTGGAAGGCTGGCTGACGCGGTGGGCGCCGGGTTGCCGGCTGTCGGGGGAGACCTCGGCCGACGCCCGGTTTGCGATTCGCCCCGCGCCCCCTGGGCCGGCGGTCGTCGGCCCGGCGTCGCTGCCGCCGCAAAGCTCCGAGATCCGCGCCGCGGGGAAGCTCGACCTGGTCGACTGCTGGTTCACGAGCGACGCGCTTGGCGGCGACACCCTGCACACGGCCGCCGCGGCGCTGGAGTTCGACCTGGCCGCGGCGAACAGCCGCGTGGCGATCACGAAATTGGCCGGCAAAGGGGATTGGTTCGAGCTGTCGGCCGACGGGCAGGCGAATCTCGGGGCGCTCGCCGCGGCGGGAACGCAGGCGCTCCCCGACGCCGACGCTCGGGCGCGGGCCCAGTTCGACGTCGCCCGATTGGCCGCGATGCTCCCCAGAACGCTCGGGCTGCGCGACGGGGTGCGCATCGACGCCGGCGTGGCTGCAATCGAGGCTGCCAGCGTCCTGGAACACGATGCCCGCAAGTGGACCCTCGTGGCCGCCATGCAGGACCTGGCCGGCAGCGACGGCAAGCGCGAGATCCGTTGGAACCAACCGATTCGGGTCGAGGCGTCGCTGGTCGATTCGTCCCAAGGGCCGACGCTCGAGAAGGCGCTCGTCCAATCGAACTTCGCCGCCGCGACGCTGGTGACCGCCCCCGCAGGATTCGACGGCAAGGCGACCTTCGACCTGGCCCAACTGGCGATCGACCTGGGGCAGTTCGTCGACCTGTCGCAATGGCAACTAGCCGGGACGGGACGCGGGCAGTTCATCATCCGCGACCTGGGCGATGGGGAGTTTGAGACCAAGTTCGACGCCGACCTGGCCGGGGTGCGCGTCGGCCGCGACGGCAAGCTGCTGTACGCCGACCCCGAGGTCAAGCTCGCCGGCGAAGCGACCGGCAAACGCCAAGGGATGCAACTCGTGCGACTCGCCTCGGCGACGGCCACGCTCCGCGGCCCCAGCGAAACGCTGGAGGCGAAACTGCTCGCCCCCGCCGAGTGGACCGACCCCGCCGGCCCGCAGTGGCACGTGCAGGCGGCCGGCAACGGGCCGCTGGCCGCGTGGGTCGGGCGACTGCGACCCTGGACGTCGCTCCCCGGCGAATTCGCGGGGCAGGCGACGATCGGCGGCGAGATGCGCCTCGGCCCGCCGGGAATCGCCGTCAACCGGCTCAAATTCACCGTCAACAATCTGCAGGGGCGCATCGGCGACACGACAATCGCCGAACCGCGGCTGGAAGCCTCCGGCGAAATCGCATGGGACCGCGCCACTGGCGCCATCGCCGCGCCGAAACTGCTGCTCGCCAGCAGCACCTTGGCCGTGCAAATGCAGAACCTCGCCCTTCGCTGGGACGAGGCCGCCTCGACCAGCCTGACCGGCACGGCCGCGTTCCGCGCAGATCTCGAACGGCTGGCGACGTGGCTGGGGCTCGCCTCGGGCCCCGGGGCCGTCTGGCCCAAAGGCGAGGCGGTCGGCCAGATCCAACTCGCCAGCAACGCCGCGGCGACCACCGCCGAGTTGACGATCACGGCCGAGCCGCTCGAACTGCTCCGCGCCGGCGACGCTGCGCCGGGGCGAACCGCGGGGACGACCTCCCTGTGGCAGGAGCCGCAACTGCGCGTCGCCGTCGCGGCCGCGTACGACCGGGCCGCCGATCGGCTGCAACTCGCCAATCTGCAGGTCGAGGGGAGGACCGTACAACTGGCCGGCACGGCGGCGATCGACCGGCTGCGAACCACGGGCGCCCTGAGCGGCGACGTGAACGTCACGTACGACGCGAACCAACTTGCCCGGCTGCTGACGGCGTACGTCGGGCCGGGGATGCGAATCGACGGCGCCAACCAGGCGCGACTGCAATTGGCCGGCTCGCTGGCTGGCCCCGTCGCGGCGGCCGACTCGGCCGGACCGCCGACGCAACTGGCCAGCACGGTCGCGACCCCCTGGGCGCGCCGGTGGCAGGCGAAGGTCGAGACCGGCTGGTCCGCGGCCAACTTCTACGGCCTGCCGCTCAGCGCGGCGCAGATCACCGGCACGCTCGCCGACGGGCAGGTGCTGGTGAGCCCGATCGACGTGGCCGTCGGGCAGGGACGGCTCACGCTCTCGCCGCGGCTGGCCCTCGACCCGCCGCCAAAGGTGCTCACGTTCGCCCCGGGGCCGATCGCCGCGCGCGTCGCCGTGTCGGCCGAGGTGAGCGACGCGATGCTCAAGTATTTCGTCCCCATGGTGGCCGACGCGGTCCGCTCGGCGGGGACATTCTCGATGGACTCGCAGGGGATCCTCGTCCCCGTCGACAACCCGCGGATGACCGACGCAACGGGCCGGCTGGTCATCCACCAGCTTGATATCGGCCCGGGCCCCATGCTGGCCGACGTCGTGCGAATCGTCAGCCAACTGGAAGCCGTCTCACGCGGCCAGACTCCCCCGACCGGCGCCCCCGACAAACTGCTGTCAATGAAGGAGCAAACGATCGAGTACCGCGTCGTCGAGGGACGCGTCTATCACCGCGGGCTCGAGTTTTTCATCGACGACGTGCCGGTCCGCTCGTACGGATCGGTGGGCTTCGACGAAACGCTCTCGATCCGCCTCCAAGTGCCGGTGCAGCAAAAGTGGCTGGGGCGCGAACGGGCGCTCCAGAATCTCGCGGGGCAAATCATCGAGATTCCGATCGAGGGGACCTTCTCGCGACCCCGCGTCGAGGATCGCGCCGTCGCCAACCTGACGCGCCAACTGCTGCAGGGCGCCGCAAGCCAAGCGATCGGCGACGAGCTCAATCGGGCGCTCGACAAGCTCTTCCGCAAAAATTGAGCCTTGCCGGACGTCAGACCGGATCGCAGGGCGGGTTCGGCGGTTCCCAAAGCAGCCTCGCCGCCTGTCACCGCGGCAACGTCAGCACGTCGACGTAGCCGTATTGCCCTCCGGCGGAGCGGGCCAGTTCGGTGAGGAAATTCTCGCGGCCGCGACTCGGGCCCGTGCCGAACTCGATGCACGCGATCGTCGTCCCGGTACGGGACGCGCGCTGGACGGCCTCGGCGACGTCGGCCGCGGGCATCGTGTCGTCAGCGTCGGTCAGAAAAAACACGACGTCGGGCGCCAGGCCCAGCGCCTCGCGCAGGCCGCCCAGCCGATCGGTGCCGCCGCTGGCCGTGGTCGCCTGCACGAACTTGGCGGCCAATTCCTTGTTGCGGTCGGTGGCGAAGGCGATCCGCCCCGCCCCGTCGGAACCCGACCACGCATGGACGCGGTGATTGAAGAAGATGACGTGAAACTGGTGGACGCTCTCCAGCGCAGCGAAGCTGCCGACAAGCTGCATCTGAGCCGCGGCAAGCGGGGCCCCGGCCATGCTCGTCGAGCGATCGAACAGGTAAACGAACTTCGTCCCGGTCCCCTCGACCCCAAACACCCGCACCGTGGTGCGACCGCCGATCTGCCCGACGCGAAAGCTGGTGCGCGGGGCGCCACGCCTCGCCCCGGCGGCCGCCGCCCCGGGCCGCGCGGCGACGTCGTCCGGCGCCAGCTCCTCCAAACCCAACACGCTCGGCCGGGCGAGTTCCGTCGCCTGAGCTTCGCCAGCCGGCTCGACGACCGCCGGAATGCCGGTCTCGTCGGTCTCCGCCGAGGCGGTCTCCGGCGGCGGCTCGATCGGGGGGAGTTCGACGGCTTCGGCTTGTCGTGCAGGCGCGGCTGAATCGACGATCGGCGCCGGCTCCGCCTCGGCGTCGAGCACGGCCGGCACGTCCTCGACGAGGGCCAGTTCGAGCACGATCCCCGCCGGCTGCAAAGGCGGCAGCGCTCCTCCCCGCAGCACCGCGGCGACGCCGCACGACGCGGCGACGATCAACCCCGCGGCATGCACCGCCGCCGAGAAAAGCCACGCCGGCCACAGCAGCTCGCGATCATCGGCGGCAAGGGAGGAGCGACGCATGGACCCAACCGAAAACAACGGCGAACAGGACTCCCCTCATTCTACAACAGGCCTCCCCGTCGACCGGATGCGAGTTTTCGACCGCCGCGATTCGGGCGACCGCGAAAGCCGAAAATCCCGCGGGGATGCCGGCATTGCCCCCCACGACACGCCGAGCACAGTGCGTCAGGAATTCCGACGTCGTGCCGTCGCGTTTCCAGAATCTCTCGACTCACGCCGGCTTCTCAAGCACCCAGCGGGTGAGCATTCCCATGTTGTCGTTGAAGTACCGCCACGACGTGGGGAAGAAAGTGAGATAGCGGTTGTACGTCGGCACGTCGACCAGCTCGAGGGCCCGCTCGCGATTGGCCACGAGGTTGTCGTACCATGCCCGGAGGGTCAGTCGGTAGTCGTGGATCGAGCGATGCGTGATGCGAAACCCGGCGTCTTCCCACGCCCGAGCGTGGAATCGGTACGACGAGCCCATCGACCCGGGAAAATAGATCTGCGAGCAGGCCGCAGGCGCCATCATGTCGTCGTTCACCCGGCAGAAGAAGTGTTTGACGAGCTTTCCCCCCGGCTTGATCGCGGCGTACAGCTTGGCCAACAGCGGCGGAATCTCGCGCTGCCGGACATGCTCCCACGCGCCGATCGAGTAGATGCAATCGAAGCGTTCGCGGGGATACTCGCAGGTGACGAAGTTGTCGTACTCGACGCGGAACTGGTTGTGCTGCTGGTTGTAGGCGACCTGCTCGCGCGACAGCGTGAGCCCGTACAGGTTCTCCTTGTCGCCGGTCGCTTCGTAGATCCGCCGCAACATGGCGCCCCAGCCGCAGCCGAGTTCCAAGATCCGCTGCCCCGGTTGCGGATTGATCAGGTTGAGAATGAAGTCGGCCTTGTGCTGCTGCGCCTCTTCGATCGTTTCGTCGGGCCGATGAAAATCGGCGCACGTGTAAAACATGTATCGCTTGTCGAGGAACAGTTCGTAGAACTCGTTCGAGACGTCGTAATGGGCGTGGATCCCCAAGGCGTGATCCTGCCGCATTTTCGCCGCCAGCAGGAGCGGCCGCAGCGGCTTGATCGGCCAGTGAAGCCGAAACCAATCGATCGCCGCGGGGGCGTCGCGCGTGACTGCGTCCCAGGCGTAATCGCCCTCCAGCGGCTGCGGCGTGCGAATGAGGTATTTCAGCCAGGCGTACGAAATGCCGTAGACCAGCGTTTCCAAAAAGAACAACGGAACGCGCATCGCGATCGATCCCCCCGACTTTCCCTGGCCCCGACTCGGCCGTAAACGGTCGTTCAGCAGCGATGATTATGGGGGTGCGCGACCCGTCAGGGCAACCGGCGAATCGGCGCCGCGACGGGGTCATGTCTCGGAAACTCGCTTCATGACGATCGGGTTCGTATCCGACCAATAGGCCAGTTGCCAGAAACGGCGGAACTCGTTGAACCGCTCCGCGGGGACGTGAGCACCCCGGCCGGCGAGCCGCAACCGCCGGCGACAGCGGATCGTGTTCCCCTCGGCCTTGAGGAGGCAGTCGTAGCGGGCCCAGTCGCACGCGTGGGCCGCCGGTTCAGGGGCCGCGAGCGGCTCAGTCCCCGGCGGCAGTTCGATCGTGAACTGTTCGTCGGTCTGGTAGAACGCCGGCACGACCAGCGGCTGCCGCCGCGTCGGCGAAGCGAACGGCCCGTTCATGTCGATCGCCCCGTACCACGGCGGCTGCACGAGGATCGCGTCCTGCACCCGCCGTGCGATCCGCTCGGCCCGCATCTGGCACGACACCGATAGCGGTCCGTCCAAATCGTCGGGCGCCGTGTAGCACAGTTGGTCGGCCTCGAACCCAGGGTGCTCGTTCCCCAACCACGAGCGAAGGGCCCGCTCGCAGTGCTCGGCGGTGCGGTCGATCAACGCCTGCCGCAGCCGCGCGGCGGATTCGCCGTTGTACTCGGCGTGCAACTGGCCGACGAAGTCTCCCTGTTCGTCGATCCGCCCTTGCCACCGGCGGATCGTGTCGAATCGCTCCTTGTCAGGAAACGCGACGCGATCGAACGCAAAGGTCTCGCCGTCGAGGATCATCGCCGCGACCCCCGTGTCTCCCTCGGGCAATTGGCCGAACGTGAACAACCCGCTGGCCGGGTCGAGCCAGTGGACGACCCCCTCGACCGTCGCGCGGACGATCGCGTGGTTGAATCGGGCCGAGGGGAGAAACGGGGTCCGTCCTTCGTCGGCGGTGAGCAGCACGGCAATCTCGGCCTGCATCCCCATCTGCCGCAAGAGCTGCACCAGCAACGACGACTTGTCCTTGCAGTCGCCGCGCAGGTCCTCGAACACCTGGCTGGCAGCGCGGGTGTTGCGCGCCTGATGCTCTGCGGGAGGGCGCCCGTAGCGGACGCTTCGCGCCGCGTAGGCATATGCGCTGCGGGCCTGGGCGAGCGGCGTCGGCTTGTCCGCCGTCAGCTCCTGCGCCAATCGCTCCGTCTCGCCCGTCGGCTTCGATCCTGCGGGACGGACCAACTCCTGGCGCAATTGCCGGGCGAATCGGCCCCACTCGGCCGCCGTGCTCACGTCGATCCACGGCAAAAAATCGCGCGGCGGGGGGTTCCAGTTGTCGTACTCCGTCCCTTCGGCGTCGCTCAACTCCCACGCGGCGATCGAGTACTCCTTGTCGCGCCGCAGCGCGGGCTGCACGTCGCTGTGGTGCACGCGGTAGTGGAGCTCGTACGGCGCAGCAACCGCCGCGGTGTATCGCCGGCGGAGGCAGGGGGCCCGGGTCTGCAGAAAGAACTGGTTGACCAACAGCGGACCCGCACGATCGGCGACGAACTCGTCGTACTGCTCCTCGAACTCGACGACCACCCCCGGCCGCAGCGGGTGGAAGTTGAACTGCAGCGATCGGCCGGCGCGACTGCCGCGCGCCCCGGCGTACGCGAACTGCTGCACGGTCGGCTTGATCATCCGCGGCTTCCCCTCGACCGGGTAGAGCTGAGCGGTCAGCACGCGGTGCACTTCCTTGCGCGAGTCGTAGGTGCGGACGATCTCGTCCCAATCGGCGAGATTCTCGGCGCCGAACAGCCACGCGACAATGTGCCGCAGCCACGTCACGGTGCCGTCGCGGTGGAGAATCGACGCGACGTCCTCGATCAGCAGCAACTCGCCCCAGTGCGCGGCCACGGCCGGATCAAGCCCAGCAAGCGTCGGGTCGAACGTCAGCCGCGGCGCGAACCGCCGCGCCGGTCGGGGCCGATTCAGAAGAGTGCGCCACAAGCGCCGCGCCGGCTTGGTCGGCCGCGGCACGTCGTCGATCCGCACCGGCGCACTTGGGAAGTCGAGCGGCGCAACGGGGGCAAGAGTCGACATGACAGCAGCGACCGACGCAAAGGAAACAACGGCGAACCCGCAAAAAGCCAGGGGCCCGGCGATCTCGCGATCGTCGGGCCCCTGATGATAATCTCACGTCGCCGAAAACAGAGCCGCCGTTAGTCCAAAAACCCGGAGAGTTCCTGGCTGCGGCTCGGCTGCTGCAGTTTGCGGACGGCCTTGGCTTCGATCTGCCGGATGCGTTCGCGGGTCACCTTGAAAATGTGACCCACTTCTTCCAGCGTGTAGCTGTAGCCGTCGCCCAGCCCGTAGCGGAGCTTGATGATTTCGCGTTCGCGGTAACTGAGCGTCTTGAGGACCTTGGTGATCCGCGAGCGGAGCATCTCCTGCGCGGCGCCGATCGCCGGGCTCTCGGCCCCCGCGTCGGGCAGCAAGTCGCCGAAGTGGCTGTCCTCGCTGTTGCCCACGGGGCGGTCGAGGCTGATCGGGTAGCGGCTCATCGCCAGCACCCGTCGGGCCTCGTCGACCGAGCAGTTGGCCGCTTTGGCGGTCTCCTCGATCGTCGGTTCGCGCCCCAGCTTCTGCAGCAGCGAGCGCGACACGTTGCGCACGCGACTCATCGTCTCGACCATGTGCACGGGAATGCGAATCGTGCGGCTTTGGTCGGCCACGGCGCGGGTGATCGCCTGGCGAATCCACCACGTGGCGTAAGTGCAAAACTTGAAGCCGCGGCGATACTCGAACTTGTCGACGGCCCGCATCAGGCCGGCGTTGCCTTCCTGAATCAGGTCGAGGAACGACAAGCCGCGGTTGCGGTACTTCTTGGCGATCGACACCACGAGCCGAAGGTTCCCCTCGCTGAGTCCCCGTTTGGCCTGCTGGTACTTGGTGTAAATCTGCTTGAGCTCGGCCACCCGACGACGCAGGCTGGAGGGGGTCTCCTGGGTGAGCCGCAGGATGTTGCGATACTCGATCACCAACGGCTTGCGCTCAGCCGCGGGACGGCGCTCCTTGAGCGACTTGGCGAACTGCGCCTGCAACTCGTCGACCCGCTGGCTGAACTCTTCGAGCGTGCCGATCATCGCCTCGATCCGCTGGGTGCGCAAACCGAGTTCCTCGACCAACATCACCGCGCGGCGACGACGCTTGCCGAGCCGCTCCCAGGCGGCCTTGCGAGCCGCGGGCTTTTGGTTCTTGCTGGTGGCGATGCGGTAGTCGTCGGCGTTGCGATCGAGCAGGAGCTCGAGCGTCGCCAGATTGTGGGGCAACCGGCCGAGGATCTGCTCCTTCTCCAGCCGGTCGGTCACCGAGACCTGCACGGTGCGGTCGAACGGCAACTCGCCTCGGTGGACGCGACCCAGGACCTTGTAGGCGGCGCGGATCACGTAATCACAGGCCAGCAACCGGCGCCGAAACGCGGCCCGAGTCGTTTCGATCCGCCGGGCAAGGTTGATTTCCTGCTGGCGCGTGAGCAGCGGGATCTCGCCCATTTGGGTGAGATACATGCGCACGGGATCGTCGGACCACGACTCGCCGTCGGGCAGTTCGCTCTCCAAATCGAGGGCCGCGGGATCGTCGGCTTCCGCTTTGTCGTCGCCGAGATCGAGATCGAGACTCTCGTCGTCGCCCGAATCGTCGTCGAGACTCTTGTCGTCAAGGTCCAACTCGACCGCGGGCGAATCATCCTCGAGATCGTGATCCAAAAGTGCGTCGTACAAGTTCCACGCTCCTGTGTCGTTATGCTCGTCTGCCGGGGCGGCGAGGGTCGCGCGGCGCCGCGTCATGGGCGACGGTCAGCTTACTCGGGGGAATCATCGGCGATCGCTGGAGCGATTCGTCGCAGGATCAAACGGGGCAACCGGCCTGCGTCGTCTGAGCGGGTCCGGGCGTTGATCGGGGGACAAGCGCCGTCGATGAGTCGCTAGGGGGAGTCGAGTCAGCCTTCGCAGAACCTCGCTGGGCAGAATTGACGCGACGCCCCTTGTGCGGGCGTCGGGGTCAAAGACAACTAATTCTAACACTACTCGTTCGGGTTTCTCGGGCACGCGCGCATTTGTCAAAAGATTACGCCTGCGGCGCCGGTGACGCGCCGCGATACATCTTCCGCAATACGAACGCACGCCGAACACGCGACCGTGCTCTTCTTGAAACGGCGACGCCCGCGGCGCCCCGCTTAGCTCCTTTTCGCTCGGCTCCGCCGACGCGGCTTGATCGCCCGCGCGCAGTGCACGAGCCCTGCCCTCGCGTCCAAGTCGCCTTGATCGGACGCGCCTCTCGCGCTCAACGAGAACGGCGGCGACGACGACAGGCGACGGTCAAAATTTGCGGGGCGGGGTCGATCCGCGCTGAACCACGATGTTGATCGCGAGGTTCACCGCGTATCGATGGAGTGCAGCCTGCGATTCGCTGCCCCGAATCTCAGCCCGATCGTTCGTAGAATGCTTGCCAGTATTGGCGAGGGTCGCCGGCGTTCAGAAATCTTGCGCTCCGCCGACCGCCCCCCAAGCGAGAGGGAGAGTCGTCGCGACGCAAGATACGAGGCCGGCCGGACCGCGCGTGCCTTGTACGACTCAGAGGATCGGGGGCTGGGAGGGGGGAGTGATCAAGCACCATAATTATAATCGCACGGGCGGACCCGTCTAGGAAAAATCGGTCCAACCCGCCCAACCGGACTGCAATTGTGGGCCAACGCCCCCCCGCGCGCCCCAAGCTTTTCCCCCACGTTTGCGTTTAGTCGGACAAGGACATTCGCATTCAAGGCCATCGAGCCCGGCTCGCCCCCCCTCGATCTGGCTACCGGCGCCGGGCGCCCCTCGCCCCGGGCGGGTCTCGCCTACCGCAGGAGGTCCGCCTGTTCCGACTCGCTGGCGTCGGTCCAGCCGCCGGAAAATCGGCTCGCCGTGGCCAGGCGGGCCACTGCGAGCGTTTCCTTGTCCACAACGACCAACAACCGCTTCGTCAGCCCGTCGGCCCGGGCGACGTAGATCGTCTCGGTCTCGGCGAGACGCCACTTGTTCCAGCGGTCGAGCCCGCGGTGCTCGCCGAAAATCCATGCCAATCGCGGGTCGTCCTTCCGCGCCGGGGCCAGTTCGCGGCAGGCTTGGCAGAGCCCCTCCGCCAACGCGGTCCGGCTCACCCGCTGCCGACACTGCGAGCATTCGGCGAATTCGCTGCGCAGGGCCGGTCGGCCGGTCACCGGGCACGTCTGCGTGAACTCAGGCAGCACCATCCGACCGGTCACGCTGCACGCGACCAGATCCTGCCTCAGGACGCGGCGTCCCGACTGCTGGCACACGGCGATCTGCTCAGCCGCCTCGATCTCCCCCGCGTCGGTCGCCGCGAGGTGGAACGTGCTGGCGCCGGAGCGGCGGGCCGTCCACGGTTTCGGCTCCAGCAGTTTCGCCCAGCCGGAGAAGTCGAGCCATTCGCTCGCGTCGCCAATCTCGAACTGCAGCCGTCCCTCGGCATGCCGGACCCAGACGACGGTCACCGCCAGCGGGTCGACGACTTGGGCCGCGGGATCGCGTGCGGTCGACTGCTTGGCCGCGATTCGGCGACCGGCGCCGACGAGCGACCGGAGGGCCGCCTCGTCGATCCGCGGGGGGAGCTTGCCGGCCGTGACCAATTCCCCGAGCCCCAGTTTGGCGACCAGTTCTTCGCCGACGCTCGACCCGTCGGGGGCGACGAACACGTGCCGCAGGCTCGAATCGGCCGCCGTCCCGGGGAAGGTGAGTCGCAGAAACGGGTGGTCGGTCAACTGGCAGCCGGCGAGGTGGAACTGGCCCCCGTCGACCGTGTAGGCGGCGAACAGCTTGGTGGACACTTCGCCGACCCCCATCGGCTGGTCGCCGGGACGAGCGTGGCAGGCGCCCTCGGGGCCCCCCAACCTGTCGATCAGCCACCGGCCCAGTTCGCTCTCCAGGGTCAGCGGGCCGGCGATTTCCTCGCGTCCCCCCAGCCCCGGGCGGTCCGCTTCCGGGACGCCGACGGCGACTTGGCCGGCCGCTTCGGAAATCACGGGCAATTCCAGCTCGGCGATCGCCCAGCGGAGAAACGACTCGGGCGATTCCCGGTGGACCGACTCGGGAACGATCGCGACGGGCGACGGCGAGGACGAGGTGCTCAAGCGCTGACCCGCAATCAGGATGGCGAGCGTTGAAACCGTGCGGTCGGCAACGGAGTTGCTGGGAACCGGGCCGCAGACAACCGGGCCGTGGGAAGCCCGCCGTCAGATTTCCCATTCTGCCCAAATTGGCCGACCTTGCGAAGGGCAATTCCCCCCCACGGCCGTGCGGCCGGGCCGAGGAGTCTGCGCGAGGGAACCAAGACGGCACGACGAACACGACGAGGGACCCGGCGGGGGAAGTCCCGGGAGATTCGCTCGGCGACGTCGCTCGATTCCTGCATGGGACCGCCGGCGCCCGCGAATCCGGCGCATGCTCGCGAATCCCTGGTGACGGCATCAACCGACCGTCTGCCTCGAGCCAAAGTCGTCGGGCTTCGACCCTTCCGTTGCCGCGACCGTAGCGGCGTTGTCGTCCGGCGCGAGCCCGTCGAACTGACCAAGGACGCGCCCACATGGTGCACTCCGGGGTGGGGAGGTCGGGGCGTCGGTGGTCGGGGCGCTGGCGTCGTCAATGTGATACCGCAGCTGCCGAGGTCTCGCTCACCGCCGCCAGTTTGGGCGCACCAGTCGGAACAGCGGTTCGTCCAACTTCAGTGATTTCACGCGCAGTCCTGTGCGCGCGAGCGCTGAGCCCTTTCTCCACCCGCCTGGTTGGTCCAGGGCGCCCAACCAAAGTCGCAGCACCAGGGAGGCTCGCAGTTTCCACGTTCTCAGTCCACACACCTGCAACCTGCGTCCCAGACTCGTCCATCGGCGCTCATTATTGGCGCGTGCTCGTGCATAGGTGGAGCGAATGCTTTGTTGTCGTATCCTCCAAATCGCCCGACGGGAGACCACTCCGGGCTGACGGGCGGAAGTTCTGGCGCAAGCGCCGCGAACTCAGCGGATCCATGGACGATTCGTCCTCCGACGACGGTCAGCACGCTTTCGAGGCCGCGAATGTCATCCTCTTCCACTCGAAAATAGTCGTCGCTCATAACGGCCAGATCGGCATATCGTCCCACTGCCAAGATGCCCTTCTGATTCTCCTCCCGGCTGAACCAAGCGCTGCCGTGCGTATAGAGCCGGAGCGCTTCTTCTCGACTCAACCGATCTGCTTCGTCATGGAGCGTCAAGCCACCGACGGTCTTTGACGTCACCATCCACCAGATGCAGGTCCACGGATGGTAGCTCGCGACCCGCGTGCCGTCGGTTCCTGCCCCGACTGGCAGCCCCATCTTGAGCATTTGTCGAAGCGGCGGCCGGCGCTTCGCTGAGTCGACGCCATAGCGGCGGATGTAATACTCGCCCTGGTAGGCCATGCGGTGCTGAATGGCGATGCCTCCGCCCAGCGCTTGGATTCGCTCCAGATTCTTGTTGGAGATCGTTTCTGCGTGATCGATGAACCAATGAAGTTTGTCGATGGGGGCGTGCCGATGAACCCGCTCAAAGATTTCGAGAAACCGCCCGATGGACTCGTCGTAAGTGGCATGGATGCGCCACGGCCAGCGATTCTCCGCCAAGCTTGTGACGATGGGCTCAAGCTCGGATTCCATGACGGGCCGAAGGCCGGGACGCGGCTGCAAGAAGTTTTCAAAGTCGGCCGCGCTCCAGACTAGATTCTCGCCAGCGCCATTTACGCGCAACAAACTGCTACCCTCACCCGGCTTGGTCATTCCCAGCCAACGCGCGTAATCCGCTGCTTCCTCGCCCGGCTTCTGCGCGAACAAGCTATAGGCAATGCGCACCGTAAGATGCCCCGCCTCATCGAGTTGCTTAACCACCGCGTAATCATCCGGGTAGTTCTGACCGCCGCCCCCCGCATCCGCCACGCTGGTCACGCCAAATCGATTCAATTCGCGGAGGTAGTGACGCGTCGAGTTGAGCTGATCCTCCGACGACAATTTGGGCGCATTGGCAATCGTCGAATAGAGAATCAGAGCGCTAGGCTCCGCAATCAGAAGGCCTGTCGGATTTCCCCGACTATCGCGGGCAATAAGTCCGCCCGGCGGATTGGGAGTCGATTTGTCGAAGCCCAAGGTCGCTAGCGCAGCTCGGTTCAGCATCGCTGAGTCGTAGAGGTGCAGCACGAAGACAGGCGTATGCGGCGCCGCCTCGTTGATTTCATCCAAAGTGGGCATGCGCCCTTCCTTGAATTGAAACTCGTTCCAACCCCCAATGACGCGAACCCATTGCGGCGGCGGCGTGTTGGCGGCTTGTTCGCGAAGTTGGGCCAGCGCTTGGGCGACGCTCGGCACGCCGTCCCAGCGAAGCTCCAGGTTGTAGAACAGTCCCGCCCGTATGACATGAAGGTGCGAATCATTGAGCCCGGGAATTACTCGCCTGGCTTGCAGATTGACTTTCCTCGTCGCCGTCCCGACCAGCCGCAAGATTTCATCATCGCTGCCGATGGCCGTGATCACGCCATCTCGCACCGCGAGTGCTTCCACTTCTGGTTTGGACGCATCAAGCGTCGTGATCTTTCCTCCATGGAAGATGACTTCGGGTTCCATTGTGAATCCTCCTAAACAGCCTTCGCCGGAGGCCGGAGCCATCGGCTGAAGAGTTTGGTTAACAGAGGCATCGCCAGCCACGCGAGCGTCACGACGACAAAGACGTTGACGACAGCCATGACTGCAATCGGATGAAGCCCATCGAGAAGGCCGGGAATCGTTCGCGACCAAAGCCACACCGTCGGGAACACGCCGAGCCACGTGACGACCGCCATTTTCCAACGCGGCGGCGGCGACTGCACGCCCGCATCCCTGAAGAACGCTTCGAGTCCATGGAGCTGGCGAACAACCGGAACGCCTTCCACCATGTGCGCGACGCGCTCTTCCCATTCCGCGTACATAGGCGACGCGTAAAAATCGCGGCTGCCCGCTTCGTTTTCAAACGAACGCATGATTCCGTATTCGTTCGAACTGCTACCCGGCACTGGCCCCAGAAGGTGAACGCCAGTGACTCCAGGAGCATGCAGCGACAGCATGGCGAATTCACGAAGCGCCGCCTCAAACTCCGCTTCGCGTCCAGGCTTGATGCGGCGCGTAATAGCAACGTGGTATCGGCTCATGCGTAGCGTCCTCTTCGCTACTTGAGCGTCTTCCGCGCGGCTGGCGCCTTATGAACCATGGTGTAGGCGTACTCAATGCCCATACCGTACGCGCCGCCATGTTCGCGGAACAATGTCATCAGGTCGTTGTAGTGCTCGCGGTGAGCCCAATCGCGTTGGAACTCAAGCACCGTTCCGACCGTCGTCATCCGAACGGCGCCCGCCTGCGTCATCCGCGACAGCGCCGCGTCATGGGCCGCCGGCGACGTGCCGGCGCAGGCATCCTCGACGACATAAACGTTGTAGCCCTCGGCGAGCATATTGAGCGTGGGCCACGCGATGCAGACTTCGGTCCAAAGTCCGGAGAATATGATATTCTTTTTGCCGGTCTTTTTGATCGCTTCGCGAAATGCGGGCGTGTCCCAAGAGTTCATGCCGGTGCGCTCGATCGGCTGCTGCTCAGGAAACACGTCGAGTAACTGAGGCCACATGGGCCCGCTAAATGATTCAGTTTCGACCGTCGTCAGGATTGTCGGCACGCCGAAGAGTTTGGCGCCCTTGCCGAGCAGCAGCACGTTATTCACGAGCAGCTGTCGGTCGATGCCGCTTGCGACGCCAAAGGACATTTGCGGCTGGTGATCGACGAAGACCAGAGCGCAATTGTCTGCCGTCAGCAGGCCAGCGTCGGTATTCGGTAATATGCTTGCCATAGGTATTTTCTCCAAAAGCGATGCGTCAAAACCTTCACTTCACGACCGCTACCCGACCTTGGCTTAGGCCAGGTCGAAGAGCATGATCTCCGCAGGCGCTTCCGCAGTGATTCGGAGCGCTCGCTCGTCACTCACGGCGGCGCCATCGCTCGTAGTTAGCGCTTCGCCGTTCGCCGTCACTTGACCGCGCAATACTTGCAACCATGCATACCGCCCTGCGGCGATCGGATGCTCCAGCGACTGGCCTGCTTCGAGCTGCGACAGAAAGATGCGTGCGTCTTGATGAATCATCAGAGCCCCGTCGGCTCCGTCGGGCGCGGCGACGAGGCAGAGCCGATTGAGACGCTCCTCCACAGGAAAGCCCTTCTGCTCGTAGCTTGGCGGGAGGCCTTTCTTCTCGGGAAAGAGCCAAATCTGGTAGAAGTGAAGCAAGTCCTTGGCAGACGGGTTGAACTCGCTATGCGTGATGCCTGTTCCCGCCGTATTCCGTTGAAACTCTCCAGGACTCAACACCTCGCCGTTGCCCATCGAATCGCGGTGTTCCAGCGCGCCTTCCAGCACGTAAGAAACGATCTCCATGTCGCGATGGGGATGAGTCCCGAATCCCTCGCCGGGACTGACGCAGTCTTCATTCATCACACGGAGTGGACGAAACCCCATGAACTTCGGGTCATGGTATTCACCGAAGGAGAATGTGTGATAGGTGTTCAACCAGCCGTGGTCGTAGTGTCCGCGTTCATTCGACCTCCTGAGTTGAAGCATTCCCCATCCCTCACGACACGCGCGCAAGCCAAAGAAGCTTCAGAGCGCGGGCAGTTTCCCCTTGATAGTTCGCTCGTGACGCAGTACCTATTCGATACTGAGTGTCAAAAAGATACGGCGGTCGGCGACTGGAAGCAAGAAGGCACCAAATGGGTACCTGAAAAAGGAAGAAGCGATGAAAGACGAGCTCACCACGCGAAGTTGCTGTCCTGCCGAGCAGGCGACGGTCGTCTTTGGCGGCAAATGGCGCGTCGGAATTGTGCATCACTTGCAAGAAGGCGCCAAGCGCTTCAATCAATTGCGAGAATGCATGCCGGGCATTATTCAAAAGATGCTCACCCAACAACTGCGACATTTGCAGAGGTACGGCATCATCCAGCGGAACCAGTTGCAGCGGATACCTCCCCACGTTGAGTATTCGCTAACGCCCCTGGGAAAGAAGATGTTCCCACTTCTGGCGGACATCACGAGGTGGGCCGAACTCCACATGCCTGCCATCCATGCAGCAGCGGCGAAGTTTGATGCGGCCAAGCGGCGAGAGTCGTGAATTGTCGCGGCGACGCTGTTTCAGCGCACACATGTGGCCGTAGCAGCAGTCGTGTGATCAGTTCCCCGAAAGCGCCCTGCAACTCCTGCGACGTCTTAGTGGCGGAAAGGTCTATCCGAACCAAACCCAAGTCGAACGGAACGGCCATGAAAGCAGTCCTACTGGAAGCGTTCGGTGGCGCGGATCAACTGCAATACCAGACAGTAGACTCCCCAACGACCCTCCCACCGCTGCATGTGCTGGTTCGCGTTCATGCCTCGGGCGTGAATCCACTGGATATCCAGTCGCGTCGCGGCGATTACGCCCACAGCGTTGGACTACCGTTGATCTTGGGCAGCGAGGCGTCGGGTGTGGTCGAAGCTGTGGGTGAGGGCGCCGGCAATATTGGTGCGGGAGACGAGGTGTTCTACATGACCCCGCTGCTGGCCGGCGCCGGAACCTACGCGGAGCAGCATGTCGTTCCGGCAGCGGTCGTGGTGAGAAAGCCAAACACGCTGACGCACGTCGAGGCCGCAGCGTTGCCACTCGCTGCGGGGACGGCATGGCAGTGCTTGTTTGAGCGGGGACGAATTTCGCCAGGCAACTCGGTCCTCATCCATGCGGGAGCGGGAGGGGTCGGATCACTCGCTATTCAGATGGCGACAATCAGCGGCGCGAGGGTTTTGACCACGTGCAGGCCTCCAAACGAGTCGTTAGTCCGAGAGCTCGGAGCAAGTCACGCCATCGACTATAAGACGACCGACTTTGTGGCTGAAACTCTGTCGTTAACTGATGGCCGTGGCGTGGACGTGGTGATCGACACGGTCGGAGGGGTAACGTTCAAGAGGAGCATCGAATGTCTTGCGTCCGGGGGGCGATTAGTCAGCATCGTCGACCACGATCAACCCCACAACCTGCTCAACGCCTATAGCAAGAATGCGGCTCTCCACTTCGTCTTCACATCCCCGGACGCCGCACGATTAGCGACCATTGCAACGCTGGTCGAGCGAGGTCAGCTCCGTCCTGTCATCAGCGCGGAATTGCCCCTCCAAGCGGCAGCCGAAGCACATCGACGCATTGAGAGCGGCGGTGTGCGAGGCAAAATCGTATTGCGTGTGGATTAAGAACGGGCTGTGAGGAGAGCGGTGAAACTGCCTGCTGCGATCTCGAAGTGCGCTAGTGCGCCGCGGTTGCATCGACTTCGATGAGAGGCAGGACTCGATTGCTGCAGCGGTCGTTTTCACCGACCGCTCTCTGGCGTGGGCAAAAACGTAGTCATTTGGTAGCGCTCGGCGGCATTTTGAGGTTTGCGTTCGTGGCCCAGGACGAACCGTCCTGGTGCAGTTGACTTGTGCGCCCGAACCAACGACGCCCGTGCGTGTTCGTCGCCCTGACAGGCGTCGTTGGCGAGTGTCCGCTTTTCGCGTATCCGCCCGGCGAGTGAGCGTCCTCTGCGATAGTCTTCTTCGCGGGGCTGCGGCATGCTGAACGCCCGGGACATCGACGAGGGCTGGATCGCGAAGAAACATTCGGATTCTTTCACGCTGATTCGCGCGATTCGCGGGCTCCTCCGGTACGCACAGCACGCCATCTGATCGCCTCGCGGCGAGACTTGTTCTTCACCTCCGCCTGAGCACGTACACCACGTCTTCGGTCGCCGCAGTGACGACGACTTCGTAGCTCAGGTCGTAGCCGAAGTCGTGGATCGCGACGATCTCGAACTCGGGAACCTCCGCCAGCAGGTCGCGCATCTGCGGGGCGGTGTAGGTGCGGAAGGCGGTTTCGTCGACGATCCGCAGTTGTCGGGTCGGGGTGTACACGTCGAAGCTCATGCCGACCCGCTCCTGACGTTTGCGGCGGTTGTGCTCGACGACCCACACCCGCGACAGCACGGCCAAGTTGCCGCGACGGGCGGCCCAGCTTTCTTCCTCCATCGGCGGGACGGCCGTGGGGGTCAGGTGGAGCCCCAACACGTAGAGCCCCCCCCGGGCGATGCACGAGGCCATGCAGCGCAAATGGCCCACGGCCTGCGCGTGGGTCTGCAAATGGCGAAAGCTGTTGATCGTGTTGAACGCCGCGTCGACCTTGCGCCGCAGCTTGAAGTCGCTCATGTCGCCCACGAAGGCCGAGGGGGGCAGGCCGTGCTTGACGAGCCGCTCGTTGCAGAACGCGATCGCCTTGGGGTTGAGGTCGAGCCCCGCCGCGTCGTAGCCGACCTTGGCGAACCGATACAACAGCCGCCCCGTGCCGCAAGCCGGCTCGAACAGCCGCTCGACGACCCGGTCGGTATAGCGCTCGAAGCACCCCTCCAGAAAATCGAACTCCGCCTTCCAGTCCGATCCGTACACGAGATCGTAATACTTGGGGAAGTCGTACAACGGCGCGGCGACGGTTTCCACAGGCGCAAACGGGGCTGACGGAGACGGACAAAACGAAGCAAGCGGGCGACTCAGGTCTACGCTAAAATACGCCCATATCGCTTCCAGAACCACCCGCCTCGCCAAACGATCCCGTCGCCGCCCACGACGCGCTCGACCCGCAGATGGTCGCCGTGCTGCGTGCGAAATCGCCGGCCGAGAAAATTGCCATGATCGCCGCAGCCCGGCGGACGGCTCTCGCGCTGGCCGCCGCGGAAGAACGCGTGCGGCAACCTGCCTGGTCGGCCGAGCAAATCCGCGCTGCCGCGATCCGGAGGGTCAGCGGCGGAACAGGATGACCTCTTGCGATTCGTCGCGACGACTTGGGAGCACTTGCGAGCTCGCTACGCGCTGGTCGGCTCGTTCGCCAGCGGCATTTGGGGCGAACCGCGGTTCACGCCGGACATCGACGTCGTCGTTGAGATCGATTCCCGGCACGTCGACCTCCTGTGCGCCGCGTTCCCCCCCGACAACTTCGACGTGAACCGCGCCGCTGCGGCAGAAGCGGTCGCACTCTTGCGTCCGTTCCACGTGATCCATCCGAAGTCGGGCAATAAGATCGACTTTATCGTCCAGGGCGCCGCGGCATGGCAGCGCGGACAGATCGAGCGCTCCGTGCGAGTCCCCTTGAGCGAGGACGGCTCGATTCAAGTCGCCTCTCCAGCCGACGTGATTATCGGCAAGTTGGCGTACTGTCACGAAAGGGGATCGGACAAGCATCCTCGCGACATCGCCGGCATCCTGCGCGTCAACGGCGCAATGGTTGATTGTTCGCTCGTCGACGCAGCAGCCGATGAGCTCGCCGAGGAGCTCGAAGTCGCCGACGTTTGGCGTCGCCTTCGTCACGCGGCTCGGTCCTAGCGGCCTCACGTCAATCCCCACCGCTTGCGCAAGAACCATTCCGTCGAGAGCCCCCCGACGAGCGCCGCAAACAGGCCCCAGGTGTCCCACAGGGTGACGCGGCTGACGGTCTCTTCCTCGAACTCTTGCGACTTGGCGAACAGTTCGTCGACGAGCCCCGGCAGTTGCTCGGGCGCCAGGCCGGCGCCGCCGCTGTCGGCGGTCATGTTGGCCAGCGACGCCAGCAGCGTCGGCTCGGCCGCCGGTTGGTCGAGTTCCACGTCCTGATCGATCACCGCGAAGCGGGCTTGGGCGTCCCCCAAGTCGGCTCCCGCGTCGTCGCGGCCGCGGACCGTCACGCGATAGTCTCCCGGCGCGGCGGTCGCGGCGAAACTTCCCCCCCAATCCGCGCCGCGGCGGATCGCACGGACCTGCTCGACCGCGCCGTCGGGACGGGCCGCCTGGACATCGAACGTCGCCCCTTCGAGCGGCTCGCCTTTCTCGTCCGCGGCGCCCAGGGTGAAGTCGACCCGAGCCCCCGGTTGGTAGCGGCGCTGGTCGAGCTTGACCCACACCCGCTGCCCCTCGGTCTCGTCCTTGCGAGCCAGCCACAGGATGAACTGCCGCCAGAAGCGGCGATGGACCTCGCCGCGGCCCCCCAGTTGCCAGTGCCAGGTCGAATCGACCGCCAGCGACGCGACGCGGCCGTCCCCCCAGCCGTGGGTCACCAACAGCGGCCACAAGCGGGCGTCGGCGGACGTCGCCTCGACGCTGGCCGTGGGTTTCAACTGCAGCCGTTCGATCCGATTGGCGCCGTCGAGCGCAGGGAGTTCGGCCCACCGCCGCTCTCCCCCGTCCGCCTCCGGCAGGCGCATGATCGGGTGGACGGCGCCGTTGCGGACCACCGGCACGAGCTTCAGCGGGCCTTGGACGTGCATGTCGGCGCGCGGCGGTTCGCCGAAGTTCTGCCGCTCGGCAGGGCCGATGTCCATGGGGAGCAGGTCGTCGAGCGGCGAGTTGCGAAAGCCCCCCGGGCCGAAGCTGTGCAGCCCGCCGAGCATCCCCAACCCGGCGCCCTGCTCGACGAGGTTGGCCATGTCGCGCCAGGTGCGGGTGCTGAACGCCGTGACGTCGACGTTGCCCAAGAGGAACACGTCGTACCGCCCGTCGCGGATCCGCGCGCGATAGTCGAGTTCGGGGCTGCGGTAGTTGAGCGCCTCGTACTCGACATGCAAATCGGGCGAGGCGGCCAGCGCCTGACGCACGAACCGCGGCTCGATCCCCGGCAAGCCCCCGACGCGATCGGCGCCGGCGAAGTACAGGACGTTCACTCCCCCCTTGAGGACCGTGACGAACGTGCTTTGCAAGTTGTTCGCCGCAACAAGCTCCCCCTCGGGCGACTCGACTGCGAGGGTGACTTTGTACTCGCCCGGCTGGGTCGGAACGTGGGTCAGCTCGATCGGAATCCCGCCCCGTTTCGGTTTGATCGTGATCTTGGTCGTCGCCGCCGGGACCATCGCGCCGGAGGCGTCTTCCCACAGCAGTTGCACGTTGAACGACTGGTTCGTGTAGCCGGTGGCGGTGACGACCCCTTGGACGGTCGTCGGCATGCCGGCGAACACCGCGTCGTTGACCAGCAGGTCGCTAAGTCGCAGGTCGGGCTGATCTCCCACCGACGGCTGGCCATAGGCGAACGCATACAGCGGCACGCCCGCGGCGGCCATCCGCTGGACGACCGTTTGGGGCGGTTCGTCGCGGGGGGCGAACGCTCGTTGGGCCCCGTCGGACAGCAGCAGCACCGCAACCAGCCGCTGCTGCGACTCGCGGTCGATCACGTCGGCCAGCGCCGCCCCGATCGCGGTTTGCGAACCCTCGGGCTTGTCGGGCAATTGCACGGCGCCGGCCTCCAGCAGCGCCGACTCGACCCCGTCGGCGAACGTGTACGCCCGCACGTCCCACGCCTCGGCGAGCTTGGCAAGGCGACCCTTGATCCCGTCCAGCGACTGCCGGACCGAGTCCCAGCGCGAGGCGTTCGCCGCGGCGTCTTCGACCTGCATGCTCCGCGAGCGGTCGGCCAGGATCACGAGCGTGCCGGGAAGTTTTCGTTTTTCGATCGTCTCGAGCGCCGGCCGAAGCATCGCCGTCAACAGGGCCAGCAGCGTGACCCCGCGAAGCGCCGCGAGCGTCGTCCGTTTCCCCCGGCCGACCTTCTGCGGTCCGAGCGCCGCCAGCGGCGCAAGCACCAGCGCCGCCGCCGCGAACAGCAACCACCCGCCGACAGGATCGAACGACCACTGAGACATGCGACCGGGGGGAAGGCGAGAAAGGGAAGTGAAAGCGAATTCAATGAACTGGCACAAGCGTGCGCGAGCGACCTGCGCGACAGAGGCGCGCTCGCCCGACGCATGCGGCTCGGCGCGCACGACGACTTACGACTCACGCATCAAGCTTCGCTCCTCGCTCTGACCCGTAAAACCGATTCGCGAGCAAGTGCTCGGCGCTCCACACGAGCGCCACGAGACCGATCGCCCAGGGGTACAGCTCGCGGCCGGCGGCGGCCTCGGCGACGAGGTTCGCGGCTTCGTCGCCGCCGGCGACCAGTTGGAACTGCTTCGCGGGGAGCGCCTCGGCGAGTTCCGCCGGGTCGCGCCGGGCCAGTTCGCTGTACTCGGCCGCGATGTTGACGCTGAACCCCCGATCAAGCCGATCGCCGCCGCTGGTGACGCGGTAGTTGCCCGGCTGGCTGGTCGAGCTGATCGACAAACTGCCGTCGCCGGCGCCCGCCGTGCGGCGCAACCCCTGCCCGTCGGGGGTGCGCAGGACGAAGGTCGTCACCCGCTGGCCCGGGGCCAGCGGGAGCGTCGCCGTGTCGCCGGCGAGATAGTCGAGCTGCGGCTGCACGTCGCGGGCCAGGTAGCCGACCAATTGATCGCACAACGCCACGAACGGCCAGGCCGCCGAGGGCGCCGTCAGCTCGTTCCACGGTTCGCGCCCGCGGGGGTTGAGCGGCTCGGACCAGGGGGTCGTCGCGACGAGCAGCCGACCCCGCCCCGCCGCGCGCTGGACCAGCGCCGGCTGTCCGTTGGCGAAGCCCGCCACGATATAGGCGTCGCTCGTCAGCTTTTCGATTTGCTCGAACTGCCAGTATCGATCCACTCGGCACACCTGCCAGGGGATCGTCTCGGCGTAGGCCTTCAGCCCCGCGAGGGCCGGGTGATCGAGCCGGCGCGGGCGAAAGTACGTGGCGTCGCGCGAGATCCGCTTCAGCCTCCCCGGCAGCAGTCGTTGCGGGCCAGGAGCGTTGAAGGCCTCGCTCGTCGCGTTGTGACCGAGGAAGACGCCGACCCCGCCTCCCGCTTCGGCATAGTCCCACAGCGCGGTCCAAGCGTCGGTCGGCAGCGGCGGGGGGTCGACCACGAGCACCGCTTGGTAGTCCTCCAGCGCGGTACGGACCAACTCGCCGGCGGCGACTGCCGTGCAGGAGAAGCGCTGCGGTTGGTTGTCGAACAACGAGGGGGCCAGCGCCTCGCGCAGCAAAGCGACGTCGGCCGGCGTCTCGCCCGCCAGCAGCACCTTGGCTGCGGGGCGAACTTCGACCGTGAAGAACCGGCGATCGTCGATCGGCAAGGCGTCGGTCGCGGCAAGCTGCACGACGCCCTGCACCGTGCCGAGCGGCAGGTCGTCGAGCGAGAACTCGATCTGCGCCGCCGCGACGTCGTCGTCGCCGGGGGGGCCGAGCGCGGCCAACTGCTGACCGCGTTTCACCAGTTCGCCGCGGCCATCGGCGACGAGCAACTCGACCAACGGGGGATCGCTCGCCGCGGGGGCGGCGACGGTCGTTTCGATCCGCAACGGCTCGCCGGTCCGCAGGGCGACGCCGCTCAGCACGAGCTCGCCCAAGGCGACGTTCCGCGTCCCTTGGCCGCTGACGTCCACCAGCGCCAGTTGCACTTCGGGCGCCGCGGCCAGGGCCGTGGCGATCTGTTCCACCGCGGCGTCGTTCAGGGCGCCGCGCGCGAGGTCGGAGAAGACGAACACCTGCCCCTGCCGCTCGGTTTGGGCGGCGGTCAGTTCGATTGCGTCGACCACCGCCGCGGCCAACTCGCGGGCGTCGGCCGCCGAGGCGAGCCGCTCGACCCGGGCGATCGCCGCTTCGGCGTCGAGCGCGAACCGCGCCGATCCCGCGGCGAGATCGACGACGGTCGCCTGGGCGTCGGCGGGAAGTCGTTTGAGAACGCCGACGGCCGCCTCGGACGCCGCTTCCAGCCGGGTGCGACCCAGCTCGACGTATTCCATGCGGGGCGAGTTGTCGACGACCAACGCCGCGGCGAGCGGGGCGCCCGCCTTGCCGCGCGTCTGAGGCGGCCGCCACGTGGGTCGGGCGAGCGCGACCGCCAACAGCCCGATCACCCCGCACCGCAGCGCAAGCAGCAGCAAGTGCCGCAGTTGCATCCGCCGGCGGTTCGACTCGCGTCGCCGCTGCACGAATCGCAGGGCGGGAAACTCAAGCACTTGCGGCTGCCGGCGCATGACCAGATGCAACACGATCGGCACGGCGATCGCGAAGGCTCCGAGAGTCAAAGCTGGCGTGAGAAATCCCATCAGATCATGTCAGCGAACGTGGCGTTCCGTTCAGCCAAGGTTGAACGACCGATGAGGACAATCGGCACGGCTGACGGATGTCGGTCCTTGGGACGTGTGGTCGGCGATCAATGCGCAGTCTCATCCCAGCGCCCGGCGATTGACCAAGTACTCGGTGAGCGCCCGGTCGAACTGCATCGAGGTGTCGAGCGGGACGTAGTCGATGCGGCTTTGGCGGCATTCGCGGCGATAGTGGTCGCGGAAATCGGCGATCTCCTGCCGGTAATCGGCACGGTAACCGTCGGCGTCGACCTCGATCCGCTCGCCCGACTCGGGGTCAACCAATTCCACGAGCCCCTCGAACGGGAACGTCGTCTCGGCTTGGTCGAGGATGTGGAACACGATCACGTCATGCCCCCCGTGCCGCAGCCGCCGCAGCGCCGCGAGCACCGGCTCGGGCTCGGCCAGCAAGTCGCTGAACACCATCACGAGGCTCGAATGCTTGAGCATCGCCGCGAGTTGCGTGAGGCTGCGAGCGACGTCGGTTTTGTCGCGCGGCTCGAGCTTGGCCAGGAGCGACAGGATGTTGCCGATCTGCCGGCGGTTGCTGCGCGGGGCAAGGCTGTCGACGATCCGCTCGCCGAACGTCACAAGCCCCACGGGGTCCTTCTGCAGCACCATCAGGTAACAGAGCGCCGCGGCGAGACAGGTCGCGTACTCGAACTTCGACAGCTCCTGCTCGTACCGGTACGCCATCGACGCCGAGAGATCCATCGCCAGGTACCCGGTGATGTTCGTCTCGGCCTCGAACTTCTTCACGTAATACCGATCCGTCTTCGCGTAGGCGAGCCAGTCGATGTCTTTGGGATCGTCCCCGGGGGTGTACTTGCGATGCTCGCTGAACTCGACCGAAAAGCCGTGAAACGGGCTGGCGTGGAGGCCCTGGAGGAAACCTTTCACGATGAACTGGGCGCGCAGATCAAGCCGCGAGATTTGGCGGATGACTTCGGGCTTGAGGTATTTTTCTACGGCGGCCACGGCGCAGGAGATCGTTGGTTGGGGGCAAGGAGTCGTGCCGACGGGACGGTTCGCGATCAGCGGCTCTCCAGCGACTTTCCGAGACCGCGGAGGAATTTAGCCCATTTCAGCCAGCCGCGCGCTTTCGTCAGCGGAAGCGACCGAGGCGCCGTTCAATCGAGCGGCCTACTCCAGCTGCGTCTCGACTTCTCGGAGCGATCCCATCGCAATCGAGACGAAGCGGCGAAACTCCGGCTTGGAGAACCGGCACTCAACGCGTAGGCCTCGCAGGCCAATTCCATCGTCTTCTGCAATGCAATGCGATCGCGACAGTTCCTGACGCCCATCGTACTCTCCAAACTCAACGGCGCTGTGCATTTCCGCCCCATCTCCGTTACCAACTCCCTACCCCCCGTACTTCGGGATCTCCGGCGTCGCGATCGTCTCCAGCAAGCGGTTGACCACGTCTTCGTTCGTCACTCCTTCGGCTTGCGCCTGGAAGTTCGTGCTGATCCGATGTCGCAGCACCGGGATCGCGATTCGCTGCACGTCTTCGACCGCCACGGTGAATCGGCCGTCCATGGCGGCAAACGCTTTGCCGCCGTGAATGAGGAACTGCCCCGCGCGGGGACCGGCGCCCCAGTCGACCCATTCCTGGATGAACTTCGGCGCGCTCGCGTCTTTCGGCCGCGTCGCCCGCACCAGCGACGCGACGTACTTGACGATGTACTCGCTCACCGCGACCGAACCGACCAGCTTCTGCAAATTGAGGATCGCCCGGGCCGTGAGGATCTTGCGGATCTCCGGCCTCTCCTGCCGGGTGGTCGAGGCGAGGATCCGTTCTTCCTCCTCGGCCGTGGGGTAGTCGACCTTGATGTTGAACATGAACCGATCGAGCTGCGCCTCGGGGAGCGGGTAGGTCCCTTCCTGCTCGATCGGGTTCTGCGTGGCGATGGTGAAGAACGGCTCGGGGAGCTTATAGGTTGTTTGCCCTACGCTCGCCTCGCGTTCCTGCATCGCCTGCAGGAGCGCGGCCTGGGTCTTCGGCGGGGTGCGGTTGATTTCGTCGGCCAGTAGAATGTTGGTGAACACCGGCCCCTCGACGAACCGGAAGCTCCGCCGGCCGTGCTCGTCCTCGTCCAGCACGTTGGTGCCGGTGATATCCGAGGGCATGAGGTCGGGGGTGAACTGGATTCGCTTGAACCCCAAATCCAGCAGTTGGGCGAGCGTGCTGACCATCAGCGTCTTGGCCAGTCCGGGAACCCCCTCCAGCAGGCAATGGCCGCGGGTGAAGATCGCGGCGAAGATTTGCTGGATGACCTCCTCCTGCCCGATGATCACCTTCTGCAGCTCCTGCTGCATGACCACGCGGGTTTGGCGGAACTCTTGCAGGATGTCGCCGAGACTGCGGGGCGGGCTGGACAAGAGACGACCTCGGGCGAGAGTGACAGACGGGGCAAACGGCGCAAGCCTTGTCGACGGCGGCGACAGCGGCGCCGCCCGGGCGTGCCCCCCGCAGGCCCGGCGACCAAGCGATTCTATAGCCGCGTCAGAACCCGGACAATGCGCGGGCCGGGCGGCGACGTGCATTCCCCCGCTACGACCGGGGGATCTCGAGCAGCGGCGCGAAAGCGTACAGACGATCGCGCACTGCTCGCATCCTGGTACGCCCGACAACGACGTCGGCAGCGATCGATCCCCGCCGAGCGATGGAAGCGAGTCATCCCGCTTTGTCGCCGGTCGTTTCGCGCCTGGGTGCGAATTGCGCTTGCACAGGACTTGAGGTTCTCGACGCGTGGCCCGTTTGTTTCTCCTGAGATTGCGTACTAGGATAAAGCCGACGGGACCACTTGCACCTCGCCGGGAACAGGACCATGCTCGGACGCGCGCGATGCATTCTGCAGGGAACCGCGGCGATCGTCTTGATCGGGCTCGGGGCGTCCCCTGCCGCCGCTCAGCGCGACCGAAACCCCGTTCTGACCGCCGCGGCGGTCCGTACGGCAATCGATCAGGGGAAGACCTACCTGCTCCAAGAGCAATCTCGCGACGGCTCGTGGAGCGAGATGCTGCAATACCCCGGCGGCGTCACGGGACTCGTGACGTTGGCGCTGCTCAATTCGGGAGTCCCGGCGAGCGACCCGCATATTCAGAAGTCGCTCGCCTACCTCCGCGCGATCCAGCCGACGAAGACCTACAGCGTCTCGCTGCAGACGATGGTGCTGGCCGAGGCCGAGCGCGGCGATTTGGCGCTTATCCAGCGCAACGTCGCCTGGCTTGAATCAACCCAGATCAATCAGGGCCCCAATGCGGGGGCATGGTCCTATCCCAGCGACTTCAACGGCGACAACAGCAATTCGCAGTTCGCCGTGCTGGCTCTGTACGAGGCGGCCCGCGCGGGCGCCAAGGTAAAGCCCGAAACTTGGCGACTGGCCGAGCAGTACTGGCGCAAATGCCAGCGCCCCGACGGCGCGTGGGGCTATCACGCCGAGGAAAACTGGCCCGGCACCGGCAGCATGACTTGCGCCGGCGTGGGCGCGATGGTCATCTGCACGGGACAAATCTCCGACGGCGCCGCCAAGGTCGACGGCAACCGGGTCAACTGCTGCCTCCCCCCCGCCAAGGACGATTGGTTGTCGCGAGCCCTGATCTGGATGGGTCGGAACCTCACCGTCCAGCAAAACCCCGGCTCGCGCGACGCCTGGCACTACTACTATCTCTACGGGCTTGAGCGGTTCGGCCGGCTCACGTCGCGGCGGTTCATCGGCGAGCATGACTGGTATCGCGAGGGCGCCGAGTTTCTGCTCAGCCAGCAGGACCCGTTCGGCCACTACTGGGTCGGATCGGGCCATTCGGAGAACAACCCCCACATCGCCACGTCGATGGCCCTGTTGTTTCTGAGCAAGGGCCGGTGGCCGGTGCTCGTGGGCAAACTGGAGCACGGCCCCGGCGCCGATTGGGATCGTCACCCCAGCGGCGTCGCCAACGTCGTGTCGCTGGCCGAGGACCTGTGGGGGCTGAACCTGACTTGGCAAGTGCTGCGGGGAGACAAGGCGAGCGTCGAGGACCTGCTGCAAGCCCCCGTCCTGTTGGTGAGCGGCAGCCAGGCGCCCGAACTCGCCGGCATGGCCGCCAAGACGCGCGAGTACCTCGATCGGGGCGGGTTTCTGTTCGCCGAGGCGTGCTGCGCCGACGGAGGGCCGTTCGACGCGGGCTTCCGGCAGTTCATGGAGCAGGTCTTTCCCGAGCCGGAGTATCGCCTGCGACGGGTCGGCCCCGAGCATCCGCTCTGGCGGGTCGAGCAGCTCGTGCGGCCGGAATCGCCGTACGTCGGTCGGCTGTGGGCGGTCGAGTACGGTTGCCGCACGTGCGCGGTGTTCAGCGAGGTCGACCTGTCGTGCTACTGGGAACTGGCCGGCCGCGCCAATCGCGAGCCGCTTCCCGAGTCGGTCGAGCAGCGCATCGACGACGCAATGGCGATCGGCGTGAACGTGCTGGCCTACGCCACCAATCGCGAGCCGAAGGGGAAGGAGGAAACGTTCGCGCTGGCCGAGCTGGACAGCGGCGAGGTGCTGGGGAGCTACGGCATGATCCGCATCGCCAAACTGCTGCACGGGGGGGGATGCAACGACGCCCCCGGCGCTTTGGCCAATCTGCTGCGGACCGCCGCTCAGGGCGAATTGCAACTGAGCGTCAGCAGCGAAGAGATCGACCTGCGGGCCAGCGACCCGGCCCTGGCGGAGGAGGGACAGTTCATCCTGGCGTTCATGCACGGCCGGCAGGACTTCCGCTTCAGTCAGGCGGAGCGCGAGGGGCTGGCCAAGTTCCTGACCAACGGCGGCACGCTGTTGGCCGACTCGATTTGCGCGAGCAAGGAGTTCGCCGCCGCGTTCCGCCGCGAGATGGCGCTGGCGCTCCCCGACGCCAAGCTGCAGCGGATCCCCGTGACTCATCCGCTATTCGGCCCGGCGGCCGGCGGGTACGACATTCGCCAAGTCAACCGCCGCGAACCGGCCGCGGCCCAGCCGGGTCGCCCCCTGCGAACCCGCGTCGAGAAGGTCGAGCCCGAGATCGAAGGGATCGTCCTCGACGGGCGGCTGGCGGTGATCTTCTCGCCGTACGACGTCAGTTGCGCTTTGGAAAAGCACGAAGCCCTCGCCTGCCGCGGCTACACCCGCGAGGACGC
This sequence comes from Pirellulales bacterium, assembly GCA_019636345.1. Lineage (NCBI taxonomy): Bacteria > Pseudomonadati > Planctomycetota > Planctomycetia > Pirellulales > Pirellulales bacterium. The sequence continues at coordinate 216,862 of JAHBXQ010000003.1, read as the reverse complement.
GGCCCGGCTGGCGTTGAACGCCGTGCTGTACGCTCTGACCCCCGATGCCGCGGGAACGCCGTAGAGGGGCGGTCGTACGCCTGCAACTGAGTTGCACCAACTGAGTTGCACTCTCGTCGGCGACGCGCTGGCCGCCGGCGCCACCCGTTGCGTCGGCACGGCAAACGTGCGATCGTCGGCGTATGGATTCGCTGCTCGTGAAACCGACGCCGACGCAAATGCATCGCAACCCGAACGTGGCCGTCGTCGGCGCCGGGGTGATCGGACTCTCGACGGCGATCGTGCTGGCCCGCGCAGGGTGCGAGGTCGCCGTGTTCGCCGGTCGGAGGCGGCGCGGCATCACTTCGGCCGTCGCCGCGGCGTCGTGGTATCCCTACGCGGTCAGCGGCTTTCGACGCGAGTGGGCGGCGGCGACGTACCGCTGGCTGGCCGCCTTGGCTGCGGAGGCCCCCGCAAGCGGCGCCCGGCGCCAGGAAGCCGTTGAATTCGTCGACGCCCCGGGCGAAGCCGAGGCGACCCGGTACGTGGAAGACCTCTGGTGGCGCGAACTGCCGGGGACTGACGTGCGGCGCGTCGACTTGCCGCGCGCCGAGCGGACCTTCGACTTCGGCACCGACGACCCGCTGGGGCGGCGGACGTTCGCCGCGACGGTCGAGTTCAAGACGATCGTCGTGAAGATGGACGCCTACCTGCCCTTCCTGGAAGCGATGCTCGCCGACGCCGGAGGGCGAATCTTGCCCGAGATCTGGATCGGCGACCTTCGACAGTTGGGACGCGAGCACCATTGCGACGCAGTCGTGAACTGCGCCGGATTCGCCGCGGAGATGTTCGCCGACGGCAGCCGCTCCGGCGGAGTTCGTCCTGTGGCGGGTCAGGTGCTGCGGGTCGCGGCCCCGGGAGTGCGCCGGCTGACCGTGATTCACTCGGGGGCGTTCCACGAGGAGCCGTTGTATGTCGTGCCGCGCGGCGAATTGCTCGACGGCGGCCCGGGCGAGGTGGTGCTGGGGGGGAGTTACGTGCCGACGTCGGCCGAGTCGCCGCAATGCGAGGCGCCCCCCGCTGACGAGCGCCTGACCGGGCGGATCGTCCGCCGCTGCCAAGCGGTCGAACCGCGACTCGCGGGGATGCGGGTGTTGGAAACGCGGGTCGGGCTCCGCCCCGTTGCGGACGCGGTGCAGGTGGGCCGCGACCCGAACAACGCCCGGCGCGGCGACGACGTGCCGGTATTCCACAATTACGGGCACGGCGGAGGCGGGGTGTCGCTCTCCTGGGGATGCGCCGAAGCGATCGCCGCGGAGGTGCTGCAGAGCGTCGGGATCGAGACGGAGCGCTGAGCCGCAAGCGATCCGCAAAATCGCCCTCAACCGCCTCCCCGGCGGGACTTCGTGGGGAGGCGCGCTCCGCGTATACTGAGGAATTCCTCCCTCGCGAACTCCGCGAAGTCACCGACGCGCATCCTCGGCAGGTAGTCCCTTGGCGCTGGAAATCATTCACTATCCCCACCCGACTCTGCGGCACGTGTCGCGGCCGCTGGCGCGGGTCGACGCCGACCTGAAGCGAATGATCGCCGAGATGTTCGCGTTGATGTACGAGAACGAAGGAGTGGGGCTCGCTGCGAATCAGGTCGATTTGCCGTACCGCGTGTTCGTCGCCAATCCGACGGGCGACTCGACGCAGACCGAGGCCGAAGCGGTGTTCATCAACCCGATCCTCTCGGGAGGCAAGGGGCAGGAGGAAGGGGACGAGGGGTGTCTCAGCATCCCGGGGATTCACGCCCCTGTGGTGCGGAATTCGCGAATCAAAGTCGAGGCCTACAACTTGGCCGGCGAGCATGTCGTCGCCGAGGCCGAGGGGTTCCTGGCTCGCATTCTGCAGCACGAGGTCGATCATCTCGACGGTCGGCTGTTCATCGACCGGCTGACCCCCGCGCAGTTCGCCGAGATTCGCGACGACTTGGCGGAGTTCGAGTTCGACTTTCAGAGCCGCCGCAATACGGGAGACCTGCCGAGCGACGAAAAGATCGCCGCCCGTATCGCCGATTTGGAGAGACTGAGGACGTGACGGGCGTGATTGACGGATCCGTCACGCCATCCCAATCCCAGACACTCATCACCGCGTCCCATGCGACTCGTCGCCCTCGGAACAGGTCCGTTCGCCGTGCCGACGCTGCGGCGGTTGGTCGCCGCAGGGCATGAGGTCGCGCTGGTCGTGACGCGACCGCCGCGGGGACGTCGGGCGCCGGCTGCGCCGATGCAGTCGGCAGCCGAGGAGTTGGGCCTGCCGCTGTGGCAGCCCGAGACGGTCAACGCGCCCGAGGCGGTCGCTCGGCTCGAGGCGCTCGCCGCCGATTTGCTTGTGGTGTGCGACTACGGGGAGATTCTCAAACCGGCCGCCCTCGCCGCGGCCAGACTGGGGGGGATCAACCTCCACGGGTCGCTGCTGCCCCGTTACCGCGGGGCGGCGCCGGTGCAACGGGCCGTCCTGAACGGCGACGCCGAGACGGGCAACACGGTGATCCACATGATCTCGCGGCTCGACGCCGGGCCGTGCCTGGGGGTGCAGCGGACGGCGATCGACCCCGACGAAACGGCCGGAGAACTCGAAACGCGGCTTGCCGCGATGGGCGCCGACCTCGTGGCCGAGGTCATCGCCAAACTGGCCGCGGGGTCGGCCGAACCGGTCCCCCAAGACCCCGCCGAGGCGACCACAGCGCCGCGGCTCGGCAAGGACGAGGGCGCGATCGACTGGTCGCGCTCGGCCCAGGCGATCAAGGACCATATCCGCGGGATGCAGCCCTGGCCGCGGGCATTCACCGACGTGCGACAGCCCGTCCGCGGGGAGCCGCTGCGGCTCATCGTCCACCGGGGGGCGGTCGTCGACGCCTCGGAGCCGGCGGCGCCGGGGACGGTGCTGGTTGCGGATTCACGGCTGGTCGTCGCCGCGGGATCGGGAGCCGTGGAATTGATCGAGGTGCAGGCGCCTGGGAAGCGGGCCATGCCGGCGGCGGATTTTCTGCGCGGGCATCCGTTGACGCCCGGGGACCGCATGGGAGGGTGATTCCTGGGGGCTCCGCTGCGCTGCGACCCCAGCCACCCTTCCAAGGGCGCAAATGGGAACACTACCTCAGGGGGGTTGGACTCGCGGGCGCCGGGGGATTCCGAGTATCATGCTGAGTCGGCCGCGAGGATCGCGGCGACCTGGAACGGGACCTTCCGGGAGACTCCGGTCATGGACGCCTGGGACATCGTCATCATGGGCGCCGCCGCATACGTGGCGGTCGTCTCGCTCGTGCGCCTCATGGCGATCCGGCGGAACGAGATGCTCAACGAAGTGCGCGAGTTGCTGGCCAAGCAACTCGACAAGGTCCCGACCGACGAAGACCGCGACGCGGCGTAGCGCGGGTCCATGGGAGCCTGGGCCCAGGGGACGTCGGGACCGTCGAACCTGACCCAAGTCGCGTGCTGGCTGCCCCGATTCTTCTTTCCTTCGTCCACCCGGTCCTCCAGTCCCATCGTCCTCGACGGCATGCCCAAGAAGCTCTACATCGAAACTGTCGGCTGCCAGATGAACGTGCTCGACAGCGAGCTCGTCGTGGCGAGCCTGCGCAAGCGGGGGTACGAATTGACCTCCTCGGCGCTCGACGCCGACGCGGTGCTGTTCAACACCTGCAGCGTCCGCGAGCATGCCGAGGAGAAGATCTACAGCGCGCTGGGTCGACTCAAAAACGCCAAGCTGCAGAACCCGCAGAAGATCATCGGCGTCATCGGCTGCATGGCCCAGAACCACAAGCGCACCGTCTTCACGCGGGCGCCGTACGTCGACCTCGTCGTCGGCCCGGGGCAATTGCATCAGGTCCCCGATTTGATCGAGAAAGTCGCCGCCGGGGCCGGGCGGCAGCTTGAGGTGAGTCTCGATCGGAAAGAGGGCTCCCGCGACGCGGTCGAGCGAAGCCATGAGAGCTTCGACCCGCTGCGCGACCCGACGATGCGTCCCACGCCGTTTCAGGCGTACGTGCGAATCCAGATCGGGTGCGACAAGTTCTGCACCTACTGCATCGTCCCCAGCGTCCGCGGGCCCGAGCAGAGCCGCCCGCCGCGGCACATTGTCGCCGAGGCCCGGCAACTGGCCGGCGAGGGCGCCCGCGAGATCACGCTCTTGGGTCAGACCGTCAACAGCTACCGCTATCGCGAGGGGGAGCGGACGACCCGATTCAGCGACCTGTTGGCCGAGCTGCACGAAATCGACGGGCTCGATCGGATCAAGTTCGTCACGAACTACCCCAAGGACATGACCGACGACGTGTTGGCCGCGGTGCGCGACCTGCCGAAGATCGCCAAGTACCTGCACGTGCCGGCCCAAAGCGGTTCGAACGACGTGCTGCGGCGGATGAAGCGCGGGTACACGGTCGAAGAGTACCGCGAGATGCACGAGCGGATCCGCACGTGGATGCCCGAGACCGCGGTCACGAGCGACTTCATCGTCGGCTTCAGCGGCGAGACCGACGAGGATTACGAGCAAACGGTCGAGTTGGTGCGCGAGTGCCGGTTCAAGAACAGCTTCATCTTCAAGTACAGCGAGCGCCCCGGCACGAAAGGCGCCGAGTTGTACGCCGACGACGTCCCCGAGGAGGTGAAGCGGCGTCGGAACAATCACCTGCTGGCGCTTCAAAACGAAATCGCCGAAGCGGACAACCAGCGATTTCTGGGGCGCGACGTCGAGGTGCTTGTCGAGGGCCTGAGCAAGGCGGCCGCGAAAGCGGACGCGGTCGGCAGCGAGCTCCCCGCGCCGGGAGTTCCTCAGGCCGGCGGCGACGGGCCGTACCAACTGGTCGGCCGGACCATGTGCGACCGGATCGTCGTCTTCACCGGCAACCGCCGTCAAGTCGGACAACTCCTGCCGGTGACCGTGTACGACGCGAACGCCCACACGCTGTTCGGCGAGGTCGTGACGCAGGAAGTCGGGCCGGAAGTGTTCTCGCTGTTAGCGTGAGCGGCGGCTTCGGCAATGTTTTCCAGGCCGACTCGCAATAGCTATTGAAGAGCGTCATGTGCGGTCAAGCGACTGAACCGCCTGCGAATGCCGTTGCTTCAAGTTGATTTCCCCGCCCCTGGCAGGCACAATGAAATCACAGGTCTGCGGCGGAGCGGGCCGGTTCTTGCCTTCCGGCTGCAATCCCTAGCTAGGCGGCGAAGGTTTGCGAGAGCGCGGGCGTCGGCGGGTCGTCGGTTGCGACGATTCGGCGAAGTCGTGCGCTCCGCGCTGGTACAGACGCGCTATGCAGATCGATCGCGTGCGGACGATGCTCGACGCCCCGGCCGAGGCGAGCGAGTGGCTCATTCCCCTGGGAGTCGCCGATCCGCGCACCGGCCACGCCAACTTGCTGCGGCTGGCGACGGCGGGCCTGCCGCTCGATTTGCTGGGGACGATCTGCGAGCAGTTCGCCGCCGCGGCCCCGGGGCTTCCCGATCCCGACATGGCGCTCAACAATCTGGAGCGCTACCTGCTCTCGACCCGCAACCTGTTGTCCAGCGCCGCCTTGTTCGAGCGCGATCGCGAGGCGCTCTCCGAGCTGCTCACGCTGTTCAGCACGAGCCAGAGCCTCTCCGATCTGCTCTGCACCGATCCTGAGAGTTACGACCTGTTGCGGATGACCGGCGGCAGCCCGGTGGCGCGCAACGTGTTGGTCGACGAGCTGGTCGCCGAGGTCCGCAAGTTCAGCGGCGAAGTCGAGGTAATGCACGCCCTGCGACGGTTCAAGCGGCGCGAGACGCTGCGGATCGCCTACGGCGACATCATCGCGGGGCACGACATCGGGACCGTCGCTCGACAGATTTCGTACGTCGCAGACGCGGTCGTCGAAGCGGCGCTCGACTTCGCCCGCCGCAAGCTCGCGGCGCGGCAAGCGGCCCGCGGCGGGGCGCCCCAGCGGCTCCCCGATCTGGTCGTGCTCGCCCTGGGCAAGCTCGGCGGATTGGAACTGAACTACTCCAGCGACATCGATCTGGTGTTCCTGGTCGACGGCGCCGAGGGAGTCGCCGACGCCGTTGAGACCGCCACCCGGATCGCGACCGACCTGATTCGCCTCCTGAGCGAAACGACTGAGTTGGGGTTCGCCTACCGCGTCGACATGCGGCTGCGCCCCCACGGCAAGCAGGGCCCGCTGTGCCACACGGTCGAGCAGGCCCTGACGTACTACGACACGCAGGGCCGCACATGGGAACGGCAAGCCTACATCAAGGCTCGACCGATCGCGGGGGACGTGGAGTTGGGGCACCGATTTCTCGACGAGATCGAGCCGTGGATCTACCGCCGCTACCTAAGCCTCGCGGACATCGCGGGAATTCGCTCGCTGCGGCGCCGGATCGAGAAGCAGGCCAACGCCGCCGACAACCTGGCCAGCAACGTGAAGACCGGCCGCGGGGGGATTCGCGATATCGAGTTCGTCATCCAATTCCTGCAACTGGTCACGGGCGGCTCGGAACCAAGCCTGCGGACCGGCAACACGCTCGAAGCGATCGAACGGCTCGAACGGGCCGGTTGTCTCACCCACCGCGAGCGGACGATTCTCGAGGACAACTACGCCTTCCTGCGACGGGTCGAGCATCGGCTGCAGATGATGTACGACCTGCAGACCCACTCGCTTCCCGGCGGCGCGCTGGAGACGGTGAAGCTCGCTCGCCGGTTGCGGTACGCAGGCGAGGACGGCAAGGCGATCGCCGCAGCGTTCGACCGCGAGTACGCCGAACGGACGGAGCTGAATCGCCGGATTCTCAACCACCTGTTGCACGACTCGTTCGCCGGCGACCCGGAGGCCGACCCCGAGGTCGATCTGGTGAACGATCCCGACCCGGGCGCCGAGACGATCGCGCGCGTGCTGGGGCGGTATCCGTTTCGCGACGTGCCGGCGGCGTACGACAATCTCATGTCGCTCGCCAACGAGCGGATTCCCTTTCTGTCCACGCGGCGGTGCCGGCTGTTCCTCGCGGCGATCGCGCCGCGGCTGCTGGCGGCGATCGCCGCGACTCCCGACCCCGACGGGACGCTGGTCACGCTGAGCCGGGTGAGCGACTCGCTGGGAGGCAAGGCGGCGCTGTGGGAGCTGTTCAGCCGCAACCACCCGTCGCTCAACCTGTACGTGACGCTGTGCGCGGCCTGCCCCTACTTGGTGAGCATCCTCACCAGCAACCCGGGGATGATCGACGAACTGATGGACAGCCTGCTGGTGGAGCGGCTGCCGCAGCTCGAGCGGCTCGAAGCGTCGCTGGCCGAATTGGCTCGCGGAGCGGAGGATCTCGACCCCATCCTTCACAGCTTCAAGAACGCCCAGCACCTGCGCGTCGGGGTGCGCGACATCGTCGGCAAGGACGACGTCCGGGCGACCCACGCGGCGCTCTCCGACATTGCCGAGGCGTGCCTGCGGAAGATCGCCGACGCGGAACTCGCGAAGCTGCTCGACAAGCACGGGCAGCCGACGCTCGGTTCGGCGGCCGACGGGGACGACGAGGCGGCCTACCCGGCCGAGCCGTGGGCGCCGACGGCCGAAGACGCGGGGCGACCCTGCCAGTTTCTGGTCCTGGCCATGGGGAAATTGGGGGGCCGCGAGCCGAACTACCACAGCGATCTCGACTTGGTGTTCCTGTACGAGGCCGAGGGACGCACGCTGCCCAACGGGCGGAGCCGCGCCTCGGCCACCAGCAACAACCACTTCTTCAGTCAGCTCGCCCAACGGATCATGAAGGGGACCAATCACTTCGGCCCCCAGGGACGGCTGTACGAGATCGATCCCCGGCTGCGCCCCACAGGGAAGAGCGGCGCCCTAGCGTTGCCGCTCGATGCGTTCGTCGAGTACTTCCGCTCCGGCGGCGGGCAGTTGTGGGAACGGCAAGCCCTGCTCAAGGCACGCGTCATCCTGGGGACCGGCCCGGCGCGCAGGCGGGCCGAGTTGGCCGTCGCCGCGGCGATCGACTGCCGACCCTGGTCTCCCGACGACGCCCGCGAGATCTGGCAGATGCGCCTGCGACTGCAGGAGGACGCCTCGCCGCAAAACCTAAAGCGAGGTCCCGGCGGCACGGTCGACGCCGAATTCCTGGTGCAGATGCTGCAACTGAAGCACGGCCCCGCACGGCCGGCGGTGCGCGTCACGGGGACGCTCGACGCGCTGGGCGCATTGGCTGCGGCGGGCTGCCTCGACTCGCAGCAGGCCCGGACGCTCGAGGCCGAGTACCGGCTCATGCGGAGCGTCGAGGCCCGCATCCGACTGATGAACTCAGCCGGCCGGCACGAGTTCCCCGCCGACGAACGCGAGATCGAGAAGCTCGCCTATCTGATGGGCTACCCCACCGCCCCAGCATTGTGCGCCGAGGTCGACCGCGCGAAGTGGCTCACCCGCGAACTTGTAGAACAATTGTTTCGCGAAGCGATGGAATGAGAGCCCGAACGCGCGAAGTCCGAAGCGCGAAATCCGACGCAAATCCGAACTCCGAATTCCCAGGTCGCCCGCACGAGAAGGCGCGTTGTGACAGGGTTTCGGGTTGCGGGTTCGTGTCGGATTTCGGCATTCGGTTTTCAAGCTTCCCGCGCAGCGGCCTTCTACGGCTGCGTCGGGTACCACGGGCCGCGGACGTAGTAGACGCCGAACATCGTCGTGTCCATCGGCCACAGCGGAGTCGGCCGGGCGGCGACGGAACCGGGGCCGCCGTCGTTGCGGGTGAACTGGTGGTCGATCCGCGACACGCGCGACGACGGGGCGCCCCAGCTCCAGTTCGTCTGCAGTTGGGCCGTCGGCGGCACGACCAGCGCGGTCGGCCGTCCGTACTGGGTGTAGGCGTAGTTGCCGTGCCAGTTGTACGACTGGGCGCGGCGCAACGGACGAAGGTACGGCATCTCGGCCGCGGCCTCGTCGGCCGCAACGCCCAGCGCGCCGACCGCCAGCGCGATTAAGGCGACTCGCAGAGTGTTCATGGGGAATTCCTGGCGGGAAGATGGGGGAACCATCAGCTGGGGGGACGACAGGCCGATGGGACTCTTGGAGTATGGTAAAGGTAGAACGCAATCGCTTGAGATCAGCCGCCGCGACGCTCGATGGGCGCGTGGGATCGAATGGCGCTATGGTCCCGAAGTCCCATAGTCCCGGTTTCTTGCACCCGCCTCGCGACTACCACCGGCTCCCCTGGGCCTTCCACCACAGATGGTCGAGCCGCAAACCGGCCGTGCCGTAGCGGACCTTGGCGCGGGTCCAACCGGCCCCGGGAACGTGGGCGTAGTGCGACCGCGTGTGCCGGTACAGATACTCGTGCGGCATGAGCGGCTGGTAGGTCGTGTAGGTGTGTCCGACGTTCGGAGGCACGGGAACGGGAGACACGTACATCTGGGCAGTCGCCCCGGACGGGTCCGGTCCCTCGTAGTACTGGCCGAAGAGGTCTTCCTTCGCCTGGTAGCTGATCACTCGCTTGTAGAGGCCCTCGACCGCCGCGGCCGGGCGGGCGGTCAGACACATCCCCAAGAGCGAGGTTGCTAGCACAACCGTACGGGTCAATCGGCATGTCATCGGGAAAGCGCCTCCTTGCGCTGGGCGACTCGCGGCGGGAGGGGGGCGAGTCGCGTCGGTGGGTCGTACCTCGACAAGTCTCTCCGAGACTTGCACCTAGCCCGTCGTCTGGGGGACGGACCACGGAACGGGTCGTGTTTTCTGGTGTCGGACAGGTCCGGCGGTGACGATCAGTTTTTGTTTGCCAGCCGTAACGCCCGAACCGTTTGTAGCGGTCCCCGGGCCCCATTGCGGCTAGAGACCCCCGGCGCAATCGATATAATCGCCCCTTCCGGCAAAGCTTGACGCCCCGGGCCGCTCGACTCGGAGCGGGGGCGACGCATTCTCGACGGGTCGCCGTCCGAAATCACCGCGATCGCATCAGCACAGGAGCCGCCCGTTGGCGACCAAGAAACGCGTCACCAAGAACGACCCCTCGACCCGTCCGCGCAAGAAGGTCAAAAAGAAAGTCCGCAAGCGCGCCGTCGCGACGACCGCGCCCGAGGAGGGTGCGCCCGCGAAGGCTGACGAGACCGACGTCGCCGAGGCGGCCCCCGCCGCGGGAAAGCGCCGCGCCACCGCCCAATCGATGGCGGCCAAGCAGCGCGACATCTCGGTCAGCGAGTTCTTCGCCAAGAACCGGCACCTCTTGGGATTCGACAACCCCCGCAAGGCGCTCCTCACGACGATCAAAGAGGCGGTCGACAACTCGCTCGACGCCTGCGAGGAGGCGGGCATCCTCCCCGAGATCTGGGTCCACATCGAGACGACCGGCGCCGACCGCTTCAAGGTCGGCATCCAAGACAACGGCCCGGGGATCCTCAAGAAGCAAATTCCGTTGATCTTCGGCAAGCTGCTGTACGGTTCGAAGTTCCATCGCCTGCGGCAAAGCCGCGGGCAGCAGGGGATCGGCATCAGCGCGGCGGGGATGTACGGCGTGCAGACGACCGGCAAGCCGGTGAAGATCATCTCGCGAATCAGCCCCAAGAAGCCGGCCCACTACTACGAAATCGCGATCGACACGAAACGCAACGAACCCAAAATCCTCAACGGCAAAGGGGAAGGAGTCGACATCCCCCCCGGGTCCGCCGGGGCCGAGTACATTGCCAAGCACGGCATCGAATGGGTCGATCAGCCGCACGGCACGCGGGTCACGATCGAGCTCGAGGCCAAATACATTCGCGGCCGGGGGAGCGTCGACGAGTATCTCCACCAGACCGCGATCGCCAATCCGCACGTGACGCTCCACTACCTCGATCCCGACGGCACGCAGCGGGACTACGTGCGAGCGGCCGATAAGCTCCCCCCCGAACCGAAAGAGATCTTGCCCCACCCGTACGGGGTCGAATTGGGCCGGTTGGCCGCGATGCTGTCCGAGGCGGACGGGACGACGGTCTCGCAGTTCTTCACGACGACCTTCTCGCGGGTCTCGCCGTCGATCGCCCGAAAGATCTGCACGACGGCCAAAGTCTCGCCCCGAACGCCGGCCAAGAAGATCGACCGCGCCGGGGCCGACGCCCTGTATCACGCAATCCAAGGGACGAAGATCGCCCCGCCGGCGACCGACTGCATCTGCCCGATCGGCGAGGAGCTGATCCTCAAGGGGCTGCATCAGGTCGTGCCGGGCGAGTTCTACGCCGCCGCGACCCGCCCGCCGGCCGTCTATCGCGGCAATCCGTTCGTCATCGAGGTGGGGCTCGCATACGGCGGCACGGCGCCCACGCAGAACGTCACCAAGGACTTGCTCCTGGAATTGCTCGAAGAGACGGACGCCCGCACCGTGCGGCAGTTTCTCATCCATACGTTCAACGGCCTGGGCTCCGACGCGGCCGATCGGATCATCAAGAACTCGGGGCTCGGCACCCGCAGCGCCCCGGGCAAGCTGAAGCCGAAGGAGAGCGAGAAACTGTTCGCCGCGATGCAGAACGTGAACGTCGCCGAAGGGCAATCGATGGAGGTGCTGCGGCTGGCCAATCGCGTGCCGCTGCAGTTCCAGCAGGCGGCCTGCGCGATCACGCAGACCGTCATGCAGACCAACTGGCGCAGCTACGGACTGAGCCAGTCGCGCGGCGGATTGCCCAAGGGCCCGGTGACGCTGATGGTTCACATGGCCAGCGTGTGGGTCCCGTTCACCAGCGAGTCGAAAGAAGCGGTCGCCGGGTATCCGGAGATCCAAAAGGAAATCCGACTGGGCCTGCAGGCGGTCGGCCGCAAGCTGGGAATGTACCTCCGCCGCCGCTTGCGGGTGAAGCAGCAAAGCGACCGCCGCGAGGTGTTCATGCGGTACCTCAAGGAGGTGTCGGTCGCCGTGAGCGAGATCAACGGCGCCAAGCAGGACGCACTGTACGACCAACTGCTCAAGGTCGCCAAGAAGGTGACCGCCGACGCCGACATGAAGATGGACGACCGCGGCCGGAAGCTCAAAGCCGAGGAAATCGACTACGGCGAAAACGTCTTAATCGTCGACCCCGCGAACCACGCCGCGGCGATTCGGCGCACGCCGGTCGTCGAGTCAGAATCATCCCCTTGACCCCCGGTCAATGACCGGGGGCTAAACGCCTCTTGCGAAATCCCATGGCCAAGAAAGTCCGCCGCCCTGCCGGGGCTCCTGCTACGAAGACGCGCGTCGCCTTGTCGGCGCGGGACAAAAAAACGATGGGGTCGCTCGTGGGGCTCGCCGATCGGGTGGTCAGCGCCGCCGATGCGAAGAAGGACCCCTACGTCGACATCCCCAGCCGCACGCTGTCGAACGTCCACTACAGCCCGCGGAAGCGGATCATCGAGATGGGTTCCGGCAAGAACCGCCGGCAGCTGTTCGACCTGTCGCAGGCCAAGGCGTACATGCGCACGATGCTGGTCGCCAGCGGATGCAAACGGCTGTTGGACTCCGGCAAGACGACGAGCTTGCGGGGCATGTACTACATGCTCAAACACCGCATCGCCGGCTCGACGGAAAACACATTTGAAGATCAGTCGGACAGCGACCCGATTATTGAGGATTTGGAAGTCCTGCTCGGCAGCATTCGCGAAGAGCTGCATTTGTACGCCAAGGCGGCCGGCAGCATGGTCGGGCCGATCACGCTCGTTGACAAAGGGGACACTATTGATTGTTCGCGCATGGGTTCCGGCGGCTACAGCATTCCGTCGATCGTCGAGTCGAATATCATCGAATTGGATCGCAAGAAATGCGGCGCCAAGTTCGTATTGCATGTCGAAAAGGACACCGTCTGGCAGCGGTTCAACGAGGATCGTTTCTGGGAAAAGCACCATTGCCTGCTGACCCACGGCGGCGGCCAGCCGCCGCGCGGCGTTCGCAGACTGCTGCACCGACTCAACACGGAACTCAACCTGCCGGTGTACTGCGTGCTCGATAACGATCCCTGGGGGTACTACATCTACAGCGTGCTCAAGCAGGGGTCGATCAATCTCGCTTTTGAGAGCCAACGAATGGCGATCCCCGACGCCAAGTACCTGGGTTTACGAAGCATCGACGTCGAGCGCTACAAGCTCCCTGACGCGGCTCTCATCGGCTTGAATGAAAATGACCGAAAGCGGGCCAAACAGATAGCCAACTACCCCTGGTTCGAGAAGAAACGGCCTTGGCAAGCCGAGATTCAGCGGATGCTCAAGAACGACTTCAAGGTGGAAGTCGAAGGCCTGATGACCATCGACATCAGCTACGTCACCGAAGTCTACGTCCCCGAGCGGCTCCAGGCGCAAGACTGGCTCGATTGAGGTCGAGGCGTCACCCCCAGCCGCGAGGCTCCGCCTCGCCGGCGACGCGGGGGACTCGCGCAGTGCATTCGCCGCCCGTCGCAGTGCGCGGCCGGCGAGGGAGCTCGCGGCTCGACAGCCCGGGGCGGTCCAGCGCTCACCGTTTTTCGAGCATCGCCACCAGCGGCGGCCCGAGAATCAGGGCCCCGGCAACCGCGGCGCCGATCGCCGCCAAGAGCACGGCACCGCTGGCGATGTCCAGCGCATCGCGGACCCGGGCGTCCTGCTCGCGGGTCACGGCGCGGGCGAGTCGTTCGATCGCCGTGTTCAGGCTTTCGGCCACGAGCACCAGCGCGACGCACAACACCAGCGCGGCCCAGCGCGACAGCGTAATCCGGGCCGTCACCCCGGCCAGCACGACGATCGCCGTGGCGAGCATGTGGACGAAGTAGCTCGCCTCGCCGCGCACGGCGATCTTGATCCCCCGCGCGGCGTCGGCGAACTTCCGCGGCCAAGTGCGACACCGGAAGTCGCGATCGTCGTCGTGGTCGGCGGGCATCGTCGGCAAGGGGGGCAAGGAGTGGAACGCCAACGGGGCGGAATTCTGCGAGGCGGTATCCACGCGGCAAGGCTTAGCCGACTCTCGTTCCGCCGGCGGCTTCGTCGGCGACGCAGGGGCCGACCTTTCGCAACTGCAGCCCGAGCGCGACCCAGGTCCAGCCGTTCAGGAGCAGTTCGATCCCCACCACCAGACCGATGATCCACAGTACGGCGGCCGGCTCCTTGGCCACCAGCCGATAGATCAGCACGCCGAACAGCGCGGTCACGGCGCCGTTCAGAAGCGACCAACCCCACAGGGGATACTTGATCGAGAGCGCGGCGACGATGCGCACTGTGCCGACGACGATGGCGAACGTGCCGATGAACAGCGTCAGCACCCCCGCCGTGGCCAGCGGCTTGTCGATCACCGCCAATCCCACGACCGCGTACAGAATGCCAACCAGCAACTGCAGCAAGAAAGCGCTCCATTGGCCGGTCCAAAACGAGCTGATGACCGTGGCCACGCCGCTCACCAACAGCAGCCCCCCCAGGACCGACACGGCCGCCAGGGTCGAGATGAACGGGTAGACGATCGCGATCGTGCCGCACGCGACGAGCAGCGCGCCCAACAGCAGGAAGCACCACCACTGTTCGTGAAGCCGACGCAACTCGTGATTGAGCAACTTGGCGATCGGATCGGACGAACGCGGTTCGACGAGGCCGTTCATGGTTTCCCCCTCAGCGTTGCAGGAGTCGGGAACGGACGAATGTCCGCCTGGGGAGCATTGTATCATCCCGCAAAACCGCGCGGCATAGCCCCTTGAGCGGACGGCGCGAGTCGCCGGCGAGCTGCCAAAAAGGCCTGAATCTGGCCTCGCCGGGGGCTGGCGTCCGCCGCCCAGCGCGAAAGCCGCGAACGTAGCACGTCTCACGCCGCCACCGGCTGCCCCGGCAGGAGCGGGGGCATGGGGCAATCGAGCATGTCGCACACCCCGCGCAGGAGCTCTCCCTCGGCGACGGTCACCTCGTGATCGGCGCAGATCGTCGCTGCGCAGGCGGCGACCAGCGACTGGCGCTGCTTGGGGGCCACGCGAGCCAGCGCGTCGAGCGCGCCGCGAAGCGGCTCCAGGCCGCACTCGGCCGGGTCGAGCAGCGTCACCCTCGCCCCGGACAACATCGCGGCGCCCCGGGCCAATGCCGCCGGGGCCTCGGCAAGACGATTGTCGGCGTGGGCCAACGTCGACAGCAGCACCGAGCACTCGCGCCCAAGCTTCTGCAGGCCGTAGTAGGCGACCTTCGTCCGGGCCGTATGCTCGAACTGCGGCTGCAGGTGGCGCAGCAGCACGCGATGCAGCACCCACTCGAACAGACCCAACCGGTTGTCGGCCTTGACCAACTCGACGAAGCATTGCCGGAACGTCCGGTACTGCTCCGGCGACATGGCCCGCAACGCGGGAAGCGACATGTCCACCAGCGGCAGCCGCATGCGGGCCTCGAGCATGTCCAGGTGCGGCGACAGTTTGACGGTCAGCGCCGTGACGTCCTTGGTCGCGTAGGCGGCAAGAGTGGCGAGTTGCTTTTCGCGAACGCCGGGATCGCGGTCGAGCAGCAGCCCGAACAGCACCGCCCGGGCGCCGTACGGCTCGCGGGCGCTGTCGCGCACCAGCGGCGGCAACGCGTCAATCAGCCTCGCGGCGTAGGCCCGGTGGAGCTCCTGAGGATCCCCCACTTGGTCAGCCGCGCGCTTGACCACCGCCAACGGGACCTCGGCGGCGTCGGTCATGGTTGCTCCTGCCGCCGCAGCGGCGACTGCGCCGGCGGCCAGCGCAGCCACTTGCTCGCCGCGTCGTCGCGGATCGGTTCCGCCCGCGAGTTCTCGCTCGACGGCAGGCCGGGTCTCGGCCGTGGGAAACTTGCCGTCCCATTGCGGCTCGAGCGCCAGGATTCGCTTTTCCAGCGGCGGGTGGGTCGCAGTCAGCGAGGTGAGTCCCTCCCACACCCCTTGGGCGAAAAACAGGTGGCTCGCCTCGGCCGCGTTGGGGGCCTGAATTCGCGAGCCGATCGCCCGCGCCCCGATTCGCTTCAGCGCTCCGGCCAATCCGCCGGGATTGCGGGTGAACTGCACGGCCGAGGCGTCAGCCAGATACTCGCGCTGCCGCGAAACGGCCGCCTTGATGAGGCTCCCCATGAGCGTTCCCAAATACCCCAGGACGAACAGAGCCAGCCCGATCAGCGCCACGACCGCGACGCCTCCTCCGCTCTTCGAATCGCTGGATCTTCGGCCCGAGTGACTGATCATCCGGAGCATGATCCGGCCGATGAGCCCCAACAGCAGCAGGCCGTGCAGCACGCCGATCAGCCGGATGTTGAGCCGCATGTCGCCGTTGAGGATGTGGCTGAACTCATGGGCGACGACCCCTTGCAGCTCCTCGCGCGAGAGTTGCTCGGCCGCGCCGCGGGTGACGGCAACGATCGCGTCGCTGGGGGAGTAGCCGGCGGCGAAGGCGTTGATCCCCGATTCCGTCTGAAGCATGTAGACCGGCGGCACGGGGACCCCCGAGGCGAGGGCCATCTCCTCGACTACGTTCAGCAACCGACGCTCCACGGCGTCGGCCGAATCGGGATAGACCCGCTTGCCGCCGAGCCCCTCGGCGACGACCGAACCGCCGCCGGAGAGTTGGGCGACTTTGTAGAGACTGCCTCCGCCGATCAACGCCAGCGATGCCCCCCCCGCGGCGAGCATCGCGACGAGATCGTCAGGGGTCAAGTGCCCGAACATCTCGGGCAGGTCGAGGACGCGACCTTCGCCGGCGGCCTTGTAGCCGCTCGCCCCTTCAAGGACCGCCCAGGCGACGGCCATCGTCCCGCCGACGATCCCCAGCACGCCCAAGACGAACATGACCACCAGCCACGTCGTCGACCGCCGCGCGGCGTCCTGGCGTTCAAAGAAGTCGGTGGACATGGCGCTTCCGCGAAGCTCGAAGCGGTGACCGGCGATCGCACGAGTGGCGTACCAAGGCGAGAGGGAAGAAGGCCGAAGGGGGGAGAACAACGATCTACGCCTCTTCCCCCCTGCCCCCTTCTTCTTTAGCTCAGAAGCTCACCTTCGGCGCTTCGGCGATCGCCTTGCTGTCGAACTCCAGGTACTCGGCGTCCTGGCTGTGGCCGAACATGCCGGCGAACGCGACGGGGGGGAACGACTGCCGGTACGCGTTGTAGCTGTTCACCGAGTCATTGTACGCCTGCCGGGCGAAGGCAACCTTGTTCTCCGTGGCGGTCAGTTCCTCGGTCAGTTGGGCCATGTTCTGGTTCGCCTTGAGATCGGGATACGCCTCGGCCAGGGCGAACAACCGCCCCAGCGTGGCGCCGAGCGCGTTCTCGGCTCCTCCCAAGGCGTGCATCGCCGCGGGATCGCCCGGCGCCGCGGCTGCGGCCTTGGCGGCGCCAACCGCTTGATTGCGGGCGTTGATGACCGCCTCGAGCGTCTCGCGCTCGTGCTTGATGTAGCCCTTGACCGTCTCGACGAGGTTGGGGATCAAATCGTAACGCCGTTGAAGCTGAACGTCGATCTGCGAAAACGCGTTGTCCAGCCGATTTCGCAAGGCCACGAGGCGGTTGAAGACGCCCACCAGATACATCGCCAACAGCACGCCGCCGATCGCGACGCCGATGAGCACCTGGGCGGTCGTTGACAGAGCGATCAGCACGGGGAATGCGGCAGTCACGGATTACCTCGCGGACTTAGGGACTCGATATGGCAGCGACGGTTGGAACAGTCTACTCGATCGCGGGGGGCACGGTTCGCCAAAAGCCGCCCGATCCGATTGCGGTTCTCGTCCGGGGCGACGAGCCGGAGTTGCAGGGGTATTCGCTCAGGCCCCCGGTTCCTTGGTCCGTTCGATATATTCCCCGGTTCGGGTGTCGACCCGCAGCCAGTCTCCCTGATTGATAAAGGCCGGAGCAAGGATCTCGGCCCCCGTCTCCAGCGTGACCGGTTTGGTGACGTTCGTGGCCGTGTTGCCCTTGGCCCCCGGCTCGCAGTACGTGACCTGCAGGATCACATGATTGGGGGCCGTGACCGCAATCGGCAAATTGTTGTACACCATCAACTGGCAGTCCATGTTCTCCTTCAGGAACCGGGCCGAGTCGCCGACCTGCTCCTCGGTGAGCTCGTACTGCTCGTAGTCATTGTTGTTCATGAATACGAAGTTCTCCCCCGACCGGTACAAGTACTGGGCGGTGAACTCCGACACGTCGGCGCTTTCCAGGGTTTGGCCTGCTCGGTAGGTGCGGTCGACGACCGTGCCGCGGATGAGGTTCCGCATCTTGCACTCGTACAGGGCGGTCCCCTTGCCCGGCTTGCGGAAGTTCATTTCCACCATTTGGTACGGGATGCCGTCGATCTGAACCTTCAGCCCCTTCTTGAAATCGCTGGTATGATAGGTACCCATCGGGCGCGTGTTCCTTGTGAAGATGGCGTGCTGTACGTTCGTATTGGCTCAGGGAAGGCTCCCGAGCCGGACCGCCGCGCGGTCCGCGATCCAGGGGGCATAGCCCCTCCGGCGAGATTGGCGAAGATCCACGGTCGGGCCTGAGGACCCGCGACGGGGCGAAAATGAGCATTTTAACGCCGCAGAGCGAGCTTGTCCGCGCCCGTCCTGACGGGGGTTTCCCGGCGTGGCAGGCCGAGTTGCGCGCCGCGGTGCGCGATGCCGCGGAGTTGTGCCGCCGGCTCGATTTGCCGGTCGAACTGGTCGCCGGCACGGCGGCTGCGGCAGCCCAGTTCCCCACGTTCGTCCCCCCGGCGTATCTGGCGCGGATTCAGCGGGGCGACCCGGCCGACCCGCTCCTGCGGCAGGTACTGCCGGTCGCGGCCGAGTCGACCGCCGTCCCAGGCTTCACAGCCGACCCTGTGGCCGACGGCGCCGCCCGGGAGGCCCCGGGGCTGCTCCACAAGTACTCGGGCCGGGCCCTGTTGGTCGCGACCGGGGCCTGCGCGGTCCATTGTCGATACTGCTTCCGACGCCACTACCCGTACGAGGAAACGCCCCACGCCGACGCGGCCTGGAACCCCGCCTTGGACGCAATCGCCGCCGACCCGCTGCTGCACGAGGTCATCCTCAGCGGCGGCGATCCGTTGATGCTGGTCGATGGCCGGCTCGCGCGACTCGTCGAGCGGATCGCGGCGATCCCGCACGTCGCTCGACTGCGAGTCCACACCCGGCTGCCGATCATGATCCCCGCGCGGGTGACCGACGATCTGCTCGAGTGGCTGTGCGGATCGCGGCTGACGCCGATCATGGCGATCCACGCCAACCATGCTCGGGAACTCGACGCCGAGACGGCCGCTGCGCTCGACAGGCTGCGCCGCGCCGGCGTGATGCTGCTCAATCAAGCCGTTCTGTTGGCCGGAGTGAACGATTCGGTCGAGGCGCTTGCCGAGCTGAGCGAACGGCTCGTCGCGGTCGGCGTAGCTCCGTATTACCTCCATCAACTCGATCGCGTTCAGGGAGCGACCCGCTTCGAGGTCCCCGAGACGAGCGGCCGCGAGTTGGTCGCCGAACTCGCCCGCCGCCTGCCGGGTTACATGGTCCCGCGATACGTCCGCGAAGTCCCCGGCGCCCCGGCGAAGCTGCCGGTCGCCTAGCGCCGAACATCTCGCGCGAGTCTGTTCCCAATGAACGACCAACTGACGCTCTTCGATCTCGCGGCCGTCGACGCCCTGCGGCGCGAGTTGCGGCTAGATCCGCAGGCCGTGCGGCAAGTGCGGACCGCGCTGCTCAAGCGCGGCTTGAGCGACGAAGCGGCCCTCGCAACGTTGCCGAGCCCGATGCGCGACGAGTTCGCCGGTCGAGTGACGCTCCACGCTCTCGCGCTCGACCGGCGTTGCGACTCGCAACTCGACGGCGCCACGAAGATCCTCTTCCGAACCGCTGCGGGGATGCTCATCGAATCGGTCGTCTTGCGGATCGCCACGGGCCGGACGACGCTGTGCGTTTCCAGCCAAGTCGGGTGCGCCGCGGCGTGCGACTTCTGCGCCACCGGCAAGATGGGGATCGCCCAGAACCTGTCGACCGCGGAGATTCTCGATCAGCTTGTCCAAGCCAAGCAATTGCTTGAGCCCGAGGGTCGCTCGATCCGCAATCTTGTCTTCATGGGGATGGGCGAGCCGTTTCATAACGAGGAGAACCTCTACGCAGCTCTCGCGGCCCTGACGGCGCCCGAGCTGTTCCACCACCCCCCGAGTCGCGTGTTGGTGTCGACGGTCGGGCTCCCCGAGGCGATGCTCCGCTGCGCGCGGCGATTCCCCGCGGTCAATTTGGCGCTCAGCTTGCACAGCGTGCGGCAGGAGACTCGCGAGCGGCTCATCCCGCTGGCGAAGAGGCGCCCGCTGGCGGAGTTGCGTCGCGCCGTCGTCGAGGTGAACCGCATTCAGGCCGCTGGGCGTGCGTCCGGGCCGACGGTGATGCTTGAGTACTTGATGCTCGCCGGGGTGAACGATTCGCTGGCCGAGGCGGGGGAACTGGCCGCGTGGTGTGCGGGGCTCAACGTCCATGTGAATTTGATCCCGTTCAACCCGATCGAAGGCGCCCCGCATCTGACCGGCTCTTCGCAAGCCGTGCGCGAGGGGTTCGCCGGCGTCCTGAAGCGGGCTGGGCTGGCGACCACGATCCGCTACAGCTTGGGCGCCGACGTCGCGGCCGCCTGCGGACAACTCGTGCAGCGCGAAAACCGGGCTCGGGCAATCGCCGCCAACGCCGCGGTGCGCGCCTAGCCGTCTGTGGCGACCGGGATCTGGCTCGCGGCCTCATGCAAAGTCTTGTCCCCAGAACATGAGCCGTCCGGCGCTAGCCGCGGGTGAAACCCAACGAGCGACGGCAATTCAACAACCCCGGGGCTAGCAGCCTGCGGCAAGCGGGGACTGTCGGGGCCGTTGGGACTCCGAAGTTCCATGGACCTGTCTTCCGCGATTTTTGCGGCGGGGTGTTCCCGCGCTCTGGCGGAAATGCGAGAATGCGCGAAGATCGGTTCGGGCACCTCGCTTCTCGACCGGCTGCTTTTCGATAGAGGCTCTCCTCTTCTCTTCTCACTGACCGAAGGAGGCGCCGCGATGTCCCCTCAACAACGCTCTTTGCTGATCGCCGCCGTTATCGCCTTGCTGGCCGCCGCGTGGTATCGGGCGCAGGTCTTCAGCGAACCGAAGCCCGAACTGGTGGATGTGGCGCTGGTGACCGGCGGCTCGGGACCCTTCTGGCAACTCGTCGCCAGCGGCGCCCGTGAAGCGGCCGAAGAGTATGCGGTCCGGCTCGACGTAAAGATGCCCGACGACGAAAATGTCGCCCAGCAAACCAAACTGCTGGAGGATCTCGACGGCGGCAAGCTCGACGGGCTAGGAGTCAGCCCGCTCGATGCCAAGGGCCAGGCGGCGCTGATCGACAAGATCGCCGAAAAGGCGCCCGTCATCACGTTCGATTCCGACGCCCCCGAGTCGCGCCGGCTGCGGTACATCGGCACGATCAACGTGCAGGCGGGTCAACAGGCGGCCGATCTGGTCCGGCAAGCGGTCCCCGCCGGGGGCAAGGTCGCCCTGCTGTTCGCGAACCTCACTAAGGACAACATGCTGCAGCGGCAGGCGGGGTTCGACGATTCGATGAAGCGAGCGATGACCGCTGGCGAGGATTCTGAGTCACGGCCCGAGTACGAAGTCGTCGAGCGGATCGTCGACGACGGCGACTCGAACCGCTGTCGCGAACGAGTCAAGCAGGCGCTCGCCGCGCATCCCGACCTCGCCTGCATCGTGGGGATGAACGCCCAGCACGGCGCCATCCTGCTCGACGTGCTCAAGGGGGAGGACAAGATCGGCCAGGTCGCCGTGGTGGCGTTCGACGAACAGCAGGAAACTCTCGACGGGATCGAGTCGGGAGCGATCTTCGCCACGGTCGCCCAAGATCCGTATCGGTACGGGTACGACGCGGTGCGAACGCTCGCCTCGTTCTCCCGCGGCGACGAAGGCCTGCGGCCGCTCAAGGGTTCGTACAGCACCTATGGCATCGCAGCCTTGCCGGTCACCAAAGATTCGCTGGCCGACTTCCGCCGGCAGCTTGAGGAACGGCTCAAGGCGAACGCGGGCAAATAGCGGCCAAAACTGCGGAGGCGTCGTGATCTCCATGAGTGTGAAATTGCTCGGCCGAGTCGCTCTCGTCGCATGGTTGGCCGGGGTTGCAGGTGAAGCCCGCGCCGAAGAGCAGGGCTCGCAGCCGACGGCGGTCGATCCCAAGCCGGCGCTGGCCGAGTTGGAGCGGGCCGTGGAAGCCCTGGAGCCGTGGCGGGCGGCCGTCGAGGCCGGGGCTCCGATCGACGAGGCCGATCTCGCCCGCCTGAAGGCCGCGGCCCAGAAGCTGTACGCTAACTTCGGGCCGCTCGTCGAAAGACGCAGCAGAGATCGGACGGCACAACTGCAGCGCGAGCACCAAGTGCGGCTCTCGCAGCGCGAACAAGCCCAGGCCTGGATCGATGCGATGCGGGCCATTGGCCCGGAGGCCTCTCAACGTCGTGCGGAGACGATCGCCGAGTTGCGCACCGCCCTGCAAGGGGACGACGCGCCGCGGCAAATGGCTGCGCTGGAAACGCTGGCCCAGTCGGGAGACGTCGAGTACGAC
Organism: Pirellulales bacterium; assembly: GCA_019636345.1. Taxonomy (NCBI): domain Bacteria; kingdom Pseudomonadati; phylum Planctomycetota; class Planctomycetia; order Pirellulales; species Pirellulales bacterium. Next base: position 194,422 of record JAHBXQ010000003.1, on the reverse strand, counting down.
AAGGCCGGGTTCCGGCCGCTCGTATTGCCGTTCATTGAACGAGGGACCGACGGGCCGTTGTTGACGTCGGCCTGTTACGCGTTGCTGAACACCGATCGCCGGCCGGAGGATCTGTCGCTCGTCCAGTCGATCTGGGAACGGCGGACGCCGTTGGTCGACAATTCGATGTCCCACCTGCTGTTCAGCTTCGGCGACGGAAAAATCGCGGGGCGTTCGGAGGAAATCGTGCTCGAACTGCTCGCTTCCAGCGACGCCGGCGTCCGACGCGAGACGCTGCGCGGGTTGTGGGGAGCAGAGGTCTCCGACAAGCTGGCGTCGCGAATCATCGCGTTGGCCGACGACCCGGAATCGCGACACGACGCCATCTACTTCGGACTGTCGACCTTGAAATCGAAGAACGAAGCGGTCGTCGACAAGCTTGTCGAGACCCTGGCCGACCGCGACCCGAACGACTGGGGCCGAGCGTTGTGGGGTCTGGGATTCGGCCTCCCCGAATCGCTCCAGCCCAAGGCGGCCGCGGCGTTGGCCGACATGTACGCCGCCCGCAGCGATCCGCGGACACGGCAGCAGTGCCGCGCTCTGATCGAACGTTACGCGGGCGAGGAAGCGGCGAAGAAGTTGCCGCAATAGGAGCGTGAGTCGGCTAATGCGTTCGTGGTGACGCGCCACGCTTCGCAGCGGCCGGGTTTTCCCAGCGGAGGTTCCGGTACCGCGAAAAGTCCTGATCGCACGATGCGAGCGTCGCGCCGCGCGAGATGGCATGGGCCGCAAGGTAGGCGTCGTTGATGTGGTCGCCTGCGACGCCCTGCTCGGTGACGAGGCCGCGCAACACGGCCCAATGATTGGACGCCTCGGCGACGATCTCGCATTCGGGACAGGCAAGCCATTCGTCGATCCGCGCGACGGCTTCCGCCGGACGTTGCGGCCTCAGAAAGACTCGGCGATGCGTGGCCAGGCGCAGGAAGCTCTGGACGACGTACCACGGGATTCCGAGGCGCTCGCCTGCGTCGATCTTGCCGGACCACCAAGCGAGCACCTGCGCGTGGCTCGCCGCATCGTGATTGATCAGGTAGAGCAAAACGTTGACGTCGACGATCGTCATCGCAACGCGCCTCACGTGCCGCGACGAAGCCGCTCAATGATCGCCTCGTCCTCGAGTTCGCCGGAGAACTGCAAGGCTTTGTTCAAATCGACGAGGGGCTCGCCCATCGAGAACGTCTTTTGGACATACGGCGTCCGCCGCGCTGGCCCGGTTGTTCGCCCCGCCAGCCAGTCGCGGATCGCCTGATTGATCAGCTTCGTGACGGACGTCGCCTCGCGGTGGGCGCGCTCCTTGAGCGCGAACATGAGGTCGTCGTCGAGGCGGACGGTGGATCGCTGCATTATGACATCATAGCATCACCTGAAATGATGTCAAGATGTCACGCCCGGTGGCCAATCGAAGAACGATCACTCCCCCAACAGCGTCTTCTGTCGGCGATCGCCCGCCTTGCGCTTGTTGCGGGCTTCCAGGGTGACGCCGTTGGCTGTGTTCGGGCTGCTGGAGAGCGGGTCGGCCGGGCCGTCCAATGGGTCGCCGCTGCGGATCGTTTGCAGCCGCTCGGTCGCGTATTTCGCATAATCCCCGCTCAGCTCCGTACCCAGGAATTTGCGTCCCAGCTTCTTCGCCACGGCCAAGGTCGTCCCGCTCCCGGAAAAAGGGTCGAACACCGTATCCCCCTCGTTGCTGCTGACGCGGATGATCCGGCCCAGCAGTTGCTCGGGCATCTGACAGCCGTGGAAGCCCTGCCGCTCCTTGAACGTGCCGGCGACGCGGCTGAAATACCAGGTGTCGTCCATCGGCTGAAACGACTCGGGGGCGTCTTGCGGCCGCAGAACCCAAGTGTCGTCGGGGAGCCGCCCGGTCGGGTTCGCCCGGCTGTCGCCGTACACGAGAGCCCGGGCCGAGGGGACGCGGACCGCGGGGTCCTCGGCGTTGAACGTGAACGCCTTTTCGTCCTTGATGAACTGGAACAGGTGGGCGTGCGAGCGGTTGAACTTGCGCGTACAGTTCACGCCGAACGTGTAGTACCACACGACCCAACTGCGCATGATGAACCGCTCGGGGATCTGCCGCGTGGCGATCCACTTCAGCTCGGCGGCGTACTCGTCGCCAATGGCCAACCAAAACGTGCCGGTCGGCTTGAGGATGCGGTGGATTTCGGCGATCCACGCGGCGCACCAATCGAGATACTCCTGGTCCTCCTGCCGATCGTGGTACTTGTCGTACTTGTACCCGATGTTGAACGGCGGGTCGGCGAACGCCAGATCGACCGCCCCGTCGGCGATCTTCGGCAACAGATCGAGGCAGTCGCCCTGGTGGATCTTCCCTGATGCGAGCGGCATGATCGGCGGCCTTGTCCTGCGAGAGAGGGATGCGGACGACCCGGGATGCGGGTTGATGCGCGACGGAATCGGGGAGAAAATGACGGAACGTCGGCGACGGGCGAACCCGCAATGGGTCGGTCGCCTGCGTCCGTCGACTGAATGCCTGAATATCGACGATGGCCCGCGCGGTGGCAAGCGTGCCGCATCATCGCCGAGCCTCCTGACGCCCCCCTTGCCGAGCCTCAGTTGCTCCCTGACCTCCGGTTTTCCGCCTCTGATCCCTCCTCCCGCCATGCAATTCGCCGCTTGCAACGAGATGTTTCTCCCGCACCCCTTCGGCGAGGCGTTTGCCGCGTTGCGGGAATTGGGTTACGACGGGGTTGAGATCGCTCCGTTCACCTTTCTTCCGGACGCAACGCCGTTCAACGTCCGCAACGTGCCAGCCGAACGGCGGCGCGAGGTGCGACAGCAGGCAGCCGACGCGGGGCTCGAGGTCGTCGGGCTCCATTGGCTGCTGGCCAAGACGAGCGGCTACTACCTGACCAGCCCCGATCCGGCGGTCCGTTCCGCGACGAGCGAGTACCTGCGCGAGCTCGCCCGACTGTGCGGCGACTTGGGGGGGAGGGTGATGGTCCTCGGCTCGCCGCAACAGCGCAATCTGCTGCCCGGGGTGAGCTACGCTGACGCCGAAGCCTATGCCGCCGAGGTCCTGCGAGCCGCAATGCCGGCCTGCGCGGACTACGGCGTGACGATCGCGCTCGAGCCGCTCGGCCCCGCCGAGGGGGACTTCATGCTCACCGCGGAAAGCGGAGTGCGGCTCGCCAAGCTCATCGACTCCCCTTGCTGCAAGCTCCACCTCGACGTCAAGGCCATGGCGAGCGAGTCGCAGCCGATCGCCGAAACGATCCGCGCCAGTCGCGACTGGACGGTCCACTTCCACGCGAACGATCCGAACCTTCTTGGCCCAGGAATGGGAGAGATCGACTTCGCGCCGATCTTTGCCGCGCTTGCGGAGACGGGCTACGACGGCTGGGTCAGCGTCGAGGCGTTTCGCTACGAACCGACCCCCGAAGAACTCGCCCGGCTAAGCATCGAGTACATGCGGCGGTTCGCGTGACGACGATTCGGCCGTGTCGAGCGCCAAGCCGCAAAGGGCACAAAGGCGGCGCCAGCCAGGGACGGCAGACCCGACTGCTGCGTGCCTTCAAGGTTGCCTTGATGCGTCCAAACTACGTCGACGCCCGCAACTCGGCCAGCATGTGGGCGCTCCCCACCAGACGATCCCAATGCTCCTGGATGTACTCAGGAGGACCGCCGATGTCGGCGACCACCGTCGCGGCCAGTTCCGTGGGGACCAATTCGATCGCATCCCAGGGACAGACTTTTAGGTCGTAGGGATTCGACGCCTTGCCCGGGATGTGGATGCACACCTCGCAGCCGACGCAGCGTTCGAGATCGATCTCGCACCACTGCTGCGTCCCTTTCACGATGCCGCGGTCGATCGTGCGCAGCTCGATGCAATCGACCGGGCAGACCTCGCGGCACGATTCGCAGCCGGTACAGTTGTCGGCGTTGATGACCGCAAGCGCCTTGGGAACCTTCTTGCGGGGAGCTTGTTTGGCCATGGCAGCGGCGAGCGAGTCAGGGGGAAGTACAGGGCGGCGCGGCGGTCAGGGCATCGCCCCGGCAAAGCGATTTTCCGAAGCGCCCCGGGAACCGTGGGCACTGAAACCCGCCGGCGCCGCCGGGACACTTTGTGAAATCTGTCACAATCTTACTTCTTCATCGGCACGGGGCCAAGTCAATCCCCACCTTTGCTGCGGGGCGAGGAGACAGGGGTATGCGCGATCTCGTAAATTATTTCACGGAAACTCGAAACCCCCGCTGCTTGACGGGGCGCGGCGGGGGGAACAGACTCCAAACCCCGGGACCGCACGCCGGCCCTTCTCTCCCCGCTCCTCTGCCGTCGCCCCGCCCGACCCGGGCCGCGGCCGGCCGACCGCCCCCCACTGCGAGGCCCTGCCATGATTCCCGCTCGCTTGCTTTCCCTGTCGTCGGCCCTTGTCGTCGCGATCGCCGTCGTCGTCGCGGCTCGCCCCGCGGCAGCCGCCGAGACGCTCGTCGCCGCCGGGACAGTCCACGGCGAGCAAACCGGGGGCAAGATCAGCCGGCACCTGTACGGACACTTCGCCGAGCACCTGGGGCGTTGCATTTACGACGGCATCTGGGTCGGCGAAGACTCGTCCGTCCCCAACGTCCGCGGCATGCGGACCGATATCGTCGAAGCCCTCAAGGCGATCTCGATTCCCAACCTCCGTTGGCCCGGCGGTTGCTACGCCGACAACTACCACTGGCGCGACGGCATCGGCCCCCGCGACCAGCGCCCCAAACGGATCAACGTCTTTTGGGGGGGCGTGATCGACACGAACGCCTTCGGCACGCATGAGTTTCTCGACCTGTGCGAGTTGATCGGCGCCGAGCCGTACATCGCCGGCAACGTCGGCAGCGGCACGCCCGCCGAGATGCGCGACTGGATCGAGTACATGACCTTCGCCGGCGACAGCGACTTGGCCAACGAGCGCCGCGCCAACGGTCGCGCCGAGCCGTGGAAGATCCCTTATTTCGGCGTCGGCAACGAAAACTGGGGCTGCGGCGGCAACATGCGGCCCGAGTACTACGCCGACCTTTACCGGCGGTACTCGACCTACTGCAACGAGTACTCGGGCAACCGGCTTACGCGCGTCGCCTGCGGTCCCAGCGGGGCCGATGCGAACTGGACCCGCGTCGTCATGGAGCGCGTCGGCGGGCGGATGCAGGCCCTCTCGGTCCACTACTACACGCTCGCCGCCCCGTGGAGCGACAAGCGTCCCGCGACCGGGTTCGAGGAAGAAGCTTGGTTCGCCATCCTCCGCGACGCTCTGAAGATGGAACACTGCATTGTCGTCAACGAGGAGATCATGGATCGGCACGATCCGCGAAAGCGGATCGCCCTGTACGTCGACGAGTGGGGCACTTGGTATCGGAACGAGCCGGGCACCAATCCAGGATTTCTCTATCAGCAGAACTCGCTCCGCGACGCGCTGGTCGCGGCGGTCACGTTTCACATCTTCCACGACCACAACGAGCGGGTCCGCATGGCCAACATCGCGCAGGTGATCAACGTGCTGCAGGCGATGATCCTCACCGACGGTCCGCGGATGACGCTCACCCCCACGTACCACGTGTTTGAGATGTACAAGGTCCACCACGACGCCGAGCGATTGCCCGTGGAGTTGAACTCCGCGCCGTACGAGTTCGGCGGCGAGTCGATCCCCGCAGCCAGCGTCTCCGCCTCCCGCGATGCACAGGGCAAGGTCCACGTGTCACTGGCCAATTTGCACGGGACGAAGGCCGTCGCGGTCGCGCTCGACTTGCCCGGCGTGCAGGCGACCACGGCGACGGGGCGGATCCTGACCGCGTCAAAACTGGACGCCCATAACACGTTCGATCAGCCCGAGCAGGTGAAGCCGGCCCCGTTCGCCGGCGGGAAGATCGCCGACGGGAAGCTCTCGGTCGAGTTGCCGGCGCACTCGGTGGTGGTGCTGGAATTGAAGTAAGCGCAACGCTGCGATGGGCGCTTCGCTCCGCGGGCTGACGCCTCGCGGCTCGGAAATAGTCGCTAAGCTCTTGCGCACATCCGAGCCGCGAGGCGTCAGCCCGCGGAGTGCGCTGCGCACTCCGTCTCTCACCCTTTCAGTTCGACGTCGACGACCAAATCCGCCGCGACCTGTTCGAGCGCCTCGCGGAGCGTCTCCCGATCGAGCCCCGCAGGGAGCCGCAGTTGGGCCGCGGCCCGGAACAGCGGCTGGCCCGTGTTGGGGGCGGGGACGCACTCGGTCTCGAACTCCTCGACGTTCACCCCGTGCCCCGCCAGCACGCGGGTGATCTTGCGGACGATCCCCGGCTGGTCGTGCCCCACCAAGTCGAGTTGCACGACGAGGCCTTGGCCGGGGGCCGAGCTGACGGGGTCGGCGTGGACGACCGACTCCAATCCTTCCGCGTTCAAATGCGTGAGCGCAGCGGTCAAGCCTGCCGCTCCCTCGGCAGCAATCTCGACTCGCAAAATCCCGGCAAACTGCCCCGCGAGCCGAGCCATCCGGCTTTCGATCCAGTTGCCGCCGTGTTCGGCGACGACGGCGGCGATCTGCTCGACGATCCCCGGCCGATCGGGCCCCAGCACGGTCAAAACGAGCGAAGTTTGCGACATGCTTCTCGATTCAGAAATAGGCGTCCGCGGATGACGCGAACGGGCGCGAATTGGATGAGGAGCCGCTCACCGCGACATGGCGTTCAATCGCCGGTTCACTTCTTCCCCGCGGACAGCACGGTTTCGTAGCTCTCGGCGCCCAGGACGAAAATCTTGCCGTCACCCATCCGGCCGGTGCGGGCGGCCTCGACCATCCGTTGGATCACCTCCTCGGCTCGGCCGTCCTCGACCCAGGCGGTGATCTCGACCTTGGGGAGAAACGCGTCGCGGTACTCGCTGTCGGCGTACTCGTTGAGATAGTCTTTTTGCTTGCCGAAACCCTTCACCTCGCGAACGTGAACCGCCTCGAGGGGCGCCCGCCGGAGGCCTTCGAGAATCTTCTCGGCCAGATACGGCTTCACGATGGCGACGACTTGTTTCATAAGGGGAGCAGCTACGAACTGTAAGCCAAGCAATCGTCGCTGCGGCGGTCGCAAACTCCGCCCTCCTCTGGCTTAGAGCTTACGGCTTATGTCTAACAGCTACTCAGCTAAAGAAATTCTCGCCGAACAAATCGATCTCGGGGCCGGTCTCGACTTCGATGTCGCCGTAAACCTTGGTCTGGCACGCCAAGCGCATCGTCTCCTCGTTGCCGACGAACGCCAGGCACGGCAGCGGGTCGACGCCGCCGGGAGTAACAGGGGTGGGGATCGGCACCTTGAAGCGGAGCTTCTCGACCATCCCCATCTTGCTTGTGTTGTCCATCCCCTTGGTAATCCGCACCCGGCACGTACCGCACTGGCCGAAGCCGTGGCAGTTGATCACCTTATTGAGCCCGGCGCCGAAGCCGTTGAGCCCCTGGTGAGTGTTGACGCCCGCCTTGATCGCTTCGGCCCGCAGGTTGGCGCCTGCCGGGACCTCAATTTCCTTCTGTTCCTTGACGAACTTGATGACCGGCATGGCGAGGGGCGTTCCTGGCAAGCGGAGAGGGGGGCGCCGGATTGGGTTCCATGGGCGACGCGGCGCGAGTAACATACTCTACCGCGCCAAAAATCCCCGGGAAAGTGGCCCGCATATTGATCGGTTCTCGCCCGCTGGCGGTCGATTTTCTCCGCAATTCGACCGCCGATGCTCGGAGCGAATCAGTCGCGAAGCAGACCGCCGCCCCCAACCCTCCGAACTCCCCCACGCCGATGGATCGCCAGTACTCCAAATTCCAGCAAAAGGCCATCAAGAACTTCTACGACAACCGCGACGCGATCTCGCTGCAGCGGCTTGGGGAGTTGGTGACCGATCTCTATCTCGCCGAGGGGAAAACTCGGGCGTCGAAGTGGAAACAGATCGCCGCGGCGCTGGAGCGCTGCGGGGTGCCGGCGCAGGAGATCGAGCACTTGCAGAAGCAAGACGACCCGGCGCTCTTGGCGAAGAAGGTGACGGAGTTGCAGGGGAAGGAGTGAGGGGCGTCGGGTAGTCGAGGGTGAGCGGCGTGGCCGCCGCCGCTCACTGCGTCGCAAGTTCATACTGGATTTCGTCGCCGAATACAGATTGTTCCCCCATGCACCAGTACCTCGCGCTCCTCGATCGCGTCCTCGCCAGCGGCGTCCACAAGGACGACCGGACCGGCACCGGCACGCGCAGCGTATTCGGGCACCAGATGCGATTCGATCTGAGCGAAGGGTTTCCCCTGGTCACCACCAAGAAGGTTCACCTCAAGAGCATCATCTACGAACTGCTCTGGTTCCTGCGCGGCGAGACGAACGTCGCGTATCTCAACGAGCACGGCGTGACGATCTGGGACGAGTGGGCGGACGCCGACGGCGAACTGGGCCCCGTGTACGGCAAGCAGTGGCGATCGTGGGAGACGCCCGACGGGCATTTGATCGATCAGATGTCGGCGGTGCTCGCCGCGATCCGCACGAACCCCGATTCGCGGCGGCTGATCGTCAGCGCGTGGAACGTGGCCGACGTGCCGCAGATGAAACTGCCGCCGTGCCATTTGCTGTTCCAGTTTTACGTCGCCCAGGGGCGACTGTCGTGCCAGCTCTATCAGCGGAGCGCCGACGTCTTTCTTGGCGTGCCGTTCAACATCGCCTCGTACGCGCTGCTCACAATGATGGTCGCACAGGCGACCGACCTGGCCCCCGGAGAGTTCGTCCACACGCTGGGGGACGCCCATCTGTACGACAACCACCTGGAGCAAGCTCGTCTGCAGTTGAGCCGCGAGCCGCGCCCGCTGCCGACGATGAGGCTCAACCCGAGCGTGACGGATCTCTTCGCGTTCGCGTACGAGGACTTCGCGCTCGAAAACTACGACCCGCATCCGCACATCAAGGCGCCAGTCGCGGTTTGAGCTTGGCGCGGCGGAAACGGGTTCGCCACGGAGGCACGGACGTTACGGAGACGGTTTGAGGCGGAACGGTGAACGCCGTCCCCCTCTCCCGTATTCATCGAATGTCGAACTTCTGCCGCTTCGCACATTGCTTCATCGTTTGCTCCCTTTTTGCGTCCTCCGTCGTTCCGTCGAATTGCATGCCTGACGCACAGCGCATCTCCCTCATTGTCGCCGTCGCCGAAAACGGGGTGATCGGCCGCGCCGGCGGTTTGCCGTGGCGACTGAGCGCCGACTTGCAGCGGTTCAAGCGACTGACCGTGGGCCATCCGATCGTCATGGGGCGCAAGACATGGGATTCGCTCGGCCGGGCCCTCCCGGGGCGAACCTCGATCGTCGTCACCCGCAACCCCGAATACCGCCCTGCTGTTTCCGGCGTCCTCGTCGCTTGCGGCTTGGCGCCCGCGTTGAAACTCGCCGCTGCGGCGCCCGGGGGCGAGGAGTGCTTCGTCATCGGCGGCGCCGAGTTGTATCGCGCCGCGCTCCCGCACGCCCATCGGCTCCACCTCACCCGCGTTCATGCGACAGTCGACGGCGACACGCACTTTCCGGAGATCGATCCTCGGGCATGGCGACTCGCCGCAAGCGAGCGTCACGAGGCGGACGACCGCAACGAGCATCCGTGCAGCTTCGAACTCTACGAACGAGTCGCCCCATGAGCGCCCGACGTCCCGCCGCCGAACCGACACGTTGCGGGTGGACCCGCGGCGGAAACGCACTGTACTTGGCCTACCACGATCAGGAGTGGGGGGTCCCGGTGCGGGACGATCGGAAGCAGTTCGAGTTTCTCACGCTGGAAAGCGCCCAAGCGGGGCTCAGTTGGTCCTGCATCCTCAACAAACGCGAGGGGTACCGCCGGGCTTTCGCCGGCTTTGACCCCGAGAAGGTCGCTCGCTTCACCGCCAAGCGAATCGAAAGACTGGCGCTCGACCCCGGGATCGTCCGCAACCGGCTCAAGATCGCCGCGGCGGTCTCGAACGCCCGTTGCTTTCTCGCGGTCCAGGAGGAGTTCGGATCGTTCAACGACTACATGTGGAGCTTCGTCGACGGACGAACAGTCCAAAATCGTTGGCGCGAACACGCCGAGATCCCCGCCACCTCGCCTGAGAGCGACGCCCTGAGCAAGGATCTCAAGAAGCGCGGCTTCAAGTTCGTCGGAAGCACGATCGTTTACGCCCACATGCAAGCCGCAGGACTGGTCAACGACCATCTGGTGAGTTGCTTTCGCCACAAACCGTGTCGGGAGTTGGCGAGGGGAAACAAGTGAGCGCCTTGGAGGGAGAGGCGAAGCCGCTCCGAGTCTCACTCTTCCCACGCAAACGTCATCACCTCCGCGATGCTGCCGGCGCCGCTGGCGAGCATCGCCAGCCGGTCGAAGCCCAGGGCGCAGCCGCTGCACGGCGGCAGACGGGCGTGGGCGGCGAGGAACTTCTCCGGCAGCGGCAGCGCCGCCCGCCCGTCGGCGACGCGACGGGCGTTCACTTCCTCAAACCGACGCCGCAACTCGGTCCCGTCGGTCAGTTCGTGGTAGCCGTTAGCCAGTTCGACCCCGCGCCAGTACAGTTCGAACCGCTCGGCAACCACGTTCCCCTGGGGGTCGATTCGCGTCGCGGCGAGGGCCGCTTGGCTCGGCGGGTAGTCGCACAAAATTTCCGGCCCAGCCGCCCCGAGTCGCGGCTCCACCGCCGCCGCCAGCAGCAGGTTGAGCCACTCGTCGCGATCCTCCGGCATGTCCGCCGGGACGACCACGGCAAGTCGCTCCGAAGCGCGAGCCAATTCCGCGAGCGACGCTTGGTGCGGATCGATCCCGGCGTGAGTCGCCAACGCGTCGGCATAGGCGGTTTGCGTGATCGGCACGTCCCCGCCGAGCAACTCTCGGCACAATTCGGCAAGCAAGCTCACCCCGGCGACGAAGTCGTCGCCGACGCGATACCACTCGACCATCGTGAACTCGGGGTTGTGGAGCCGCCCATGCTCTCCCCGCCGAAACGCAGGGCCGATTTGCACGATCGCCGGCATCCCCTCGGCGAGAAGTCGCTTCATCGACAACTCGGGCGACGCCTGCAGCCACCTCCCTTCGACAGCGATCGGCTCGATGTGCAATTCAGGAATCACTTCGTCGCAGAGCAGCGGAGTCGCGACCTCGACGAAACCCCGCGCGGCGAAGAATGCTCGCAGCCTGGCGAGCAACGCGGCTCGTTGCTGCAAGCGTTCGCGGTGCAGAGCAAATCGTGACGAATCGTCGTCGGTCACTCGAGTCCTCGACTACGCCATGAACAGATCGCACTGCGGCTCGCAGTCTCCCCTAGCCGGAAGAGCGACGATGCACGCGCGCTGCACTCCGGACCGCGTTGCAGTCCGGCTGGTTGGGATATTCTAGGTCCTACGAGTCGCCGGCGAGAGCGAACCAATCGATTGTCGACGAGAACTGTTCGCCGCCGTGGGCCACCGTCGCCAAGAGCGGCACGCCGCACCGCTCGGCGAGATCGTCCGCATTCGTTGCGAGACTCGCGTCCCCTTCGCGCAGCGCCGCTTGGTTCAGCACGATCCCGGCAATCGGCAGCCGTGGTGCGCGAGCTCGGGCCGTGACGATCGTCTGCAGCGAATGGTTGACGGCCCCCAACTCGTTCGCCGCGACGATCACCAGCGGAAAGCCGAAGTCGGCGGCGAGGTCGATGTTGTAGGTCGCGTCTCCCAACGGCGACATCAGCCCGCCGGCGCCCTCGACGAGCACGATTTCGCTCGCGGCGAGCCACGGCGCCAGACCTGCCCGCAACAGGCGCTCGTCGACGCGGCGTCCCTCGGCCGTCGCAGCGCGCGGGGGCGAAACGGGGGCAAGGAAACGCTGCGGGCAAACTTCGTCCGTCGTCAGCGGCCTCCCCGCGGCCTCCCACAACCTGACCGCATCGTCGGCGACGACGCGGCCCGCCTCGATGCGACAGCCGCTGGCCGCGGGCTTGTAGACTCCGACGCGACGCCCCGCACCGAAGAGTTCCCGCGCAATCATCGCCCCGATGCGGGTCTTGCCGACCTCGGTGCTCGTCCCGGCGATGAACAGACCGCACGTCATGGGCGAAAACTCTCTCTGATCGAATGCTGGTTGCGGCGCCAGGAAAAGCAGGACCGCGAATCAACGCGAATCGACGGTCCTCTTGGCGGGTCGGGGGCGTTCCCAGACGCCGCTTGGCTTAAGAACATCGCGACGAGTTGCGCCGATTCGCGGCCTCCTGTCTTCGTTGTGGCGCGAGCAGCGCGTTCTCGCTCCGCTACAGTTGCAGAAACTCCTCGACCGCGTCGCTCATCGCCTCGCGATCGGGGCTGGCGCCGGTCCAGATTTCGAACGCCGCGGCGGCCCGCTCCACGAGCAGCGTCAACCCGTCGATCGTCGTCAGCTTCCGCTCGCGCGCCGCTCGCAGCAGCGGCGACAGCGGCGGGTTGTAGACGACGTCGGCGACGATCGTCTTCTTGCCGAGCGCCGCGAGGTCGATCGGCAGCGACGTGCGCTGGTCGAATCGCCCCAAGGGGGTCGTGTTGATCACCAGGGTCGTCCCCTCGTCGATCTCCAGCATCCCCTCGTTCGGCCAGACGAGCGTCGAGCACGCGGGAGGCTCCTTGAGATTGCCGATCGTCGTCTGCAGCGTATCGACCTGCCCCGGATCGAGGCAGACGAACCGCAAAGCCGCGGCTCCGGCCAGGGCCAGTTCCGCCGCGATCGAATGGGCGAGCCGCCCCCCGCCGAGGATGACGGCCGTCGCCCCCTTCATCGGGGCGTGCGGCTCGAGCAACCGCCGCAAGGCGAGACCCTCGGTGTTATGGCCGTGCAGCTTGCCGTCGACTTGGTGGAGGCAGTTCACCTGCCCGCTGATCCGGGCGGCATCGGTGGTCTGTTCCAGGTAGGCGTGCACCCGCCCCCGATGGGGCGGGGCGAGCATCACTCCGCGGAAGCCGAAGATCCGCACTCCCCGCAAGGCCCCCTCGAAATCGCGGGCCGAGACCTCGAACGTCAGAAACCGCCAATCCAGATCCGCGACCTCGAACGCCTTCTCCAGCATGTAGTGGTTGGGATTCCCCGCGACGGGATCCCCTAGCAGGCAACAAACGTCTTGTTGGACGAGGCGAGACACGGCGAGTCGCAAAAGACAGTGGCGGCGGCGGGCGGTGCGAACCGCCGATTGTCGCCCGAACGGGGGGGATTTTCAACGCCGCATCTCGCTCTCGCCAGGGCGTAGCGGAAATGGGGTTTAGGCGCACCACAGAGGTCGCGGAGGACGTAGTGCGAGTCAGAGCAGCAACGAACGCTGCTGGCATCCGCTGCCTCAAATGATGCCGGCCGAATCATGCCGCATTTTTCCGAACTCGCCGCGCGGAACGCCTTGTTTGTCTCTGGCTTTGCTCCCGCTGGGAACTCGGCGGCGAAACCTCCCGACCGCTCCCGGCGCAGGCCCTCAAGGCATGGTACAGTTGTGCCATGCCGAGTATTGGGCGACGACCGGTGACATGGCTTTTCTTCGCGGCGACCGCGGTCGTGACGGCGACGATTGTTTTCACCCTTGAGCTGCCCACTGCGGATCGGCTCACGGCGAGCGGCCCGAACGAGTTGTTGTGCGCGGTCTTGCTGGGTCCGATTTACCTGTCCGGCGCCGCGGTCGCGGCATGGCGGGCCCACCGACTGCTGCGGCTCGGGTTGTTCGCCGGGGGAACCGCGCTGTTTCCGACTCTCCTGACCTTCAGCGATGATTGGAGCCGCTGGAGCCGCTACGTCGGCGTCGTCTTTCTCATGCAAGTTCTTGCCGCACTAGGCGCCGCGACGCTTGTGCTCGGTCGCCGACTGCTGGGAGATCGATCTCGCGGCGAGAACGGGCCGTGGCAGTTCCCGCTGATCGAACTGTTCGGCTGGTCGATCGTCGTCGCCATCGTGTCGGCTTGCTTGAGGAATTCGCCTGTGGGAGAACTCCTGGGAAGTCATGACGCCGTGGCTTGGCTGACGGTCGCGTATGTCGCCGGATTCGCTCTCGCATGGCGACTCGCTCGCCCCGATCCCCCCCAGACTCGCTATGCCGCGGTCATCGCAGGAGGGATTCTCGCGGTCGCGTTCGTGTCCGTGAATCTTCTTGAACGCAATAGCGATGCGACGCTCATGGTCGCGTCGATCGGTTGGTGCATCGCCTGGGCGGTCTGCTTGGCGGTCGACTCATGGAGCGACGACCGTTTGGCGCCGAAAGACCGTTCCGCGCACGAAAAAAGCGACGCCGAAGCGTCGCCTTCTCCTCTGCAAGTCTGCGCCGCGGAAAAAAGCCCGCGGGACGATTCGGGTGATGATGCCTAGGTCTCCCGTCTTGATGAATCGTCCCGCGAGCAACTCCCTCGTGAAGGAACGGTCGGCCGAACAAACGTCAAGAGGCCGATCTAACGTCGCTCGAGTTCTCCCCTCCCGTTGACGAGCACGTCAATTCGAGCGACGCCGAAGGATGGCCGACGCGCGGGTCTCCTTCACGAAGTTCAACATACACCGCGCCGCGAATATGCCAAGCAAATGGCGCCAAGCGCTGCTAGCGACAGTGAAAGCGGTTCCGGGATCGCGTTGATCACGCCCACTCCGTGACCGACGCCGAGTCGGAAATCGTATCCTGCTGTTCCCCCTGTCCCCAACCATGTGTCGAGAATCGGACTACCGCTGCTGTCGACGAAGGCGCCGTTGCCGGGGATGTCAACTAGTTTCACAAAGGCGATCGCCGCGAGATCGACCTGTCCGCCGATCACCAGCGGATCGCTCGTCAAGTCGTCGAGATCGAACGGTGTGCCAAAACCGCTCGCATGCTTTCCAGCGAGATTGTGAACATTGGTCATGTCGAACCCGCCGAAGGACTGGCCGAACGTCCCTTGCCAGTCGATGTTCGTGCTGACCGACGGGAATCGGGCGAAGTCGACGCCGTTGGACGAGACCTCGACGTACGCCAACTCGGCGAACAAGTAGGGATCGCTCGGGAACACGAACCCGTTCTCGAACACTGCGAAGTCGGGCCCCGCGCCGTTGCGGATGCCGCTTGGGAAAGTCACGGTGATGTAGCCAGGCTGCGCACCGGCGGCAATTTCATCGGCGTCGAGATCCCCCAAGCTGTTCGTCCCGCCGGGGTTGATCGCGGCCGAGCCGCGAGGAGCGTACGCCGTCCGCGCCGGGTCGATCGCATCGGCCCACTCGACGAACAGGGGACTCGCCGCGGGAATCGCAGCGTCGACGGCGTGAGCCGTATCCGTCGGCCCTGAATAGGGCCCGGCCCAAGCGCCGGCGGCGAATACGAGAGCAATGACCGCGGCGAGCGGTGCGAAGCGTTTCATGAGACGACCTTTCTGAAGCAAAACCAGAGGTGAAGAACACGATTCAACAAATACAGTCAACACAAAGCGACGCACGAGGCCCTTGTGCGAAACGCCCAGCCCAGGACGAGGGCGCCAAGCCACAACCACGCGGCCCTCGGCTCCGGAACCGAGCCGACAAGTGCGTTGTGCGTTCCGGTTGCGCGTTGCCAACGGAGAAAGTCGGCCCCGTCGACGGCGCCGTTCTGGGTCGCGTCGCCAAACGCCGGCCCGACGTCCGCAGCGCCGTAGTGCTGCGACCAGATCGCCAAGTCCGCACCATCGACGAGGCCGGTGGAGTCGAAGTCCTCCGGCCGTGCCGGGGTGAAGAGCGTCACGAACTCGTCGACCGTGGCGCCGAAACCGAAGTCGGCCATTACGGCCAAGACCCCGCCGTCGGGTCCCGCGAACGGCTCAAACGGTGCACTCCCCGGGCAGAACGCGATCGCCGTGGCGAACTGTCCCTCGATCTCTCGCGTGTCGAACGGCTCGGCTGCGAGCTCAGGGACCGTCCCTGCGAGGGCGAACACCCCGCCGAAGCCGGTGACGAACAGGTCCCCCTGGTCGTCGATCGCCACAGCGGCCGCGGGGACGCCCGTGGCGATCACCGTCGGCGAGACGAGCGTCACGCCGCCGACGTCGTGCTGCACTCCCGCTCGCCACAGCCGACCCTCGGTCGGGTTGCCGGCCAACGCATCGAGAAAGAGCAGGTTCCCCGCCCCGTCGAGCGTCAGCCCCGCGCCATAGTCCAGTCCGCCGAGAAGCGTCGTTGCGACGCCGGTGGCGCGATCGACGCGGCTGATCGTCCCCAACCCGGCGCCACGAGACGTCGAGACAAAGATCTCGCCGCTGGAATGCACGATAACGCCCGCGATGGCGTTGATCCTCGTAGCGATCGTCTCGCGGCTGCCATCGAGTCCCAGCGAGTAGAGCCGTCCGTCGGTCGTGTTGTCGGTCACGAGAATCCGCTCGGCGATCGGATCGTACGCCACCCCGCCGACCCAAAAGTTCAACGGATCGTCCCCGGCGAACGTCACCGGGGCGCCGACCGCTCCGCCGGACGTGATGGCTCGCAGCGCGATCGTATTGGCGCCGTAACCACTGTCCTCGACGGCGTACAGCGTACCGTCAGGGGCGAACGCCATCCCGACCGGCGGACCGTCGAGCGCAATCGTCCGCGTGACGTAACCCGCGGGCGCAGCGAGCGCCGGCGATGCGGCCAATGACATGAAGAACGCCACAGAGATCCGGAGCGAAACGCTCGCAAGCGCTAAGCTGCGATGACCAATGCCCGACGACGGTTGATCAATGCTGGTCAATGCGACGGGCGATTGACGACGGGCGATCGGTGAATCGTCCATGGTCATTGGAGCTTGAAGATTGGCTATTTCCCCTACTACGCATCTTCCGTGGCGCCGGAGTGAAGTGATTTCTGCTCCCGCCGTTGCATCAGGCGTGTCAGCGTGCATGCTCGACCTCCTCTCCGGCGCGGGTCGCCATCGCCTCGACGATCGCCACGTCGAGTGCGGCGTCGATCCACCGCACGCTGCCGTCGCAGAACGCGCCTTGCGCACCCTGGGGATGATCGCTCCAGATCTCGTTGTCCTGTTCGACGTTCACTTGGCCGGTCGTGTCGAACACGTTCTCGCCGTTGATCCACTGACCGTCCATTGCGGCGCCGCGACCCGCGTCCTCGGCGACCGCCAGCGTGCGAGACGCGCCGTCGGTCACTTCGCGGAGCGCAACGGCCCGGTCGTACAACAGCACGCCGTTGGCCGAGGGACTCTTGTAGGTCGCCCCGTAGATGCCGCCGTAGTCGGCGGCCGCGGCGGCGAACAGCTCAGCGGCTCCCTGCAACACGGTCGTGACGAACGCCCCTTCGCGGCGGCTGGCCCAGCGGACGACGCTGGGACACAGAAACGACGCCACCGGGGTCTCCGCCGCCGCGCGGTTCGCCGCCGAATCGAACGCGGCCGTCGCATCGAGCCGCGCGGCAAGGGGGGCCTGATCCATCTGCGGAAGAATCGCCGCAAGCCAACTCAACTGCCGTCCCGCGGGGTTCACCCGGGGGATTCGCTTGTCGAGACACCCGATCGGCAATTCGCCGTAGGCCGCGTGATAAGTTTGCAGCGCGACGCCGACTTGCCGCAGGTTGTTGGCGCACTGGGTCCGACGAGCCGCCTCGCGCGCACTCTGAACCGCCGGGAGAAGCAGCGCGACCAGCGCGCCGAGAATCCCCATGACGACCAACAGTTCGACCAGCGTAAACGCCCGCGGATGAAATGCTCCCTGCCGTGGCATGGAACCGAAGACCGTTCCGACGACTGCCGACGCACAAGCCTGCGAGGGACGACCCCGCGACGGCTTAGTAGCCAGGCGCGCGGCTTGCGGCCGCGCTGCAGACGCCAATGCGTCGCGCTTCTTGAGCTCTCGCAAGAGGCGCGACCGACAGGTGCGACGGTAGGTCTTCTGACTCCCAGGCTCGGTCGGACGGGGGCCTTCTCGCCGCGACCGACCCGAAGGCCTGCCGACGGCAATGGCTCGCAGAAGCGTCCGACCTCGTCGCCCAGTCACAGCGGCGAGAACCGTTCCGGATTTGCACCGGATTCCCTGTTCCGTCGACTGCGAGCTACGCATCGCCCGAGTCGACCACCGACGCACGGTGAGTGAACGGGGCGAGTCTAAACGCACTCCGGAGCCGTGTCAAAGCCCGGTGCGCAATAACGCGAAACAACGTCGCGGTTGCCGCGCGGCGCGCGATCGCATCGCGGATAAAATGACGCTCGTGCGACGCTCCTTGCGCCGAACTCTTCTCCGCCGACTCCACGCCTGAGGACGCCCACGATGCTGCAAACACCCTGGTTCGTCGCAAAGCTATTGATTCCCACTTGCCTCGGCGTCTGGCTCGCTTCGTCGGCCCGCGCAGCAGCGGACGAGCCGACGTTCATCGAGCGCTTGGGCGTCGTCTACGGCGCCCAAGCGGACGAGCGCGGGCCCCTCGGCGGAGGAGAGGGTTACCGCGCGACCGTCGCCGGAGGCGACTTCGAGGTCGCGACGCTGGACGAACTGTTGGCCGCGCTTGCGCAAGCTCAAGCCGGACAAACGGTGTTCCTCCCCGGCGAGACCGAGATCGACCTCACCGCGCGGATCTACGTCGACAAGCTTGTGCTCGAAATCCCCTCCGGCGTGACGCTGGCCGGCAATCGGGGCGTCGACGGCTCGCGCGGGGCGATCCTCGTCAGCGACGCTCTCGACACCCCCGTGATGATCCGCGCCCTGGGCCCCGACGTGCGGATCACGGGCTTGCGGCTGCAGGGGCCCTGCCCCAAACGGCATCTCGACCACCATCGCCGCGCGATGGAGCTCGAAGGGCCCGAGTATCGCCGTTACTACTACAAGTTCCCCACGAGCAACGGGATCGTCACGGAGCACGATCGGCTCGAGGTCGACAACTGCGACATCTCGGCGTTCGCCCATGCGGGGATCGACCTGCGCCGCGGAACGGGGCACCATGTTCACCACTCGTCGATTCACCACTGCCAATACCAGGGGCTGGGGTACGGCGTCTGTCACAACGTGGCGACCTCGACGATCGAGCGCAATCTGTTCAACTGGAACCGCCACTCGATTGCGGGGACGGGGCGCCCGGGGTCGGGCTACGTGGCCGCCCACAACGTTGAACTGGGGGAGTCGCTCAGCCACTGCTTCGACATGCACGGCGGACGCGACCGCCGGGACGGAACGAACGTCGCCGGCACGTCGATCGAGATCCGCAACAACACGTTCCGCGCCCTCGCGATCGCGGTGAAGATACGCGGCGTCCCGGAAGACCGCTGCCAAGTGCATCACAACTGGATCGCAAGGCATCTCGACAACCAACCGCCGGTGGTCGCCGAGGCGGGAACGACCGTCGAGCAGAACGCCTACGGCGAGCCGGGCGAGGTGCGGTGACGGTCGGAGCGCGCCAAGCCGCAAGCGAGGGGCTGCGCGCCGGCGAACTTCCCGTCACTCCCTCCGAACCAAGGGCGTCAGTCCTCGGAAAGCGCCGCGATCAACATCGGCAGCACCGTGAGGTTCCCCACGAGCCCGCCGACCATCGACAAACTCACCAGCACGCCGAAATAGGCCGTGGGGACAAAGTCGCTCAGCGCCAAGGCCGCGAATCCGACGATCAGCGCAAGCGTGGCGAACGTCGCCGCTCGACCAACCAAGTCCTGGGCCTGCACGAGCGCCGCGGAGACGCTCGCGCCGCGCCGCCGCAGCCGTTGGTACAGCATGACGTAGTGGATGCTGCCGTCGACGCTCAGCCCGACGCTGACCGCGGCGATCATCGCGGCGCCCATGTTGACGCGAATCCCCAGCCAACCCATCGCCCCGAACAGCACCAGCGAGGGCGCCATGTTGGGCACGACCGCCGCCAGCGCGAGCGGCACGCTGCGAAACGCCGCCGCCAGCATCGCCAGCACGACCCCCGCCGCCACGGCGAACGTCGTCCACTGGTCGGCCAGGAGACTTTCCACCAGTCGGGTGAGCAGCACGTAGTATCCGGTCGCCTCCGCCTCGGGATAGTCCGCCCGCACCGCGGCGGTCGTTTGCGCGATCAACTCGGCCTTCTCCGCCGCGGGAAGCTGCTCCGGCGAACGGAGCAGCACGCGCAACCATCTGCGACCGGTCTCGGGGTCGACGTTGTCGATCGCCTCGACGAACTCGACCATCCGGGCTCGCATCAGTCGCATCCCCGCGGCCAGAGCGAATGTCGGCGCACGGCGCAGCGCAGTCGAACTGCCCAATCCTGCGGCGAGCGCATCGGCCAGCGAGATCGCCTTGCCGAGATTGGGATTCGCGGCCCGCCAAGCGGCTTCGCGGTCGACAAGTTCGGCGAGCCAGCGGCCGTCGACTCGCTCTGGCGCCGGGATCATCAGGTCCCACACGCCTGCGCCTCCGAAGCGATTCTCGACGAACTCGTACGCCTGGACGATGGAACTGCCGGCGCGAAAATTGCGCGTGAAGTCGGTCTCCAGTTCGAGTCGTCGGGTTCCCCAACCGGCCAACACCGCCGCGATTCCGAACCCTGCGATCAGCAGCCGGGCGTGTCTTGTCGACCACGCCAACAGCGCCTCGAGCCCGGTGACGAGCCAACCCCGCGCCGCATCGGGCGCGGGGGGGGCGACGACGTCGCGCGCCCCGCCGGCCAACGTCAGGCTTGGCGCCGCCAGCGCACAACTCGGCAGCACGAGCAAGCTGCCCAGCGCCATCATCAGCCCAAAATCGTGCACGGGGCCGACGCGCGAGACCATCAAAGCGCCGAACCCGGCCGCATCGGTCAGACAGGCGAAGGTCACCGGCACGGCAAGTTGTTCGAGGGTCGTCAGCAGGGCCCGCCGCGGCGCCAGCCCGCGCTGCCGCGACGCCTGATACCGGACCATCACGTGAACCACGGTCGCCACGCCGACGACCGTGACGATCGCCCCTAGCATCGAACTGACCATGCTCAACTGCAATTGCGACGCCGCCAACAGTCCGCGGGTCAACGCGAGCGCCAACCACACCGTCGCCAGCGGCAGAGCGAGCCACGTCAACCGACGGAAGCAAGCCAAGATCACGGCGAGCACCAGCGCCGTGCACCAAGAGTTCAGCAGCTTGCCGTCGCGTTCGAGCAGGTCGAACGCTTCCTCGACAAGTATCGGTTCCCCCACCAGCACGGCGGCGTCATAATCAGCCGCTGCGGAGCGCATCCGCGCCAAGGTCTCGCGGCGCGTCGTCGGGCCGACCCCTGCACGCTCGATCAGGCAGATCACTCCCGCCCCGTCGAGCGACGCATTGTGCGTGTACCCGGCGAACATGTCGCGAAACCGCGCTCCGCGCCCCGCGTCGGCAAAGTCGCTCGCCCCCGGCGGCTCGAGCAGCGAGACGACTGCGACGACGCCGGGGACCTCGCGCATCCGCGCGGCGAGTCGCTCGACGCGAGCCAGCCCCGCTTCGCTTGCCAGCTCGGGGTCGGCGTAGAGCGCCATCACGATTTCGTGCTCGCCGAACGTGCGCTTCATTCGCTCGAACGGAACGAGCAGCGGGTCGTCGGCTTGAAACATCTTCTCGATCGACCGATCGAGCGTCAGCCGGCTTCCTACGATCGCTCCGACGAGCCCCAGCGCCGCAGCCAGAACCAACAACGCCCACCGCCAACGGATCATGGCGCCCAAGACGCGGCGGAACATGAGGGGAGACATGGGCAAATCGCGTGTGATCTGACGGCGGCGAGGGGCGAGCCACAGGGGCTCGCCTAGGGTTCTCCGGGGTGAAGCGTAGGGGGTCGACGATTGCATCGCGAGGGGGGAGAGCGGACGACGGACCGCTAGCGTCGTCGCAACTGCTTGTCAGGCATGGGATTGCGGAACCTCGCCCCCGGGCCAAAGCATGTTGACCCCCGACGCGGCCGGCCCCTATACTTCGCCGCCTTTGTCCGGGCCCAAAATGCGCAAGTCCCCGTCACGCTTGTCTTTCGGATGACCAGAACGGTCGGATCGCCCCCGGTTTGCGCGGCGTTTGCCGCCGGGCGGACCCTCGCCAGGAAGGTGAGTCGCTGAAACCTCTGCCGCCACTTCGACGCCGTGCCGTTGCGCGCTGCCGCGAGCGCCAGCGCCGCGCGTGCGCGCTGGTGCGATGGATGCGGCTGGCGCTCGTCGCGGTTGCGGCGACGTGCGCGTGGCAGACGGTCGAGCCGCTATCGCGCGCCGCGGACATCGCGGCCCCAGGCGTCGACGTCGCTGAACCGATCACGATCGCCGCGGACTACTGCGAGCGCTGGCGCCAGGGGATCTATGACGTCTATCGTTTGCGCGGGCACGTCTATTTGAACCAGGGTCTCACCTACGCCCGCGGCTCCGAAGCGGTGTTGTGGATCGCCCCCGGCAAGTCCCTCGGCGAGCCGACGAAAGTGATCGCGTACTTTGAAAGCGTCGAAGGGGCGCCGCTGACGGTCGACTTCCAACGTCGTCCGGAAGACGCCGCAAAGGGAGGCCTGCTCGGTCGTCAGCAAGGCTCGACGTGGTTCGAACGCTTCGCGACGACCGCACCGCTGAAGCTAAGTTTGCCCGAGCCGGCCCCCGAACCGCAGATCAAGCCGGAGATTTACTCGCGCGGCCTCGAGCAGTTCGATCCCCAGCGTCGGCAACAACTCTTGCTCGCCCAGTTCACCGAATTCACGCCCGTCCCCGCAACGGCGCAGCAGCTTCCGCCGGGGGTGCGGCGGTTTCAACTCTTCCCCCGCAGCGA
The DNA here is from genome assembly GCA_019636345.1 of Pirellulales bacterium. Classification (NCBI taxonomy): domain Bacteria; kingdom Pseudomonadati; phylum Planctomycetota; class Planctomycetia; order Pirellulales; species Pirellulales bacterium. The sequence continues at coordinate 171,815 of JAHBXQ010000003.1, read as the reverse complement.
CCTGCCGTTCAACCTCGAATGGAAACCGGGCCCCGCGGGCGAGAACGCGATGGTGCTCTCCGGCGGGGTGCGACTGCTGATCGAGGGAGTCGCCGCCGAGGGCTTGCCGGCGAACCTTGGCCCGCTGGGGGTCATCGACCTGTCCACCGATCGGGCGGTCGTGTTCGCCTCGGGGGTGAGCGGCGGCCCGGGAGGCGCCGGGTTGCAGACGCAAGACGCCCCGCTGGAAATCTACATGGAAGGGAACATCGAGTTCCGCCAGGGGGACCGCGTCGTCTACGCCGACCGCATGTACTACGACGTTCGCCGGCAGATCGGCGTGATCTTGAACGCCGAGGTCCTCACGCCGCTGCCCAACCTGGGAGGATTCGAGTACCCCGGGCTCGTGCGGCTCAAGGCCGCGGCGGTCCGGCAGCTTGACGAATCGCGCTTCGCCGCGACCAACGCGATCGTCACCACCAGCCGCCTCGAGGAACCCTCCTACGCGATCGGCGCGAAGGAGATCGTCTTCGAGGACGTTCAGAAAACGGTCGTCGACCCCGCGACCGGGGCCCCGCTGGTCGATCCCTTCACCGGCGATGCCGTGGTCGATCATAAACAGGTCGCCGAAAGCTACGGCAACGCGGTCTATCTCCGCGGCATCCCCGTATTTTACTGGCCGCGGGTGACGACCGACCTCGAAGAGCCGTCGTTCGTCATCGATCGAGTCCGCTTGGGCAACGACAACGTCTTCGGCACGCAGGTGCAAGTCGATTACGACGCGTACCAGTTGTTCGGCATGCGCAACGCCCCCGCCGGCACCGACTGGGGGCTCAGCACCGATTATCTCAGCGATCGAGGTCTCGGGTTCGGGACCGACTTCTCGTACAACCGCAACGGCTTCCTGGGACTCGACGGCCCCGCGAGGGGGTTATGGGACGCCTGGGCCATTCGCGACAGCGGCGTCGACAACCTCGGTCTGGGACGCCGCACGATCAACCCTGAGGAGAACTTCCGCTTCCGCCTCTTTGGCCAACACCGCCAGCGGCTGGAAAACGGTTGGGAACTGACCGCCGAGAGCGGCTGGATCTCCGACCGCACGTTCCTCGAACAGTACTACGAGCGCGAGTGGGACGAGCTGAAGTCGCCGCGGACCGGGGTCCGGCTCAAACGGCTCGACGACAACCGCGAGTGGGCCCTCTCGGCCAACGCGCGGGTGAACGACTTCTTCACCGAAACGCAGGAGCTGCCGCGGCTCGACCACTACTGGCTAGGGGCGTCGCTGTTGGATGACCGGCTGACGTGGTTCGAGCACTCGCACGTCGCGTATCTCGACCACCGCACCGCCTCGACGCCGACCGATCCGACCCTTGCCAGCCAGTTCTCGCTGTTCCCCTGGGAAGGCAACGCGCGCGGCGTGCGGGCCGCCACGCGGCAGGAGTTCGACCTGCCGGTGCAACTGGGGGTCGTCAAAGTCGTTCCGTTTGCGCTCGGCGAGTTCGCCCACTGGGGCGAGGACCTGACCGGCAACTCGCTCGACAGAGCCTACGTCCACGCCGGCGTCCGTGCGAGCGTGCCGATGTGGGCCGTATTCCCCGAGTACCGCGATACGCTGTTCAATCTCAACGGCTTGGCTCACAAGGTCGTGTTCGACGCGGAGTTGTCGTACGCCGACGCGAACCAGAACTTCGACCAATTGCCGTTGTACGACCCGCTCGACGACATTTCGCTGTACGAATTCCGGCGACGGATTTTCGACGGAACGCTTCCGCCCAGCATCAGCGACCCCAAGTTCGACCCGCGACTCTACGCGATTCGCTCGGGACTGCAGGGGTGGGTGACCTCCCCCTCGACCGAAATGGTCGACGACCTCATGGTCGCCCGACTGGGAATGCGCAACCGCTGGCAGACCAAACGAGGCGGCCCCGGGCGACAACATATCGTCGACTGGCTCACGCTCGACATGAACGTGTCGCTCTTTCCCGACGCGAACCGCGACAACTTCGGTCAGGAGTTCGGCCTGTTCGACTACGACCTGCGGTGGCATTTGGGCGACCGGTTCACGGTCGTCAGCGACGGCGCCGCCGACTTCTTCGGCAGCGGACTTGCGACCGCCTCGGGAGGGATCGTCATCAACCGTCCCAGCCGCGGCAACGGCTACATCGGCGTCCGCACGATCAACGGCCCGATCAACAGCAACGTGCTGTTGGGCAGCTACAACTACCGGCTGAGCGAGAAGTGGATCTCTTCCGCCTCGGCGACCTTCGACCTGTCGACCGCCGGCAACATCGGCCAAACGCTCGCCCTGACCCGCATCGGCGAATCGATGCTGTTCACCATGGGCTTCAACGTCGACAACTCGAAGAACAACGTCGGCGTGTCGTTCCTGCTTGAACCGCGGTTCCTGCCGAACCTGCGCCTCACGCGCGAAACCGGCATCGACGTCCCGCCGGCCGGGGCGTTCGGCCTCGAGTAACCCTCGCCGGCGCGGCGCACTCCGCGTCTTCAGCGGACCTCGCGGAGCGACGTCTCCGCCTCACGGCTCGTCCGCATGGACGTTGCGGGCGATCTTCTTGCGGATCTCCGCCTTGAGCTGTTCGATGACCGACTTCTTGTCGGTGTTCGCCAGGATCTGGCTGACGACTTGCTTCGGCGATTCGTTCCCCCAACTGGCGCCGTGCTGGAAGTAGTACCGCGCGGCCTGCCCGACGATGTAACTGCCGTACCCTGCCGCAGCGCCCTGCGGGACGTGCGAAAGCGCCGTGCTCAACCCGCCGGTGAGGGCTTTCATCGCACTGCTCGCCCAACTGACGACCGCCTCGAACACCGTCACCAGCCCCGCGCTCTTGGCGATCGATAACGCCAGCGACTGGGCGTTCGTGCGGCTGACGGGGATGCCGTAGATCCGCCCCAGCGTGACGATCATCGCCGCGTCGACCGCCATCCCCCCCAGCACGTCGGCGACCGCCACCGGGTTGATCGCCACGGCCAGCGACTTGGTGACGGCGAAGCTCCACACGACCCGGTTCGCCTCGTCCTCGCGCAGTCGCACGCGCAGGGCCCGCATGCGATCCCCCTTGTCGGCGGCGAACATCGCTGCGTTGAGCGCCACAAGGCTCTTGCCGTCGGCCTCGAGCATCTCCAGGACCCGCAGCCGCAGATCGTCGATTCGCGGCGAGGGCTTGCGCCATTCGGAGCGCGTCGACCCGTTGGCCGCCTCGATCACGTACTCGACTTCGCGCGGATCGGCCGCAACGACGACGATGTTGTCCGGGGCGACGACCCCGGCGAGCCGCGGACCGCGGAACTGGGTCAGCAAGTCCTCAAGCTCCTGCGGGCGGTACAGGTCGCTCTTGTTCAGCACGAAAATGAGCGGCTTGTTGCTCGCGGCGAGCTCGACGAGCGCCCGGTACTCGACCTCGTTGAGATCGCTGTCGGCGACGAACAGCACCAAGTCGGCCCGCTCGGCCGCGGCCGTCGCCATCTCGCCCCGTTGGGCGCCGTCGACCTCGTTGAGGCCCGGCGTGTCGACGAGCACGACCTCCGACGCCCCGAACCCAGGCAGGGCATACCCGGCCGAGGTCCACGAAGCGTGCCACACGTCCTTGGTCCACCCGCCGCGGACGTTCACTGCGGCCCGCTGCTCGCCGAGCAGGGCGTTGATCACGGCGCTCTTGCCGGTGCTGATCTCGCCGAACACGGCGATCTCGACCCGCCCCGCAGCCAGCTTCTCGCTCATCCGAGCGAGTTGATCGAGATCGCGGGCGAGCACCTCAAGCTCCGCGGGCCGACACCCCTCGAACTCCCGCACGGCCCGCCGAATCGCCGCGAGCGAGGCGTCGTAGTCGGCGTCGGCGAGTGGGGATGACGTGTTGACGGTTGCTTCGGTCATGGGGAGGCGTCATTTCACCACGGAGACAGAGAGGGTACGGAGGCAACTAGGCCGGGAGGTTCAGTACGGAGCTGTGACCTGGATAAACGCCATGCCGTTGAAATTGTAAAGCTCGCGGATGTCTTGCAGGCCATCGAGGGTTGGAGTTCCGGTGAACAGCTTTCCGTCGGCGGCCCACACGAGACGGGAGCAATCCATGTCGGCCCATTCCCAATCCGGACAATCGACGACAACCCCCGATCGTTCGTGAACAAGCCGATGCAACTCCCAGAAACAGGGCTTTGGCGCCTTTCCGTCGGCGGCGACGACGGGGCTTTCGTACTTGCGCAATCGCCAGCGCCGGTCGACGACTTTTTCGAAGACGACCGTGGACCGAGGATCGCCGCTCAACGAACGGTCGGTACGTCGCCAGCCGTCTCGCAAGAGCCGTACCTCGTAATGCCCCGGCCAGTGCGGGCGACAGTATTCAGCGAACGCATTGGACGTTGTGCGGCGGAAAGCCGTCGACTCGCGCAGCGGCGCGCTCGTCGGGCAAGCATTCAACCAAACGGCGCGATCGTCGAGCCACAAGCCCCCGCCTCCATACGTATCGCCTTGCGGGTAAAGCGAAAGTGCCTTGAGGTAGGGAACCCCCGAGATTGCCGTCCATGAACCCCTGGTTTCGGACTTCCAGCGGCCGTTCATGGCGAAGTAGACGAAGTGCCGGCCATCGGGCGAGATATCGCATCGGTCTTCGTAGATGCGCCCCTTCATCCACTGTCCCAGTTGAAAGCGATCATGCTTGCGGTCCCACAGGATTGTGGCGACCTGCTTCGAGGGTCCGCGCCTGATTACCAGCCCGATCGGCGCATCGCGAGCCAGAAGCACGTGTAGGCGCGCGGGGCTGGCGTCAGCGGTAGTTGCGTCGGACTTTTGCATCTCGCGTCGTTCCGTCCTCTCGCTTCCCGGCGTCTTCCGCGCCTCCATGGTGAAACAAACGCACTTCACCCCCGCAGCATGCTCCGCCCCAGGTGGATCAGCTTCTTGAGCTCCTCGGGCGTCGTCACGCGGCTCCATTCGCGGCGGGCCGTTTCGGCGAGGCCTCCCTCGGGCGGTTTCATTTCGTTTTGCAGGTACGCGATGAAAACTCGGCCGATCCACTTGGTGACCAGCGCCTGGACGAGTCCCTGCACCAGCCCGCCGGCGAGCGTGCCGATCCCCGGGACCGTCTTCAGCAGCGAGCCCACCAGCCCGGCCAACGCCGGGGTCGCGGCCGTGGCGCCGACCATGGCGATCAGGTTCTTGCTGAGCCCCTCGAGCATCTTCGCCGCCAAGTCGACGTCGAGCGGTTGCTGGTAGACCTTGGCCAGATCGAGGACCATCTTGAGCGTGATCGCGCTCCCGCCGGCCAAGTCCAACAGCGGAATCGGGTTGATCCCCGCCGCCCCCCCCGCGACCCACATGGACCGACTGACGATCTCCTCGGCCCGCTCGTCGAGCCGGGCGCGCACCTGCCGCTTCGCCTCGTCGACCATCCCCCGCGACTGCAACAGCAGGTTGGCGAGCAGCAGATCGCCGCCGTCCCGCTTCACCACGGCCAGCATCCGCCGGGCGAGCGGCTCGACGTTCGGCGGCACGTCGACCAGAACCGTCTCCTCGCAACCGTCAGCCAGCACGCGCACCTGCGGCCGCTGCGTCGCCCCGGCGCGCACCGCGACGACGTCCTCGCGGGCGACGCCCGGCAGCTGCTCGGCGATTTGCGCGGTAAGCTCGCTCTCTTGCCGTGCGTCGTACCAGTCCTCTTTGTTGAGGCAGACGATGAGCCGCTTCTCCATCGCAAGCAGCGCCTCGGCCAACTCGACCTCGTACGCCTTGAGCGGCCCGTCGACCACCAAGAGCACGAGGTCGGCGTTCTGAGCGACCGCAGCCGCCTCGGCGGCGCGGGCTTCGCCGCGCACTTCGGCCAGCCCCGGCGTGTCGACCAGCGTCACGCGGTCGGCGCCCGGCCAGGGAAGCTCGCTGCGCATCGTCGTCGTCCCGCCGACGACGTTGGTGCTGAACGCATCGCGCCCGGCGAGCGCGTTCAGCAGCGTGCTCTTGCCGCTGGAGATCGTGCCGAATGCGGCAATCTCCAGCCGTTGGGCCGATTGCTTCGACTCCAGTTCGACAATCGCCTCGCGCAACTTGGTTCGCACGGCCGGGTCGGCGTGCTCGCTCTCGGCAAAATCTCGCCCCGCAGCCAGATTGTCGGCGATTTCGTCGCGACGCTCGCCGGTCGACAAGGCGCTCGGGTCGCGGCTGCGGCGGGCCTCGTTCTTGGCCTTCGCCGCGGAGTTTTTCCACAGGTGGGCGATGATCCCGACGGTCAGCCCCGCGAGGGTCAGTCCCCCGGCGCCGACGACCGACAGATAACTGTACGCCAGCCACGGCTGCTGGGCGTGAACCCGCTGGTAGATGTCGACGATCGTCGGGAACCACGCCACCGCCGCGTAAGCCCACCCGGCGGCGAACGCCAGCAGAACGAGGCCAAGCTTGCGGGGGAGAAAACTCATGCGACCAGTATAGCTGCCGACTTGGCGAGTGTTTAACCACGGAGAACCCAGATTTCGCAGAGGCGATTGGCCGAAAATCGCTGAAGACACAAACGGGCGACGGCAACTCGTACGCCGTCATCCGGAACAGATCGCTCCAAGGCGCGAGATGACCTCACGAAGGACCGATCGTCCTAGGACCGCGGGGCGCAATGAAAATCCCCTCTTGTGCTTCCTGTCTCTTTTGTGGCCAATAGTCGTATCCCAAGTAATCTGCGTCATCCGTGGCTCTCCTGCGTGAGGCAATACCATGCGCGCCGCTTATATCACCGCTCCTGGCCCCGTCGAAAACATCACCATCGGCGACCTTCCCGACCCGCAGCCTGGGCCGGGGCAGGTCCTTGTGCGGGTGACCTACGCCGCGGTCAATCCGATCGACACGTACGTCCGCAGCGGAATGGTCGCGATGGAACTGCCGACCCCCTTCGTCGTCGGGTGCGATCTGGCCGGCGTCGTCGAGGCGGTCGGCCCCGGCGTCATGCGATACTCTCCGGGCATGCGCGTCTGGGGCTCCAACCAGGGACTCCTCGGCCGGCAGGGGACGTTCGCCGAACTGGCCGCCGTGGACCAGCAGTGGCTCTATCCGATCCCCGACGAGGTCAGCGACGAGCAAGCCGCAGCGAGTGCGCTGGTAGGACTCACCGCGGCCCTGGGGTTGTTCGAGGAAGCCAACCTGCAACCGAGAGACCAAATCGTCGTCCACGGCGGCGGCGGAGCGGTCGGGTCGATGGTCGTTCAAATGGCCGCCGCGGCCGGGGCGCGCGTGCTGGCCGTCGCCGGGGGGCCGGAGAAATGCGGTCGCTGCCGCGAGCTTGGCGCCGAAACGACGGTCGACTACCTGCACCAGGACCACAACCACGTCGCGGCGTCAATCGCCGACTGGGCCCCCGGCGGCGTGAACGTGTGGTGGGAAACCTGTCGCGAACCGCAACTCGAACTGGCGGTGAACGCGCTGGCCCAGCGCGGCCGAATCGTGGTCATGGCCGGCCGCGACGCCCGGCCGGTGCTGCCGATCGGTCCGTTCTACGTGAAGTGCTGCCGGCTGCTGGGATTCGTGATGTTCCTGTGCGACCCCGAGACGCAGGCCCGCGCCGCAGCGCGAGTCAACGACCTCTTGGCCGCCGGCAAACTTCGTACGCCGATCGATCGCGTCGCGCCCCTTGAGGAAACCGCCTTGCTCCACGACCTGCAACACAACAGCACCGTGTTAGGAAAGCACCCCGTCGGCGGCAAGTTGCTGGTGAAACTGTCGTAGTCCCGTCTCGCCAAGACACGTTCCTCCCGGACGCTCAGCAGGCCGGGCTCGAAGAACGCGTTTCGCACATGCCAGTCCGAAACCAAGCCTGCGTCAAAGCACGAGGCTCTGTCCCACACGACGAGCAAAGCCGCGCTAGCCGCGTGTGAAGTGAAACGATTCGACGATAATCCAAAGGGCCCGGCGCTATCGCCTCGCGGCTCATTCCTTGAGTCTTGAGACGAAGCTCGGCCGATGACCAGCACGAAGTCGTACGCGACATTTCGAGTCGCGCTGAATCTGTCACTGGCGGCGCTCTGGCTCGTCGCGAATCCGACTCGCAGCGAGGCTTACGCCCCCCTCTCCGAGTACGCGAGCGAAACCAGCGCGGGTTTCTCAGTCCTCGTCCACCGCGACGTTGACGCCGACGCCGAACTGGCGACCAAGACTCGTCGGGAACTCAAGCGGCAGCTGACCGAGATCGTGAAGGTTCTGCCCGAGCACGCGCTGGTCGAGCTGCGCAAGGTTCAGATTTGGGTCGAGCTCAACGCCAAAGAGCGCGGAGGCGCCGAGTACCACGTCTCGCGAAGATGGCTTACGGAGAACGGCTACAATCCCGCCAAGACGGGGGGCGTCGAGATCGCCAACGCCCGCAACTTCGTCGAGTGGTCGGCCGCCGCGCAACCGTGCATGGTGCTCCACGAGTTGGCCCACGCTTGGCACTTCCGCGTGCTGGGCGAGGACCATGCGGAGATCGCCGCCGCGTATCGCAACGCCATGGACCGCGGCCTGTACGACCGCGTCCCCTATGTCGCCGGCGGCACGCAGAAGGCGTACGCGACGACCAACGACAAAGAGTACTTCGCCGAACTCAGCGAAGCTTACTACGGCAAAAACGACTTCTTCCCCTTCGTGCGCAGAGAGTTGGAGAAGCACGACCCGCAGGGATTCGCCGCGATTCGCGCGACGTGGGAAGCGCCTGTCGAATCCCGCGCTGAGGAGTCGGCTACCGCCGAACCGGCCGGGCAATAAGGAAGACGCGCGGATCGCTGTTTGCATTCCATCCGCTCCGGCTCCCTCCCTTGCGGGGTGGGCTGGGAGAGGGGAAAGGCTCCGTCAAGCGAGTTCGCAGCAGAGACGGACTACCGCCGGGGAATGCGTTCCCCGCGCGTCAGGTCCTCCAGCGACTGCCGCTCGCGGACCAGGTGCGCGACGCCCTCCTCGACCAGCACCTCGGCCGCCAGGGGCTTGCTGTTGTAGTTGCTCCCCATCACGGCGCCGTAGGCGCCGGCGCAGCCGATGACCAGATAGTCGCCGACCTCGGCCTTCGGCAGTTCGCGAGCGGCGACGAACCCCCCTTCTTCCTGCGTGAAGATGTCGCCCGACTCGCACAGCGGGCCGCCGATGATCACCGGGTGCGTCGAGATCTGCGATCCGCGCGGGCCTCCCCGCGGACAAATCGCCATCGGATGATACGCCCCGTACAGGATCGGCCGGGCCAGGTTGTTGAACCCCGCATCGACGACATAGAAGGTGTTCGTCCCCATCCGCTTCACGGCCCGGATTTCGGCGATCAGACTGCCGCTCTCCGCGGAGAGATATCGTCCCGGTTCCAGTTCAAGACTCACGGCATGGCCGAACGCCTCGGCCAGCTTGGTGCGCGTGGCGTTCCACAGTTCATAGTACGCAGCGACGTCGACGCGTTTGTCGCCGGCGCGATAGGGAGTCGAGAGTCCGCCGCCGGCGCTGATTGTGCGGACCGAATCGCCGACCGAACGGGCCGCCGCTTCCATGGCGCCGCACACCTGGCTGAGATGCGACAGGTCGGTCCCCGAGCCGATGTGCATATGCAGTCCCGTGATCGACAGGCCGACCCTGGCGGCACGGTCGACGCATTCGCCGAGTTGCTCGTGCCAGATGCCGTGCTTCGACTGCTGCCCGCCGGTGTTGGTCTTCTGACTGTGCCCGTGGCCGAAGCCGGGATTGATGCGGAGCGTGATCCCCCGCCCGGGGCAACGCTCGCCGTACTGATCGATCATGTCGGGCGAGCCGCAGTTCACCGGCACGTCGAGCCGCGCGACCATGTCGAGCGCCTCGCGATCGAAGATGTCGGCCGTGTAGACGATCTGCGGCGGTTCGCCGGGGCCGGGCTTGTACCCGGCGAGGATGGCGCGGTGGATCTCGCCGGCGCTCACCGCATCGACGACCACTCCGTTTCGCCGCACGAGATCGAGCACCGCAATGTTCGAGCACGCCTTTTGGGCGAACCGCACGACGTCGAATACGGCCAGATCCGCGCACCGCTCGGCGATCACCGCCGCATCGTACACGTACACGGGGGTGCCGAACTGCTCGGCGATCTGCTCGACGGCGAGTCCGGCCACGGTTTCAACCAGGGAAGTCGATTCGGCAGTGACGCTCATGACTTGGAGAGACGTGTTTCTCAAGAGGAAGGCGGAAGCGTACGGAGGGCTCCGTGCGACTTTGGAAGGTGTTGCCGCTGGGACGCGAAAGCGGCGGTCCCGCTCCGTGCAGGACCGCCGCTGGGACGTCGTGGTTCGCAGGTCGCGGGCGGCGCCTAACGGCCGGCGCCGGCCGCCTGCATCTGGGCCGCCATGGCGCCCATGGCGATCGAACGCAGGACCCCTTCCTCGAGTTCGAACCGCATCCGCTGACCGCTCTTGATCGGCTGGACCACCATCCGCACGTGGTCGCGGCCGCTCGTCTCGTTGGCGATCATCAGCGAAATTTGCTCGAGCATCGGTTTGACGTCGTCCTCGGCCACGGTCTTGGCGAAGTTCATGATCTGGCCCAGAGCGAACGTCATCTCCATCGGGGGGACGCTCTTGCCGGGGCTGGCGGCCGAGGCGTCCATGACGCTTTTCACCTTTTGCTGCCAGTCCTTGCCGACGGCAAAGTACACCGACTCCTTGCCGATTCCGACGGCCATCTCAACGTACTCGCCGAACATGGTGCGGGCTTCTGCTTCATGTTCGGGAACCGGGGCCGACAGCGTGTGGAAGGCGTGTCCCCCGACCTGCTGGGCGTTCCAAGACACTTTCGGCATGTCGCCTTTGCCCTCTTTCTCGGCGACTTCGACGATCTTCTTCAGGGCCGACTCGATCTTGGCCGGCTCGACGATCATGCCGCCGGCGACGAAAGTCAGCGCCGAAGCCTCGAGATTCAGCACCGCCCCGCCGTCGAACTTCCCGGCCTTCGCCGTCGCTTCAATCGCCGCCAGGATGTCGTCGAGCGCCGACTTGATCGTCGTCTTCCCCTCGTCGGAGAGCTTGTCGTTCTTGTCGATCTCTTTGTACGCCTCCTTGCGCGCGGCGGCGAACTGCTGCTCCATCTGAGCCAGATCGCTCTCGGCCGCCTCGGCCGCCAGACACAACGTCATCGCCGCCTCAGGCTCGAAGAACCCCGCGAAATTGGTCGTCGACTTCTCGGCCTTGGCGAACTCCTCGGCCAGCTTCGTCCCGGGCAGAGCCGTCCCGCTGCCGTCGATGATCGCTCGAGCTTGCTTCGAATCGACCGCCAAGCCGAACGTCAGTTGGTCAAGCTGGGCCAAAGCCTCGCGAAGTTGGGCGAGTCCGTCCTCCACTTGCTTTTCACGAGCGGCGTAGTCGTCGTCGCTCTCCCCGGCTTGCTTCTGCAAGCCCTGTTGGGCCGCTTGCGAGATGATCTCGATCCCTTGCTGGCGATACGCCTCGGGGACGTTCTGCACGAACACCCGCGCGGCGAGGTCGTACTCCTGGGTCAAATCGGTCAGCATCGCGGCGACGTTCGCCGGGGCCGCCGTGACGGCGGTCGGCGCGATCGACAGGTGCAGCCACCCCCCCGACTCCTTGCCGAACAGCGGCATGCTGGGGGTCTGAATCTGAATCATCCCGTCCCCCATGTCTTGGGTCGTCACGCCAAAGCCCTTGGCGACGGCCAACAGTTCGGCGGCGTCGGTGACCGGCACGCAGATCAGAGGCATGATCATCCCCTGATCCGACAGCACGATCACCCCGATCGGCTTCGACTTGTCGAGCCCCGCGAGGCCTTTGTTCTGCGTGAACATCTGCAGCATCATCTCGATGGTCTGCGACGCCTGCGGTTGCCCGCCCAGGCTGCCGATGAAATCGGCGTCTTGCATCAGCGCGTCGTAGCCCGAGAAAGCGACGACCGCCATCGGTTCGGCGGCAAGGGTGCGAACCGAGCTCACGAGCGAGCCGGTCAGCGCGGCGGCAACCGCGGCGCTGGCGGCGGTCGTGCGAAGGACTGAGGTGATCACGATCAAAAACTCCTAGAACGAGGCAGAATGTCCGCAACGAGGGTGGGTACGGGAAGGCAAGCGCGACGGTTCGCCCGGTGCAACAGGCAGCCTGGCGAAGCGGCTCGCTGCAGCAAGCCCGGGCGCGCCCCCCGGCGTCCCGGCTGAAGACGGCTCGACCGGCGCTCGAAGTGCGCCGGAGCGGCCTTCTCGCACCCACGAATGTATACGCTCAATCGCCGAGAATCTCGGCCAGTATTGCCAAAAAAACGGCCGCGAGGCCAAGAAACGAGCGCAGAACGCCCCCCGCGGGGGCGCAAAGATCGACCGGAACGCACCGGACGCGCGGCGCCGCGAGTCGCCTACCGCTCGCGGAACGTGATCCGACCTTTGGTCAGATCATAGGGCGACAATTCGACCCGCACCTTGTCGCCGGGGACGATGCGGATGAAGTACTTGCGCATGCGACCGGCCACGTGGGCGGTCACGGTGTGCCCCCCCTCGATTTCCACGCGAAATCGGGTGTTTGCCAGGGCTTGGGTGACGACTCCCTCGACTTCGAGGGCTTCTTCCTTTTGTTTAGCCATAAATCTCTCAGAGCCGCGGCGCCGCCAGAGCAAGGAACGACCCCGCCCGCGCACCGACCGGCGAAATGCACTCGACGACCGCGCGTCGTCGATAATCCTACTATCCTACCACTCCCAGCGGCACTGTCCAACGGCGAGTCGTGAGCCATTTCGGCCGGCTTCGGCCGGTCCGGGCCCTCCTCTCGACCCCCCGGACGGGGCAACTTCGAGATTGGTCTTGTCCCCCAGGGCGGGAAACACTCTCTTTGGCCGGAACATGCCCGCAGCAACGGTCTTGCCGGCCCTCCCTTAATTCGGTGCAAGTTGTTGCCAGATAACAATTTGACGATTTCCGCCCGCATCGGAAAAATGATTCATTCCGCTATCGCCCCGAGATCGCTCGGCCCGTGCCGCGCCGCAGCCCTCGGGACAACTCGTCTCCTCCCGGCCCTTGGGCGCCGTGCGATCCCATGTCTGACGAATTCCGTCGAGGTCCGGCTGTGAGCGACGAGTACGCCGACGAAGGGAGGCTGCCCGACGAGGACGCCATCCGCCGGGCCAAGCAGGAAATCCAGTCCCTCGTCCAAGAAGTCGACGACCTGGCCAAGAGCGAGGTCGAGCCGACTGAGTTTTTCGCCGGATTGCTCGACAAATCGATTGCCGCGTTGGCCGCGTTCGGCGGGGTCGTTTGGACGATTGAAGAAGGCGCCGGCTTCAAACCGCAGTACCAGGTGAACCTGCAGCAGACCGGGCTGGCTCGCGACCCCGCGCTGCAGATGCAGCACGCCCGGCTTCTGGCCCAAATCGCCGAGAAAGGGGAGCCGAGCCTCGCCCCGCCCCACTCCGGCGCGGGGGGCGAGGGGGACGACCAGCACCAGATCGCCGCCAACCCCACCGATTACTTGCTGGTGGTCGCTCCCATCCGCACCGACAAAGGGGTCGACGGGCTGGTGGAGATTTTCCAGCGGACCGGCGCCCGGCCGACTGCCCAGCGCGGCTACCTCCGCTTTCTCGTGCAAATGTGCGAGATCGCCGGCGAGTACCTCAAGACCCGCCGCCTGCGGCAGTTCGTCAGCAAGCAATCGTTGTGGGAGCAGCTCGAGAGCTTCACGTCGCTCGTTCACGAACGACTCGACTCCCGCGAGACCGCCTACACGATCGCCAACGAAGGGCGGCGGCTCATCGGGTGCGACCGCGTGACGGTCGTCCTCCGCAAGGGGAGCAGCTACGTCGTCGAAGCGATCAGCGGGCAGGACACGTTCGACAAGCGGTCGAACGTCGTCCGGCTGTTGCGCGACTTGGCTCGGGTCGTCGGCCGCAGCGGCGAGGACCTATGGTACGCCGGCGACACGAAAAATCTCGCCCCGCAGGTCGAGAAGGCGGTCAACGCCTACGTCGACGAATCGCATACCAAGCAACTGGCCGTCCTCCCGTTGCGCGAGATCGACGACTCCGGCGACGACGACGATGCCGCCAAGAAACGGGCCGACAACATTCTGGGCGTCCTGGTGATCGAGCAGCTCGTCGACGGTCGGCAGCCCGAGGGGCTGTTGCAGCGGGTCGACGTCGTGCGCCGGCACAGCGGCACGGCGCTCACCAATGCGGCGTTCCACGAGAGTCTGTTCCTGATGCCGCTGTGGCGGCTCATCGGCAAGAGCCGCGTGCTGGTCGCGGCCCGCAATCTGCCCAAGACGATCGCCGCGGCGATCGCGGTGACGGCCGTGGCGGCGACGTTGACGCTCGTGCCGTACGACTTCACCGTCACGGCCGACGGCAAGCTGCTCCCCGAGCGACGCCGCAACGTGTTCGCCGAGCTCGACGGCATGATCACCGAGGTCAAAAAGACCCACGGCGACGCGGTGACCGCGGGCGAAGTGCTGGCCGTGCAGCGGAGCAGCGCGCTCGACGAACAGGAAGTCGCGCTGAACAAGGAACGCGACGCCGTGCTGCAGAAGATCAGCACGGTCGATCTGCAATTGCGCAAATTCAGCGCCGCGACGGCCCGCCCCGGAGATCGCGACCAACTGATCGCCGAGAAGGCGGTCCTGCAAACGCAACTCGACGGCCTCGACAAGCAGGTCGCGTTTCACAAATCGCAGCGCGAGAAGCTGCTGATCCGCAGCCCCGTCGACGGCAAGGTCGTCACCTGGAAGGTCAAGGACCTCATCCAGGGACGAACCGTCCGCACGGGGCATCGACTGATGGAGATCGCCGACCCGTCGCAAGGGTGGATGCTCGAAATCTACGTCCCCGAGAAGAAAATGGGGCACGTGACGGCGCAACTCGACGAGTTGCTCCGTCAGGATTCCCAGGCCCAATTGGAAGTCACGTTCATCCTGGCGACCAACGTCGATCAGAAACTCGTCGGCCGCGTCACCACGATCCACGCCAACGCCGAGGTCGAGGGAGACAAAGGGAACACGGTCCGGATGGACGTCGAGTTCGATCAAGAGCAGCTCAAGCAGATCGTGGCCGACCCGGCCCGCGACCTGAAGGTGGCGGCCGACGTGAAGGCGAAGATCCGCTGCGGCCGGGCGCCGATCGGTTACGTGTGGTTCCACGAACTGTGGGAGTTCGTCCAGTCGCGGATCTTGTTCCGGATATAGTTGGGCCGCGGCGACTTCGGTCCCGAGCGACCGCCGACGGTACGGATCGCTCGGGATCCGCGTCATCCGTGGTCTTCGCGTTGCAGTTTGGCATGAATCGCGGCCCGCGCCGCTTTCGGAGGTATCGTGATGGTCCGTCGTTGCTGTCGTCGTGCGTTGCTGTTGACGTCGCTGGTCGTGGTCGGTCTCGCCGCAAGGCGCTCCGTCGCCGCCGAGGTGCACACCAGCGGCACGGTCGAATTCGTGCAGACCGTGAAGATCCCTGCGGAGGAAGCGGGGGTGATCCGTCTGCTGCCCGTCCGCGAGGGGAGCCGCGTCCAGGCAGGCGAATTGCTCGCCCAGATCGACGATCGCCAAGCCCAAGCCGCACGCAAGGTGGCCGAGTCGAAACGCAACGCGGCGCGCAAGCGGGCCGAAGACGACATCGAGCTGCGCTACGCCGACGCCGCCGGCGACGTCGCCCGGGCCGACTGGGACCGCGACGTCGAGGCGAACAAAGCCGTTCCCAAGTCGGTCCCCGAAATCCAACTGCGGCAGAAGAAGCTCGTGTGGCAGAAGGCCTTGCTGCAATACGAGAAGGCGCAAAACGATCGCGTGCTCGCCGGGATGGACGCCGACGCGTACGAGGCCGAACTCGAAGCGGCGAACGTCGCGGTCGAGCGGCGGACGATCCGCGCCCCCTTCGACGGCGAGGTGCAAATCCTGTACGCCCACGAGGCCGAGTGGGCCAACCCGGGCGATCCCGTGCTTCAACTCGTTCGGCTCGACGACCTGTACGTCAACCTCGTGGTGCCCGCCTCGCAACACGATCCGCAGGAGCTTGACGGGTGCGCGGTCACGGCGACGGCGACCCTGGCCCGCGGGCGGACCGCCTTGGTCGAGGGACAGATCGCCTTCGTCGACCAGGAGGTGCAGGGCGGATCGTCCGAGTTCGCTTACAAAGTCCGGGCGGAGATGAAGAACGTCCAGATCGAGGGGGATTGGGTCCTCCGCCCCGGGATGACCGTCGAGGTGACGATCCACCTGGACCGCAAACTGTCGCGGTAGTGAGCCGGTTCGCTCGTGCCGCCGCGGCGAAAGACACGCTCGAGGCGTGACCGGGAATTCGCTTGGGTCGACGGGCGTCGACCGCTAACTTGACGTGCGTGGATCGCGCGCGGGCGCGAGTCCCTCAATCTCGATCGCCGTTCGCCTTCCGCCATGCCCACGCTTGCCGACAGCATCGTTTCCAGCTCGTCGCGCAAGCTGGCGATCCGGGTACGGCCGGATCTCAAGGCTCGCAAGCAGCGTTACCAAGGCCGGGTCTACTGGGTCGTCAAAGATCCGGTGGGGCTGCAGTACTTTCGGTTCGAGGAGGAGGAGTTCGCGATCCTGCAGATGCTCGACGGCGAGTCGAGCCTCGACGAGATCGCCGAACAGTTCGAGCGCGAGTTTCCGCCCCAGACGATCCGCGTCGAGGAGTTGCAGAACTTCATCGGCATGCTCCATCGCAGCGGGTTGGTGCTGTCCAATTCGCCGGGCCAGGGACATCAGCTCAAGGAGCGCCGCGACGAACGCAAACGCAAGGAGCTGCTCGCCGCGGCCAGCAACATTCTCGCGTTCCGATTCCGCGGGTTCGACCCTGAGAAGATTCTGAACGCGATGCGGCCGATCGGCCGGTTCTTCTTCTCGGGACCGGCGACGGTCTTCAACCTGTCGTTAATGCTTGCCGCGGCGATTCTGGTGACGGTCGAGTTCGACGTGTTCCGCTCGCGGCTGCCGTCCTTCCACTCGTTCTTCGACGCGCAGAACTGGCTCGCCTTGGGGGCCACGCTGGCGGTCACCAAGATTCTGCACGAGTTCGGCCACGGGTTGTCGTGCAAGCATTTCGGCGGCGAGTGCCACGAAATGGGGGTCATGTTTCTCGTGCTCACCCCCTGCTTGTACTGCAACGTAAGCGACTCGTGGATGCTCCCCAGTCGATGGAAGCGGGCCGCGATCGGCGCCGCGGGGATGTACGTCGAGGTGGTGCTCGCCTCGATCGCCACCTTCCTCTGGTGGTTCAGCGAGCCGGGGTGGCTCAACTACACCTGCCTGAACGTTATGTTCGTCAGCTCGGTGAGCACGATCCTGTTCAACGCCAATCCCCTGTTGCGATACGACGGGTACTACATCCTCAGCGACCTCATGGAGGTCCCCAACCTGCGGCAGAAGGCCAATACGATCCTCAATCGCAAGCTGGCCAAGTGGTGCCTGGGGCTCGAGGAGGCGGAAGATCCCTTTCTGCCCAAGCGGCATCAATCGCTGTTCGCGCTGTACACAGTCGCCTCGTTCGTGTATCGCTGGGTCGTGCTGTTTTCGATTCTGTTCTTCCTCAACAAGGTGTTCGAGCCGTACGGTCTGAAAGTCATCGGCCAGACGATCGCGCTCGCGTCGATCTGGGGCCTGTTCGCAGCGCCAGCCTGGAAGGCCTACAAGTTTTTCAAAGTGCCGGGGAGACTGACGAAGATGAAGCGGCTGCGGATGTACCTCACGCTGCTGGTCTTGGCTGGGATCGTTGCGGCCGTGCTGCTCGTGCCGCTGCCGTCGCACGTGTACTGCCCGTTCGAAATCCAGCCCCGCGGGGCCGCCAGCGTCTACGTCGAGTCCCCTGGCCGGTTGGTCGAGGTTCTCGTGCAACCCGGCGATCGGGTCGAGGCGGGACAGGTGCTGGTGCGTCTGGTCAATGAATCGACCGAGGCCGAAATCCTCCGTCTCGAAGGAGATCGAGCGGCGGCGAAGACCGAGATCGAAAACCTCGAACGCCTGCGGCTGCGCAATCCCGACGCGGCGGCGGGGCTCGATACGGCCCGCGAACTCTTGCAAGCGGCCGAGGAGCGGCTCGCCCAAAAGCGAACCGAGCTGGCTCAATTGGAAGTGAAGGCGCCGATCGCCGGCACGGTGATCGCCCCGCCCCCGGCGCCCGCGCATCACGCCGATCCCGAGGTCGAGCTCCCCGAGTGGTCGGGCAGCCCGCTGGAGCCCAAGAATCTGGGCGCCCTGATGCAGCCCGACGGACCGCGGAACATGGTCTGTCAGATCATCGACCCCGAGGCCTGGGACGCAGTGATGGTGGTCGATCAGAACGACGTCGATCTCGTGCAGGAAGGCCAGCGGGTGCAACTGCTCTTGGAAGAGGCGAGCTGGCAGGAATTCGACTCGACCATCGACCACCGCTCGACCGATGCGATGGAAGCGGTCCCGGCCCGACTGGCGAGCACCTCCGGGGGCCCCGTCGCGGCCCAACCGCAGCCCGACGGGGTCATCCGCCCGTTGACCACCAGCTACCAAGCGACCGCCCCGCTCGACAACTCCTCGGGCCTGCTCCGCAACGGGCTCACCGGCCGGGCGCGAATCACGACCCCGCACCGGACGCTCGCCGCGCGGATCATGCGTTACCTGAGTCGCACGTTCAACTTCGACATCTGACGCCCGTGCCTGCCGTGCCAATCGGTGAACCGCAAATGAACGCGGAGAAACGTGCAGCGCGAAGGCGTCCCAGCGCAAATCTGCGTCTCACCGCGTTCCTCTGCGGTTCCTTCTGCTTGTTTGTCCCCAGGGTTCAGGCCGAGTCGCCGCCGCCGCGCGAAGTTCCCCCTGCGCGAGCCGCGGCCGCAGGGATGCGCGTCGTCGCCGGGCAGCGGTTGCGGCTGTGGACCGACTTGCCGCCGAATCCCGCGATCGACGAACTCCCCGCTGTGTTCGCGGCGGCCGTGTCGTTGTGGGCGGAGCATTTCGGCGTCGCGCCGGAGCGCGTGGGCGCTTGGCACGCGCAGGCCTTTCTGATCGACGACCGCGGAACCTTCGCTGCGTTGGGGCTGATGCCCGAGCGGAACCCCGAGTTCGCCAACGGCTTCGCCCAGGGGCGCGAGCTGTGGCTCGTCGAGCAGCCAAGCGACTACTACCGCCGCCACCTGTTGCTGCACGAGGGGGTGCATGCCTTCATGTACGAGTTCCTCGGCGGAACCGGACCCGGGTGGTACGCCGAGGGGATGGCCGAGTTGTTGGGCTCGCATACCTGGAACGCCGCGGCAAGCGCCGACAAGGACCGCCTGCGCCTCCCTGCGTTTCCGGCGAAGCGGGACGATGTGCCGATGTGGGGCCGGGTGAGAACATTGCGCGACGCAGCGGCCGCGGGCGCCTCGCTGTCCTTGGAGGCGGTGCTCGCCCTGGACGGGGCGCGCGCCATCAGCGACGACGCCTATGCCTGGACCTGGGCGCTCTGTGCGCTGCTGGACGGTCACCCCCAGTTCCGTGCGCGGTTCCGAACTCTGGCGGCCGCAGCGAGCGAGCCCGAATTCAACGATCGCGTCCGGCAGACTTTCGCCGCGGATTGGGGCGACCTTGCGTGCGAGTGGCAAGCGTACTGTGCGACGATCGACTACGGCTATGACTTCGCCCGCATGGCGATGACGCATCGCGAGGCGAACGAGGTCGGCGCAGGCGAACGCGAGGTTCGGATTCGCGCCGATCGGGGCTGGCAATCGACGGGCGCGGTGTTGCGGGCCGGGCGCACGTATCAGATTTCCGCGCAGGGACGGTACGTCATCGCCGTCGAAGACGGTCGACCGTGGCCCTGCGAACCGGGGGGAGTGACGCTCCGCTGGCACGCGGGGCGACCGCTGGGGGAACTGCACGCGGCGCTGCGCCCGATGACGCCGACCGCGGCCGACAGGGTCGCGTCCCCCCCCGACCGGCCCGACGCGGCGCCCGACCCCGACTTCGCCGCCCCCTGCCCCGTCGGCCTCGCCGCCCGCATCACGCCCCGGCGCGACGCGATCCTCTATCTCCGCGTGAACGACTCCGCCGCCTCGCTCAGCGACAACTCGGGCGACCTGCGGGCGGTCATCGCCGATTGACTTCCTCGGGGCCGGGTTTGAGAATACACCGATCGCGTTAACTGCCGATGGCGTCGCCAGTTGCAATTTTGGCGAGGCCGGCCCGTCTCCCCGCACCCCCGCCTGCCCCCCGATGACGAACCTCCTTGCCGCCGCCGATCCTGCCGTGTGGAACGCCATCGCCGACGAGGCGACCCGGCAGCAGGACGGGCTGGAGATGATCGCCAGCGAAAACTACACCAGTCCCGCGGTCATGCAGGCGGTCGGCAGCGTGCTGACCAACAAGTACGCCGAGGGATACCCCGGCCGGCGGTACTACGGCGGGTGCGAGTTCGTCGACGTCGTCGAGCAAATCGCCATCGATCGGGCGAAGGAGCTGTTCGGCGCCGAGTTCGCCAATGTGCAGCCTCACTCGGGCTCCCAAGCGAACACGGCGATCTACCTGACCGCGCTTGCGCCGGGAGACACGGTCCTGGGGCTCGACTTGGCCCACGGGGGCCACCTGACCCACGGGATGAAGCTAAACATCTCGGGGATGTTGTACAACTTCATCTCCTACGGCGTGCGGCCTGACGATCACCGGATCGATTTCGATCAGGTCGCCCGGCTGGCTCGCGAGCACAAGCCGAAGATGATCGTCGCGGGGGCGAGCGCTTATCCGCGTGAGATCCCGCACCCGAAGTTCGCCGAGATCGCCCGCGAGGTCGGCGCCAAGCTGATGGTCGACATGGCCCACTATGCGGGGCTGGTGGCGGCGGGGTTGCACGACAATCCGGTCGGGGTCGCCGACTTCGTGACGACGACCACCCACAAGACGCTCCGCGGCCCGCGCGGCGGCTTGTGTCTGGCCAAGGAAGAATACGGCAAGACGATCAACAGCCGCGTGTTCCCCGGCATCCAGGGGGGGCCGCTGATGCACGTGATCGCAGGCAAGGCGGTTTGCTTCGGCGAGGCGCTCAAGCCCGAGTTCCGCGTCTACGCCCGGCAAGTGATCGACAACGCCAGCGCCCTGGCCGAGGCGCTGGCCGCGGGAGGGTTGTCCCTGGTCAGCGGCGGAACTGAAAACCACCTGATGCTGGTCGACGTCACGTCGCTGGGCATCGGCGGCAAGAAGGCTGAGGAGGCTCTCGACGCCGCGGGGATCACGGTCAACAAGAATATGATCCCCTTCGATCAGCGCAAGCCGATGGATCCCTCGGGCATTCGCGTCGGCACGCCGGCGCTCACGACCCGCGGGATGGGCGAGGATCAGATGCGCACGATCGGCGGCTGGATGCTCGAGGCGCTCCGCCACGCCGACGACGCGGCGGTTCTGGAGCGCATCCGCGGGCAAATTCGCGAGTTGTGCATCGACTTTCCCGTCCCCGCCGCGGCGCTGGAAGCCACGGCAGTTTAGTTCACAGGGCAGCGACCAAGACGCCAAGAATTTGAAGGAACATCGGGACGACGGGACCGCGGCGTGTCCGAACCTGCCGTGGTCCGCTCGTCCAGCCGACTCGCAGTCATGTCGTTGCTTCGCCGCATCGCTTCGTGCCCGTCGTGCCTTGGTGGTCGCATTTCCAGAATTGGGTGATGTCATGAGCGAACGGGACCGGATTTTGATCGCTGACGACAACGAACAGAACGTCGAGTTGCTCGAAGCGTTTCTCGCCGATCGCGACGTCGACGTCGCAATCGCGGTCGACGGGCAAGACACGCTCGACAAGTTCGGCTCGTTCCAACCTCACCTGATCCTGCTCGACGTGATGATGCCTCGACTGAGCGGGTTCGAGGTCTGCGAGCGTCTCAAGGGCGATCCCGCCACCAGCGGCGTGATGATTCTGATGGTCACCGCGCTCAACGAGGACGGCGACATCGAACGGGCCGTCGAGGCGGGGACCGACGACTTCATCTCCAAGCCGGTCAACAAGCTCGAGCTGCTCAAGCGGGTCGACAACATGCTCAAGCTGCGGCACGTGACCGACGAACGCGAGCGACTGCGCCGTTACATCGAGAGCATGGACGAACGCGCCGGCGCCGCGAATTGAATCGCTGTCGGCCGTCGACCGGCGCACAATCCCCTGCCGCAGCCGCCCCCCTCGAAGCCGACGCCAGGTAACCGCCCATGAGCGCCGAGCAACGCCTCCTCGACTGCGGCGGTCCGCGCGGCGCGGCGGTCGTCGGCGTATGCACGCTCGGAATGCGCAGGCTGGCGCTGGCGGCGGCGATCCTCTCCGGCGACGCGACCCTCTGCGCGGAGGGGACGCGGCCCGACTTGACGACCGCTTCGCCAATTGCCCGCAATGCGGCCGAACACGGCGCGACTCCCGCGGCGGCGACGCTGGCCGACGTCCCGCAGTTGATCGAAGAGCTGGGCAGTTCCAGCTTCGCCGAGCGGGCCCGCGCCGAGGAACAATTGCTTCGCTTGGGGCAGGACGTCTACGACGCTGTCGTCGCGGCCAAGGAGCATCCCGACCTCGAAGTCCGCGAGCGAATTCACTACATCGAATTGCGGCTGCAGATCGATTGGGTCCGGCCCGACGATCCGCTGCCGGCGCGAAAGATCCTCGCCCGATACAAGACGCTCAACGAGCAGGGCCGGATCGCCTGCTTGGCCCACCTGGCGGCGCTGCCGGACGGACAGGGGATCGGGCCGTTGTGCCGAATGGCGCGGTTCGACAGCTATCCGAGCGTCGCCAAATCGGCGGCCCTGGCGATTCTCAGCGCCCCAGATCACGATTTGTCCCGCGGCGGGGCGCTCGCGCGGGCAATCGAGCGCGAGCTCGGCGACGCACAGCAGGTTCCCGCTCAATGGATTCGCATCCGGCTGACGAGCCTGACCGATCCGCAAGCCGCTCTGGCTGCGCTCAACGCGGCAATCGACGCCGAACTCGCCGAGCTTCGCGTCGAAACCGAGGGGATCGACCCGCGCGTGACGTTCCGGCTGGTGAAGCACCACCTCGGTCAGTGTCGCGCCACGGGGACCGCGACCGAACTGGCGGCGGCGCTGGGGCGCGTGATCGACTTCGACGCCGAGAATCCCGACGACGAGATATGGGCCCGGGGACTCGCCGAACTCGCCGGGGCGCGGCTCGACGCAGGCGTCGCGACGCTGATCTACACGCAGTACCTTTACGAGGAGAGCGCGACCCCCGGCGCGACGGCCATGTGTTGGGCGATTGACTGGTGTCTCGCCCATCGCTGCCACGACGCGCTCGCAAAGCTGCTGACGGACAGGACCAAGCTGGCCGCCTCGGAACGGGGGTGCCAGTATCTGGCCGCGACGGGCTGGCGGCAGCTGGGCCGCGCGGCCGAGGCGACCGCCGCGGCCAATGCGGCGTACCAGCGGCCTGATCCGAACTTCGAAGAATGCAAGGCTGCGGCCGACGCCCTGGCCGAATGGGGCGCCATCCCCTGGGCGGAGCGCGAGTACCGGCGGATCATCGACGACAATCCGGTCGCGACGTTCGTGGCGATTCAATCGCGCGAGTCGCTGGCCCAGTGGCTGCACGATCGCGAGGAGTACGCCGGCGCCGCCGAGGTGCTTGCCGAGGTGACCGACGCGATCCGCACCGACGCCGCTTTGCGCAAGGCGGTCAACGCCGCGATCGAGGAGCGCTCTCGCAGCGGCTCGGCCCGCGAGTATCTAAGCGGATTGTCCGGCCGCCGGTATCTGTACGCCGCCTGCCAAGCCGAGGCCGCCGGCGACGGGGCGGCCCAGCGGAGCCATCTCAAACTGGCGCTGGCCAGCAACCAGCACGACCCCGACGTGTTGATCGCCCTCTATCGCCTGACCGACGACGACGCCGAATCGCATCGCACGACGCAGTATCACATCGAACGCGAGGCGAATCGTCTGCGAAGCTACGTCAAGGACGTCGACGACAATCCGCTTTACTACGCGCAGTTGTGCAATCAGTACGCGTGGCTGGTGAGCAACACCGAGGGAAACTACGAGGAGGCGCTCGAACTGTCGCTGAACTCGCTCAAGGCTCGGCCCGACGAGCCGAGCTTTCTCGACACGCTCGGCCGCTGCTATTACGCCGTCGGCGATCTCGACAAAGCGCTCGAGGCGCAATCCCGCGCTTGCGAACTCTCCCCGCATGTACGCGTCATGCAGCGGCAGCTCGAGTTCTTCCGGCAAGAGAAGGCCAAACGGGCCGGACAATGACGGGCGAAAAGGGGACGGGCGTCGCTTGCTTGCGCTCGGACCGTTCGATTCACGCGCCGCATGCATGAAACGACTCCCATCCTCTTGAAACGTGAGAGGCCGACCATGACTGCCGCTTGCCAAGCGACGACCTCCGACGGAGTCGAACTCGCCTACGCCGACATCGGCGCCGGGCCGGTCGTGACGCTCGTGCACGGCTTTCCCCTCGACCGTTCGATGTGGGACGAGCAGGTCGCGGCGCTCGCCGGAACGTATCGCGTGATCGCGCCCGATTTGCGCGGGTTCGGCCAATCGGGAATCGGCCCCGACGACGCTCGCAGCGGCGTTCCCATGGAGCGGTACGCCGCGGATCTCGTCGCCGTGCTCGACGCGGCCGGCGTGCGCGCGCCGGTCGTGCTGGCGGGCTTCTCGATGGGGGGCTACGTGGCGTGGCAATTCGCCCTGCAAACCCCCGAGCGGCTGCGGGCGCTGGTCCTCTCGGACACCCGCGCCGCGGCCGATCCTCCCGAGGCGGCGGCCAATCGTCGAGCGATGGCCGAACGGGTTCTCGCCGAGAACAGTCCCGCGGCGGCCGAGGGGATGATTTCCAAGCTGCTCGCCCCGGCGACGCTCGCCGCGGGTCTGCCGGCGGTTGCGCGTGTGACGGCGATGATCCGGGGCGCTTCGCCCGCGGGGATCGCTGCTGCGCAGATCGGCATGGCCGTGCGACCCGACGTGCGCGACCGACTTGGCGAGATCGTTTGCCCCGCGCTGGCAATCGTCGGCGCCGAGGACGCAATTAGCCCCCCGGCCGAGATGCGCGAACTCGCCGCCGCATTGCCGCAGGGCCGCTTCGTCGAGGTCCCTATGGCCGGCCACATGGCGCCGCTCGAAAACCCCGCCGCGTACAACGCGGCGCTGCTCGACTTCGTCGGGCGGGCCGTCTAGCCTGCCCGCGGACGTTTCAGCAGGGCCTTGTTCCCCGACTCTGGCATGCGGCGACAGGCTGAAAGCCTGTCCTACTTCGGCACGCGATAGACGCTTTGGATCTTCAGCACCGCGGCGTCGTCGGGGAAGGTGTGGAACGCTTGGATTCGCATCGCCTTGTCGCGGCAATCGACGGCGATATAGCTGAGGGCGCCCCGTTCGAACCGACCGCTCGCCTCAAACCGTTGCAGCATCCCGTCGCGGGTCGCGGGAAGAGTGAGTTGCTGATCGTACGCGGCGAACTTCTCTCTGTCGGCCGGCTCCAGCGAGTAGCTCATCTCGAACCGCACTCCGCCGCGGCAATCGATCGCGTCGGAGCGGGTCCCCTGCAGGCGATAGGCCATCAGCCGGCGCCGCTGCGGCAGCGGCTGGTTCGCCGCTGCGGCCGTCTCGGTCAGCACCAGCCCCTGGTAGGTCCACGTCACCACGTGGCCCGAGTTGGTGATATGGATCGTCGCCGCATAATCGCCGCGCGACACGCGACGGCTTTGCTGAATGTCGAACAACTCGGGGTGGAGCGACCGCCCGTAGAACTGGTAGACGAGTTCCGCGATCTTCGGACGAACGGACAGCATCGGACGATTCATGGCTGGTATCTTCAGCCGACTCGCTCCCAAAGCCAAGCGTTCGGCGTCGGTCGCAGTCGGAAAGGAGGCGGGCGACGTCGCAAGCGCATACGAACGAATCGGCGCTTGTGACGACTTGATTATAATTCTCCGCGCGGCGAGTCTCAAAGGGAAGTTTCTTGGCGGGAACTTCCACAGAGAATTCGCGCACTTCTCGCTTGACAAATCCTCGCGTCGTACGTCGCAGCACGACGTCCGCCGCTAGCAGTACGAGTCCTTCCGATGCGCATCGACGCTTCGCACGTGTTTCAAACGCTGCTCGCGGCATTGGGGCCGCAACATTGGTGGCCGGCGAATTCGCCGCTCGAGGTGATGGTCGGCGCCGTGCTCGTGCAGAACACCGCGTGGGCGAACGTCGAGCGGGCGATCGCCAACCTGCGCGACGCCGAGGCTCTCGATCCGCATCGCCTCGTCGAACTCCCGCCCGAGGAACTCGAGGCGCTGATTCGCCCCGCGGGCTACTTTCGCGTCAAAGCCAAGCGGCTCGCCAACCTCATGCGGTGGTTCGTCCGAGAGTACGACGGCTCGATCGACGCCCTGCGGCAAACCGACATGACGAGCCTGCGCGAGGAACTGCTGGCGATCAACGGCATCGGGCCCGAGACGGCCGACTCGATCCTGCTTTACGCCCTGGAAATGCCGGCCCTGGCGGTCGACGCCTACACGCTGCGGATTTGGGCTCGACACGGGTGGATCGACTACGACGCGGATTACAGCCGTCTGCAGGAACGGCTCGTCGACGAATTGCCCGTCGACCCGGCGACTTACAACGAACTGCATGCCCTGATCGTGGAAGTCGGCAAACGGTGGTGCAAACCGCAACCGAAGTGCGCCGACTGCCCCCTCTGCGGGCTGCTTCCCCCCGGGGGAATCGCCGAGCCGTGGTGACGAAGGCAGGGACGACGGGACCTCGGGACAACCGGACGGAAGGGGACGAACAAAGACGGCATACGAAGCACGAAAGTCGAAGCACATCCCGAATCCAATATGCCAATCCCCCAACCAAGCCGGCAACGACCTCCGGCAGTTTGAATCCTTCGATAGCCGGTTTTCGGATTTGTCGCGACTTTCGAGCTTCATGCTTCAAATATCGCAGCGCGGGCTCACGATGGTCCCGCCCTCCCCTCCGCTGCTAGCACCATCGTCTTCGGCGCGGGAACTGCCGTGGTGCGATTCCCCGGCTTCTCCTACGATCCGCGGCGCTAGGATTGCCGGCGCGCGTGCGCACCGTGAATTCGCCGCTGTTTTGGCGCCACCCCCCGCTTGTCATGGAGGACGAGCCGTGAGTTCGATTCGACCCCTCGCGACGATCATGTTGTTGGCCGTCGCGGGTTTCGTGTTGTACGTGAAAATCACCGAGACCGAGCCGGTCATCCCGGACGGCGTCGGCGAATACGAGTTCAACGTCGGCCTGGACAGCGGCATGGACGAGCCGACGGCTTGGTCCCCGTTGCAAGGAACCGCGCCGCTGGCCGCGGGTTCCGGCGGAGTTCCCCCGGCGTTCGTCCCCAGCGAACCGAGTTCTGCACCCCCGGCCTGGGACGGCGGCACAGCGACGACTCCGCCGCCGTTCACGAACGACACGGCTGCCGCGAGTACGGACGGGCCTCCGCCGTTCGTTGCAGCGGCTCCGTCAACGACGCCCGGCGCCGAGCCTGCAGCGCCTGCGACGCAGCCCGCGATGCCGGAGATCCCGCAGGAACAAACCAGCGCCTCGGCCGCACCGGCCGTGGCAGCCGCGGCGGGAACGCTCGCTGGCGCTGGCGCTGCAGCAGCCGTGATGAGCGGCGACCGTTACGGCGCCCCTCCGCTGGCGCAAGATGACCCGACGCAGGGTTATTCGACGCCGGGCGACTCGGCTTCTTCGGCTTCCCCGACAGCCGAGGTCTCAACCGCGACGACGGATGCCGCCGCCCCGTGGAGCGACGTCGCGACCGAGGCGCCTGAAGCCACGCCCCCGGCTGGCGATCTTGGTCGGTACGCTGACGCTGCCGTAGCTTCAGCTCCCGCCCCGGTTGACACGCCGGCTTCGTCGACCGGTTCTCTGTACGCCCAATCGCGGCGGTCGATTCAATCGGCTCTCGATCGGGGCGAGCTCGCCCAGGCGTTGCAGATGCTCAGCGACTGGCAGGGCGATCCCTCGCTCACCCGCGACGAATCCGCCGAAGTGGAGGGCCTGCTGAGCCAGCTTGCCGGCAGCGTCATCTACTCGACCGAGCATCGGCTTGAGCCTCCCTACTTGGTCCAAGCGGGCGAGACGATCGACGGGATCGCGGCCAAGTACGACGTCTCGCCGCAATTGTTGGGCAAGATCAACGGCGTCGCCCCCGGACAGCCGCTCGCGCCCGGGCAAGAACTGAAGGTCGTCCGTGGGCCGTTTTCGGCGCTCATCGATCTGAGCGACCGGGAACTGACGCTCATGCTCGATCGCCGCTATGCCGGTCGGTTCCGGGTGAACATCGACCCGGCGCTGACTGTGGAAGACGGACAGTGGGAGGTGGTCGACAAGCCGCTCGCGCCCGCGTCGGCCGCGCCCAACGTGCCCCATCCGCCCGCGGACGGCGTCGACCGGTCGGTGATGCTGCAGAACCCGACGGCGCTGAGCGGCCAGGTGGCGGTGCTGCGCGGCCCCGGCGTCCCCGACGCAGCTTCCCCCGAGCCGGCGGGCCGGGTGATCCGCCTCGATTCGCCCGACATCGAAGACGTGTTCGACATCCTCTCGGTCGGCTCGCGGATCACGATCCGACGGTAGCGCTCCGAGCCGGCTCCCGGTCGAGATTCGGCCCCGGGGTCGTCGACGATCGGCGTCACGTGGGTTATACACGCCGACGAGAGCGGCCTCGCGCGAGGTCGCGCCGCCGTTCACCGGGACGAAGCGAGACTGCCGTGTCGTACGATCGCCAGCAACTGATCGACCTCATCCGCGAGCGAGCCCTGAAATTCGGCGACTTCACGCTCGCTTCAGGGAAAAAAGCCAGCTATTACCTCGATTGCCGCAGCGTGACCCTCGACTCGCAAGGCGCCCGGCTCATCGGCGCGGGAATGCTCGAGCTGATGGGGGACGATCTCCCGCCGCTCGTCGGCGGCATGGCGATCGGCGCCGACCCGATCACCGCCGCGATTCTCACCCTGGCCGGCGTCGAGGGAAAACCGCTCCGCGGCGTCATGGTCCGCAAGGAAGCCAAGCAGCACGGCACCGGCAAGTTCGTCGAAGGCCCGTTCGTCGCCGGCGAGGAGGTGGCGATCGTCGAAGACGTCGTCACGACGGGGGGATCGTCGCTGCTGGCAATCGAGCGCTGCGAAGCGGTCGGGCTCAAGGTTCGCCGCGTGTTGGCGATCGTCGATCGCCTCGAAGGAGGCCGCGAAGCGTTCGCGGCGCGCGGCTACGAACTGACGACGCTCGTGACGATCGAGGACTTCGGCATTGCGCGGCCGGAGGGGTGATTGGCGACCGGATCAACCTGCGTTCGCTTCCCCGCTCCGCCTTGTCCCTTCCCTCTGCTTCCTCGCTCCCCATGGAAACCTCGCTCCATCGCCAACTCAAAGCCCTCTATGTGGCCGATGCGACGTTGCACGAGGTGGTGTTGGGGGATTACCGCATCGACGCGGTGCGCGGGAAAGAATTGATCGAGGTGCAGCATGGGTCGCTGGCGGCGATTCGCGACAAGATCCGCCGGCTGCTGGACTCGCACCGCGTGCGGGTCGTCAAGCCGATCGTCGCCCGCAAGACGCTCGTGAAGCTTCCCGCGCCTGGCGCCGAGCCGACCAGCCGGCGCAAGAGCCCGAAGCGCGGCACGCTGCTCGACCTGTTCGACGAGTTGGTCTACTTCACGCGCGTGTTTCCCCACCCGCGGCTCACCCTGGAAGTGGTGCTGGTCGAGGTCGAGGAGCTGCGCTACCCGGGACGCGGCAAGCGACGTCGGCGACGACGCCCGGAGGCCGAGTTCCAGATCGAGGACCAGCGACTCGTTGCCGTCGACTCGCATCACCAGTTCCGCAAGGCGAGCGACCTCATGAGGCTGCTCCCGCCGCGGCTGCCGCGGCCGTTCCACACGGGGCATCTCGCGGAAGGGCTCGGCGTGCCGCGGTGGATCGCCCAGCGGATTGCCTACTGTCTGCGCGAAACGGGCGCCGTCGAAGAAGCGGGCAAGGCAGGCAACGCGATTCTCTACCGCCGCAAGGGGCGCGCTGCATAACGCGCCTGTCACGATCTTCCACGCCCCGCCGCTCACAACGTTTCGCGACCGAGGTCGCGACGCCGCGGTTCGCCTTGCGATTTCGGGGGCCAAGGCGTACCCTTTTATCTTCTCGAAATTGCCCCAACGACGGTATTTTGCCGCGGCCGCAGTCGCCGCGAGGATGCTCTGCACCATGAGCGAATCGAGCGGATCGGTCGGCGGATCGCCCTTGCGGCGGCTGACCGGGGTGCAGATTGCCGGGACCGGCAGCTTCGTCCCCGACCAGATCGTCACCAACGACGACCTCGCGCGCCTGGGGTGCGACGCCGACTGGATCGTCCAGCGGACTGGGATTCGCGAACGCCGGCACGCCCCCCCCGGCATGGCCACCAGCGACATGGCGATCGAGGCGGCTCGTCGTTGCTTGGTCGCCGCCGACGTCCCGGCCAAGGACGTCGACCTGCTCGTGCTGGGGACGTTCACGCCCGATCGGCTGATGCCGGCGACCGCCACGAAAGTGCAGCATGCGTTGGGGCTCAATTGCGGCGCGTTTGACGTCGCTGCCGCGTGCGCCGGGTTCACCTACGCTCTGGCCGCAGGGATGCAGTTCGTCGCCACGGGGTGCAGTCGCCGTGCCTTGGTGATCGGCGCCGACACGAACTCGCGGATTCTCGACCCCGACGACAAAACCACCTACCCGCTGTTCGGCGACGGCGCCGGGGCGGTGCTGCTGACCGCCGGCAGCGACGAACAAGGGCCGTTGGCGTACACGATCGGCGCCGACGGCGGAGGGATCGAATCGCTGACCCGCCCGGTGGGCGGCACGGAACATCCCGAGGTCTACCCCGACGGCCGGCTCGATCGCCGCTGGTACATGCAGATGCAAGGTCGCCCCGTGTTCAAGTGGGCCGTGCGGCTGGTTCACGAGAACGTGTTGCAGGTGCTCGACCACGCCGGGCTGACGCCCGAGCAGATCGATTGCTGGCTGTTCCACCAAGCGAACGTGCGCATCCTGGAAGCGGCGGTCGACGCACTGGGAATCGGCCGCGAACGAGTCGTCATGCACATGGACCGCTACGGAAACACCTCGGCGGCGAGCATTCCGATCGCGCTCGACGAAACGGTCCGCGCGGGCGGGATCAAGTCGGGCGACCACGTCGTCATGTGCGGCTTCGGCGCCGGCCTGGCCTGGGGCACGCTGGCGTGGCGATGGTAGGGCGCTGCGCGGGCGATTGGCGATCGGAACCAGCGCCAAACGCCATCCCCCTTTCGCTGTCGCCTTCCCCCAATCGCCGGTCGTCAATCACTAGTCACTAACTACGAATCCCTTCCCCCATGTCCGCCACGAAAACCCCTGCTCGCACCAAGCCCCAGGCTCAAATGCTTCCGGCCCGGTCTGCCGTGAAGGAAGCCGACTCCTGGAATCTCGCGTCGCTGTTCCCCTCCGACGAGACGTGGGAAACGGCGTTCGAGAAGTGGAAGAAGCAGATCCCCAAGTTCGCCGCGTTCCGCGGGACGCTGGCCGACGGGCCTAAACAACTGGCGGCCTGCCTGGCGTTCGACGAGAAGTTCGATCGCGAGGGGGAGCGGATCGGCACGTACGCGTTTCTCAAGACGACTGAGGATCAGGCTGACAGCGTCTATCAGCGGATGGTCGGGCGATACCAGTTCACGGCCAGCGAAGCGAGTCAGGCGGCCAGCTACATTCGACCCGAGATCATGGCGATCTCCAAAAAGCGGTTCGCCGAGTATCTCGCGTCCAAGGAGCTGGCGCACTACCGGCTGCTCTTGGAGCGGCTCGACCGTTATCGGCCCCACACGCTGTCAGACGCCGAGGAACGGTTGCTGGCCATGCAGAGCGAGATGGCCGACGCGGCGAACCGCGCGTTTCGGCAACTCACCGACGCCGACCTGAAATTCGGCACGATCAAGAACGAAGCGGGCGAGACAGTCGAGCTGTCCCACTCGTCGTTCTCGGCTCTGCTGCACGCCCCCAAGCGCAGCGTCCGGCAAAAGGCGTTTCACCAGTACTACGAGGTGTTCGCCGCGCACGAGAACACGTTGGCCGCGACGTTGTCCGGTTCGATTCAGCGGGATGCGTATTACGCGAAAGCGCGCGGATACGAAAGCGCCCGGGCCGCGGCGCTGTTCCCCGACAACGTTCCCGCGGCGGTGTACGACAATCTCATCTCCGCCGTGCGCGAGCGGCTGCCGGTCCTCTATCGGTACTTCGATCTGCGTCGGCGGAAGATGAAGCTGCGCGAGATTCATCATTACGACACCTACGCGCCAATCCTGGCCGATCTCGACCAGAAGCGCACCTGGAAGCAGGCCTGCGACGTCGTGCTGCGGTCGCTCGAACCGCTCGGAAGCGAGTACTGCGGGGTGCTGGCCGAGGGGCTGGGCGAGGCCCGCTGGTGCGACCGCTACCCCAACCGCGGCAAGCAAAGCGGCGCCTTCAGTTGCGGCACGTTCGACGCCGCGCCGTACATCCTCATGAACTACCAAGCGAGCGTGCTCGACCACGTGTTCACGCTCACGCACGAGGCGGGGCACTCGATGCACAGCTACTACAGCAGCAAGCATCAGCCGTTCCTTTACTACAACTACGTCATCTTCGTCGCCGAAGTGGCCAGCACGTTCAACGAGCAACTGCTCAGCCGGCATCTGATGGCGCACGCCAAGAGCGACGCCGAGCGGGCCTATCTCGTCAACCGCGACATCGACGCGATCCGCGGCACGATCATTCGCCAGACGATGTTCGCCGAGTTCGAGAAAATCGCCCACGAATTGTGCGAAGCGGGCGAACCGCTGACCGTCGAGTCGTTCAAAGACGTCTACGGCAAGCTGCTGGCCGACTACTTCGGCCCCGACTTTGCGATCGACGACCAACTGAAGCTGGAGTGTTTCCGCATCCCCCACTTCTACCGGGCGTTCTACGTGTACAAGTACGCCACGGGATTGTCGGCGGCGATTGCGCTCAGCGAGCGCGTCCTCGGCGGCGGCCGCGGCGAGCTGAACGATTACCTGTCGTTCCTCAAGGGGGGCTGCTCGAAGGACCCCTTGGACTTGTTGCGCGACGCCGGCGTCGACATGGCTGAACCCACCCCCGTGCGCACGGCGCTCGACCGCTTCGAGGCGCTGGTGACGGAGTTGGACGAACTGCTGTAGGCAAGGCGACTCGATCGGCCGTCGCCGCCCGTTACTGATTCCGCGAGTTGACGAGTCGGAGCATTTGCTCGAACAAGTCGGCGATCTCTGCGTGCACGGCCTGCGTCTGGCGAATCATGAGCGAGGCGCCGTCGACGACTGAAATTGTTCCCTCGCCCGTCCCGTTTTCCTGCCACGAATCGGCGTCCGTGCCTTTCAGAACGACGTCTCGCAGATCAGCGAGACTGATCGCCCCCCCCTCGCAGACTGGCAGAACGTCGTAAATTTCTGTTTCCAGAAGCGCGTCGGCGCGACGACGAGTCGTGATCACCAAGACTTCGTTCTCGACGACGTAGGTCAGGTCGCGAGTCGCCTCGCGCAAAATCAAGTTGATCGCCGAGCGAAACTGCATCTGCGGCAGATCGACCGAGACCTCGATCTCCGGCGACAACGCTTCGTCTTCGAGCGCATGACGATCAAAAATGATGGCGACGCCGACCTCGTCGGCGACTTGCTCGATCACCCGATTCAACGGCGTCTCGGCATACTGAATCTGCGAGATCGGCGTATTCAGCGCAGTGCGAATTTCGAGTTCTCGTTGCGTAAGTCGCTTCCTCGACAGCGAGGGACGATCGTAAGTCCACGACAAGGACAAGCGCTCCTCCGGTCTTTTGCCTGTGGCGCTTTGCGGATCGGCAGATGCGTCTGTTCTTGTCGGGTTTGCCGCGACTCTCGCGGCAAACGGATTCTCGCCCCCTGCAGACGCAGGAACGACCTCCGAATCGCTTGCCGGCGATACGGCGACTTCGGCCGGGACCGCCGTCCCCTCTGCGACGACAACGTCGGCGCCCAAATCGAGCGCCGCGCCCGACGAAGCGGACTCAGCGGTCCCCGCCTGACTGGCGATCGTCGCGACTCCTCCCAACAAAACGACGGCGGCCAACGCAATAACGGTCGAGGGCATGGAAGCGTTCATGAGAATCACCTCTTTCTGTGCTAATGCATGCAGTTCCGGAGAGCAGGTTGTCGACGCTTCACCCGCGGCGAATGACAAACTGGCGGCGACCGTCGACTGAACCAATCGAGGATCGACGGCGACCGCAATCGTCTGTTGGGCCGCCGTCAGCGCTGCGACCGCCAACGGCAGGCTAATTCGACGCAGCGCCAAATGGTTGCGCAGGGCGGCTTTGCCGCGGCGCTGCCGACCTTCGACCGCACGGATTGTGATTCCCAAGGCTTTCGCAACTTCACCGTTGGTTTTGCCGCTCAAGTAGTGCAATACGAGCGGATCGCGGAGCTTTGCGGGGAGTCGATCGAGTTCCTCCTCCAGCACGTGCAAACGATGCTTGGCCTCCATCTCGGCCAACGGGTCGCTGCGGTCGACGAAATCCGCGGGCATCATCGTCTCCAAACGACGCTGTCGTTGTTGCGCCGCCCGGACTGCGATTCGGCGAGCCGTCGAATACAGCCACGGCGCGAGCGATTGAGCCACGCGCACGCCGACCGCTTTCCGGGCAAGCACCATGAACGTGGCCTGAAATGCGTCCTCGGCCTCGTGCAAACGATCTAACGTCCGCATGCACGTCCCCATCACGAGGCTGCCGTGCCGGCGGACAAGCTCGGCGAACGCCGACTCGTCGTGAGTTTGGGCGAACCTTTGCAGGAGCACGTCGTCGGTCGCCGTTACCTCGGCGGTCGGCGCCACGGAGTCTGCAGGGCTGGCTGGGGGGACGTGCATCGTTCTACGGGAGGAATGCAGGCTCGCGGACAATCCCGCCGCGAATTCCGTCGAAATCGTGGAGCTGGAGAGAATTCTCGATCGCTTCGAGGCCGCGACCCTGGCGGATCCTATTTCTTCCGCGGCTTGCGCGTGATGAACAGCGACAACAGAAAGCCGCTGACCAGCGCGCCGAGGACGATCGCCGTCAGCGGCCACGGACCGCTCGTTTCGTCGACCTCCTCGAGCCCGTGGCGCAGGTTCATCCCGAAGATCGCCGCCAGCGTCGCCACGGGGAAGAAACAGGCTACCAGCACGTTGAGCCGGTGGGCCGAGACCGCCATCCGCTGGGCCGACGCGGCCTGCTCCTCCTCCCGGCGGGCCTGCTCGAATTCCAGCGCAAACTTCGTATCGTCCTGCAGCAGCTCCGCCGCGCGGACCATGGCGTACGCCCGGTCGCGGAACACGATCAGCTGCCGATCGTCCGGCGTCGACTCGCGGGCCGATTGCAGCACCTCGTGCGCATGGCGCAGCGAGCGGACCAACGGGTTGAGCCGAGTGAACAGGTTGAAGTAGTCCCGCGCCGCCTCGACCCGCTGAAACGCTTCCTGAAGCTCGTCGAGCACGCGGTCGTAATCGTCAAGCAACTCGCCCAGCGCATGCTGGCCGTGATGCATCGCCGCAGGGGCCCACTTTCCCTGGGGATTGCGCCAGAAGAAGCGCCCTTCGCGAAGCTCGTGGTCTTTGGTGGGCGGCGCGTGAAGCACGAGCAGCAAATGCCCCTCGGCCTTCATCGACCGTTGCTTGCCGGGATGCCGTCCCAGCCGTTGTCGCAGGACCGACGGAACCTCCCACGACGCAGGAAGCAGTGTGCTCGACTCAGCGGACATAAGACATGATCGGAACGCGGAGTGCGGGATATTGGATTGTCGATGGGCGACAAGCAAGCTCCCGCATTCTCGCACATCAAAAAACCGACATCAAACATCCGCCATTCATTTGGTCGCCCGCGGGCTCGTCGGTCCGAACCGAGTCACCCAGTAGAACGGCTGACCAAGCTCGTCGACCCGCAACTCGCCGGCCAACCGGCCCTGGCTGAGGCATACGTCGACGGCGGTTTTCACGAGCAGTTTTTTCCGCGGGATCTTCACCTGGATCGCCGCGGGGTCGATCTTCGCCTCGGTCAGGGCGAAGCGGTCGAGCACGATCGGCGCCCCCAGCGGACCTTCCAGCGCGGCGAGCGCCTGGGCGAGCGAGTAATTCGCGATCTCGACGGTCGTCGATCGGAACATCGCCGGCGCGACCTGCCGCGCGGTCTGTTCCGGCTTCCAGCCCGTCGGCCAAGCCAAGTCCCAGTCGACGCCGGGACCAAACGCGACGATCCGCAGCTTCAGCGGCTCGCGGCGACGCTGGTCCGGAAGCAGTGCGAGGCCCTGGTTCCGCAACACCGTGGCCAGGGCCATGCCGACGGAGTAGCGCGAGAGATCGATCCCCAGCGGCTCGGCGCCGGCGAGGGCCGCTTCGGCGGTCGGCGACCACTCGCACGACGCCGGAAGCGCCGCGGTCGTCCGGCGGAGCCACGCCCCGGTCGGCGTCTCGGACTTGGCGTCGTCGGCCGGGGCGCTCATCGCCGTCAGCAGTCGGGCGAAGTCCTCCCGAGTGAGTCCGAACGTTCCCCGCTCGATCGTCGCCTCGTCGAGCGCCTCGGGAAGCTCGCGAAGGTGCGCCTCGAGCCGCTTGGCGTCGGCCAACGCGAACCGACCCCGCGGCAGTTGCAGCTCGTTGTTGCGCGTAAGCAGCGCCAGCACGCGAAACCGCTTCGCCCCGCCGAACTCCTCGGTCGCGATCGCGGGTTGTTCGCCGTCACGAGCGCCGCGCAGCGTGACGCGCTCCAGATCCATCTTGCCGAGCGCCTGCGCCCAAGTCTGCAACTGATCGAGCGGCGCCCCGCTGACCGCGGCGACCTCGATCTCGACCGGCACGGCCGCCAGGGCCGCCGCCGAAGCGAGCGCCGCAAACGCCGCGAGGCCGATTCGAAATGCTTGCATATCGCCGCCTCGATCGCCTCGGGAGCGGAACGTGAGATTGAACATTGGAATTCTAGCACGCCGGCCGATCTGCACGGGGATGGAACCGCCAGTCCGCAGAACTTGCACCGAACTGGGCGTCGCGCCACAATACGCGACTCGTTTCACTCTTCTTCGATCGCCTTTGGGAGAGCGTCGCCATGAGCCGTCCCGTCACCCTGTTCACCGGTCAATGGGCCGATCTCAAGCTGGCCGAGCTTGCCGACATGGTCGGCGGGTTCGGCTATGACGGGCTCGAACTCGCTTGCTGGGGCGACCACTTCGAGGTGGACAAGGCCCTGGCCGACGACGGTTATTGCGGGAAGAAGCGCGAGGCGCTCGAAAAGGCGGACCTCGAATGCCACGCGATCAGCAACCATCTCGTCGGCCAAGCGGTGTGCGACGTCATCGACGAGCGGCACAAGGCGATCCTCCCCCCCTACGTCTGGGGCGACGGCAACCCCGGCGGCGTGAACAGCCGCGCCGCCGAGGAAATGAAAAACACGGCCCGCGCGGCGAAGAAGCTGGGCGTCGAAGTCGTCAACGGGTTCACCGGGTCGTCGATCTGGCACTTGTTGTACTCGTTCCCGCCGGTCTCCGCGGCGATGATCGACGCGGGGTTCGAGCTGTTCGCCGAGCGGTGGAACCCGATCCTCGACGTGTTCGGAGAGTGCGGGGTGCGGTTCGCGCTGGAGGTCCATCCCACCGAGATCGCCTTCGACGTCTACACCGCCCGGCGCGCGCTCGAGGCCCTGGGGAATCGGCCCGAGTTCGGGTTCAACTTCGATCCCAGCCATTTGCTGTGGCAGGGAATCGACCCGGTCGAGTTCCTCCGCGAGTTCCCGGAGCGCATCTACCACGTGCACGTCAAGGACGCGATCGTCACGCTCAACGGCCGCACGGGGATCCTGGCGAGCCATCTCAACTTCGGCGACCCGCGCCGCGGGTGGGACTTCCGCTCGCCGGGCCGCGGCGGGGTGAACTTCGAGGAAATTATCCGCACCCTCAACCAAGTCGGCTATCAGGGTCCGCTGTCGGTCGAGTGGGAAGACAGCGGCATGGACCGCCGGCACGGCGCGGCCGAAGCGTGCGAGTTCGTCCGCAACCTCGACTTCGCCCCCAGCAACGTCGCCTTTGACGCGGCGTTTGCAGACGAGTAGCTCGGGCTTGCGAGCTTAGCGCAGGCGACCGATCGCCTTCGGGATCGTCTGCCGTGCGGCTCCGCGGGCTGACGCCTCGCGGCTCATCCACGACTCGCAAGCTCCGACAGGAGCCGCGAGGCGTCAGCCCGCGGAGTCTGCGACCGCCCGCCGATCGCGCTGCTATACTCGAACGTACCGGGAGGTCCTTTCGCCGTCGGGCTTGGTCATGCCGTCGCCGTCGCTCCGCTTGCTGTTCGGCTTGGTCGCGCTGGGCGCCGTTGCGCGCGCCGCCGCAGCCGAGGGACCGGACTCGACGGAGTCGAAGAGCCCCCGCACCTCGGGGGCGCCCGCCACGTTGCTGTTCGTGCCGGGGGACGTTTACTCAGGCGCCTTGCCCCCTGTGACGGGCGTCGGCGACGCCGAGGAACTGTGGAAGCACATGCCGGCGGTCGTCGCCCGCGGCGACGTTTCAGCGGCGATTCGGTTGGCGGCGCGGGTCGTCGCCGCCGATCCCGATCACGCCGGCGCCCGGCGGCTGCTCGGCTACCAACGAGTCGGCGACCAATGGGCCGGCGGGTACGCGGCTCGCGAGTTGGCCGCGGGCAAGGAGTGGGATCCGCGCTTCGGCTGGATCCAAACCGGAGACGGTCCGCGTTACGCCGCCGGCGAGCGCCCCTGGGGAAATCGCTGGATCACCGCCGCCGAAGACGCCGGGCGTCACGCCGCGCTTGACCGCGGCTGGCAGGTTCGCACCGACCACGTCATGGTGCAAACCAACCACAGTCGCGAAGCGGCGGTCGAGTTTGCGGTGCGACTGGAAACGCTCCACCACGTGTGGCGACAACTCTTCGGCGAGTTCGAGCTCCCCGCCGCCGAGTTGCAAGCCCGACTCGACGGCAAGCAGCCGACCGGCTATCGCCGCAAGCCGTTTCGGGTGTTCTACCACCGCGATCGCGCCGCCTACAACGCGGCGCTGGCGCCCCGCCAGCCGCAGATCGAAGTGACGCTGGGAATCTATTTCGACCGCGAGCGGGAGAGCCACTTCTTCGCGGGCCCCGATCAGGATCGCGGCACGATCGATCACGAGGCGGTTCACCAGTTTTTCGAAGAGGCGAACACCGGCGGACGTCGCCCCGGCGCCACGAGCAACGCCTGGGCGATCGAAGGGATCGCATGTTACTTCGAATCGCTCATCGCGCTGGGCGAGCCGGGCCGGCGGCCGACCGCGTTCGCGATCGGCGCCGCGAGCGAAGGACGGCTCCCCGCGGCGCGGCAGCGACGGCTGGTCGACGATTACTACGTGCCGCTGGCGGAACTTGCGCCCTTGGCGATGGCCGACTTGCAGAAACGGACCGACTTGCCGCAGCTTTACAGCCAAAGTGCGGGGCTCGCCGCGTTTCTCATGGACGGGGCGGAAGGAGCCTATCGCAAACCGTTCGCGGAACTGCTCAAGCGGATCTACGCGGGCCAGGACAAACCGGATACACTCAGCGAATTGACCGGCAAGAGCTACGGCGAGCTCGACCGCGAGTACCGCGAGTTCCTCGCGACTCTGCCGGCCGGCGAGTGACTCCCCCTTTCGAGATCCCCCTCCGCGGCGCCGCGTAGGCGACTCTCTCCGAAAGTCGCGGCGATTCTCGCAAGAGAAGCGCTCACGGAAAGCCGCTACCGACCAACCGTCAATCCGAACCTCGTGCCGAGAAAGTTTGTCCCATGAGCAGCCTGCTGGCCCATGTCACCCCTCACGAATTCCCCGCCGGCTTGCTGACGTTCGTCGCGGGGATGGCCGCGGGGATCGCCCTCGCGACGGTCGCGCTGCGGCTCCGGCGGCCGCGGTAGCGAGCAAGCCTCGCCCGGCCCCCGCGACGCCCGGCCCGGGCGTTGACCCGCGCTCCCCGGGGGGGTACCATCGCCAGACGCGCACGGTGGCTGTAGCTCAGCTGGTTAGAGTGCCAGATTGTGATTCTGGATGTCGTGGGTTCGAGTCCCATCAGCCACCCTTTCTTAACCGCCTGCACGGTCGGGGGCGGCGGCCGCTGAAGCGGCGTCGCCAGAGGGGGCGTCGGCTCGTCCTTTTTCGCCCCTTCGCTTCGCGTCTCGCCGATGGCACTGCACCGCGAACACCTCGGCTCGTTCTACCTGGGACGCAAGCACGACCTCGCGACCGGCGAAACCTCGGCTGAGGAACTGCTGTACGACAGCAAGAACCTGACCACCCATGCCGTGTGCGTCGGCATGACCGGCAGCGGCAAGACGGGGTTGTGCCTGTCGCTCTTGGAGGAGGCGGGCCTCGACGGCATCCCGGCGATCGCGATCGATCCCAAGGGGGACCTCGGCAATCTGCTGCTCACGTTCCCGGACTTGCGACCCGAGGATTTCCGCCCCTGGATCGACGAGAGCGTCGCGGCTCGCAAGGGGATCTCCTCCGACGAGTTCGCCGCGCAGACGGCCGAGTTGTGGCGCACCGGGCTGGGGAAGTGGGGGCAGGACGGAGCGCGAATCGCCCGCTACAACAATGCCGTCGACAGGGTGATCTACACCCCCGGCTCCACGGCCGGCGTGCCGCTGACGATCCTCAAATCGTTCAACGCCCCTCCGCAGGAAATCGTCGATGACGGCGACGCGTATCTCGACCGCGTGCAAGCCGCCGCGTCGGGGGTGCTTGCCCTGCTGGGCATCGACGCCGACCCCGTGAAGAGCCGCGAGCACATCTTGCTCTCAAACGTGCTCGATCACGCCTGGCGCGCGGGACGCGATCTCGATCTCGCGACGCTCATTCACGAAATCCAGCAACCGCCGTTCAAGCGGGTCGGGGTCGTCGACCTGGACGCCTTCTTTCCCGCGGCCGATCGGTTGGCGCTCGGGATGCGGCTGAACAATTTGCTCGCTTCGCCGTCGTTCGCCAGTTGGTTGGAAGGGGAACCGCTCGACGTGCAGCGACTGCTGTACACTTCCGACGGACGCCCGCGGCTGGCGATTCTTTCGATCGCCCACCTGAGCGACGCGCAGCGGATGTTCTTCGTGACCATCCTGCTGAACGAGGTGCTTGCTTGGATGCGCACCCAGCCCGGCACAGGCAGCCTGCGGGCGATCCTGTACATGGACGAGGTGTTTGGGTATTTCCCCCCTGTGGGCAATCCTCCCAGCAAGCGGCCGATGCTGACGCTGATGAAGCAGGCCCGGGCGTTCGGTCTAGGATGCGTGCTGGCGACGCAGAACCCCGTCGACCTCGACTACAAGGGGCTCTCCAACGCCGGCGCTTGGTTCCTGGGGCGGCTGCAAACCGAGCGGGACAAGATGAGGGTGCTGGAGGGACTTGAGGGCGCCTCGGCCGAGGCGGGCGCCAAGTTCGACCGCCGCCGCATGGAGCAAACCCTCGCCGGGCTCGGCAATCGCGTCTTCCTGATGAACAACGTCCACGACAACGCTCCCACGGTGTTTCAGACGCGGTGGGCGCTGTCGTATCTGGCAGGGCCGCTTACGCGGACGCAGATCGCCGAGTTGATGAAGGACAGGAAGAAGAAGGCGGCTGCCGAGGCCGGCGCGGCCAACGGCGGCGACGACGCAGCCGGCGCCACGCCCTCCGTCCCGCCGCGCGGACTTGCCGGCGCGGCCGCTTCGGCGCGGCCGGTCATGTCGGCCGAGGTCCCGCAGCGATTCTGGCCGGTCGGCGAACCGCCGACCGCCGGCGCCCGGCTGGCGTATCGCCCCGCGCTGGCGGCCGCAGGGCGGCTCCACTTCGTCAAAGCGGCCGACGACGTCGACGTGTGGTGCGAGTACGCCGCGCTGCAGCCGATCCATGGCGAGTTGCCGCGCCCGATGTGGACGACGGCGATGATCTTCGAACGCCAGCCGCTGTGGGCCGCGAACCCCCATGGCGACGCCGAATACGCCGACTACCCGAGCGAGTTGGCCGACGCGAAGAACTACCGCGCCTGGCGAAGCGATCTGGAGGCCCGGCTCTACCAAACCGAACGCTACACGGCATGGCAGTGCGCGCAGCTTGATGCGCGCAGCGAGCCGGGCGAGCCGGAGGCCGACTTCCGCATCCGGATGAGCCAACTGGCTCGTGAGCGTCGCGACGAGCAAAAGGAGCGGATCCGCGCCAAACACGCCAAGCTCGTCGAACGGGCCGAGGGGGACCTCGCCAAGGCCGAGCGGACGCTGGCGGAACTCAAGTCGCGCTTCTGGGGCCGCGTGTGGGAGATGATCCTGCGGATCGTCGAGGTGGTCGCGATCCGAGTGCTGGGAGGGCGAACCCGTAAGCAGGTCGTCACCGCGACCGGCAGTCGGCAGACGATGGAAGCCCGCAGCCGCACTGCGCGGGCCGAGTCGGAGGTCGACGCGGCTCGGCAGCGGGTGCTTGCCGCCCAGGCCGACTGCCAGCGGGAGATCGAGCAGTTGGATTTCGACTTTGAACCGGGAAATCTCAAGCTCGCCAAGATCGAGGCGAGCCCTCGCAAGAGCGACATCGCGGTCGATCAGGTCGTGCTGGCGTGGCTCCCCTGGTGGATCGGCGGCTCCGGCGGCGACCGCCCCGCGTACTGAACTCCCGTTGCCTGAGGCGCACGCGCCCCTGACGGCGGTCGGGTCGCCAGCGTCGCCTCTGGCAGGTAAGCTGAGAGTCTCGGCCCCGCTCCCAGGATCTCGCCGCGTGATGTCTGCGCTTCGTCTGTCGCTGCTCGTGTTGATTCCGCTTGCGGGGTGCGGTCACGGACCGGCGCGAACGCTCGAAGGGACCTGGGTCGGCAAACCCGACACGGTCGCCGCCCGCGGCGAACGTGATGAGAACAAGTACCGCGAACTGGTCGCCGCGTCCGGCGGCTTGACGATCGACGGCGACGACGACGCCAGCGCACGACCCCCGGCGCTCGTCACCGATTGGGAGCGGCACGACGTCGAAGTGACGCTCGACCTGCAAGCGAACCAGCGCGTGCGGCTTGCGATCAACGGCGCGGTCGACGGCGCCCCCGTCGAGGGGACGTGGAAGATCGTCGAATCGGGCCCCGCCGGGGTGGTCATTGAGATCGTCACCCCCGCCGCCCCCGAGGGGGCCGGCGATCCCGAGCCGGTCCGGCGCCGGTTTGAACTCGGACTCGACCAGCGGTCGGACGGCCTGGACGGGTTCACGCTTCACGAAGTCGGCGCCGATCGGCGGCTCGGCGCGTTGTATTTCCGCCGCGCGGAGCGTTAAGCCGCCAGCTTGCGGCAACTGCATCGCGGCCGTCGAGCCAGCCAATCAATTCATGACCGCCTCTCACGCGAAAGCCCGCACATGAGCGAACGCGAACGCTGGATCGTTTACCCGCTGTTGTTCTTCGCCCTGGGTGCGGCAATCCGCGACAAGCTGCTCCATCAGGTCGAGACCAAGACGCTGGCCTGCACCGAAGTTCAGGCCAAGTCGATCGCCTGCCAGCAACTCCACGTCGTCGATTCGCAGGGGCGGATCCTCGCCGAGCTCGCCTCGGCGACGATCCCTGGCGGCGACGCCGGGGCGCCCTCGCGCCAAGTGGGGCGACTCGTCCTGACCGACAGCTCAGGACAAGAGTTCTTCGGGCTCGCGGACGACTATCTGCAAATGCGCAATGTCCGCTGCGAGGGACTGATGGTGACCGACCCGACCGACTCGAGGCAAGTGGTGGCCGGGATCGGCAGCGTGCAGGTGTCCCTCAAGGACAGACCCCAAGAATCGTTCGTTCAGGGGTTCCTGTCGCTCAATGGGCTGCAATACGCCTATCTCACCGGCGCCCCGGTGGGCTCGGTCCCGCAGCGACCCCGGCCGCAATCGCCGGCGGCTGCGACAACCCCCGAGCGACCGGGCGAACCGACCCCTGCGACGGACTCGGCCGACAAGTAGCCCCCCTCGCTCCGGGCTCGGGGGGCCGGAATGTTGCAGAGGGGCGTCGCTTCCCGCTACTCTATCTGAGCATCGCAAGCGGTGCGAGGCTCGCTGCCGCAGGCCTTGCAGCCTCATCGCGGCGGCCGTCAGCCTTCCAATGGAAGACCGTCGCGATGTCCCTGACCGCCTGCCTTGCGCGATTCGCCGCCTTCGCCCCGCCTGTCGGACATGCCATGACCTTGCCCGGGACCGCGTCCGACGCGCCGCTCACCTCCGTGGCCGAGCTGTTGCGTCGCCGAGCGCGCCAGCGGGGCTCCCAAACGGCGTTCACCTTCACCGACGAGTCGGGGGCCGAAGTCGCCTGGACCTACGCCCAACTCGACTCGCGGGCCGCGGCCGTGGCCGAGGAGCTGCTACGCCGAGTCGCCCCAGGCGATCGCGCGGCCTTGGTGTTCCCGCCGGGGCTCGATTTTATCGCGGCGTTTTTCGGCTGCCTCTACGCGGGGGTCGTCCCCGTGCCGGCCACCTACCCCAAGCCTCGCCGACCGTCGCCGCGGCTCGACGCGATCGTCGCCGATTGCCAGGCCGCCGCGATTCTGACCACCGCCGCCACGGTCGACACCGTGCAATTGGCCGAGCAGTCGCCCGCGGTGCGAGATTGCCCGTGGATCGCCGTCGACCAATTGGCCACGACCCGCGTGCC
Source organism: Pirellulales bacterium (assembly GCA_019636345.1). Taxonomy (NCBI): domain Bacteria; kingdom Pseudomonadati; phylum Planctomycetota; class Planctomycetia; order Pirellulales; species Pirellulales bacterium. The sequence continues at coordinate 127,317 of JAHBXQ010000003.1, read as the reverse complement.
GACGCTGTCCCACGCGGACCGCAGCAGCCTCGCCTTCCTGCAATACACCTCGGGCTCGACCAGCGAGCCGCGCGGCGTGATGGTGACCCACGGCAACTTGCTGGCGAACCTGGAGACGATTCGCCGCGGGTTCGGGATCGAGATCGCCGACGACGACCACCCGCCGCTGTCCGGCGTGTTCTGGCTGCCGGCGTACCACGACATGGGGCTCATCGGCGGCATCCTCACGCCGCTCTACGTGGGGGGGACGAGCCACCTGCTGGCGCCCGCGGCGTTTCTGCGGCGGCCGTTGTCGTGGCTGGAGAAACTGAGCACGACCCGCTCGGCGATCAGCGGAGCGCCGAACTTCGCCTACGACCTGTGCGCCGAGAAGGCGACCGCCGCGGCCCTGGCTGACCTCGACCTGAGTTGCTGGTCGCTGGCGTTCTGCGGGGCCGAGCCGATCGACGCCGCGGCGCTCGACCGCTTCGCGGGGGCGTTCGCCTCCTGCGGCTTCCGCCGCGAGGCGTTCTACCCCTGCTACGGGCTCGCCGAGGCGACGCTGCTGGTCACCGGCGGGCGCGCCGTCGGCGCGGGCGCGGTGTTGCGGGCCGATCGCGCCGAACTGGCCGCAGGACGATTCGCATCCGCCAACGGCACGCCGACGGCCAAGCCCGTGGTGAGCTGCGGCCAGCCGCTCGCCGGCATCTGCGTGGCGATCGTCGATCCGCAAACGTGCCAGCCGCTCGCCGACGGGGCGATCGGCGAGGTCTGGGTCGCCGGGGACTCAGTCGCCAGCGGCTACTGGAATCGCCCTCAGGAGAACTTCGCCGCGTTCGCCGCCCGGTTGCCCGAGCGCGACGAGCCGTACTTGCGAACGGGCGATCTGGGATTTTTTCACCAGGACAACCTCTATGTCACCGGGCGGATGAAGGACGTCATCATCATCCGCGGTCGCAACCTCTACCCGCAGGACATCGAGCAAACGGTTCGCTCGGCCGACGCGGCGCTCGACCTCGGCGCCGCGTTCGCAGTGAGCGAGGGAACAGAGGATCGGCTGGTCGTCGTCCACCAAGTGGGGCGCGAGCATCGTCGCGGCGACCTTTCCCCCGTGCTCCGAACGATCCGCGCGACGATCGTCGACGAGTTCGAGTTCGACCCCCACGCGATCCTGCTCGTGCGCCCGGGGGGAGTGCCGATCACGACCAGCGGCAAGGTGCAGCGGACCCGATGCCGCGAACTGTTCGAGGCGGGCGAGTTGCCGATCCTGGCCGAATGGCGCCGCCCCGCAGACGAAGACCGCGCAGCGCCCGACGCGCGCGCCGCGGGGTCAGGCCGGCCGGCGTTTCTGGACCAGGCCGAGTCGCTGTCGGTCGAACGACTGGCCGAGGAGATCGCCCGTTGGCTGCTGGCCTGGATCGGCCGACACTTGGGCGAAGGGGCGGGTCAGCTCGTCCCCGAGGCGACCTTCGCCGAGCTGGGGGTCGATTCGCTGACGGCGCTTGAACTGGGCGTGGCGATCGAGGAGGCGTTCGGCGTACGGCTCCCCCCGATCATGGCCATGGAGTTCCCCACTCCCGCCTCGATGGGCCGTTATCTGGCCGAGCAAATCCAAACGACCCCCGCGCCGGCGTGAGGCTCGAGCGCTTCGGCGTCTCGCTGCACGGCGGTCGTTACTTCACCCACATCCGTTCGACGCCGTGTTGCGCCGGTTCGGCGGCATGGAGTTTGGGCAAGATCTCGCTCGTCGGGGCGACCGTCGGGCTCGCGGCGCTTGCCGTCTCGTCCGACTCCGGCTCCTCCTGCAACTCCGGTCCCCGGGCTGTCGGGGCGTCCAACGGCAGCGCCTCGGCCATGGCCGGGTCCTGGTCGTACCCCCCGCGACTCACCCGCGGCGAGATCGCCGAGGCGTAGTTCAGATGGCGCGCCTTGCCGCGACGGGCCTCGAGCGCCGCCGCGTCGGAGTAGGCCTGCGAATTCCAGGGGCCTTCGTTCAGGTGAACCCCGTCGTACGCCAGCAGCGTCCCCTTGGCGAAGTGGACGTTCTTCATCGCGATCGCATATTCGGCCAGCGCGCGATAGTGCCGGCTCTCGGCGTCGGCGACGGTCCGTTGGGCCTCGAGCAGAAGATCGAGCGGCGCCTTGTCCGCTTCATACGCCGCGGTGACCGCCGCCAACTGCTGCTGGGCCGCGGCGAGCCGGTTCGCGGTCGTCTCGGAGACGACGCGGGCCCGGTCCAAATCGGCGACCGACGCCGCCACGTCGTGCAACACCTGTCGTTCCTGCTCGCGGAGGATGGCTCGCTGCCGGGCGAGCTGCAATTCGGCGTTCCGCACGCCGGCGAAGGCTTGGCGATATCCCAGCGGCACGGTCAATTCCATGCCGACCTGCCATTCCTGAAAGTCGCCGTCGGCCAGCGTGCCGTAGGCGCTCTCAAATCGGCCCTGGTCGACCCCGGTGGGGAGCAGATCCTTGCCGTATCCGCGCCATCGATACCGCCCGACCGCGTCCAACTGCGGGAGCAAGTGATTCTTGCTGGCGATCCACTCGAGTTCGTACCGTCGGGCGACCCACCGTTGCCGGCGGAGCTCGACCCGCCGGACGAGCGACTCGCCGGTGACTTCGCTCCAGTCGAACGCCATCGGCGCGGTGATCGGCTCGTCGGCGGGGCGAATGAGTCGCCCGTCGCTGGGGGGCAGCCCCAGCAGCATCCGCAGCCGCCGTTCCGCGACATGGACGCCGCCCTGAGCTCGGAAGGTGCCGCCGCTCGAGCCGTTGCCGGTCCGCGTGCCGTCGATCAACCGGCCCGACAGCGCGTTCTGCACTTCCTCCTGGAACAGAAAGAACTGCTCGCGAGCTTGAGCCTCTTTCTCGGCCTCGCCGCCGCGACGACCCGATTCGTACAGGGCGTGAATCCGTCGCCAGGTTTCCAGGCTCGCGTCCCGGGCCGCGATTTTGGCGTCGAGATCGCGATATGCGAAGTACAAGTCCCAGTAGGCGTTTTCGACGTTGCTCACGAGGTCGCGGATCGCCAGTTCGAAATCGGCGATCTGCACGTCCGTGTTGACCCGCGCCACGAGCACGCCGTTGTAGACGCCGGGAACATTGGTCGGCCCGGCGATCCGGTTGTAGTCGATGCCGCTTCCCTGCAGCAATGGATGCCGAAACTCGCCCTCGATGTTCGCGTTCCACGCGCTGGGGAACTCGTTGCCGGGGGCGTTGTTCGCGTCGTAATCGACATACTGTCGCACGGTGTATTGCGTGCCGGCGGCGGCCCGCTTGGTCAGCGCCGTCTGCCAGACCATGAGGTCCTGCTGCAACAACCGGGTGCCGCCGCCGAAGAACTGGTTGTTGAGGGCTCGGTCGTTCTTTTCGCCAAAGACGCTGGTGCTGAACTGGGCGTCAAACGCTGATAACGCCGCGTCGACGCCGAAACGGGGGTCGGTCTCGCGGAGGGCCGGGTCGAGCGTCGTCGTCGCCGTCTGCGGTGAGCGGACCACGGCCCCCCCCAGATCGCGAATCACCTCCGACTCGGCCAGAGCGAGTTGGATCGTCTCCTCGAGCGTGAGATTCCAATAGTCGACCTGCGTCGGATTGGCGATCGTCACCGGGGCGACCGCGCCCCAGTCAGAATCGAGGCTGCAACACTGGTTGACGTCGGGATACTCGACGCTCGTCGCGACGGCCGAGATGCAGTCTCCGCACTCGCCCGGCTTGAACGGCTGGCTCTTGCGCGTCGAGCACCCCGGGACCATCCCCGCCAGGAGCGTCGTCGCCGCGAACCAGCGGCAGGCAGGGGTGGAAAGGCGGGTCAGGAGCATCGGCTGCGAAATTGGTGGCGGAGACTGCACACGCGGCCTCGAATGTCGGCATTGGATGCAATGCTGGCGCACCGCACCCGGCGCAGCGCTGCACGGAGTCGTTTTCGACCCGCAATGACCGCTACAACCACCAATTCCGTTTCGACTGGCAAAAATTCGCCGACTGCCAGAACCGGCGCCGCTGGCGGCGCCAGCGACGCCCCCGCGGACAATTCGCGAGACGCGCCCGAGCGGTTCCGGCGCCGAGCATGCGTATACTGAAACCTGCCGCTCCGTCGCCGCATAGCAGGCTGTTGAAAAGGGGACTGGCTCGCGAGCCATTGCCAATGCCCTCTGAACGGCTCGCGACGGGGCGCCTGTCCCCTTGTCAACCGCTGCTAGCATGACCGTTGCTAGCATTGTCGCAGCGAATGCTCGTCATGCCTTCCGTTCCCCATCTCGACGAGGTCCCAGCCCGCTGGGAACGGCTCGAGGAGGCGCTTGCGCGGCTCCACGACGCCGCCCGACGCAAGGCGAGCCCGCGCGAGTTTTACGACGCCGCGATCCGCGAGCTCGCTGCCGCGCTGCCGGAGGTTCGGATCGCCGTTTGGGGAGCCGTGCCGTCGGGGCGCGGCGCGGAACTCCTCGCCCGCAACGCCGCCTCGGCGGACGCCGACCCGGATGCGATGGCCGACCGACGTGCTCAAGCCCTCGCCATGTTCGCCGACGCGGAAGTTCGCCGCAGCGGCGATACGCTGTGGCAACCGGTGGTGAACGCCGCGACCGCCGAACCTGCCGCGGTCATCGAGCTCGCTCTGACCCCCGACGCTCCGAGCGCGATCCGCGAGGAATTGCCCGACGTCGCCGGAGCGCTGGCCGCAGCGGCGGCCGATTTTCACGCCTTCGCCGAGCTGCGCCGGCTCGCCGGGGCCGCGACGATCGAGCGGCAAGCCGTCGATCTGCTGCGGCGGCTCCAGGCGGCGCCTGACTTGGCGTCGCTCGGCTACGCGATCGCCAACGAAGGGCGGCGCGTGCTCGGCTGCGAGCGGCTGACGCTGCTCGTTCGCCGCGGACGTCAGTGGCGCGTGCTGGCCGCCAGCGGCGTCGACCATGTCGAGCCGAAGAGCGCCTTCGCCCAGCGAATCGAACGGTTCGCCCCGCGGGCGGCCGATTGGGGAGAACCGCTGGCCGTCGGCGCCGCGAAGGCGAACGACGACGATCCGCGCGACGAACTCCCCCCGCCGCTGGCCGAGGCGCTGGCCGCGTATCTCGATCACAGCCACGCCCGCACGCTGGCCGCTGCTCCGGCGGCGTTCCCGCCGCTGTCAGACGCTGTTTCTCCGGAACCGACCGAACGTCCGCAGCACGGTCGCGCACGGCACGACGCGCTGGTGGTCGCCGAGTGGTTCCACGCCGCCGGTCCCGCCGGGGCCGCTGCGCTCGCCGCCGAGTTGGCCGAGTTGTGCGCCCCGAGCCTCGCTCGCGCGCAGGCTCTTGACGGCCCGCTTGCCAGACGGATCGTGCGCCGGGCCCTCGCCCGCGCCAGTCGACCGCTGGTCGTGCCGCGCGGGCTGCTCGTCGCCGTGGCGGTGCTCGCCGGCGCCGCCGCGCTGACTTTCGTCGAAACCGACTTCGAGGTCGAGGCCCCGGCGGTGTTGATGCCCGTGGCCCGGCACGAAATCTTCGCGACGACGACCGGCCGCGTCGCCGAGGTCCGCGTCGTTCACGGCCAAACGGTCGCCGCGGGAGACGTGCTCGTGGTGCTCGACGACCCGCAGTTGCAGCTGCAGCGAGAACAGGTCGCCGGCGAGCTGGCCGCCGTCGAACGACGGATCGACGCCTTGGCCGTGGCCCGCACCGACCGCACGGTGCGCGAGTCGGCCGACCCCGCCGCACTCCCCCCCGGCGCCGAGCAGCAGCAACTGATCGAGAAGCGGGCCAGCCTCCGCCGGCAACGGGAATTGCTCGCCCGCCGCCGCACCGAGCTGACGCTCGTCAGCCCCGTGGCGGGGCAGGTCCTCACCCGCGACGTCGAATCGCTGCTGGCGAGCCGCCCCGTCGAGCGGGGGCAGGCGCTATTGACCATTGCCGACACGACCGCCGCGTGGGAGCTGATCGCCGAGGTCGACCAGCGCGACGTGGGGCATGTCGTGGCACAACTCCCCGCGCCGCCGGTCCGCTTCCGCTTGGCGGGAGACGTCGACGAGATTCGCACCGGTCGCGTGGATCGGCTGGCCGTCGCGGCGACGCTCGACGTCGAGGACCTCTCCGCCCCCGCCCCGCCGGCGCCGGTGCACGTGGCGGTCGACGCCGACCAGCTTGCCGAGCCCCGTGCCGGCACGGCCGCCACGGTGCGGATCCACTGCGGCCGCCGCTCGCTGGGGTACGTCTGGCTCCATGATCTGGCCGCGACCGTTTACCGATGGTGGATGTTCTGATGCGTTCCCCGCTTCTTCTGACGCTGATCGCGACGACCTGCAATCTGGTCGGCGGCATGCCGTCGTCCAAGGCGGCGCCTCCGCTTGTGGTCGAGGCAGTCGTGCTTCGCCCGTTGGCCGAGGCCGAGGTCCCCGCGCGACAACTCGGCGTCGTCCAAAAGATTGCGGTCGCCGAGGGGCAACGGGTCGCTGCGGGGGATTTGCTCGTGCAGCTCGACGCAATCAGCGCCGCGCTCGTCGTCGAGCGGACCGAGTCGGAACGCGACCAAGCCCGGGCGAAGGCCGAAAACACGCTGCCGGTCGACTACGCCGACAAGGCGCTCGAGGTGGCCCGAGCCGAACTGGCCCGGAGCGAGGAGTCGATCGCCAAGTTCGCCAAGAGCATCAGCCGCTCGCAACTCGACGTCGAGCGGCTCACCGTCGAGAAGCTGCTGTTGGAGCGCCGCCAAGCCGAGCACGACCTGCGGCTCGCCAAATTCGATTGGCAGGCGAAGGATGCGGCGCTGGCGGTCGTTCGTCGCGAGCTGGAACTGCACGCCGTGCGGGCCCCGTTCGCGGGGGTCGTGACGCTGGTCCGCGCGCGGCAAGGGGAATGGGTCGAGCCGGGCGCCGCCGTGCTGCGGCTGATCGCGGTCGACAAACTGCGGGCCGAGGGCTTCGTCGACGCGGCCGACGCTCGGGCCGCCGTCGGCGCCCCGGTGCAGTTCGTGCCGGGAGACGCGGGCTCCGCGGCGCCGGAGAGCAGCTACGGCGGCCGACTCCATTTCGTAAGCCCCGAGATCGACCCCGTCACCCGGCAGGTCCGCGTGTGGGCCGAACTGGATAACCCCGCCGGCGCCCTCAGGCCCGGCCAGCAAGGGCGGCTGGTCGTCCCCGACGACGGCGAGTCCTGAACGAACGAACTGCCTTCCGCCAGCTAGAACCTCGCGTAAAGCCGCGAGGTTGATTTCTTGCTTCACGCACGATGCCTGTCCATCCGCTCGCACTCTCGACCGCCGATCGACCGCTCGCGCTTGCGGCGCGCGGGGACGTGACGATCGTGCGCGTCGAGTTCGCCGGGCAACCGACGTTCGTGGTCCGCGACCCGCTCGCCTTGACCACCGTGCAGTTGTCGGCCGAGGAGCGCTTCCTGTTCGAGGAGTTGCGCACCGAGACGTCGTTGGCCGCGCTGCGGCGGGCGTTCGAGCGCGAGTTCGCCCCGCGGCGAGTGACGCACGCCCAGTTGCATCAGTTCCTCGCAACGCTGCACCAGCAGGGATTGCTCGTCGGAGACCGGCCAGGGCAAGGGCCCGAGCTCCAGCGACGCGAGACCGAGCGGCGGCGAGCCGTTCGCTGGCACGGGGCGTTGTCGCTGCTGGCGCTGCGGCTGGGAGCGATCGACGCCGGGCCCGTCGTCGATCGGCTCGCTCGCTGGACGCGTCCGCTGTTTTCCCCCGTCGGCGTCGCGGCGTACGCGATCCTCGTCGGCGCGGCGGCGGCGCTGCTCGCGATGCGCGGCGACGACTTGGCGGCCCGGCTGCCGACGCTCGGCGAGTTGTTCGCCCCGCGGCGGCTCCCCCTGTGGCTGGCGACCGTCGCCGCGGTGAAGGTGCTGCATGAACTGGGGCACGCCGTGACTCTGCGACGCTACGGCGGCGAGTGCCGCGAAATCGGCGTGATGCTGCTGGCCGGCGTGCCGTCGTTGTACTGCGACGCCAGCGACGCCTGGCAACTGCCGGCCAAGGGGCGTCGCATGCTGGTGAGCGCCGCAGGGATGCTCGTGGAACTCGCCCTAGCCGCGACCGCGCTGCTGGTATGGCAATTCACGCAGCCCGGGGCGGTGAACCTGCTGGCGCTGGCCGTGGCGGTCGTCGCCTCGGTGAACACGCTGGCGATCAACGCAAACCCGCTGTTGCGGTACGACGGGTACTACTTGTTGTCCGATTGGCTCGAGGTTCCCAATCTCGGGGCGCGCTCGCGACGACTCGCCGGCGGATTCCTGCGCCGGTGGCTCTTGGGAGAACGCACGGTCGACGAACCGCTGTTGGCCCCCGGCAAGCGGCGCGTGCTGGTCGGCTACGCGACGGCGTCGATGGTTTACGGGCTCGTCGTGCTGGCTCTGGTGATCGCGGCGCTCCTTGTGCTGGCCGCGCCGTATCGGGCCGAGGGACTCGTCTACGCCGTGGCCGGCGTTGCTGCGCTGGGGATCGCCCTGGGGCCGCTGCGGGCGATCGGCCGCGTGCTGTGCGACCCCAGCCTGCGCCGCCGCTTGCGCTGGCCACGCGCGGCGCTCGCCGCGATGTTGACGTTCGCCGCAGCGTGGGGCGTGTGGCGCTATCCCGTCGTGCGCCGCGTTGAAGCGCCGATCGTGTCGGCCGCGGCCGAGACCCGGCCCGTGTTCGTGACGACCGCCGGCGCCGTGCGAGCCCGTGTTCAACCGGGCGACGAGGTCGCGGCCGGGGACGTGCTCGCCGCGCTCGACAACCCCGAGCTGGAACTGGCGCTCGCCGCACAGGAAGGCCAGGTCGCCCTGTGCCGCACGCGGGTCGAGCAGCTCCGCACCCTGCGCTCCGCCGGCGCCGCCGCCGGCACGGAACTGCCGCTCGCCATGGCGGAACTCGCCGATGCGGAAGCTCAACTCGCCGAGCGTCGCCGCCGGGTCGCGGAGCTCGAACTCCGCGCCCCGACAGCCGGTCGCGTCGTGGCTCCGCCGCGGCGCTCGTCGCACCATCTCGCCGCCGACCGCTTGCCGACGTGGACCGGTACGGCGCTGGAACCGCGCAACGCCGGCGCGTGGGTCGAACCGGGCACGCCGCTGGCGGTGATCGTCCCCGCCGGGGAGTCGCTCGCTTGGGCGGCGCTCGAGCCGGCCGACGTCGTCGCCGTCGCCCCAGGCCAGCAGGTGCGGCTCGTCTTCGATCAAGCGCCGCTGAAGATCGTCACGGGCGAAGTCCGCCGCGTGACGCGCCGCATACGCAACGAGGGGGAGTCCCCCGAGCGGTCAACGACCGCCGCCACGCCGACGCGCGGTTCGCAGACCGCTTACGTCGCCGAGATCTCCATCGACGGCGACGAACTGCCTCTCGCCCCCTCAGCCCGCGGGACGGCCAAGATCGAGATCGAGCGCTCAACCCTCGGCGCGATCATTCGCCGCGAGTTGGCGCAGTTGTTCCGCTTGCCGTGGTGACGCGGAGCGGCAAGCCAGGGACTCTGGGACGAGCGTCTCACGCAGAGCATCGTCGACCGCTCCGAGTTCCTCCGCGAGCATTGCGCCGATGCGCGAGAGTTCAAACGGACTCAGCCGGCGCACGTCGCTACGGAATCAAGAACACCAGCCCGACCGCGACCACGGTTTCCATGGCGATGCCGGCGCCGTGCCGGCCGGCCAGCGGGCAATGAGGGCGGCGCGGGACGCAGCTCCCCGGGCGATAGTGACCCAGCGTGTAGATGCACGTGCAGTGCTGCGGTTGAGCCGCAATCATGTACGGCAGCGCCGGCACGGTGACGAAGAATCGGGCCCCCGAGAGGACGGGTTGCAAGCAGCGGCTCGGGGTGTAGCCGTAGCGCTCGAGGTTGACCTCCTCGAAGTACAGCGGTCGGTGATGCATATTCGTCGCGGCCCACTGTTTGTTCACGTGAGCCCACACGCCCAGCCGGCGTTCGTCGTCGAACACGGGGACCGTTTCGGCCGCTGACGCTTGCGCGTCGGCCGCGGCCCCGGGGGTCAGGCCCGGCGGGAGAGCCGCGTCGAGCGTCACTTGGCCGATGGGGCGAAACGGACGGGCGAGCGGCGTCGCCTCGGCCGGCATGATGGGTTCGCCGGGCTCGACGGCAGAGTCGGGCGCAGGGAGGGTCGCGTCAGCCGCGCCCGATTGCCGAGGCGCCACGGGCGCATCGCGCTGGTCGACCAGCGACATGAGGGCGGCCACTTTGAGCGGCTTGCGCGGGGCGCCGGTCGGACACGCCGCGGCCGACAGCGGGGACATCAGGTCCTCGGCCGACGCCCCCGGGGCCAAGGCCCCCAACGCCAGGGCCGTCAGGATCGCCAGCCGCCGCCTGGGGGCGGATCCGGCCCAGCGGGACTCCGATCGCCGGGTCGTCGTGCCACTTCGTTGCATGGGGGTTCTCCTCGCGGCGTGCTCGCAAGCGTCCGAGCCGCTCGCACTTCCCCGGGCATCGACGCGTTACAACCGGAATCTGCACTCCTGGCGGCGCCGCCGGCAAAACCGAGGCGACCGCGACGACCCGTACAATTTGCCCAGCGCCACTTGTTTGACACGTTTCACGCTTCCTTCGGATAATCGAGGGATTGGGCGCGTGCGGCTCGCGGCATCGCGAGCAGGGTCACGCCGCGCCCTCGAACCGACGTCAGGGCTCTTCATGCACAGCCGCTCCTCTCGTTCGAACGCTCCGTCCTCGGTGCAGCGATCCGCGCGGCGACGGTGGCGCGCCTGGCGGCGCAGTTGGAGCGAACTGCTCGGCTTGCCGACGCCGGCGACGCGGTTGGAGCCGATGCTGGCGCCGCGAGTGCTCGAACCGCGCCGGCTGCTCGACGCGGCCGGTCCGGGGCTCGCGCTCGACGCGCTCATGACGTCCGGCGACCACGTGCAAGCGGCGCCGCTGGCGCCCGCCGGCGGCGGCGGCGCAACTGCCGACTCGGTCCCCGCCGCAGGAAGCCCCGGCAACACGGCGCCCTCGAACTTAGTGATCGCGCCCCTGGCGCCAATCAACGAGGGGCAAGTCGCCGAACTGCTGTTCGAGTTCACCGACCCTGACGCGACCGATTCGCACACAGTCGAAATCGACTGGGGCGACGGCTCGCCGGTCGAGTCGTTCTCGCTCGTCGCGGGAAGCCGATTCTTCGGGACGACGCACCAGTACCTCGACGACAACCCGACCGCGACTCCGCTGGACCTCAACACGATCGGCGTGAAGGTGATCGACGGCTCCGGCGAGTCGGTCGAGGGGACCGCGACGATCCAGGTGTCGAACGTCGCCCCGTCCAACCTGCAACTCCAATTGCAGTCTGTCATCAACGAGAACAACCTCGCGACGCTCGAGCTGACGTTCTCCGATCCCGGAACGCTTGACACCCACACGATCGAGATCGATTGGGGAGACGGCTCGCCGATCGAGACGTTCGCCTTGACGCCCGGGACCCGGGACTTCAACACGACCTATCAGTACCTCGACGACAATCCGACCGGCACGCCGTTCGATCTCAACACCGTCACGGTCCGCGTCATCGACGACGACGGCGGAGTGGGCGTCGCGACGGGAACGATCCTCGTCAACAACGTGCCGCCCTCGAATCTGCAACTCCAATTGCAGTCGGTCATCAACGAGAACAACCTCGCGACGCTCGAGCTGACGTTCTCCGATCCCGGGACGCTTGACACCCACACGATCGAGATCGACTGGGGAGACGGCTCGCCGATCGAGACGTTCGCCCTGACGCTCGGAACTCGGGATTTCAATACGACCCACCAGTACCTCGACGACAATCCGACCGGCACGCCGTTTGATCTCAACACCGTCACGGTCCGCGTCATCGACGACGACGGCGGGGAGGCCGTCGCGACCGGGGTGATCCGCGTCAATAACGTGCCGCCGTCGAATCTCGTGATCGACCCGATCGCAGCGATCGACGAAAACGGCGCGGCGACATTGAACCTGTCGTTCGTCGACCCGGGATCGCTCGACACGCACACGGTCGAAATCGACTGGGGGGACGGTTCGCCGCTGCAGGTCATCGCCGTGGCGCCGGGAGCCCGCACGCTGACAGCCGCACACCAGTATCTCGACGACAACCCCACGGGCACGTCGCAAGACACGTACGCGGTACAGGTCCGCGTGCTCGACGACGACGGGGGCGAGGTCACCGGCGGCGCGTCGGTCGTGGTCCGCAACGTCGCCCCCTCGAACTTGATCCTGCAGCCGGTCGCGACGATCGACGAGAACGGCGTCGCCACGCTGCAACTTTCGTTCGACGATCCCGGTTCGCTCGACGTCCACACGGTCGAGATCGACTGGGGGGACGGTTCGCCGCTGGAGACGGTCACGCTCGCCGTCGGAGCCCGTACGCTCGCCATCACGCACCAGTATCTCGATGACAACCCGACCGGCACCCCGACCGACGTCTACCAGATCAACGTTACCCTCCGCGACGACGACGGCGGGCAGACGTCCGCCATGACGACCGTCGAGGTCCGCAACGTCGCCCCCTCGAACTTGGTGCTGCAGCCGGTCGCGACGATCGACGAAAACGGCGTCGCCACGCTGAACCTGTCGTTCGACGATCCCGGTTCGCTGGACGTCCACACGGTCGAAATCGACTGGGGGGACGGCTCGCCGTTGGAGACGGTCACGCTCGCCGTCGGAGCCCGTACGCTCGCCATCACGCACCAGTATCTCGACGACAACCCGACCGGCACCCCGGCCGACGTGTACCAAGTCAACGTCACCGTCCGCGACGACGACAGCGGGCAGGCTGCCGCCATGACGACCGTCGAGGTCCGTAACGTCGCCCCCTCGAATCTGGTGCTCGTCCCCCCGGCGACGATCGACGAGAACGGCGTCGCCACGCTGCAACTGTCGTTCGACGATCCCGGTTCGCTCGACGTCCACACGGTCGAGATCGACTGGGGCGACGGTTCGCCGCTGGAGACGGTCACGCTCGCCGTCGGAGAGCGGACGCTCACCATCACGCACCAGTATCTCGACGACAACCCGACCGGCACCCCGACCGACGTCTACCAGATCAACGTCACCCTCCGCGACGACGACGGCGGGCAGACGTCCGCCATGACGACCGTCGAGGTCCGTAACGTCGCCCCCTCGGCGGTGACGGTCGCAATCGCCCCGGGAAACGAGGGGAGCGTCTTCATCGCGCAGGTCGACTTCGTCGACCCGGGGTCGCTCGACACGCACACGGTCGAAATCGACTGGGGCGACGGCACGGCGACGGTCGTCGGGCCCGCGACGGGGCGCACCTTCGTCGCCACTCACGTCTATGCCGACAACGGCACGTACACGGTTCAAGCCCGGGTCGTCGACGACGACACGGGGATCGGCCTCGGCTCGGCCCCGGTCGTGGTGAGCAACGTCGCCCCGGCCCTGGCGGTCGTCGGCGATCAGACCATCGCCGAAGGGAGCCTGCTGTCGCTCGCCGTGATCGGCATGTTCACCGACCCCGGGTTCGACAACCCGCTCAACACGATCGACCCGGCCAACGGGGGCGAAGTCGCGGAGACCTTCACCTACACGATCAACTGGGGCGACGGCACGCCGCTGGACGCGGGCGTCCCGACGATCGATCAGGTCGGCGGGGTCGGCGTCCTCACGGCCGGCTCGTTCGGCGGGGAACATATCTACGCCGACAACGGCGTCTACACGGTCGAAGTGCGGGTCTTCGACGACGATGGCGGGGTCGCGCTGCAGACCTTCGTGGTGACCGTCACGAACGTCGATCCGACGCTCACCGGCGTCGACGCGCCGCTGACGGTCGACGAGGGTCAGGCGTTCACGCTCGCCGGCTTGGGGGTCGGGGTGACCGATCCCGGGTTCGACAACCCGCTCAACGCCGGCAACGCGGCCAACGGCGGCGAAGTCGAGGAGACTTTTACCGGCGTGTCGATCGATTGGGGCGACGGCACGCCGATCGTGCCGGTGACTGTCTTCCCGCGGGTGAGCGGCTCGCCCGGCGTCCCCACGACCGCCGGATTGGTCCATGCTCCCCACACCTACGCCGACAACGGGCTGTACACCGTCACGGTGCAGTTGTCGGACGACGACGGGCCGGTCGTGAGCCGCACCTTCCAGATCCAGGTGAACAACGTCGCCCCGACGCTCACGCTGACGACCGTCGAGTACGTGATCAACGAGGGGCAGACGCTCGTCATCCCCGATTTGGCCGCGTTCACCGACCCTGGATTCGACAACCCGCTCAACGCCGGCAACGCGGCCAACGGCGGCGAGACGGCCGAGTTGTTCACCTACACGATCGACTGGGGAGACGGGACCCCCTTGGAGTTCTTCGCGGCCCCCGACGTACGCACGAGCGGCTCGCCCGGCGTGCTGACCGCCGGCAGCTTTGCGGGGAGCCACTTTTACGCCGACAACGACGCCGACAACAAGTACACGATCACCGTCACGCTGTACGACGACGACGGCGGGGTCGACGTGAAGACGATCGAAGTCACCGTGCTGAACGTCAACCCGACGCTCGACCCGCTCGCGGCGACCGACGTCACGTCGGCGGGGACCACCACGCTGACCTTGTCGTTCGTCGACCCGGGGGCCGACTCGTTCGAGGTGCTGGTCGACTGGGGGGACAAGCTCCACCTGCCGCCGGCGGACCGGTTCGTCGTCGCGACGGTCTACGCGGGGCCGACCCCCGAGACGTTCGTCCTGGTGCACCAATATCAGGGCCCCCCGGATCCGCTCAACCCCGCGGCCGACATCACGATCACGGTCAAGATCCGCGACGACGATTTCCACACGCCGGGGGTGATCCAGCAGGGCGAGAGCAACGTCCAGTTCGTCGTCATCTCAAACCCGGGAACGGGGCAGGAGTTCTTTTTCGTCGAGCTGACCGCCCGCCCGCCGGCGATCCAGTTTCCGCCGCGCACCGACAGCGGGGCGGCGCCGACCGAGTCGGTCCCCCCGGTGCAATCGCGCACGGCGTTCGACCAGCGCGGAGCCGCGGGTGAGGCCAAGGTCGGCGACGAGCGATACTTCGAGCTGCGAGTCATCGAACCCGACGGCTCGCAGAGCGCGGGCTACCGGCTCCCCAACGACGCGATCAGCGACCTGCCCGGGCTGTTCCGCAATCTGCCCGACAACCGCTACGCGATCTACCTCGTCCAGCCGCAAACCGGTTCGCGGCGGTTAGTGATCGAAGTGTTCGTGCGGAACGGCAAACTCATCGATCCCGGCGACGACACCGAGGGCGCCCGCGACCGGCCGCCGACCGACGACGCGGCAAAGCCGCACGCCGAGCCGTTGCCTCCGACGGACGAAACCGTCGAGCGCCGCGCCGCCGAGCCCGCTTCGATGGCGGCGGCGTCCTCCGCGGATCCCATCGCCGACGCCGAGTCGGCAGGCAACCAACGCGCGATCGCACCGCGCTTGTCGCACCGCTGGCTGCTGACCGCTGCAGGATTGGCGCTGACCAGCCGCGCGGCCGAGACGTTCGGCAAGGATGCCAAGACAGCCGACGCCTCGCGACGGAAGCGGTATTTGAATGCAGCCCGCGGCGGAGACGGCGGTCGCCGCCGACCGCGCTGACGTCTCGATATTCACGCCTCAAGCCTCGCCTCTCACCCCTCGCTCCTCCTATGCTCGTCTGCCCCTCTTGCCAGACTGAACTTGATGAAGCGTCTCGCCTCGCCGGTCGGTGCGGGTCGTGCGGCGCGCGGCTGCCGGTCGTGCCGCAGCGTCGGGTCGCCGATCGCACGATCGCCGAGGAAGAGCTCGCCGCCTCGCAAGGCACGATCGACGGGGGGGCTCTCTCTGCGGACGATCCGGGGCGCACGATCCAAGGAGCCGGCGAGAAGACGATCGAGTTCACGGTCGATCTCGACTCGATCGCCGCCTCGGTTCCCGGCGAAGACGTCGGCGCGTCGGCAGAACACGACTCGCTCCATACGCTGGAACTCTCCGACTCGACCCCCGCAGGCAAGCCGGGGACGATCGAATTGCGGGCCGACGCGACGATCGAGTTCTCCTCGACGCACGACGTCGAGACCGACGCCGCGACGATGCTCACCTCGCAGTGGGAAGCGGCCGTCGCCCAGGGGGGCGGCAACTCGGGCGTCACGATTCGGCAGAAAGACACGATCGTCGGCAAAATGGCCTCGCGATCGTCGATCGTCGTCAAGTCGCGATCGCTCGCAGCTCCGGGCGAAAAGAAATACAACGTGACGATCGCCTCGCCGGACGACGCCCCCGACTACGAACTGCTCGACGTGTTGGGCGAGGGGGGAATGGGGGTCGTCTACTCGGCTCGTCAGTCGTCGATCGCCCGAACCGTCGCGGTGAAGATGCTCAAGGGCGCCGGCGAAAAGTCCGACGAGCAGCGCGACAAGTTCATCTCCGAAGCGGTCGTCACCGGCGAGCTCGATCACCCGAACATCGTCCCGATCTACGACCTGGGGTCGAACAAGGACGGGGCCCTCTTCTACTCGATGAAGAAGGTCAAAGGGACCCCCTGGAACAAGGTGATCGCCGAGCAGTCGCTGGACGACAACCTGAACATCCTGCTGCGCGTCGCCGACGCGGTGGCCTTCGCCCACGCCAACGGGGTGATTCACCGCGACCTGAAGCCCGAGAACATCATGCTCGGCGACTACGGCGAGGTGCTGGTCATGGACTGGGGCCTCGCGCGGATCAGCCCCGAGTTTCCCGGCGCCGGCTCGGTGAGCCAGTCGAACGCCATGGGAGGAACCCCGGCGTACATGGCGCCCGAAATGGCCAGCGGGCCGATCGACTCGGTCACCGCCTCCAGCGACGTCTACCTGCTGGGCGCCATCCTGTTCGAGATCGTCTCCGGTCGGCCGCCGCACACGGGCAAGACGGTCATGGACTGCCTGCTGGCCGCGGCCAAGAACAAAATCGTGGCGGTCGACGCCGGCGGCGAGCTCATGGAGATCGCCCGGCACGCAATGGCCACGAAGCCCGAAGATCGTTACGCATCGGTCCGGGCGATGCAGGACGCGATCCGCACCTACCAATCGCACAGCGAAAGCATCGTGCTGACCGACAGCGCGGCCAAGACGCTGGCCGCAGCCGAAGGAGCCAGCGACTACGAGCCGTTCGCCCGCAGCATGTACGCGCTCGAAGAGGCGCTGGAGCTGTGGCGCGACAACCGCCGCGCCGAACACCTGCTGGTCGCCGCGCGGCAACAGTACGCCGAGCTGGCGCTCGCCAAGGGGGACCTCGACCTCGGGTTGTCGCTGGTCTCGACCTCCGAGGCGCGGCACGCCCCGGTCGTCGAAAAGTTGCAGCACGCCCGCGCCGAGCGGGAGTCGCGCAAGCGGCGGATCAAGCTCCTCAAGGGCGCCGTCGCGGCGCTCGCGGCGGCGGTCGTCGTCATCGGCTCCGGAGCGTACGTCGCGGTCCGCCGGGAACGGAACGAGGCGTTCGTCCAGCGCGATCGGGCCGTCAAGGCCGAGGGCGAGGCCAAACAAAACTACCTGGCCGCCGAAGAAGCTCGCGGCAAAGAATCCGAGCAACGCCAGCGGGCCGAGAAGGCCCAGGCGACCGCCGAATCGGAGCGCGATCGGGCGAACACCGAACGGGAACGCGCCGAGACGGAAAAAGAGCGGGCCGAAGCAGAGAAGGTGCGGGCCGACGCCGAGCGCGATCGGGCCGTCGCCGCCGAGGCCGACGCCGTCGACGCCCGCGAGCAGGAGGAGTACGCCGCCTACGTCGCCCGGATCGGACTGGCGAGCGCCAAGATCGAGGAAAACGCGTTCGCCCGGGCCAAGGAGCTGCTCGCTCAGTGCCCGGAGGACCTGCGCGGCTTCGAGTGGGGTCGGCTGAATCGGTTGTGCCGACTCGCCATGCGGGCCTGGGACCTGCAGGCGCCGGTCGACGCGGTCGACTTCGCCCCCGACGGACGCCATTTTGCCGCCGGGGGTTGGGACGGAGCGGCGACGATCTGGTCGACGGACGACGCCGAGCCGCTCGTGCGATTGCCCCAAGGGCAGTACGTCCACGCCGTCGCCTACGACCCCTCGGGCGAACGGCTCGCCGCCGCCAGCAGCGATGGCGCCGTCAACGTCTACCGTACCGCCGACGGCAAGCTCGTCGCCCGGCTCGTCGGACACGAGGAGGCGGTCCTCTGCGTTCGCTTCTCCCCCGACGGTTCCCAATTGGCGACCGGAGGCTACGACGACACGGTCCGCCTCTGGGACGCGGCGACTGGCAAGGAACTGCAAACGCTCCGCGGCCATAGCTGGTGGATCTGGGCCGCCGAGTTCTCGCCCGACGGGCTCCGATTGGTCACTGCCGGCCAGGACGGCAAGGCGATCGTCTGGCGCCGCGACGCCGCGACCGACCTGTTCACGCCGCTGACCGAGTTCACCAAACACCGGGGCGCCGTTTACGCGGCAAAGTTCGCCCCCGACGGCCGGCGAATCGCTACGGCGGGGTACGACGGTCGAGTGCTGTCGTGGTCGCCCGACGAAGTCGAAGCCGTCGACGTTGCGCGGCGGATCGACCGCTTGCCCGACCCCGCCGCGCCGTTCGTCGAACTGACTGGCCATCGCGGCCCGGTCCGTGCGTTGGCGTTCGCGCCCGACGGAACGCAACTCGCCTCCGGGGGACAAGACAATACGATCGTGCTGTGGGACCTCGCCGGCGGCACGGAGCTCAAGCGGCTTCGCGGCCACTCGAGCCACGTGCGGGCGCTCGCCTTCGCGCCCGACGGCGGGCTGTTGTTGTCGGGAGGCCGCGGGCACGAGGTCATGCTCTGGAACCCCGCGACCTACGCCGAGGCCCGGCTCGTCGCCGCGGCCGACCCGGCCCAGCGCGACGCGGTGCTCGCCGCTCGGTTCTCGACCGACGGTCGGCAGATCGTCACCGCGGGGCGCGATCGCAAGGCCGAGTTGTGGGACGCGAAATCGCTGGCCCGCGTGCGACAGTTCGCCGAGGGACACGACTTCCTCGCCTCGTCGGCGACCTTCTTCGCGGGAGGAGCGCAACTGGCCACCGGCGCCGGCGACGGCACCGTGCGCCTGTGGGACGTGGGCACCGGCGCCGAAACAAGCGCCCTGAAAGGCGCCGGGCGCACCGCCGCCTTGGCGGCGACCGACGACGGCGCACTCGTCGCCACCGGCAGCCCCGCCGGGTCCGCATTGGTGTGGGACGCCCGCACCGGCAAGCGACTTGCCGAACTCCCCGGCCACGACGCCGAGGTGACCGCCGTCGCGTTCAGCCCCGACGGCCTGACGCTAGCCGCCGGCGACGAACGGGGCCACGCGCAGTTGTGGCGTCTCGACCCCGCGACCGGTCGGTGGCAATCCGCCGGTTGGCTCCGCGGGCATAGCCGCACAATCACGGCCATGGCGTTTTACGACGCCGGCCGGCGGCTGGCGACCGCCAGCGGCGACAATACGTGCGGCGTGTGGAACGTGGCGACCCGTCAGGAACTGCGCGAGCTGGCCCTCAAGCATCCGGGGTGGGTGAGCGATATGGTCGTCAGCGCCGATGGCGCCGTCGCCTTGACCGGCTGCGACGACGGCGCACTGCGACTCTGGTCGCTCGCCGATGGCAAGCTGCTGCGCACCGTCGCCCCGCCCCGCAGCGAAGCGGCAATCACGGCCGTCGATCTCTCGCCCGACGGCGATCTGGCTCTGGCCGTCTGCGCCGCCGAGGGGACCGTACGATTGTGGAACCTGACGACCGGGTCGGAACTCTCCGCCGACGACGCCGGGGGGTCGCGCCAGGCATGGCTCAGCGCCGGGCGGCGCGGCGGGGTTGTGTGGGCGGCGCGGTTTGCGCCCGACGGTCGCGGCGTACTCGCCATCGGCGGCAACGACGCCCGGTTGTACGACTTGGCCGATCGCACGCTCCGCACGCGGTTCAGCTCCCACGGAGTCGTCGCCTCGGCCGACCTCTCGCCCGACGGCAGCCGCGTCGTCACCGGCAGTTGGGATCGCACGGCCAAAATTTGGGACGCGGCCACGGGACGCGTCGTCGCCAAGCTCGAAGGCGCCCACGAAGGTTACGTGAACGCGGCGGCGTTCTCGCCCGACGGCGCCTGGGTCCTCACCGCCAGCGACGACGGCACGGCCCGGCAGTGGAACGCCGCGACGGGCGAGCCGCTGCCGCTGGTGATCCGCGGGCACAAGGGGCGGATCCGCGCCGCCTGCTACGCTCCCGACGGGGCCAGCATCCTGACCTGCGGAAGCGACAAGACCGCCCGCGTGTGGAACGCCGTCGACGGGGCCGAGCTCATGATCCTGCGCGGCCACGCCTGGACCGTTCGGTGCGGCGCGTTCGACGCAGCGGGCCGACGCATCGCCACCGGCGGCGACGACAACGCGGCGATCGTCTGGAACGCAGCCGACGGCCAGAGGGTCGCCAAGCTCGCCGGCCATACCGGCGCCGTGACCGCGGTTGCCCTCTCGCCCGACGGCCGCCGCGCCGTCACTGGCAGCGAGGACAGCACGGTGAAACTGTGGGACGCCGAGACCGGCAAAGAGATCCTCACCCTCGGCGCCCACGACGACGAGGTGACCGCCGTCGAGTTCGCCCCCGACGGGCGCACCATCCTCTCGGCCGGACGCGACGGCCGCACCCTGCTGTGGGACGCGACCGCGTGGTGAGCGCGACCTGAACACCCTGGTCGGGGGCAGCCGGCAACGGCTTGGCTCCCGGCCGAGCGGGTCCTATGCTAACCGCGACTCTCTTCGGCGTCGCCGATTTCAAGACGTTCCCGCGCGTTGAGCTCGCCGCATGTCACGTCGCGTCTACTCTGCCGAGCCGATCGCCCCCGATGGAATCGCGAGGATCGGCGACGCCGAGGCGCATCACCTGCTGCACGTGCTGCGGGTCCGTGCGGGGGACGAACTTACGCTGTTCGACGGGCGCGGGGGGGAATTCCGCGGCGAGGTCGTCGGCGTCTCACGCCGCGAGGTCGAAGTGCGCGTCGGCCCGCGGCTGGCGATTGAACGCGAGCTTGTCGGCGAACTGGTCCTGGCGGCGCCGCTTCCCAAGGGGGACCGCACGCGGTGGCTCGTCGAGAAGGCCGTCGAACTGGGAGTCGCGCGGCTCGTCCCCTTGGCGACCGCCCGCAGCGAGGCCCCGAGCAAAGGGGGCGAGAAGCTTGACCGCTACGTGATCGAGGCGAGCAAGCAGTGCGGGCGGAACCGATTGATGGAGCTCGCCCCTGTGCGCAGCTGGCGGGAGTGGCTCGCCGCGGGCCCCGGCGATGACGGCGTCGACGCGACGCCGGACGCGGTGCGGTGGATCGCCCACCCCGGCGGCGCTCCGCTCGCCGAGGCCGCCCGGCCGACGCACGCCAGGGCCTGGCTCGCCGTCGGACCGGAAGGAGGCTTCGCCGACGAGGAAATCGCCGACGCCCGGACCGCCGGATGGCAGATCGTCGACTTAGGCGAGCGGATCCTCCGCATCGAAACCGCTGCCGCGGCGCTCGTCACGGCCGCCACGCTGCTGGCGCGGCGGCCGTGAACCGGACGTGGCAAGACGCGGGCTATCGAGATAAGTCGAAGCCGCCTCACCGCTGCTGCGTCGTCGCGGGGGGGCGGCTGACGTCGAATTGGTTCCACTCGATCTTGTTGAACTGTCCCCCCACCTGTCCCGTGCGGAGATTGTAGGTCAGTTTCTGAGCGACCGTTTCGTTGGGGGGGGCGCCGATGAAGTCCTGCTGGTGTATCGTCGCGGGGACCGCCCCGTCGCCTTCCAGCAGGAACATTCCTTTGTACGAGTCGTAGCTGGCCCGGCCGGCGGTCGCGGCAAACAGGCCGCGACCCGGCGCCTCGCCGTCGATCTTCACGCGGCCGACGGCGGTCAGTTCCAACTCGGCCAGCCCCGTCGCCCCCGGCGGACGATTGACTCGGGCGAGCGGGCTCTCGGCGACGGTCAGCCGATCGCTGGCCAGCCACACGACGTTGGGCCCCGGCCCGGCGCCGACGGCCCGCTGCAATCGCTGCTCCCATGAGTCGACCGGCCCGTACGTCGCCCGGACGTCGCCCACGAGCGTGATCGAGCGGTCGCGCAAACTTCCTTCGACCCCGCGGGCGAAGTCGACTCGCAGGTGGCGCAGCCGCTGCCCCGGTTCATTGGGCGACGGCCCCGCTGACGGGGGCGCCACGCCCGGGGCGGCCAGCGCGAGTATCCCTTTGCCGGTGGCCAGATGGACCGACTCGATCCAGCCGGGCCCCTCGCCGCGGATGGCGCCCGTCTGTTGATTGGCGAGGATCGACGCCAACTCGACGTGCTGATGCGAAGTGATCCCCGCTTCGTCGCGCTGGTCGAACTCGGCGACGACCCCGTCGCTGCAGTCGAGCTGCACGACCTCGGCTTTGGCGGCCCCGGCGGCGCCGTCGAACGAAACTTCTTGCGAGAGATTCACCCCCAACTGCCGCGTGCTAAGCCATCCCGACGCGTTGCGGCAGACGACCCCGCCCCGAAACGTAAGCCGATTGCGATCGAGCCGCATCCACTGCTGCCAGGTGATCGACATCGGTTCGGGGCGGGCAAGCGGCTGGCCGGTCAAGTCGCGATCGGTCGCCAGCAGCACCTCGCCGGGCGACTCGATCTGCAACTTGCTGCGGCCGCGTATCATGCTGATCTGCGGCGCCCGCAACGTCGCCCCCCGGGCGGTGACTTGCGCCAACTGCGACTCGACGCCCGCGGCCGCCGGCCGGCCGACGATGTCGATCTTGGCGTGGGGCGTGTCGGCCTCGACGACGACGACCCGCTGCGCCTCGATCCGCAACGGGGCCTCTTTGGCGGTCGGGTCAGGAGCCTCCTCGAATCGCACGTTCCCCTCGAGCGCAACGCCGGCCAACTCGGTCTTCCCGGCGCGGACGTTCGCCGTCAGTTCGAGCGACCGGCCCTCCGCCCGATAAGTTCGGTTCCCCGCGCCGCCTAGCTGCGCCAGCGGATTGGCCTGCCCGCCCGCGGTCCCGCGCCCCGAGCCGTCGGCGCCGTGAAGCCCCAGTTCCTGCGGCGAACCGGACGGGTAGTTCACCTGCATGTGCAGTTGATCGACGCGGGCCTCAAGCTCGGGCGAATCGATCGCCACGTTCCCCGCGGCGCGAAGTCGCTCCGGCGCGACGGCCCACGGCAGCGGGCTGGTCGCCGCGGCCGCGGGATCGGCCGGTCGTTCGCGCAGCGTCAGTTCGAGCGCGTCGGCCCACATCCTTCCCGTGTTGCCGAAAGTGAGCCGCGGCCGGCCGCGAATCTTCAGCACGGGGGCCCCTTCGACGCGATCGATTCGCAGCGACTCGGTCCAGCGGACTTCGAGCGGTTCGAGCGGGCGGCGTTTGTCGAGAATCGCCTTGAGGAACCCGCCCCCCGAAGCGACAAGCTGCCCGATCGCTTGCTCGGACCCTTCCGCCGGGTGGACGTACTGAACCAGGGGGGCGTGGATCTCGGCCCCGCGGTAGGCGAGCGTCACCGCCTCGTCGTCTCCCTCGACCGTGACTCGGCGCTGCCGCAGTTCGATCCGCATCCGCTTGCACTCCGCCGCGGCGTTGCGCCCGGGGGCGTTGACGACGACCTTGGAACCCTTCGCCTCGATCGTCGCCAGTTCGAACCCGGCGCCCAGCGGGCTGCTCGACGCGCGGGCGGCGGTTTTCTTGTTCGCCTTCGCCCGGGCGAAGTACAAGTTCACTTCGTCGGCGTCGATCGCGTCGAGCACGCCGTCAGAATGGACCTGCCGCACGTGAACCTTTTCGAGAAACGACGCGACGTAGTTGCCGAAATCGATGCGAAAGGGCCCCTGACTCTTGATCGTGATCGGGGGCTCGGGGGCGCCGGCCGACTTCGGAGATTTCTCGTCCCCGGGCAGCGACAGCTCGCCGGGGACGATCTCGATCATCACCTCGTCGCTGATTTCCAGCGACTCGAACCGCCCCGCGATCGCGTCGGTCTTGGCCTCGCCGGAAATGTTCTCGGTGGCCAGCAACTTGATTTCGAGCCCCCGCCCGCCGCCGAAGTGGGGACCTAGCCGCATTTCGACCCGCTGATCGGTGCGGATCAGGTCCTCGCGAATGTAGATCTCGCGGGTCGTGAGCTCGAGATCGTCGGCGGGGCCCGGTTCGCGCATGTCGCTGGTGATCCTCACCTCGCCGCGAAGCCACGCCCGGTCGAGCTTGCTGAACGCCGCGGGACTGCCGGGGCTCGATCGCCCCTCGAGCACCGCCCCCTCCAGAGGCTCGATGATGATCGCGTCGCGCGGCGGGGCCCCGCCCCGATCGCGCGGCGAGGGGAACATCAGCATCGCGCAGTTGCGAGCGATGATCTGCCCGCGGTCGGTCTCCTCGAAGTCGGAGATCACCAGCATCGCTTGCCGATTTTCGAACACCTTGGGGGGCGTGCGACTCGTCCAATGCCCTGGCTTGAAGTACGCGGCCAGCAGCCGTTGATACTCGGCCACCGATTCCTGCCCGCGCGTCACTTGCCCGGCGTCGGGGGTCTGGACCTCGCGAATCGTCGCCGGCGGCTCGACCACCGGAACGACCGTCGCAACGTACCCCCAGTACATCGCCGCGGTGACGACAAACGCGATCGCGGCGTGGACCAGACGAGGAAGCATGGCGAGGGGGGCCGAAGGGAGAAGCGAGGAGGACGGCGGCGGGAGGCGCTCTAACGCATCAGCCGCACTCCGTCCTCGGCGCCAAGGAGGTAGTCGAAGCAGACCGGCTCGCGCAGCGATTCAGCGACGCAATCAGTCTCAGGAAATCCCCGCTCGATCATCGTCTCGACGAACGTGGCCGCGCGGGATTGGGAGTCCGTGACATCAAGATCAAGCCACTGGGGCTGATCGACGCCGACGACGATCGACTGTCCCTCTTGAAAGAACGGCACGCCGCATGTCGCGGTCAACAGGACCGGCTCAGCCGATTCCGACTGGCTCACCACCGGCGCATTGATCAGCGCAAACCCGAGCGTTCCCAGATAGGCCAGAGCGTTCATGACAAGTCTCCTTCCATGGAGCGGTTATTTTGCATGGGCGAGTTTCTCCGAAACTCGCGTTGTTTTATGCCGCAGCAAAGCCGTTACGCGGAGTCGGTGAACCGCGCGATCGTCGTCTCCCAGCGATCGGTGTTTCGCAGGATCAGTTCGACCGTCTCGCGCAGGGCCCCGCGGCCCCCCGGGACGCTCGTCACATAGTCGGCCGCGGCGATCGCTTCGGCCGCGGCGTCGGCGACGGCGATCCCCAGCCCCGCGAACCGGATCGGCAGCACGTCGGGCAGGTCGTCCCCCAGGTACGCCACCTGCTCGGCGGCGAGGCCCAGTTCCTGGCAGATTTCCTTGACGACGGGCAGTTTGTCGGCGATCCCTTGCCGCAGCGGGTCGATGTCGAGGTCCGCCGCCCGGCGCGCGACGACGTCGGTGATTCGCCCCGTGACGATCCCCACGCGTCCCCCGGCCCGCTGCCAGAGCCGCACCCCCAGCCCGTCGCGAATGTTGAACCGCAGCGCATGCACGCCCTGATCGTCGACGATCACCCCGCCGTCCGTGAGCACGCCGTCGACGTCGGTGAGAATCAAGCGGATCGAAGCGCACCGGGCGGCAAGATTCATGGCGATTGCGGAATGCGGATGACGAACCGACTCCGGCGCACACGCGCCGGAAAAAACCCTCGCCCCCGCCCCGCCGAACGCTGGCGGCTTAGCGTCCCGCCCGTCGCCTCAATCCGTCTCCGGCAACTCCGCCCCCCATTCGAACTCGTCGAGTCCGGGGAACAGCCGCACGATCGTCGGCCCGGGGTCGGTCACTTCGTCCTGAAAGCGATGGTCCTCTTGCGGGGTCTCGGGCAACATGCCCACCACGTCGGTCACGTCGATCATGCCAAGGGGTCTCCGGTCCCGGTCGACGACCGGGAGTTCGCTGAATTTACGAGTGGATAGGATCTCCAGCGCCGCGGACATCCGCTCGCCGGAGACGATGGTCGTCGGCGCGTGAATCATCACGGCCGAAATGGGGCCGTCGAGCGCCGGATCCTGCCGCCGCTCGATCAATCGCGCGAGGTCGCTGTCGGTGAACAACCCGCTGAGCCGGCCTTGGCGGTCGACCAGCATGATCGCCCCGCTGCGGCGGCCCGGGCGGGTGCAGCTCGCCAGCACCTCGCGGATGGTCCGATCCTCTTGCGACACGCGGCACTCGGCCAGGGTTCGCATGTGGTCGTCGACGGAGCTGAGCTTCAGTCCCAGGGCCCCGCCGGGATGGTAGCGGGCGAAATCCTCGGCCCGAAACCCCCGCAGCCGGCTGGTTGTCAGCGCCAGCGCGTCCCCCAGGGCAAGCATCGCCGCCGTGCTCGTGCTCGGCGCCAGGCCGAGCGAGCACGCCTCGACGAGCTTCCCCAGCGGCAGCACCAAGTCGGCCGCTCGGGCCAGCGTGCTGCCGTGATGGGATGTCATTGCGACGATCCTCGCTCCTTGAGAGCGTAAAGCGGGGAGGAGTTGCAACACCTCGCTCGTCTCGCCGCTCTGCGACAAGATCAGCACCGCGTCGTCGGCTTGGACCCGGCCCAGATCGCCGTGAAACGCCTCGGCCGGGTGGAGAAAATGGGCCCGCGTGCCGACCGACGCGAACGTGGCGGCCAGTTTCTGGGCGATGTGCCCCGCCTTGCCGATGCCGGCGACCAGCAGATTGCCGCGCAGATCGCAAAGCAGCCGCACGGCGTCGACGAACGCTCCGTCGAGCCGCAGGGCAAGCCCTTCCAGGGCGGCGGCCTCGGTTTCGACGACCTCGCGGCCGTAGGCGAGGATCTCGTCGGCGCCAACCGCCGCGAGACCGGCGGCCCGCGGCGACGCCGGCTCAAATTGCCGCATCCGCGCGGCCGCATCCCTGCTCATCGAACCGTCTTCCGTGACGTGCGTAGAGAGAGGTAACAGTGGGGAGCGGATTGTAGCGACGCCCCCGCGAGCGAGCAATGCGAGGCGCGCGGGGGATGAAACTGCGAATCTTGTTTGCCGACAGCGGACAACTCAAAGCCTCGAGCCCGCGTCGCAGCCGCGCATAAAAAAAGCTCCCGAAAAAGCACACGTCCCAGGGGGGCAAAGGACGTGCAATCTTTTCCGGGAGCGATTGGTCGCATTCACGCTTGCGAAGCGGACGCTGCAAAACCACTGCGTGATTTCAGCGTCGATTATGTCGTAGCGGCGTGCTCGCGTCCGTGCTTGCTCGACCGCTGCGAGGATTGGCAGCGGAGGAACAAGCCCCCGCCGGCAATCCGCGTGGTCGCCGAGTTGCGTAATCCGTTACGTCGGCGACGGGTGCGATTTGTAGGGGCCTGTCGAATCTGCCGCAAGAGCACTTTCAGCGAGACGAGCGAAACGTTGAAGCAGCGTTTGATTCAAAGTTCGCAAGCCGTCGTCGAGGAGCGTTGCCAAGCGGCGTTCGTCGTTTCCACGTCGGAGTCATGTCCCCCGTCGTGTGGGGCGGAGAATAGGAGGATCGCACGAGTGGGTCAACAGCACTTCGCCGATGTTCTGAAAAAGTTTTTCGACGCGCTGCGCGAAGCCCTCGCGGCGCCAAAACTCGCGCCGGCGCCGGTTCCCGCACCACGCGAAACGCTGTCGCATTCGCTGGGGGAAGCGCCTGCGACAAGACCAAAGATGTAGTGCCCGCAACCGCGCGTGCTAGCACGCGCATGACTGCGTTCTGCAGCTTCCCGTCCGGCGCTCAGCAGGCGCAATCTGGCCGCAACGCACTCTCAAAAAAGGCTCTCGGCAAGCTCAAGCGGCAATCGCTTGGCGACACCAACGCACGAGCGCGCTCAGCACGGGCGCCAATCCGGCAATGAAGTAGATCGCCACGCCAAGCCAATGGGCCATCGAGCGCGACTGCCCCCAACGGCGATCGCGCACGACGGCGGCGATCGCCATAGTCCACGCGGTGTAATGGAGGACGTAGTAGGCGCCCGTTGTGATCTTGCCCGCAAGCGGAATGGGAGGCAGATTCAGCACTTTCCAAGTGAGAAATTCCGCCGTCGTCCACAAATTCACGGCGATGGCGACGTACAACGCCCGTCGCCAGTAATCCTCCTCGACCCGCCGAACGGCATAAAGAAACAGGATCAACCCCAAGACGCCGCTAATCCCCATTGCCCAAACGAGCGCGCCCATCAACTCGTAGCGATTGCGATGGAAGCAGACCATGGCGATGATCACCGCGAAAGCGCACAGCAGGTATTGTCCCAAGAACGCCTCGCCGGGATGGCGCAGCAGCGAAAACCCGCCCTCGTCTCGCGAGTCGACGCGTCTTCGCATGACAGGCTCCAAGGAGAAAGAGACGAGGGGAGGCGAAGAAATGCCACATGCACAAACGCCAACTCGATGGCGCTACGTCGATTTCAGCGGCGGGCCCGTCAACCATGGCCTGCATGCGACATTACGGCAGCCGTCGCCGAATCTCTCGCCAGAACTGCGCCAAATCGATGCGAACTTCCGACAGCCGCGGCGACTGATACTGGTTGTCGAGACCCGTGTGGTGGACGTAGCGCCCCGAATCGAGAATGAGGAATTGAATCGTCTCGGTCCGCGGATCGATGATCCAATACTCCGGGACGCCGAACCGGGCGTAAAGCGCCAGTTTTTCGACCGTATCGCGCCGTTCATGCCCTTCGGAGAGAACTTCTATCACCAGGTCCGGGGGGCCAGAAACGCAATCGCCAATGATATGCCGTCGAGCCTGACAGATATAGATGACGTCAGGCTGCAACACGGTGTCGTCGGAGAGCACGACGTCGATCGGCGACGCCAGCGCGAGTCCGCCCCCGGCCGCTTCGAATCCCCGGGCGTTCAAATAGATTTCGCCGACGATGATCTGATGACGAGTCTTCGGCGCGGGGGACATGACCAATTCTCCGCCAAGAAGCTCGTATGGGGCGCCTTCCGGAAGCGCCCAATAGTCGGCGAGACGGTGCGCACCACGGGTCGAAATTGGAGTAAACCCCTGAACCACAGACGTATTGGATGGCGCGACGCTCATAACCGCATTCTACAGCCTCAGCGCAGCGGGCCAAAGCGAATTCGCACGCCTCATGCACCAGCGTCCGTTCGGCCCTACTCCGCAAACCGATCCTGCAGCGCGAGCACGTCCATCTCCTCGCTCTGCAGCGATTCCATCGCGAGCACAGCCGCCGAGACCGCTTCCATCGTCGTCAGGCACGGCACGCGGGCCTGCACCGCCGCGGCGCGGATAATCCCTTCGTCGGTTCGGGCGCCCTTGCCGCGGGGGGTGTTCATCACCAGCGCCACGTCGCCGTCGGCCAGAAAGTCGATCAGGTTCGGCTTCCCTTGGCTGAGCTTTTTCACGCGTCGCACCGGCAGCCCCGCGTCCTCGATGACCTTGGCCGTGCCGTCGGTCGCCAACAGGCCGAAACCCATCGCGTGAAGCTTTTGAGCATGCTCGACGACGGCCCCTTTGCCGCGATCGTTCATGCTGAGAAACACGTTGCCGGTATTGGGAAGCACGGTCCCGGCGGCCAGTTGGCTCTTGGCGAACGCCATGCTGAACCGTTCGCTCGTGCCCATCACCTCGCCGGTCGAACGCATCTCGGGCCCCAGCACGATGTCGACCCCGACGAACTTGATGAACGGAAACACGCTCTCCTTCACCGAAACGTAAGCCGGCACCGGGTCCTGGGTGCAACCCTGCTCGACCAGACTCACCCCGGCCATGACCTTGGCCGCGATCCGCGCGACTGGCATCCCCGTCGCCTTGGCCACGAACGGCGCCGTGCGACTGGCCCGCGGGTTGACTTCGATGACGTAGACCACGGGGTGGGGATCGGAGACCAGAGGTCGAAGCTCAGAACCTGCGGCAGCCGGGGCGCCCGTCTCGAGCCCCCGACCTCCGACCTCGGCGCCCTTTTCCCTCCGCTCCCACCTCACCGCGAACTGCACGTTCATCAGTCCGCGAACGTCGAGATCCTTGGCGAGGGCCACGGCCGCGGCGCGGATCTCCTGCACCACCGGGCCCGGCAAACTGTAAGGGGGAATCGCGCAGGCCGAGTCCCCCGAGTGGACCCCCGCCTCCTCGATGTGCTCCATGATCCCGGGGACGATCACGTCGGTCCCGTCGCCGATTGCGTCGACGTCGACCTCGGTGGCGCTTTCGAGGAAGCTGTCCAACAGCACCGGCTGCCCCTGGGCGACGACGAACGCCGCGGCGACGAATTGCTCGAGCTGGGCGTTGTCGTAACAGATCTCCATCGCCCGCCCTCCCAGAACGAAGCTGGGCCGCACGAGGAGCGGGTAGCCGATCCGCTCGGCGATCGCCTTCGCCTCGGCCGTGGTGCGGGCGATTCCTCCCGGCGGCTGCCGCAAGCCGAGACGCTCGATCATCGCGTGGAACTTCTCGCGATCCTCGGCCGCCTCGATCGCCTCGACGCTGGTGCCGATGATCGGCACGCCGGCGTCCTGGAGCGCTCGGGCCAGATTGAGCGGCGTTTGCCCGCCGAACTGCACGATCACGCCGTCCGGCTCGACGCGGTCGCAGATGTTCAGCACGTCCTCGACGGTCAGCGGCTCGAAGAACAGCAGGTCGCTCGTGTCATAGTCGGTGCTCACGGTCTCGGGGTTCGAGTTGACCATGACCGACTCGATCCCCAACTCGCGCAGGGCGAAGCTGGCGTGGCAGCAGCAGTAGTCGAACTCGATCCCCTGCCCGATCCGATTGGGCCCCCCGCCGAGGATCATGACGGTGCGGAGAGAAGTTTCGGGTTGCGAGGCGCGGGGCGCGAGTTGGTCGTTGCTCTCGCCTCGCGCCTCGCGCCTCGCGTCCAGCGCGGCCAGCCGCTCTTCCTTCGGCGGCACCTCGTCCTCAGTTTCGTAGGTCGAATAGTAGTACGGCGTGTACGCCTCGAACTCGGCGGCGCACGTGTCGACCGACTTGAACGCGGCAAGAATCCCCCACTCGATTCGCTTTGCGCGGACCTCCATGTCGCTCGAGCCGAGCATGACCGCGAGCTGCCGATCGGAGAAGCCGAACCGCTTGGCCGTGCGCAACAATTCGGGGGTCGTCGCCGCGAGGCTCCCCGCGGCGCGAATCTCTTCCTCCATCTCGACGATCTCGTGAAGATTGTCGAGGAACCAACGATCGATCTTCGTCAGGTCGAACGCCTCGTCGACCGTCATTCCGTCCTTGAAGGCGTAGCGCAGATAGTGAATGCGCTCGGGACAGGGGCGCGACAGCTTGGCGTCGATCTCCTCGCGCGTCGGCTGGCGGTCGGTTCCCCACAGGTCCGTGCCGTCGCTCCCGAAGCCGAAGCAGCCGATCTCCAACCCCCGCAGCGCCTTCTGGAACGACTCTTTGAACGTGCTGCCGATCGCCATCGTCTCGCCGACGCTTTTCATTTGCGTCATCAGCGTATCGTCGGCCTCGGGGAACTTCTCAAACGCGAACCGCGGCATCTTCGTCACGACGTAGTCGATCGTCGGCTCGAAGCAGGCCTTCGTTTCGCGCGTAATGTCGTTGGGCAACTCGTGCAGCCGATATCCCACGGCCAGCTTCGCGGCGATTTTGGCGATCGGAAAGCCCGTGGCCTTCGACGCCAGGGCGCTCGAGCGACTCACCCGCGGATTCATCTCGATGACGATCATTCGGCCGTTGTCGGGATTGATCGCGAATTGGATGTTCGACCCGCCGGTCTCGACGCCGATCTCGCGAATCACCGCGAGACTCGCGTCGCGCATCCGCTGGTATTCCTTGTCGGTGAGCGTTTGCGCCGGGGCCACGGTGATCGAATCGCCCGTATGGACCCCCATCGGATCGAAGTTTTCGATCGAGCAAATGATCACGACGTTGTCGTCGACGTCGCGCACCACCTCCATCTCGTACTCTTTCCAGCCGATGATCGACTCCTCGACCAGCACCTGATTGACGGGCGACAGGTCGAGCCCGCGGAGGACCATCTCGTCGAACTCGTGCCGGTTGTAGGCGATCCCCGACCCCGCCCCCCCCATCGTGAAGCTGGGGCGAATGATCGCCGGCAGACTGATCTCCTCGATCCACGCCCGCGCCTCGGCCATCGAGTTGACCGTCTTTCCCCGGCACACGTCCAAACCGATCTTGGCCATTGCCTGCTTGAATCGCTCGCGGCTCTCGGCCTTGTCGATGACGTCGGCCTTGGCGCCGATCATTTCGACGCCGTACTTGGCAAGCACGCCGTGGCGCTCGAGGTCCATCGCCACGTTGAGCCCCGTCTGCCCGCCGAGCGTGGGAAGCAGCGCGTCGGGCCGCTCCTTGGCGATCACCTTCTCGACGATCTCCCACGTGAGCGGCTCGATATAGGTCCGCTCGGCCGTGGCCGGGTCGGTCATGATCGTCGCGGGGTTGCTGTTCACCAGCACGACTTCGTACCCCTCCTCGCGCAGCGCCTTGCAGGCCTGCGTGCCGGAGTAGTCGAACTCGCACGCCTGCCCGATGACGATCGGACCGGAACCGATGAGCAGGATCTTCTTGATGTCGTCGCGACGCGGCACGGCAATTCTTAAGGGGTGAGAGGGGAGAGGTCGGAGGCGAGGGGGGAGAGTCGTGCAGGCGCCGGCAACCAACCGTCACGCGAACCGGCGTCCCCGGTCCCGGGGCGCCGAACCGCCTGCCTTCCGATCGCAATTTCAGCGAGTAAAATCGCTCCATCGTACCCCCCTTGCGCAATCGTTATCAAGGGGCGAAGAAGCTTCGAATCGCCCGCGGAGCGCTCACGGCGGCGCCCCGTTCGGCGTTGGCAGACGCCGACGTCGCCCCCATACTGATCGCGTGCTCCACCCCCGACGTGCAACACGCCCGTGGCAAGGACATCCTCCCGATGCATGTCGCCAAGCAATTCTCGTCTCAGTTCGCCGCGGCCACCCGGAGCAATGGGGAAAGCTATTTCCGCCGGGAAGCCGTTCAAATCCTCGACGCCGATCCCCTGGGCTTCACGGCCAACGTGAAGGGATCTCGCAGCCGGCCGTATCAGGTCGACTTCGATTGCTCCGATGGACAGGACGGGGTGAACGCCTCGTGCACTTGCCCCCATTACAGGGAAGGCTCGTTCTGCAAACACATTTGGGCGACGCTGCTGACGCTGGAACGAGAAGGCTGGGAGACCGGGGAGTTCCGCATACGCGGCGGCTTGCTTCACGACTTTGACGACGACGATGTTGAGGACGCATTCGATTCCGCGTTGGAATTCGCCCGGTCTCAGGGCGACTCGCGAACGAAGTCGGCAAGACGTCCCGCGAAAGCCGCCTCGTCCCGTTCGTGGGACGTGCAACTCGCTTCGTTTCCGGTCCCCGCATCGCTCGCTCCGGTGCAGGGCGATCGCGCCTTGTCCAAACCGCGCCAAGCCCTGTTCGTACTCGACGTCGGGCAGTCGCACACGGCCGGGGCGTTGGTCGTCCATCTCTATCAGCAAGATCGAAAAAAGAACAGCCAGTGGAGCAAGCCGAGGCAGCTCAAGGCCGGCCGCCGCCCTGATCCGGCATTCTCCCCCGAGGACCAGCGACTGCTCGCGCTGGCGCTCGGCAACTACGCCGGAACGTCCTACGGCTACGGCTCCTATTCGATTCCGCTCCACGCCCTCCTCAACGACGCCGCGTCGCAAATTGAAATCATTCCTGCGTTGCACGAGGTGCTGCTCCCCGAGTTGTGCGCGACTGGTCGTTTCGGCTGGGTCTTGAGCGACGCGTCCCAGGCCGATCCGCCGCGTCCGTTGGCATGGGAGCCCGGCCCGGCGTGGCAGTTCCGGCTGGTCGTCGACGACCGGCCGAAGAAAAAACAATGGCTCGTCCGGGGCGAGTTCATCCGCGACGAGGAGACCCGCACGATCGACGACCCTGTGCTTCTGCTCTCGTCGGGAATCGTCGTCTGGCCGGACACGCTGGCCCGCCTGCAGGAAGGCTGCGACTGGCGCTGGCTGACCATGCTCCGCAAGATCGGCCCGGTCGAAGTCCCGTACAAGGATCGTGAGTCGCTAATCGGCAATCTCTGGGGCTACGGCGCCGCCGCGACGGCGCTGCTGCCGCCCAATCTTCAGGTCCCCTGCGAGGAGCTTGCCCCTCGACCCGTGCTGCGCATCGTGGAACCCGATTCCGACAGTCGCCGCAACCCCCGCAAAGACGACAGTCGCTTGTTCGCCGACGTTGCGTTTCAATACGGCGACAACGTACTGGCCCTCGACGACCCGACCAGCGTTCTGCTCGGCGAGAACGCCGAGTCGGTGCATCTCCGCGATCGCCGCAGCGAGGTCCAAGCCCTGACGCGACTCGACGATTGGGGATTCGGCCTCGCCCCGAAGAATTACTACCCGGGCCCCCCCGCGCCGTTTGCGTTCCCCAGGAAGCATTTCAGTTCGCTCGTCCAGACTCTCGCCGGCGAAGGCTGGCACATCGAGGCCCAAGGCGTGCGAATCCGCCAAGCCGGCCAGTTCAAGCTGTCGGTCGCCAGCGGCGTCGACTGGTTCGACGTCGACGCCCGGGTCGACTTCGACGGCGTCTCCGCGACGCTCCCCGCGCTGTTGGCGGCGGCGCGAAATCAGGATCGCTTCGTCCGGCTCGACGACGGCACGCACGGGCTGTTGCCGGAAGAGTGGCTGAAGCGGTTCGCCCCGCTGGCCGAGCTGGCGCAGATCGAGGGCGACCAACTGCGGTTCCGAGCCTCGCAGGCCCTCATCCTCGATACGCTGCTGGAAGAGCGGGCCGGGGAAATCGAGCTGGCCCTCGACGCGCAGTTCCGCAAAGTTCGCGACCGGTTGGCGACCTTCCGCGGCATCGCGCCGGCCGTCGCCCCGCGCGGCTTTCAGGGAGAGCTGCGCCCGTACCAGCAAGAAGGGATCGGGTGGCTCAAGTTCCTGGCCGACTTCGGGCTGGGGGGCTGCTTGGCCGACGATATGGGGCTCGGCAAAACGATCCAACTGCTCGCCCATCTCCAAGCCCGCAAAACCTCGCCCGCGGCGAACAAGAACAAGCTCCCCGCGCTGGTCGTGGCGCCCAAGACCCTGGTGTTCAACTGGCTGCTCGAGGCCAAACGCTTCACCCCCCGGCTCAAAACGCTCGCCTACGTCGGCAAAGAACGACGCGACGCGACCGAAACGCTCGCCGACGTCGACCTGGTGGTGACGACCTACGGCACGCTGCGACGCGACATCGAGGATCTCCAACGCCAGCCGTTCGACTATGTCGTGCTCGACGAGGCCCAGGCGATCAAAAACGACTCCTCGATCACGGCCAAGTCGGTTCGCCTGCTGCGGGCCAATCATCGGCTGGCGCTCACCGGCACCCCCGTCGAAAATCACTTGGGCGAGTTGTGGTCGTTGTTCGAGTTCCTCAACCCCGGCATGCTGGGGCGCGCGGGCGCGTTCAAAGACTTGGCCCGTCGGCAAGCCGACACGGCCGACGCCCTCGAACCGCTGCGGCGCGGGCTCGCCCCGTTTATCCTCCGCCGCACCAAGCAACAGGTGCTCAAGGACCTGCCCGAGAAGACCGAACAGACCCTCTATTGCGACCTGCTCCCCGCCGACCGCAAACGGTACGACGAACTGCGAGACTACTACCGCGGCGCACTCTTGAACCGGATCGAAGACAAGGGTCTCAACCAGTCCAAGATGCAGGTCCTCGAAGCCCTGCTTCGTCTGCGACAAACGGCGTGCCACGCCGGGCTCGTCGACAAGAAGCTCGTCGCCAAGCCGAGCGCCAAGCTCGACGCCCTTCACGAACAACTCGCCGAGATCGCCGACGAAGGACACAAGGCGCTCGTCTTCTCGCAGTTCACCAGCTTGTTGGCGATCGTCCGCCAGCGACTCGACGCCGACGGGACTCCCTACGAATACCTCGACGGTCGCACGCGCAATCGGCAAGAACGGGTCGATCGATTCCAGAACGACCCCGCGTGCCCGTTGTTTCTCATCAGCCTCAAGGCTGGCGGCTGCGGGCTCAATCTCACGGCTGCAGACTACGTGTTCCTGCTCGACCCGTGGTGGAACCCGGCGGTCGAGGCCCAGGCGATCGATCGGGCTCATCGTATCGGTCAGCAGCGGCCCGTCTTCGCCTATCGGCTGATCGCCCGCGACACGGTCGAGGAAAAGATCCTGCAACTCCAGGAACACAAACGCGAATTGGCTGACGCAATCGTGTCGGGCGACAAGAGCCTGCTGTCCGCCCTCACCGCCGACGACCTGCGCCTGCTGCTCAGCTAGCGGCGATCGATTCGAGGCCCCCCCGAGCCGGGAAGCGTCAGCTCCCGGAGCGCGCGACAACGTTGACTCCGGGAGCTGACGCTTCCCGGCTCGAGAGCGGATCCTTTTTCGCCGCGACGTCGGGTATCATGGCGGGCCTGCCGCGGGGGACTCCCCGGCTGCGGGCTACTCGCTCTCCTGTCATCGTCATGTCCGATTTCGGCCTCCAGCTTTGTCGTTGGCGTCGCGGCGCGGGGCTGGGGTTGCGCACGTTTGCGACCTTGATCGATCAGCGCACCTCGGTCGTCAGCGCAATCGAGAACGGCCAGCGGGGGCCGTGGCGCGATCCGGCGATCCTGGCCCGCGTGGCCCGAGCGCTCGGCGTGCCGTGCGACGCCCCAGAGTACGAGCAACTGCTCGACGCGGCCGACGACGAGCGCCGTTCCAAGGCCCGAGCCGGTCGTCGTCGCGACGCTGACGCGAGCGGTCCGGCGCTCGCGCACGACGACGCCCTGTTGTGGTGGAACTCTGCGGCCGAAGCGCCGCTCGAGGAAGGGGACGTCGACGACTTGCGGCGGTTCCTCGGCGTCGCCGCCGACGCCAAGATGGGCGAAGGGGAGTGCGCCCGGGACGAGACTCACGAGGCGCTCGACCCGCTGCCGCTCACCGAATTGTCGATCGAGTGGCGCGCCCGTCGCACGCTCGGTCGTCGCGGGCACGCTGCGGGGGTCGAGCCGGTCGACGTCGAGGCGGCGCTCGAAGACTTCGGCTGGCAGATCATCGTCGTGCCGGGGCTCTTGCCGCGGTTCAGCGTCGGGGCGTGTGCGGTGCGCCGCGCGGGAGGCGGGCTCGCCCTGGTCGTCGACCGCATCCCGGCCGACGTCCGCCCGGCGGCGCAGTACCGCTTGCTCTTGGCCGCCACCGTCGCCCCCGCGGCGCTTGCCGACACTCTGATCGAGGCCGCCGAGCTTGCACGAGCCGAGGGCTCGCGACGCCCCTGCGAGCAGTTCGCCCTGGCGATGCTGCTCCCCAGTCGGGCGGTCAGCGCCGCGGCCGAGCAAGCGTATCGCGACCTCGTCGCGGCGCGGGGCGTCTCCGCGTTGGAACTCGCCTTGCGCGAGATCCGCAATCGGCTGGCAACCCAACTGGCGGCGCCCGCCGAGTTGGTCGAGCGCCGGCTGAACGCTTGGCCGTGCCGAGTGTTCGACCGCGTACGCCTGGCGATCGAGGCCGAGGAGCCGACCCTCCCGCCGCTCGACTGGCTCCCCGAGTGGCGCCCGACGCGGCAGCAGCGGCTGTTCACCTAACGCTGCGAGCTCCTGGATCAGCGCGGAACCTGCTCGATCTGCTTACTTCTTGTTCTTGCTGCAGCTCGCCAGCCAACGGCCAAGGCCGTCTTCCGGCGGCGGAGCGGCTTCGATGACCTTGGCAAGCTCGTCGGCCGACATGCCCCGGTCGAGCAGCTCGCGTTTGAGATCGACCTCGATCCGCCGGCGATGGGCTGAGTTCCACATCGCCGCGGCGACGCACCCCAGGGTGATCAGCACCCCGGTGGCGCACCCCAGGGCGACGATCGTCAGGACGAACCGCTGCGAAGCGTCAATGTCGGTGAACCAACCCCCGACCGCGGCGGCGTCGTACGCCTCCTGGGCCAAGAGCAGCGACTGCGTGATCATGGTCGACTTAGCTCCCGTGACGAGGCTGCGGGGCGAATTCGTCGGTCGCCGTGGATTCGCGCAGCGAGTGGCTGCGGACCTGCACCAGCCGTTCGATCTCGTCGATCGACAAACCCCGTTCGATCATCTCGCGCTTGAACTGCAGGTCGAGGTAGTGACCCAACCCGCGACGAATCTGGGCGACCGCCGCGGAGATCACCTGCGCGCCCATCACCACGGCCACGATCAGCACGACCATGGTGAACGGGGACGGCAGGGCGAAAATGGAATCCATGGTTCGGCCCTCCCGGAGCCGTGGGTTGTTCGCCTGGGGGCGAAGTCGCTGCTGGCATTGTATTCGCTTCTGCGCGGGGAATCTTTGGCGAACGGAGCGTGGCTGGGTCCCCTCTTTGTCGCGACCCCATCCACGCCGGCCGGGCGAGGTTGCGGGCTGCCTATTTCTTAAGCGTCTCCTGCCCGCTGCTCATTGACCCCCAGCCGTAAGCTGTTTACCGTAAAGGGGTTGCCGATTTCTGCACATTTGCCCACAGGCGCAAGAGCGAGCGTGTCCAAGAAACCATGGGGCGGCGTGTTCGATGGGGATTCGGACCCCGCCGCCGTAAAACTCGTCGAGAAGTTCACCGAGAGCGTGAGCTTTGACGCCCGGCTGTACGCCCAGGACGTCGCCGGCTCGATCGCCCACGCCCAGATGCTCGCGTCGGTCGGGGTCCTGTCAGCCGACGAGGTCGAGCAGATCGTCGCCGGCCTGACCGCGATCCACGACGACATCGAAGCCGGCGCCTTCGTCTTCCGCCAGGAGCTGGAAGACGTCCACATGAACATCGAGCGGGCGCTCGTCGAGCGGATCGGCGACGTCGGCCGCAAGCTCCACACCGGCCGCAGCCGCAACGATCAGGTCTCGACCGACTTCCGGCTTTGGATCCGCGAGGCGATCGACCGGACTGACCGCCTGCTGGCCAACCTGCAACGAGCGTTCGTCGGGCGATGCGAGCACGACGCCGGGGTCATTCTGCCGGGCTACACCCATCTGCAACGGGCCCAGCCGGTGCTGGCCAACCACTACTGGCTCGCCTACGCGGAGAAGTTCGAGCGGGACCGCCAGCGATTGGCCGACTGCCGCCGCCGCGTGAACCTGCTCCCCCTGGGAACCGCCGCCCTGGCCGGCACCACCGTGCCGATCGACCGCCGGCAAGTGGCCGAGGCCCTGGGCTTCGAGGGACTTGTGGCCAACAGCATCGACAGTTCCAGCGACCGCGACTTCGCGATCGAGTTCGCCTTCGTCCTGACGCTGGTCGCCGAGCACCTCAGCACCCTGGCTGAAGAATGGATCCTGTGGTCGACCGTCGAGTTCCGGTTCCTGCGGCTTCCGCAGGCGTTTTGCACCGGCTCGTCGATCATGCCGCAGAAAATCAACCCCGACGTACTCGAGCTGATCCGGGGCAAGACGGCCCGGGTGGTGGGCAATCTGCAGGCCCTCTTGGTGCTGGTCAAGGGCCTTCCCTTGGCCTACAACCGCGACCTGCAAGAAGACAAGCAGCGGGTGTTCGATTCGGCCGACACGGTCGAGGCGTGCTTGACGCTGGCTGCCGCGGTGGCGGCCGGGGCCGAGCTGAACCGCGAGGCGATCGCCGACCGGCTCGAACTGGGGTACCTCGACGCCACGACGCTCATGGAGCTGCTCATCGCCCGCGACGTGCCGCAACGGACCGCCCACGAGATCATCGGCAAGCTGGTCGGAATCGCGATGAAGCGGGGCGTGCCGCTGGCCGAATTGCCGGCTGAGGAGTTCGCCGCGGCTCACCCGGCGCTCGACGCGAGCGTGACGGACGTGCTGGGCTGCGAACGGGCGATCGCCGCGTTCGTGAGCGAAGGCTCGACGGCCCCGAAGCTCGTCGCCGAGCAGGTCGCCGCCTGGCGGCAACGCTTGGAATTGGATTGACGCGGCCGAGAGGGCGGGCGGCGGCGGAGCAGTTTCTGGGGGCGGTGATGATAAAACTCAAGATTCGAATTCCGAAATTCGACGCACCAAAACGAATTTGCGACAGGGGTCGCTGCGTCGTGAATTTCGTGCTTCTTTCCCTCGCGATCGTCTTGGCCGCGACCCCAGCCGCTCGCGCCCAAACCCCTCCCGCGTCGCCGTCGCTCGCTGAAATGGCCGACGCGAGCCCGGCCGTGGCGGCGGCATTGGACCTCGATCGCTCGACCGCCGCGGGCAAGCTGCGGGCCGTGATCACGCTGCTCGATCTGGGAGCCCCGGCCGCGGCGGCCCAGGTGCTGCCCGAACTGCTCCAGGAGAATCTGGACGCCGACGCCCGGGCGGAGCTGGTCCGCGAGTTCGGCCTCGCCCCGTTTCTGAAGTTGATCCGGCTTGATCGCCCGGGAGACTCCGCGTTCGCCGGGGCGCGGAATTTCGCCCAGGGATGCCTCGACGATGCAGCCGAACAGGCGCGCGACCCGCGACGGATCGCCGAACTCGTCACGGAACTCAAATCAAACGACCAAGCGACCCGCAGCGCTGCGATGATCGACCTCCGCGGCCGGGGCGAGGCGGCAATCGCCGCCTTGCTGACGACGCTCGCAGAGACCGAGGACGAGTCGATCCGACGCTCGATCCTGCAGACCCTGGGCGAAATGCGCCCGGCGCTCGATGGCCCGTTGGTCGCCGGGCTGGCCGAGGGGAGCGGGCAATTCCAACGCGATCTGGCGGATCTGGCCGTGCAACTGAACGTCAGCGAGGCCGCGTTGTGGCTGGCCGCGCTCAGCGCTGCGGAACCGCCGACCGCGGCCGGCGCCGCCGTGCGGGCAATGATCGCTCGTCGCGGGCTCGCCCCGTCAACCCCCGCCGAGGTGGCCGCGGCCGTGCGTCGCCGGCTTGCCGAGCTCCACGCCGGCGCA
The DNA here is from genome assembly GCA_019636345.1 of Pirellulales bacterium. Taxonomy (NCBI): domain Bacteria; kingdom Pseudomonadati; phylum Planctomycetota; class Planctomycetia; order Pirellulales; species Pirellulales bacterium. The sequence goes on along the minus strand of JAHBXQ010000003.1, from coordinate 86,684 downwards.
CCGCTCGCGTCGCTCGACGCCGAGGGACGAACGACTTGGTGGTCGTGGAACCGCCAGACCAAGCAGCTCGCCAGCCGGCAGGCTTCGGCCGACGAGCTCAAAGTGCTCGCCGGGGCGCGGCTGCTCGAGGCCGCGGAGGCAGCCGAGGCGCTCGATCCCGAACTGAAGCGACAGCTCGCCAGTTGCCGACTCGAACGGGCCGCACTGCTCGGCGAGAAGCCGCCCGCGGCAACGCTGCGGGCGATCGAACGCCTGTCGACGGCCGAGGCCAGCGAGCTGTTGGCCGAGGCGGTCCACCGCGAACACTACGCCGCGGCGATTCAGATCGCGGCCGAACTCGGACGGCGGAAAGATTTCGCGGCGCTGGTGACTGCCGACGGACGGCCGAGTCCCCTGGCCGCGGCGGCCGCCAGTCCGCGGCGGGCGCTGCGATATGCGGCGCTCGAAGCGATCATGGCGATCAACCCTCCCGCTTCTTTTGCCGGGGCCAGCTACGTGAGCGAGGCGCTGTGGCAATTCGCCGCGGGAGGCGGGCGACCGGCGGCGATCGTCGCCTCGTCAAGGCTGGGACTCGCCACAATCTGGGCCGGGCAACTCCGCGGGGCCGGATACGACGCCGAACCGCTGCAGACGGGACTCGACGCGGTGCGGCTGGCGATCGAACCGCGTTTCGCGGGCCGCTTAGCCTTGGTCGTGTTCGACAGCGACCTCGGCTCCCCGGGCGTGGGCGAGCTGATGTATCAACTTCGCACCCATCCGTCGGCGCGGCACGTGCCGGTCGCGGTGCTGTCGAGCATTTACCGACTCGCCGATGCCGAACGGTGGGCTGCTGCCGACGGGCGCGCCCTGGCGATCCTGCGCCCCGTGGATGCGGCGGGGATGAAGGCGATCGCCGACGAGGCGAGCGAAATGGCCGAGCCGCTTCCCCCCGAGGAGCAGCGAGAAGCCCAGGCGGCCCAGGCCCTGAAGTGGCTCGCCGAGCGGCTGGCCGCCGGCGTTCCCTACGGCGAATTGGCTCGCGAGGCGAAGATCGCCGAACGGCTGCTGTTGACGACCGACCTGACCGCCCCGGCGCTCTTGGTGTTGGAACGGATCGGCACGCGCGATTCGCAGGCAGCTCTTGTCGAGGCGGCCAGCAACGCCGCGTTGCCGAGCGCCGCCCGCACCGCGGCGGTCGACGCCCTGGCGAAGAACCTCGCGGCTCACCCGCTCCAATTGAACCGCGCCCAGGTCCTGCTGCAGTACGACCGCTACAACGCCAGCGAAACAGCCGAGCCCGAGACGCAGGAAATTCTCGGCCGCATCCTGGATTTGATCGAACGCAAGTAGCGAGCAGTCGCCAAGGTTGAACCCTGACTCGAGCCGCGCGGCGTAAGCCCGCGGAGTTGACCGCCAAGCGCCGGGAGCGAGGACGCCCCGGCTCGCGGAACGATCCCGCCCCGCCCTTTCCGATTTCGTTGCGTCCTATGGCCCTCGCCCCGTTGCCTGCCGTCGATGCAGACGCCCCGCTGCCGGGGATCATCGGCGGCGGCGAGGCGATGAAGCAGGTCTACCGCATCACCCGGCAAGTCGCCCGCTCCAGCGCCTCGGTGTTGCTGTTGGGCGAAACGGGAACCGGCAAGGAGCTGATCGCCCACGCGATCCACGCTCACAGCCGGCGCCGCGATCGCCCCTTCGTCCGCGTCAACTGCGGGGCCCTCAGCGAGAGCTTGCTCGAAAGCGAGCTGTTCGGCCACGTGCGGGGCGCCTTCACCGGGGCCATCGACAACCGCACCGGACGGTTCGAGGCGGCCCACCAGGGGACGATCTTTCTCGACGAGATCAACTCGACCACGCTGCACCTGCAAGTGAAGCTCTTGCGAGTGCTCCAAGAGCGAGAGTTCGAACGGGTCGGCGACACGAAGACCGTGCGAGTCGACACCCGGGTCATCGCCGCCAGCAACCGCGACTTGCTCGATCTGGCCGCCGACGGCCAATTTCGCGAGGACTTGTTCTACCGGCTCAACGTCGTGCCGATCTATCTGCCGCCGCTGCGGCAACGGACCGAAGACATCCCGCTGTTGGTGAGCTACTTCCTGAACTTCTACAATGAGAAGAACGACCGCTACGTGACCCACATCGATCCCAAGGCCCTCGAGGCGATGCAGCGGTACGCCTGGCCGGGGAACGTGCGCGAGCTGCAGAACTACGTCGAGCGGGCGGTCGTCATGGCCGCGGGGGACGAGCTGACATGCGACCTGCTGCCCGAGGCGGTGATCAGCGGAAAGCAGCCCCGCAGCGTCGGCCCGCGGGTGATGAATCTCGCCGAATTGACCGAGGAATTGGTCAGTCGCGGGCTGGCCGACGCCCCTGACGCGGCCGAGGACGTCCACGCCCAGATCGTCGACCGGGTCGAGCGGGAGGTCATCGCCCAAGTGATGGCGGCGTGCGACAATGTGCAGATCAAGGCCGCCGCACGGTTAGGGATCAACCGCAACACGCTTCACAAGAAACTGAAACAGTACGGACTGGACGGAGAGGACGGCGTCTAGCGGCCCTTGGAACACCGGGACTTGCTCGCGGACCGTCGTCGGTCGTCGCCAGCAAGACCCGTTTCGCCCACGCGGCTGCCGGCTCTTGCGACCCCATCTCTCCGCAACGAAGCCGAACGCTTCGCCATCATGACATCCGGCGTCAACATGCTTTGCTTCTCGGCCAGTTACGCGGTCGCGCTGGCGATCGAGGGGGCCGGGGCGTGGCGCGTCGTGCCAGGGCGCCGAGTCGGGTTGCTGTTGGCGACCGCCGCCGGGTGGGTCGCTCATACCTGGTACCTGGGCCAGCGGGTCGCCGACGCGCCGGTCCGACCCCTTGCCAGCCCCCACGACTGGTATCTCGCCGCCGCGTGGCTGCTGGCCGGCATCACGCTGGCCGCGGGGTTTTACTATCCTCAGCGATCGCTCGCCCTGTTCCTGCTCCCCGCCACGCTGAGCTTGATCGGCGCCTCGCTCGTCGCCGACGCCGAGCCGCTCGCCTCGTTCGCGGCGTCCCGTTTCTGGGGCCGCACCCACGGGGTGCTTCTCATGCTGGGAAGCGTCGCCGTGCTGTTGGGATTTATCGCCGGGCTGATGTACCTGCTGCAAAGTTGGCGGCTCAAGCGGAAGGCCCACCCCTTGGGCGAACTGCGGCTCCCCAGCCTCGAATGGCTCGAGCGGGTCAACAACCGCATGCTCGGCGCCGCAGCGGTGCTCGTGGGCCTGGGGTTCTTCACCGGGGTGGTCGCCCGCTGGTCGCAGCCCGACGCGCGCCGGGGCGTTCCCTGGACCGACCCGGTCGTGATGAGCCTGCTGGCGATGCTCGCCTGGCTGATCGTCGCCGAAGGGTTTCGCCAGCTCTACCCCGCCGCACGAGGCCGGAAGGTCGCCTACCTGACGGTCGCCGCATTCGCCTTTCTGTTGTTCACGCTGGCCACGTTTACCGTGGGCGGCGACGCGCTGCACGGCAAACCGGCGTCCAAGAAGAACCCCCCCCTCCCCTCGGCGAATCTGCGACCGGCAGGGTCAGCCTTCACGCAACGGCCACGGCGCGAGTTTGCCGCCAACTCGATTGAGCGCTGCGGAGGTTGCGCATGAACCTCCGTATGGTCGGCTGCACCCATCGCGTCAGCGGGCTTGAGATTCGCGAGCGGCTTGCGTTCAACGCCAGCCAAGCGGGCGAGGCCCTCGACCGGTGGCAGGAGGAGCTCCCCGACACCGAACTGGTGCTCGTCTCGACCTGCAACCGGGTCGAGCTGTATGCTGCGACGACCGAAAAACGGGCCGCCGAGGCGAGCGAGCGGTTGGCCCGCGCCCTATTGGGCTACCATGGCCTGACCCCCGCGAGCGTCAACGGGCAACTCGTGTCGCTGGCCAATCGCGAGGTCGTCGACCACCTGTTCCGAGTCGCGGCCAGTCTCGACAGCATGGTCGTCGGCGAGCCGCAGATCTTGGCCCAGGTGAAAGACGCCTACCAGACGGCCCACGAACTGGGGACCGCCGGCCCGGTGCTTCACGACTTGTTCCAGTCGGCGCTCCACGCGGCCCGGCGGGTCCATAACGAAACGGGGCTCCATCGCCACCGGGTCAGCATTCCCAGCGTGGCGATCGCCGACTTCGCCAGCCGCGTGTTCGAACAATTCGACGACAAGCGGGTCCTGGTGCTCGGCGCCGGCGACATGGCCGAGGAGACCCTCCGCTACCTCCGCGACGCGGGAGCCCGGCATATCCACGTCGTCAATCGCAACCCCGAGCGCGGCCGCCTGCTGGCCGAGGCGTGGGAGGGGGAGTACCACGATTGGCCCGACCGGTGGGAGCAGCTCATCGCGGCCGATCTGGCGATCGGGGCCACCTCGGCGGAGGAACCGGTCGTCACGGTCGAAGACTACGACCGCTACGTCGCCCGCGGACGGCGGCAACGCCCGCTGTTCATGCTCGATCTGGCCGTGCCGCGAAACTTCGCCCCGGAGGTGGGAGATGCATTGGCGGTCTATCTCTACTCGCTCGACGACCTGCAGGCCGCTTGCGAGCAAAACCGTCAGGCCCGGGCCCAAGAACTGCCCGCGGCGGAGAAGATCGTGCGGCTCGAAGCGAACCGCTATCTGGCCGCGGCCCATCACCGCGTCGCGGCGCCGGTGATCTCCGGCTTGCGTCGCGGGATGGAGGGACCCAAGCAGGCCGAACTGAAGCGGCTGTTCGGCAAGCTGCCGCAACTCGACGAAGCCCAGCGAACCGAGATCGAGCAGTTCGCCGATCGGCTCGTCAACAAGCTGCTCCACCCGCCGCTCGAAAGCCTTCGCGACGCCTCGCAGGAAGGCCCGCCGCTGGGGCTCTTGGAAGCGCTCCGGCGGCTGTTCCGCATCGAGGACTGAGCGGCAAGCTTCTTGCTTGTCGCGCCGCCCGTCCCACAGCGTACGCGGCGCTCCGCGACGGACATCGGCGGGGCGTGCGCATCGGGACAACGAACAAAAAAGCAGCCGTCGACGGTCGGTCGACGGCTGCTTGTGATTTGTCGTCCTGTTGACGAACCGGGAGAGCGCCCCGCGTCGGGATCTCAATCCCACTCCTCGTCTTCATCATCGTCTTCTTCGAGGCCGAGGTCGTCGTCGTCCTCGTCGTCGTCCTCGTAGTCATAGTCCTCGTCTTCTTCGTCGTCCTCTTCTTCGTCGTCGTCCTCGTCGTCGACTTCCTCCCACTCGTCCTCTTCGAGGTCGTCCTCTTCGGCTTCCTCGGCTTCTTCTTCGTCGTCGTCTTCGTACTCGTATTCCTCGTCTTCGGCGTCTTCGTCTTCGTACTCGTACTCTTCGCCGACGTCGTCGCCGTCCTCTTCTTCTTCGTCGTCTTCGTACTCGTAGTCATCGTCGTCGTCTTCGGCGACGATCGCGGGGGCGCCGACGGCGAGCCATTCGCGCCGGTCTTCCTCTTCGCGCGAGGCGGTCATGTCAAACGCAGTCGTCAATTGAGCTTGCACGCTACAACTCCTTCGCCAACTCAGGCGCACTCGATCGCGCCCGTCGCGATGAGGCTGGCGCCGGCGTCCGAACGGCCGGCGGTCGTTCGAGTTTGATCGATCGGGGGCAGGTCTTCCAAGCGGCGCAGGCCGAAAACTTGCAAAAAATTCCGCGTCGTTCCGTACAGAAACGGCCGCCCTAACTCATCGGCTCGCCCGACGATACGCAATAAATCCCGTTCCATCAACAATCGCAACAATTCCCCGCACTGGACCCCGCGAATCGCTTCGATCTCGGCCCGGGTCGCGGGTTGTCGATAGGCGACCGCTGCCAGCGTTTCCAAGGCCGCCGGGCTCAGCCGGGCGTCCTCCGGGCCCCCCAGCAGCCGTCCCAGCCAATCGGCCAGCCGCGGCTGGGTCAGCAATTGCCAGCCGCCGGCGATTTCCACCGGCTGCATCGCCGCCCCCCGCCGCCGCAACCGCTCGGCCAACTGGCCCACCAGCGTGCGGGCCCTCGTTCCATCGGCAACGCCGGCAAGTTCCGCCAGTTTTCTTGTCGTGAGCGGCTCGCGACTCAGGAACAGCGCCGCCTCGACTCGCGCCAGTTCCGGTCCCGGTTCCGGGGAGCCCTCGTCCGCGGCACGCGATGTGCCTTGCGACCGCCGCCTTCGCTTTTTGCGACACGCGGGACGCGTCCAGCCGGCCGGCCAACCGAATCGCTCGGCGCCGGGCGAGCCCCATCGGCGAGGCGAGAACTTACCTTGCATAGATCCGGCCCTTGCGGCCCCGCGGGACCGCGGGACCGATGTCGGCAGTCCTGTTGAGCGGCGCTGCGAACAGGGCAGCCCGAACTAACGCGTGAACTGTCCCCCGCTCCGCGCCAGCCGCCACGCGGAGACCTCGCCGAGCACTTGCTCGACCGACGCCAACGGTGTCGGGGCGATCGCCTCGAACTGCCGGGCCTGGTCCATGCTGCCGGCCAACGGGGCCGCACAGCGGAACCGATACAGATCGCCGCGGGAACCCCACCGGGCCAGTTCGTACTCGCCGATCCCCAGCTTCACCAACTGGTCCAACAGCGGCTGCGCGGCCGGCCCCGAACTCGGCGCCGGCCGCGCAGCCGCAACCTGTGCGGGCTCGACGCCAAACAGCGGCGGCGCGGTCGAGTCGCTCTGCGCCGCGAACGGTTCGCCAGCGTCGATCCTCGGCCCCGCAACGTCGCGCTGCGACGACTGCGGCAGGTGGTTGGCAAGGAACCCCTTCGCGGCGCCGAGCGCTTGATCGACGTAGCGCCGGGTCTCCGGCGGCAGCGGCCCGTACTTGTCCCAGGCAGCGACCCCGCCCCCGACGGCGGCCAACATGACGACGGCTTTGAACGTGGTTCCCATGCGATGGCTCGATGCTCCCGGACGACTCGAAAACTGGCGGGGGCGGATCATACGCAGCGGCAATTGCTAGCGGCAACCCCAGTCGCCTTGCGCGCCTCCGTCCCCCGTTATACTGGGGGGCATGCAGGGACCGATCAATCTCGACCACAATGCGACCACCCCCGTGCTGCCGGCCGTGGCCGCGGCGATGCACGAGGCCCAGTTGCGGTTTCCCGGCAACCCGGCCAGCCAGCACGCCCTCGGCCGTGACGCCCGCCGGGCCGTGGAAGACGCCCGGCGGCGGATCGGCGAGCTCGTGGGCGCCCGCGTCGCGGGGATGGACGCCGACCGGGTCGTGTTCACCAGCGGGGGAACCGAGGCGAACAACCTCGCCCTGCGGGGGCTCTTGGGGGGCGCTCTCCGAGCCGCCGATCGAGGCGCCGACGCGAACGACCTGGACCTGCTCGTCTCGGCGATCGAGCACCCCAGCATCGCCGCCGCGGCCGACGCCCTGGCCGCCGAGGGGCGATCGGTCGCTCGGATCGGCGTCGACGCGACCGGCGTCGTTCGGCTGGAGCATCTCGAGCAGTTGCTCGACCGGGGCCCCCGGCTGGCGAGCGTCATGCTCGCCAACAACGAGACCGGGGTCGTCCAGCCCGTGGCCGCGGCGGCGGCGTTGTGCCGCGGCCGCGGGGTTCTGTTCCACACCGACGCGGTCCAGGCGGTCGGCAAGATCGCGGTCGATTTCGCCGCGCTGGGGGTCGACGCCCTGGGAATCGCCCCCCACAAGTTCCACGGCCCGCGCGGCATCGGGGCGCTGGTCGTCCGGCACGGCGTCAAGCTCGCCCCGCAGCTTTTCGGCGGCTTTCAGCAGGGGGGCGAACGTCCGGGAACCGAGTCGCCGGCGCTGGTGCTCGGCATGCTCGAGGCGTTGGAGTCGTGGCATGCCGAGGCGCAGGCCCGTCGCGAACGGCTGGCCGCCCTCGGCGCCACGCTGGTGGAATCGCTTCAGTCGTCGCTCGACGGAATGACGATCGTCGGCGCCGCGGCCGAGCGGGCGCCCCACACGCTCTGCGTCGCTTTCGCGGGGGTGGACCGGCAGGCGCTGGTGCTCGCGCTCGACATGGCGGGGGTCGCCTGCTCGACGGGCTCGGCATGCGCAAGCGGGTCCAGCGAACCGTCCCCGGTGTTGGTCGCGATGGGGCTTCCCGAGGGGGTGATTTCCAGCGCGATTCGGCTCAGTTGGGGGGCCGCGACCGAGCCCGCCGAAATGGTCGAGGCGGCTCGCCGCATCTCGTTGTGCGTCAATCGGTTACGGCGTCGCTAAACCGGGCTTTTTTTGCCGCTCGCCGCTAACGACCGGCCCCCGAATCGGGTATCATGCACCGCTTGATTTGCCGCCGGCGGACTCAGCCCCTCTGCGCTGATACCGCCGAGGCCCCGAGGACGTCCCAGCGGAGCCCTCGCTCCCGATGAGCGTCCGCCCCGTCTCCGCTGCTGCGTGGTCGCTCTCCCCTGTTAGTTCAGCCTTCGTTGGACGGACCCTGCGCGTGATCGACGCCGCGTTTCCCATCGAACTCCCTGCCTCGCCCGGCGAACCCGGCGCGAGCAGTTGCATCGTCGGGCCGGAGAACGAACTGCTGGCGCCGGCGCTCGTGCGCCTCTTGGCGCCGGAGCCGCTTCCCGCGGCGGCCGAGGGGTTCAATCCGCTCGTGCTCACGGGGCCCTCAGGCGCGGGGAAGACGCTCGTCGTCCAGGCCGCCGCGCGGCACTTCGCCCGCTGCTACGGGGTCGAGCGGGCGCACTACTTCACCGCCGCCGACTTCTGCCGCGACCTGCACGAAGCGGGCGCCGACGGCCGCAGCGGCGAGTGGCTCGCCCGCTTGCGTCGCACGGCGCTGCTGGTGGTCGAGGGGCTTGATCGGCTGCGCCCCCGTCACCCCGCCCAGTGGGAATTGCGGGCTCTGGTCGATGCAATCGTCGCCGTCGGGGGGTGCGTCGTGGCGACCGCCCGGCAACCGCTCGCCTGTCTGCCGCAGTTGGAGCCGGGGTTGCGCGACCGGCTCGCCGCGGGACTGACGATTGGGCTCAATTGGCCGGGCGAGTCGGCCCGCCGCGCGATTCTGGCCGGCGAAGCGGCCCGTCGCGGCCTGCGACTCCCCGCCGAGACGCTCGACCAGCTCGCCCGCAAGCACGACGGCCCCGCGACGAAGGCGCTCGGGGCGCTCGCCCGGCTCGATGCGACCCCCATGGCCCGGCTCGCCGACAACGGCGAGTCGCACGCCCTCGTCGCCGCCGGCGCCCCGTCGCTCAAGCAGATCGTCGCCGTGGCGTGCCGGTATTTCCGCATCACGCAAACAGCGCTGGCGAGCCCCTCGCGACGCAAGTCGCTGGTCCACGCCCGTTGCGTCGTCGCGTACTTGGCCCGGCGACTGACCGAGTGCAGCTACGCCGAAATCGGCCGGGCCCTGGGAGGCCGCGACCACACGACGATCATCCATGCCGAGAGCCGAATCCAAGACCTGCTGGTTCACGACGCTGCGACGGCCGAAGCGATCGATCACCTGGGGCGAATCCTGCAATCCGCGTAATCGAGTTCGACCAAGCCGCCTGAACCGACCGTCAGCCAACTTCGAAATTCAATCGCCCCTGGGGATAACTTGTTGACTGCTTGTCGCCAACTGCCGCCGACTTGTCGGGTTTCGACGACGTGCCTCGCTTGCCGTCGTCCAGACGCCGGTTGTCGACGCTCGCGCAACAGCTTGGCGACAGGTTCTCGCCCGGTTTTCCCCAACGTCGACAAATCGGCGCCTCTCGGCAAATCCCGAGGCAAATCCATCTGAGCCGGCGGTTGTCGACTCGATTCGGCCCCGCTCTATAACTGCTGTTACCTAGAAGACATGTGTCGGGAAGAAGCCTGACGGCTTCCGTTGTCCGCAGCGAAGGAAAGACCAACTCCCCATGAAAATCTCTTGCGATCGCGAGCAGTTGCTCCAAGCGTTCCAAACGGCCGCCGCAGTGGCGCCGGCGCGCAGCCCCAAGCCGATCCTGCAGAACGTCAAACTCGAAGCGACCCGCGAGGGAACGACTCTCACGGCGACCGACCTGGAGGTCGGCATTCGCCACGCGGTGCAAGGGGTCGAGGTGCACGCCCCCGGGGCGATCGTGCTGTCGGTCACGCGGTTCGGCAGCATCCTCCGGGAAAGCGCCGACGAAACGCTGCAGATCGAATCGGAAGGGGGCAACACGACCATTCGCGGCCAGCGGAGCCAGTTCAGTCTGCCGGCCGAGAACCCGGGCGACTTCCCCCCCGTGGCCGAATTCACCGCCGAGGCGTACTTCGAGATCCCCGCGCGGCTGTTGCGGGAACTGATCCGCCGCACCGCGTTCGCCACCGACAACGAAAGCAGCCGGTACGCCCTGGGCGGGGTGAAGCTGGAGGCGACCGACGGCGTGCTCACGGCGATCGGCACCGACGGCCGAAGACTTGCCAAGATGTCCGGCCCGGTGGGCGTGCACGGGGGCGCTGACATGGGCCCGACCACGATCGTGCCGACCCGAGCGATGAACCTCATCGAACGCGCCGTCGCTCCGTCCGACGCCGAGGTGCAACTGGCGGTCCGCGGCAACGAGTTTCTGGTGAAGAGCGCCCGGGCGACGATTTCGGCCCGGCTGCTGGAAGGTCGGTTTCCCGACTGGCGGCGGGTGTTTCCCGAACTCGGGTCGGGCCATCGGATCGAACTGTCGGTCGGCCCTACGCATGCGGCCGTTCGCCAAGCGGCGATCGTCACCAGCGAGGAGAGCCGCGGAGTCGACTTCGCCTTCGGCGACGGCATGCTCGTCCTGTCGGGTCGTGCGGCCGAGGTGGGCGAGTCGCGGGTCGAATTGCCGATCGGCTACGACGGCGCTCCGATCGTCACGACGCTCGATCCCAAGTTTGCGATCGATTTCCTCAAAGTTCTCGACGCCGAGAAGACGTTCACGCTCGAAATGAAAGACTCCGACGCAGCGGCGGTTTGCACGACCGACGACGGCTACGGTTACGTGATCATGCCGTTGGCGCGAGATCGGTAGACGAGCGAGATCGGAATCGCCGCGGGCCGGCGCCCCGTCGCTCACTTACGCAATGGGCTTGTTGTCATGAATCCGCTCGACGGTCATCCCGACGACGTCGCCGACGTGGCGAAGCGACGGGAGTCGCATGGACGCTGGTTTCGGCAACAACAGCCCAAGGCGCTCAAGAACGTGCTCGCCCAGGTCATGCAGCGTCGCGGTTACGCCCAAATTCGCACGGCCGCGGCGTGCACCGAGGCGTGGCGGGCCGCGGTCGGGGAACGGTTCGCCCCGTTGACCGAACCGGGCGCCGTGAAACGAGGGACGCTCGAGGTGATCGTCGCGAGCTCGCTCTTGATGCAAGAACTCGGCTTCGAAAAGGAACGCCTGCTCGCCGCCCTGCAAGCGGCCCTTCCCGATTCCGGGATCAAAAACCTGAAATTCAAGGTCGGCCGCGTGGGACCGACGGCAACGTGATTCACGCTCCTCAGACGCTCTCGTGCTGAGGCGCACAGGACGGACGCAGATCGATCTGCGTTTGGCTCGCTCTTTGTCAGTTTAACTCACTCCGTTTCTTTTCTTTGCGGCTCAGCGCCTGGGCGCGAGACGCATGGAACCTAGCAAGCAGACAATGTCCGAAGAACAAGCGAAGAAAAAGCCCTCCGGCAATGAAGAGTACGGGGCGAGCGATCTCGAACACCTCTCCGACTTGGAGCATGTGCGCGAACGTCCCAGCATGTACATCGGCGACACGACCGCCCGGGGCTTGCATCACCTCGTCTACGAGGTCGTCGACAACTCGATCGACGAGGCGATGGCCGGCTACGCGACGCAGGTCGTCGTCGAGGTCAACGCCGACGGTTCGGTCACCGTCGAGGACGACGGCCGCGGCATCCCGGTCGAGAAGCACGAGCAACTCTCCGAGCAGATGGACCGCGAGGTCTCGACCCTGGAAGGGGTGATGACCGTCCTGAAATTCGGCGGCAAGTTCAGCAAAGGCGCCTACCAGACCTCCGGCGGATTGCACGGGGTCGGCGTCACGGTCGTCAACTTCCTGAGCGAGTGGTGCGAGGTCGAGGTCAGCCGTGCGGGGCACGCATATCACCAAGAATACGCCCGCGGCGTGCCGACCAGCGAAGTCCGCCGCATCGGCGCCAGCGATCGCCGCGGCACGAAAACCACCTTCAAACCCGACCCGCAGATCTTCCAGGCCACCAAATTCGTCTACGGCACGCTGGTCAAACGGCTGCAGGAACTGGCGTTTCTGAACCGCGGCGTGAAAATCACGATCCGCGACGCCCGTAACGGCGAAAGCGAGACCTTTCAGTACGAGCAAGGGATCATCGAGTACGTCACGTGGCTCAACCGGGCGAGCGAACCGGTCCACCCCGACGTGCTGTACATGGAGGCCGAGCAAGAGGGCGTCACACTGGAGATCGCCCTGCAGTACTCGGGCGAGTACACCGAAAACTGCCACACGTACGTCAACAACATCAACACCCACGAGGGAGGAACCCACCTGTCGGGGTTCCGCTCCGCGCTGACCCGCTCGCTGAACAACTACGGCAAAAAGGAAAACTTGTTCAAGGACCTCGTCCCCTCGGGCGACGACGTTCGCGAAGGGCTCACCGCGGTCATCAGCGTGCGGGTGCCCCATCCGCAGTTCGAGGGGCAGACCAAGACCAAGCTCGGCAACAGCGAGGTCGAGGGGATCGTCAACAGCCTGTTCGGCGAATTCCTGGCGAAGTATCTCGAAGAAAATCCCAAAAACGCCAAGGCGATGGTCAAAAAGGGCCTGCTCGCGGCCGAGGCGCGCGAGAGCGCCCGCAAGGCCCGGCAACTGGTCCGCGATCGCAAGGGCGCCCTCTCCAGCGGCGGGCTCCCCGGCAAGCTCCGCGACTGCTCCAGCAAAGACGTCGACAAGTGCGAGCTCTACCTCGTGGAAGGCGACTCGGCCGGCGGCAGCGCCGAAGGGGGCCGGCTGCGCGAGTACCAGGCGATCCTCCCCCTCCGGGGCAAGATCATCAACGCCTACAAATCGCGCGAGGACAAGGTGCTCGCCAACGAGGAGGTCCGCAGCATGATCTCGGCCGTCGGCACGGGCATCGGCGCCGACCAGGATCTCAGCAAGCGCCGCTACGGCCGCGTCATCATCATGACCGACGCCGACGTCGACGGCTCGCACATCCGCACGTTGCTGCTCACGTTCTTCTACCGGCAGATGTACGACCTCGTGAAAGGGGGGCACGTCTACGTCGCCCAGCCGCCGCTGTTCCGGGTCGTCAACAAGAAGCAGACCTACTACGTCCAGACCGACGAGGAGATGAAGACCCAACTGCTCGACATGGGCCTGGGGGACTGCATCTTTGACCCTCGCAACGGCGAACTGATCGAGGGCGAACGGATGACCAAGCTCGTCCGCACGCTGGCGGCCATGGAAGAGGCCCTGCTGGCGCTCGAGCGCCGCGGCATCAGCCTGCGGATCCACGCCGAGCGGCAAGACCCTGTCACGGGCAAGCTGCCCGCGTACCACGTCATGCTCGGGCTCGAAGACCATTGGTTCGTCGGTCGCGAGCAGCTCGACGAGTTCGTCAAGGCGAAGGAACAGGAACTGGGCCACGAACTGCGCGTCGACGCCGGGGTCGGTCTGGACCGCTCTCCCGCCCAGACGCCCGACGACGAGACGACCCCCGCCGCGGACGGCGCGGCGCCCCCCTCCGCCGAGATCGTCAACGGCGCGGCGGCGCCGCGGCTGCGGATTATCGAGCTGCACGAGGTCCGCACGATCAACACCCTGCTGGGGGACTTGGCCGCCCAAGGGTTCAGCATCGAGTCGCTCATTCCCCAGGAGCGCACCGGCGAAGAGGGGAGCCGCTACGCGGTGCGCCGCGGCGAGAGCGAGTCGGGGCTCGAAGACCTGCGCGGCCTCCCCGCCGCGATCCGCGAGGCGGGCCAGAAGGGGCTCACGATCACCCGCTTCAAGGGCCTGGGCGAAATGAACGCCGAGGAACTCCGCGAAACGACCCTCGACCCGGCCAACCGCACCCTGCTGCAAGTGCGCATGGAAGACGCCGCCGGGGCCGACGAACTGTTCCGCGTGCTGATGGGCGACAACGTCGAACCGCGGCGCGAGTTCATCCAGAAGCACGCGCTGGATGTGAAGAATTTGGACGTGTAGACGGGCGAACTTACAGCACAAGCAGACCCGGTGCTTGCGGCACTCACTCACTTCACGATCGACGATGACTTAACAGTCCTGAACACGATTATTACTAGACTGAATCAACTACAAGACAGATAGGTGTCTGCCATGCGTTCACTTGCAGCGGCCGCAATAATAGTTGCATCGTGTTCGGCAAGTCTCGCTCAGGATGCGAGCGTTGATGTTCTGGTGAGTCAGGCCGAAGAACCTATTCAGGAACAATTGCAACTTGTCGCCGAAGCAATGGCCCCGTCGAATCCATCTTTGCGGGAACGGGTTGCGAGCCTACACGATGCAATCGCCGATAAGAATGAAATCGTAAAGCAGATAGCCATTTACGCGGCGGCCCCCGGCGAAGGGCAGCCGCTCATCGCGTTGGGACTTCTTCAAACGCTCGAAATACCGCCAAGCGTGGTGATTCGCATGCTTGCTCCGTATCTTGATGCCGAGAACAAAAACCTTCGCTCATTTGTTCGCGACTGGTTTCAAGGTCACGACAACGCCGGGCCCACCAGTTCGCAAAACGGGCCGGTGAACTACGGGGACTATTTCGAGTACGTTCGCGAGCGAACGGTTGCAAACCAAAACGTCCCGACCCCGTTCGTTGAATACATGTTCGAGCGGTCGCCAGGAGAGGCCTTGTTGATATTCAACAAGGCCGACAACCTTGACGGCTCAGGCCGTCCAGGTAGAGCACGGCCGCGAGACGATGTTACACTCGCCGAGCATGTTGTTAGCAACGCACTTTGGTTCAAGCAGCACCGCTATGAAGAACGATTCCAGGCGGCATTGCCAGACGCAAAGAATGAGCTAAGCAAGCTAGGCTCGCACGAACACTGGTGGGTGCGGTTATATGTTGTCCAAATCATGCGGCGACACCCTGAATTCCGCGAGCCTGTCGTCTTGGCTAGGCTTGCGTCGGACGGATACGCCCCCGTCAGCGAGATTGCGAAGTCCCTGAGATAGGGAAATGCCGCCGGAATACTGGAGACCGGTTTTCGCCCCCAAGATACTGGGGGCGATCACGGTGGGCCTAGCGGCGGTTTCCGGATCAGCCACGTTTTCGGTTCCTGGACGTACTCCAGCTAGCGGGCTTGCCCCGTAGCCTCCCGAAGTGTTCGCAGAAATTGAGCCGGGCCTTCGCAGAGTACGAAGGCGCCGGACCGCGCGTTGCGATCGCCGGCGAGGCCCGCGGCGGGTTTTGCTCGTCGCGGGGAGTTTTGCTTGCAGAATGGGCGCCCGCCGGCCATGTGGTTTCGCGGCAACTCGTTGGCGTGCATGCAGTTAGAACAATCCAACCGCATCCCCGCCGGGAGTTTTTGCTCCGAATTTTCAGTGGTTTTGCACCTCGCGCGGCGAGGCGTCAGCGGCGCTGCAGCGCGTCAGCTCTTGTACACCTTGTGGCTCGGCCTTCCGGCGAGGATTTGTTCCTTGCCCCAGTTGGTGACGGCGCGGAAGGCGTCGCTGGTGACGAAGTCGCGGAACGCTTGTTCGTCGTTCCATTCGCTGGTGATCAGGTAGCTGGCGCCGTTGGCGACGTCTTTCCACAGCGTCGAGCTGGCGTGCCCGGGGGCGGCGTTCAGGGCGTCGATGACCGCGGCGAACTTCTCCTCGAAGTCGGCCTGCTTGCCCTCGATGACGACGTAATTCATGCCGACGGTGATCATGCAATGCGGGGGGTTAGGGGCGAGTGGCCGGAAGTCAGAGGGGGGGACGGCGAGGCGACAGGTCGCGGTCGGTCGCCGGCAGTGCGCTAGCTCTGCCAGCGTCCCGGGCTCGGACCGCTCGCCGCTCCGCCCTCGCTAGCCCGCTATCTTAGCCTTTCTGTTCACGCCGTCGACGCGCGTTTGCCGATTGGGAAAGATGTGCCGAGCGGTCGCGACGCGGGGACGAGGGTCCGCGCGGGGCGAGCCTCTTGGCCGCTGGTCTCGATGTCTCTTCCGGTTTGCGGCGAAAGCGGGCTGAATATGACGAAGCGATGGGCGACCTGCGGGGCGATGTGCGTCGCGGCGGCGGTCCTGGCCAGCGGGCCGACGGCGGCGCGAGCCCAGACCTCGGGCGCGGCGGCTGCGGCGGGGGTTTCGCCCGTCACGCACGCCCCCCGACCCGGCGCCTATCAGCGACTCAGCGGCGCCAGCAACCCGGCGCTGGATTATTTCAGCCGCGGCCGAGCGCAGTATCGTCCCGCCCCCAAAGCGGGATCAGTCGCCCCCGCCGCGTCCCAAGCGGTGCAAACCGCCCCGGCGAGCAAGCCGTTCACCGACTATCGCGCGGGTTCCAACCTGAGCCCCTATCTGGCCCTCGACATCCAGGAGAGCAGCGTCGGCCTTCCCAGCTATTACGCCTTCGTCCAGCCGCAGCTCGAGCAGCAGCGGTTCGCCCAAAGGCAGCAGATGCAGAACCAGCGCACCCAGCAGCAGTTGCGCAGCGCCACGGCCGCGGGGGCGATCAACCGCGGCGTGAACGGCGGGCTCCCCACGACGGGGCACAGCACGCAGTACTTCAACATGGGCGGGTATTACCCGACGACGACCAAGTAGCGCCTTGGTCGCGCCCCTTTCTTGGCCGAGGTGACCCGGTTCACCGAACGGCGGGCCGGCCGACCCCGCAACCGGCCGCGGCGCGGTAAGCTTGGTCCGCGTCGGGAGAATCGCCGCCGCGGCGCGGCGCCCCGGGCGCGAGATCCAAGGAGTCGCCGCCATGGTTGTTCGCACGCTGCGCGCCGCTGGACTGGCCTGCGCGCTGATCGCCGTCGCACGTCCCGGGGCCTGCGGCGCCGAGCCCGGCTCTGAACCCCGATCCGAGCAAACCGCGCGCTTTGTGGCGCTCGAGAAATCGCTCAGCGGCGTGGCGCTCGTCGGCTTCTCGACCGACAGCAACAAGCCCCCCCGCGAGCTGCGCGACGACCGGTACGAACTGGTGCTGGTGAAGCACCTGCAGGGGGACGACTGGCTGGTGCAATCGCGGTTCAGCTACGGGGGAAAGGACCTCGTGCTGCCGCTGACTTTGCCGATCCGCTGGGCGGGGGACACGCCGGTCATCTCGCTCGACAAGTTCGCGGTGCCGGGGCTGGGGACGTTCGACGCCCGGGTGATGATCTACCAGGGTCACTACGCCGGCTACTGGGCGGGCGCCGGCCACGCGGGGCACCTGTTCGGCGCGGTAAAGCGACTGGACGCCGAGGGGGACTCGCAGTAACCGCCGCCCCGGATCGTGCCGGGCGGTGGGCGTTCACGTGGCCAAGCTCGTCGGCCGGACGACGACCCGACCGTGAGATTGGCCGGCGAGCATGCGGGCGATCTCGGCGGGGACTTCGTCGAGCGTGATCTCGCGCCGCAGCGCGGCCAATTGGTCGACCTTCCACGGCCCGGCGAGCTTGCTCCACATTTCCAGCCGCGGCTCGCGGGGGCATTTCGCCGAGTCGATCCCGGCCAGCGTCACGCCGCGGAGGATGAACGGGTAGACCGTCAGCGGCACGTCGACCCCTCCCACGAGTCCGCAAGCCGTGACGACTCCGCGGTGCTTCATATTCCGCACGAGCGCGGCGAGCGTGACCCCGCCGACGGTGTCGACCGCCGCGGCCCAGCGCTCGCCGAGCAACGGGCGATCGGAGGCGTCGGCCGCTTGCTCGCGGGAGAGGAGTTCGGCGGCCCCCAGCCCGTGGAGCCACTCGGCCTGCTCCGGCTTGCCGGTGACGGCGGCGACCCGGTAACCGAGCTTCGCAAGAATCGCCACGGCGACGCTGCCGACTCCCCCCGTGGCGCCGGTGACGACCACGTCGCCCCGATCCGGGCCGATGCCCCGGTCGACGATCGCGGTGACGCACTGCGCGGCGGTGAACCCGGCCGTGCCGTAGGTCATCGCCTCCTCGAGCGTGAGTCCGCCGGGGAGCGAGACGACCCACGCGGCGGGGACGCGGACGAACTCAGCCAGCCCGCCCCACGCGGGGGCGCCCAGGTCGTATCCCGTGACGAGCACGGGCTCGCCGGGCAGAAAGTCGCTTTCGGCGGGAACCGCGACGACATGCCCGGCGCAGTCGATCCCCGGCACATGGGGGAGCGTTCGCACCACTCCCGGATGGGCCTGACACGCGAGCGCATCCTTGTAGTTGAGCGACGAGCAGGCGACCTGGATCAGCACCTCGCCGGGAGGGAGATCGTCGATGCGGATCCGCTCGACGCCGAATCGAGCCGCCCCGCCCTCGCCGCGACGGATCATGATGCAAGGGAACGGCTCGGCGGGGTTCATGGGAGAGATCCTCGAGTGGAGCGAAGCGAGGGGAATGCGGGCCCGGCGTTCCGTCCGGCCGCGGTTCAACCTACGCCCGCGGACCCGCAAGAGGCAAGCGCCGACGGAATGCGGGCCATGGCGCCCCGTACGCTGCGACCCCCCGGGCGACTCGCCGCGCTCAGCCCGTTTTGCCTGTTTTGCCGGTTGCGCCGGCGGTGACTACACTGGAAGGCTGCGGCCGTGGGCGTTCGGCGTCCGTCAGGCCTGTCTCGAATCACCTCCTCGCCCCCGGCGTGATGACGATGTTTGTTCGCTTGGTTGCTTCGCGTGCCGTGTCGACCCTGTGGGGGGCGTCGGCGGTCGTGCTCGTTTCCGCGGCCGCGGTGCAGGCCGGGGGTCGGCTCGTCTCGTACGAGGACGCCACGCGGTGCGGATTGGTGCGGAGTTGGTACGCCCAGGCGCCGGTCGACACGACTCGCAGCCGGGTGTCGCAGTGGAAGCTTCAGTACGATCGCGCCTACGCCGTGACCACGTCGGGTCTGCTCGCGGCGTTCGACGCCGAGACGGGCGAAACGTTGTGGACGACCTCGATCGGCGCCGCGGGGGCGGCGGCGTTCGGTCCCGGGGCGAATTTGGATTATCTGGCCGTCGTCAGCGCCTCGCGACTCTACCTGATCGATCGAAACGACGGGCACGTCATCTGGCAGCGCGATCTGGGGAGCGCTCCCGCCGCCGGGCCCGCGCTCAGCGACGAGTACGCTTACGTTTCGTTAGTGAACGGTCGGGTCGAGGCCTTCTCGCTGAACGACTCCGCGGCGCAACCGTGGTACTATCAGTCCGAGGGGCGCACCTTTCAGCGACCGACCCACTCCGGCGACGTCATCTGTTGGCCGACCACCACCGGCCGGCTGTACGTCTGCAGCGCCAACAAGCCGAACGTGCTGTTCCGATTGCAGACGAACGACGAAATCGTCGCCCCGCCGGCCGAACAGTCTCCCTACTTGTTTGCGGCGTCGCGAGACGGGTACCTGTACTGCGTCCATGAAATCACCGGCGCCGAGAAGTGGCGGTTCTCCGCCGGCGACGCGATCGAAAGCCAGCCGGTCGTCATCGGCGATACGGCGTACGTCGCCTCGCGCGAGCCCGCGCTGTACGCCGTCGACGTGAAGACCGGGGCCGAGTTGTGGCGAGTGCGGGGGCTCGATCGCTTCGCCGCTCGCGGCAAGGACCGCGTTTACGCCGGCGACGCGTTCGGCAACTTCTACGTCATCGACGCCAAGACGGGGCGAACCGTCAACGGACTGACCGGCGTTGACGGCGTCCACGCGCTGGTCAACGAGCAGACCGACCGCGTCTTCTTGGCCGACGAGCTGGGCTTGCTTCAGTGTCTGCACGAGGTCGGTGCAGAGGCGGTCGTCATGCATCGCGTCCCGCCGACCCCTGGCGCCGCCCAGCCCGTCGCGCCGGCTGAAGAGACGGAGGAGAACCCCTTCGCCGCGGACGACGAACCCCTGGACGAGGACGAGCCGATGGTCGAAGAGGACGAGGCCTTCCCGGCCGACGAACCGGCCGACTTCGACGAGGACGAGGGGATGTTCGACGACGCAGGGGCCGACGAGCCGCTCAGCGAGAATCCGTTCGAGTAGTCCCCCGCAGGGCTGGTGAGTCTCCCGTCGTCTTTGCGGTTGGCGCTGCACGGGGTCCAGGCATTCGCCAGGCGCACTCGTGGCTCGCCCCGCGGGCCTCGCCGACGATCAGGCAAGGGAGGACGGACGTGATTCCGCTGACGACGCTGGGGGCGTGTTACTTGGCCTTGGGGGCGTGGTGCGCCGCGGCTCCCGATTCGACGGCCGCCTCGGTCGGCTTTTCGCTCACCGGCGGCTCGGGCCGCAGCGAGTGGATCACCGTCTACGGCGGTCTGCAAGCGGGACTCGGCGCCGCGATGATCCTGTGCGGGCTGACCCCTTCGCTTCGACTGGGCGGGTTGGCGTTTGCCGCGATCTTCTCGACTTCGCTGGTGTTGTTCCGCGTGCCGACGCTGGCGGCCTTCTCGGTTGCGAAGCTGACCTACCTGTTCGCAACGATCGAGGTCGTCTCGGCCGCGTGGTTGATCTGCGCCTTCGTCGCCGCACGAAAAGCGGCGCCGCTCTAGCGCTTGGACGCAGGCAGATTGCGGGCGCGAAGCCGAAGCGAGTTCGCTTCACTGCTCGTTGAACTTCGCCGCCGCGTCGTCCCATTTCGCGCGGCTCTGCGGTTCGTACTCGATGACGTCGAAGCTGCGTCGGACGACCTCGCGGGCCTGGGGGATGTCCGCCACGTCGCCGGCGGCGATCGCCTGCATCAGCACGTTGCCGATCGCCGTCGCTTCGACCGGCCCGGCGGTCACCGGCAGCCCGCAAGCGTCGGCGGTCATTTGGCACAAGAGTCGATTCTGCGTTCCGCCCCCGACGACGTGCAGCCGCGCCAGGGGGGTCCCGTTCAGCGCGTTCAACATTGCAAGCACCTGCCGATAACGCATCGCCAGGCTCTCGAGCGCCAACCGGAACATTTGCCCCGGGGACTCGGGCGTCGGCTGGTGGGTCTCGCGGCACAGTTCGGCGAGCGCCTTGGTCATGTCGCGCGGGGCGACCAGCCGCGCGTCGTCGGGGTCGATCACCGCGGCCAGCGGCGGCGCCTCGGCGGCCAGTCGGGTAAGGTCGTTCCAGGTGTAGTCCTCGCCCTTGGAGCGCCAGATGCGTTGGCACTCCTGCACCAGCCACAACCCCGGGATGTTCTTCAGCAGCCGCGTCGTTTCGGCGACCCCCGCTTCGTTGGTGAAGTTCCACCGGGCGCAGTCGTCGGTGATCACCGGCGCCGGGAGTTCGAGCCCCATCAGCGACCACGTGCCCGAGCTGATGTAGCCCCACTCGACCGGCCCGCCGCTCGCTTGCGGCTTCGCGCCCGGCGCCGCCATCACCGCGCTGGCCGTGTCGTGCGACCCCGGCAACACGACCTTCACCCCGGCAAGCCCCGTCTCGGCCGCCACATGCTCGAGCAACGGCCCGAGCGTCGTCCCCGGGGGAGAGATCGGGCCGAACAGTTCCGCGGGGAGCCCGAACCGCTGGATGAGCGCGTGCGACCAGTCCCGCGTGCGGGGGTTGAACAGTTGCGTCGTCGAGGCGTCGGTCTCTTCGTTCGCCTTCTCGCCGCATAGCATCCAGTGAAACAGGTCCGGCATGAGCAGCATCCGCCGTGCCGCGACGAGCGCCGGCGAACCGGCCTCCTGCAGCGCCAGCAGTTGGTAGAGCGTGTTGAGCTCCATGAACTGCAGGCCCGTCTCGGCGAAGATCTCCTCGCGGGGCACGCGGGCGAACGCGCGTTCGAAGGCGCCCTCGGTGCGCGAGTCGCGATACGCCACCGGCGCTCCGAGCAATTCGTCGTTGGCGTCGAGCAAGGCGAAGTCGACTCCCCAGGTGTCGACCCCGACGCTCGCCACCTCGCGGCCGTACTTCTGCCCTGCAAGACGCAGCCCGTCGAGGATGTCCTGCCAGAGTTGGAAGGTCCGCCAGTGAAGCCGCGCCCCGCACCGAACCGGACCGTTGGCGAAGCGGTGCACCTCTTCCAGAACGAGCCGCTCGCCGTCGAACAGCCCTGCAACGACGCGCCCGCTCGAGGCGCCCAAATCAACAGCCAGATAGCAAGGCATGGCGAAGGCAGGAGTGAGGATGAGAGGAGGCGGAGGTCAAAGCGGCGGAACGCCCCGTTGGCGGCCCGGTCGCGCGGCCTCCCCATGTTCGGCGGGCCGATCGCCCCGCATCGTCCGGCCCCCCCGCGATCGGGTCAACCCGCCGCCCGGTTTTGGCAGGAGCTTGTCACGGATCGGCGAAGGCGCCCAACTTCCGCTCGGTTCCTCCAGGGCGCCGGCGCGACCGATCCAGGCTGAATAATCGGCCCCGCGCGAACCGATACCAGGGACTGGCGGTCTTTAGTTGACTATTCTGACCAACAAAGATAACATTATGGCAAGTTCCAGCTCTCCCCGTGCGTTTTCCGCGGAAAACCTGCCTGTTTTGCCCGTGATCCCCGGGGCGGCGTCGCGCACAAGCGAACCGTTCCAGCCCGCCGCCGGGCCCCGCCTGAGAATCCTCCCCATGACCCAACTCGCCCCCTTCGCGCCCGAGCAGCTTGAGGCGACCCCCGAGCTCCTCTCCGAACTGGCCGAGGCCAACGCTCGGCTCGAATCGGCGACTCCCGAGGAGATCATCGCCTGGGCCCACGAGCGGTTCGCCCCCTACTTGACCATGGCCACGGCCTTCGGCCCTGAGGGGTGCGTCATCCTGTCGATGTTGGCCAAGGTGGCGCCGCAGACGTACGTGTTCAATCTCGACACGGGGTACCAGTTCCTCGAAACGCTCGACCTGCGCGATCGCATCGCGCGCAAGTACGGCATCGAAGTCGACATGCTGCAGCCCGAGCTGTCGGTCCCCGAGTACGAGGCGCTCCACGGCGGACCGCTCTACAAATCGAACCCCGATCAGTGCTGCTTCGACCGCAAGGTGAAGGTCTTGCAGCAAGCGGCCCGCGGCAAGCACGCCTGGATGAGCGGCATTCGCCGCGACCAGAGCGAGACCCGCGCCGAAACGCCGATCGTGAAGTGGGACAAGAAGTTCCAGCTTGTGAAGATCAGCCCGCTGGCCAACTGGACCAAGAAGGACGTGTGGAAGCGGATCCTCGAGGAGGACGTGCCGTACAACCCGCTCCATGACCGCGGCTATCCCAGCATCGGCTGCTGGCCATGCACGCGGGCGGTCGTTCCCGGCGAGCCGGACGGCGACGAACGGGCGGGTCGCTGGAGCGGCAGCGGCAAAACCGAGTGCGGATTGCACACCCCCGCGGAGAGCGAGGGGAGCGGCATTTAATTCACGCCCTCGCCGGCCCCTTGCCCCCGTTGCCTGATGCTGTCCGCCAAAACCCAATACGCGATCCTCGCCCTGCTGGAGCTCGCCCAGGAGCAACCGGGCGTCGCAGCGCGCCCGGCCTCCGCCGCGCGGATCGCCGAGAGGCATGGCATTCCCGCGACGTTTCTGGTGCAAATTCTCCATGAACTCAAGCGGTCCGGAATCATCGCCAGCACCCGCGGTCCCGGGGGGGGCTACCGTCTCAGCCAGCCGCCGCAGGAGGTGACGTTGGCCGACGTGGTCGACCTGCTCGAGGCGAACGATGCGCCGAGCGAATGCGCGGCTGGCGAATCGCCCTTCGCCGCGGCCTTGGTCGAAACCTGTGCCGACTTGGCGCGGGCTCGGCGCGAGGTGCTCACCAGCGTCACGCTCGCCGATCTTGCCGAACGGGGCGCGGCCGCGGCGGGAGCGATGTGGTACATCTGAGGGGCGAGCGGTCTAAGGGCGAAATTCTCGCGCCCCGCGTCGCACACATCGCCGATCGCGTGAGCGGACGCGCCGAGGCGCCCCCCTCAATACATCGGATCGCTCGGATTGAGATTGTGCAACTGCACGTCCCCCGGGCGTTCGAGCTTCTCGAGTTCCGTCCGCAAGAGTCGCAGCCCGACCTGGAAGTCGCGGACCATGAACATCAGCAGGTGTTCGCTCGGCCGGTCGGGATCGTCGTCGGGTTGGCGCAAATAATTGCTGTAGTACCCGGCCTGGGCGGCCTCGAGCGCGGCGCGGAGCGGCTGCACGTACCGCTCACGAACCTCGTCGCCCGTGAGCGACGATTTGAAAGAGACGCCGACGCGTTCCATAAGCAGAGTTCCTTTCGCGGCCGCCTTGGCACAGGGCATGTTGTCGTCGCCTGCCGTCAGTTTAGAATTGATCGCCGCCCAGAGGCAAACTCAACTCCCGGAATTGCGTCGCGCATGGAGCACGAGATTGAGCGATTTCAACGCGACGGCTACGCGTGCCTGCCGCAGGTGGTCGACGCCGACCAGTGCGACGCGCTCGCCGACGCTCTGCAGATTCTGACCGAGAAAGAAGCCGATCCGTACGCCGCGGGCGCCCGCGACTTGCTGCGTCGCTGCGAGGCGGTTCGCCGCGTCGCTCAGTCGCTTCCTGTGCGCGAGTGCGTCGCGACGGCCTTGGGGCGACCGGCCCGCTGCGTCAAGGCCTTGTGGTTCGACAAGCGTCCCGCGGCGAATTGGCAGGTCGCTTGGCATCAAGACCTGATGATTGCCGTGGCCGAGCGTCACGAAGCGCCCGGGTTCTCCGCGTGGTCGGTCAAAGCCGGCGTGCCTCACGTGAAGCCGCCAGTTGAAGTTCTCGCCGAAATGGTTGCCGTGCGAATCCATCTCGATCCCTGCGATCACGACGCGGGACCCTTGCGCGTGCTGCCGGGCACGCACCGCGACGGCGTGCTCGACGAGGAGCAGATTCGCATGCAGATCGAGTCGATCGCATCCGTGGACTGCCTTGCCTCCCGCGGCGGCGTGGCGCTGATGCGACCGCTGTTGCTCCATAGCTCTCAACGTACGACTGCGCCGGTCCGTCGCCGCGTGCTGCACCTGGAATTCTCGCCGCGACCGCTCCTGTTTCCGCTGGCGTGGTACGATTGGACATAGCGCCGTCACACGTCGTCGCGAATGCCGCCGTCGCAGGAGAAGATCACAGATGAAGCCGTCGCCGTTTCCGTCGTCCTGGCCCGATAGGCGTCGGCTCGTGTTCATTGCGCTGGCCGTCGCCGGGAACTTTGCGGCGTTCGTCGGATGTCGCGACGCCGCACGGACGGCGAACCAGACGGAGCCGGAGTCCGCGTCGACCGGCCCCGCGATGGTCGAGCCGGTCGACCTCGGGCTCGACGCGCCGTCCTTCGCGGTTGGCGATCTCTACTTGTGCGGCCAGCCGCGCAAGGAAGATTTCGCCCGCTGGGCGCGGCGCGGGATCAAAACGGTCGTCAAGCTTCGCATGCCGGACGACGTCGACTGGGACGAAGGGCGCGAGGTGCGGGTCGTGGGGATGAACTACGTCGAGCTCGCGCTCGATCCGGAAGACGAGCTTTCGGACGAAGTCTTCACCAAGGTCCGCGAGGTGCTGGCCAACGAAGCCCGCCGGCCGCTGGTGCTCCACAGCGCGACGACCAACCGAGTCGGCGCCGCGTGGATGACGTACCGCGTGCTCGACGAAGGGGTCGGCCCCGACAAGGCGTTCGAGGAAGCGGTTCGCCTTGGCCTCAAGAAGCCTGCCTCTGTCCAACGGGCGCGGGATTACATTCGCAAGCAGCGCCTCGGCGACAAGGTCGGCGCGTAGCGCTTCGACCGCGCGGGCGGCGGATTCATCGCCGGATTTCGCTGGGGGCGGCGACCCCCGGGAGATTGAGTCGGAAATAATTCAGTTCGGGTCGCACGATGCACAACAGGTAATAGCCGACGAACAACCCGACGAACGCGGCGAGGACGTGTCCGGTCAGGTTCACGGCAGAGTTGATCCAGTTTCCTCGCCTGCGCCGGCTCGTCGGCGCCGGCTGGGCATAGATGTCTGCTGCGTCCGATCCCGCTTCTTCAGGATCGGAGAGCGTGATCGCCGCGGCGGAGCCCGACGACCTTGTCGGATTGAGTTGAGCTTGCAAGGTTTCTGCAGCGGCCTGAGGGGCGCCGTACGCTACGGCCGGACCTGACAAGCGACCTCCTTGGCGGCGATTCTCGACGCGGGTCTCGGATTCGAGCGTTTCGGGCTTGCCGCCGGCGGGCGGGTCGTTGGCCATCACCGCTAGGACCTCCTGAAAGTTCCGGAACCCGCCGTCGCGACAGACGACTTGTTTCCAGCGCTGCACGCGCCGTTCCGCCAGCCCGCGCACTCGCTGCAGTTCGATTCGAGCCGGCGATCCGAAGCCTTGCACGGCGGCTCTCACCGCCAACCGTCCGTTGGACTGCAGCGAATAATGCACGTCGATCGGCGTCCCTTGCGGCAGCCCAGGGGGCAGATTCTTGATCAGAGCCGTCGCCAGCGGCGCGCACTGCGAGGGGACGGTGCTCTCGCCCTCGAGCAATTGAACCCGCACATTTGGTTGGCCGTCGCTGCGGGTGACGAACTTGCGCACAACCTCGCAAGGCAAGGGGGTGTTGCGCGGGATGAGCGTGACGTTCTCGGTTCGCAAGGTTTGCAGATTCACTCCTTCGATGCCCAGTCCGTGGGCGTTGACGTCGACGACGCTCAGCGCGGGGGCGACGTCGTCGCGGCCCCTGAGTCCGAGCAAGTAGCGGGCGAAGATCGCGGCCCCGCGGGCGACGGCCTCGTCGGGATGAACGGCGACCTCGGCCTGCAGTCCCGAAGCCTGTTCCAGGGCGCGGCGCACCGCCGGCATGCGCGACGAGCCGCCGACCAACAGCAACCGGTCGACCTCATCCCAAATCAGTCCCGCCGCCTGCAGGGCTTGCTTGGTGGTGAACAACGTCCGTTCGAGCAAGTCCGCGGTCAGTTCCTCGAACTCCTCGCGCGTGACCGGCATGGCGAAAGCCGCCTCGCCGACGCGGCATTCCAGCAGCGTCGCCGGCCGATCGGACAGCGCGTGTTTCGCGTCGCGGGCGGCGCGTCGCAAGGCGATCTGCTCGACTTGCGTCAGCGTTGTTCCGCGCTGCTGCAACATCGGCACGCGCTCCAAGGCGAGCCCGACCAATCGTTCGTCCCAGTTGATTCCTCCCAGCTCGCAATCGCCGTCGGTGGCCAGCGTGCGGACCTCGCCCGGGGACAGGCGGATGACGGTCACGTCGAAGGTCCCCCCGCCGAGATCGTACGCCAGGATGTTGAGCTTAGCCTGCGGGGCGCCGTCGGAACGCAGGTAGCCGAGCCGCTCGCCGAACGACAAGGCGGCGGCCGTCGGTTCATTGACGATGTCCAGCAGGGGCAATCCGCTCATGATCGCCGCGTCGTGGGCGGCTTTGCGGCGGGCCTCGTCGAAATACGCCGGCACGGTGACGACCGCTTGGAACTCCTCGCCGACGATCGCCGTCACGTCGCGCAGCAACTGGCGCAGCAGGCAGCCTTGGACGACTTCCGGGGGATAGTGCTCTCCGGCGACGGATTGCCGGCAGGCGGCGGATCCCATATCGCGTTTGGCGTTCTCGATGACGCGGTCGGGGGCGGTCAACGCGGCCTCCCACGCCGATTGGCCCGCGATGGGCGCGTCGTCATGGAAGTAAACGACGCTCGGGGTCAGCACGTCGCCCGTGCTGGTCGGGATCATCTTCGTGCGACCTTCGGAATCGACGTAACTGGCCGCGCAGTTCGTCGTTCCGAGATCGATGCCGACGGGGATGACAGCGGACATGGTCGGAAAGCCCCGGGAAGGAATCGCCAAAATAAGCCGAGTCGTCCTCGTCGTGTCGCCCTGCCGCGCAGTGCGAGCGAGCGTCGCGGGGAGGCCGGCGTCGAGCGGAGGTCGGATCGAACAAGGGAGTTTTCCCCCACTTGTTTCGCATGCCGGCGACGTTCAATTGCCCGTCCGTCGGTCGTCATGGTATCTTATGGCCCGAAGAGGCCGCAAATAAACTCGAGCACTTTCCGGCCCTCCCGGCCGGTCGCCTTGCGCCCAGCGAGACTGTGATGCGGTCCACGGCCTCCGAACGCTTCGACCCCTACCACAAATGGCTGGGGATTCCCCCCAGCGAGCAGCCTGCCGATTGCTACCGGCTGCTGGGGCTCGCCCGGTTCGAGGACGATCCGGAAGTGATCGCCGCCGCGGCCGATCGTCAGATGGCGCATGTGAAGTCCTTCGCCGCGGGACGGAACGGGGCCGAGTCGCAGGCGCTGCTCAATGAACTGGCCCAAGCGCGACTGACGTTGCTGAACGTCCAACGCAAGGCGGCTTACGACAGGCGGCTGCAAGGCGAGCAGCCGCTTGCGAACTCTGCGACGCGCGTCGACGGCGCTCATGCCGGCATGTCTCCTCGTACCGCCGCGACAAGGCCGTCGTTCCCTCAAAGCCCGATCATTCAACGCGAGCCGTCGGCTTCGGTCGCCGGCCGACCCCGAGCGCAGCGTGCGAAACGTACTCAGGGACCGCTAGTGATCGTCGCCTGTTCGCTGGTGTTGCTTGCACTGTGCTTCGGCATCGCCCTTGCGACACGGCCCGGAGTCGGGACGGCGCTTGCGCCTAATCCGCCGTTCGAGAACGATCCGCCTGTCGCGCGGCCGGTCCCGCAGCCTGAGCCCCCGTCGCCGCAGAATCCCCCCGAGCGGGCGACACTGAATCCGGCGCCGCGGCGCAAGGACTCTGAGCCCCGCCCTGCCCCTCGTCCGTCGCGAACCCAACCCGCCCCGATCATTCCGCAGCGGGTTCCCCGGGCCGACGTCGGGCCATCCAATTCCGTAGCTCAGCTCAAGGCCGACCCGTTGGATCGCGCGCGCGACTTCGACGGTCAGCAGGAGGCGCCGCGCCCCGGTCCTCCGCAGGTCGCCCACCGCGTCCCGCTGGACGTGACTAAGCGTCGCGTCGGCTTCTCGCTGAAATCGGGCTCGACCGCCGCGCTGCAGGTTCTCGCTCTTCGCGGTTGCCCCGTTCCTTACGAGATATATCCCCGAGACGGCCGGTTGGATGAGCAGCACGACGTGAAGATCGTGCTCGACGGGCCGGAAGAAGTGACGATCGAAATCCGGTACGTCAAAGGGGAGAAGGATCAAACCTCGTTCAACGTCGCCGCGTCGACGGGAACCTTGGGGAGGTCGGCGACGCCGTTCTTCATTCCCGAACTGTCGCGCACTTGCCAGAAGATTGCGCGGGAGGGAGAGAAGCTGTCCGACGCGATGGCTCAGATGGAAGCCGAGGCGGACAATCTGTACGCATACATCAACGGCCCGGGGGTCAAACCGTTGGCCGCCGTCGGCAATGCCAAGAGACGGATTCTGGTGCTGAAGAACGAGATCGCGGCCGCTGCAACAGCGTTGCCTGAGGTCCAAGCGGACTTCGACGCGGCGACCGCGCTGCACGCGTTTGCCAAGCAATTGCAGGGGCGGTGTCAGATCGAGTTCGGGCGATTCGAGGACGACGCCGACCGCTGAACCGGGCCGTCAGCGGCTTTCGGTCGTCGTCGGGTCGCTTCGCCAGGCCGTTCGTTCGGGGGACTCCGGGCCCAAAGCCAGCGCGATCCAGCCGTCTTCGATCACCAGTTGGGTGACCATCAGCCCCGCGAAGCGCGGGTCGCCGTCCACGTGCGGCGCCAAGAGCACGACCTCCTGGTCTTTGGGAAGCAGCTTGCCGAATACGCTGTGGAGCACGATCCGCGGCCCGGTCAGCAACCGCGGACCGTTGAACTGCAGCGAGCCGTCGCGGACGAGTTTCAGCTCCAGCCCCTCGACGACCGGCCGGAAGAACGCGTGGACTTCGACGTTGCGGATGCGGTCGCGCCCCTGCGCCAACTCGGCAATTGACAGGGTCAGCTCGATGCGATCGCCGTGGCAGCGCAACCGGGCGGCGTCGGTGTTGGCGAACGTCACCGTGGCCCGTGCGGAGAGATCGCGCTGAGGGGGCGCCATCGGCCGGCCCAAGCGCTGGGCGAGCGTTTCGTAAAGTTCGGCCGAGGTGAATTTGCATCCCTCGAGCCCTAGTCCGCGGGCGGCGTTGTTGAGCGCCGACTCGTGGAGTTGCACGCTCGCCAAGCTGTCGCCTGGCGCCGAGGGACGGGGCGTATGGGCGCCCAATTGGCCGGCGTCGGCCATCCGCAGGCGCATCACGGCGCGCTGGTCGGTGGTGTACATCTCCAGCGGTTCGACCGCCAACGAGATCTTCTCCAGCGGCTCCAGCACCGTGGTGCGGAACTGCTCCTCGAACTCGGAGAGCTTGGCGTCGGCCTCGCGATCGAGCCGCGACTTGGCGGTGCGCTGCACCTTGATTCGCACTTGCGACAAGGCCCGCGGGCGGCGCTCCTGGTTCTTCTCGATGGCGTAGTTCTCGACCAGCGCGCCGACGATCGGCAGCGGCTCGAACGTGCTGTCGACCCCGGCCAGCGTGCTGCGGTTGGTTCCGGTCCGCGCCTCGGCAGGAGCGAGTTGCACCCCCTCGGCGCCGATCTTGACGTCCTTGCGGGCCTCGTACTCGACGCGGCCGTTGTTGCGGACCTTGGCCGGCCAAGTCTTCGAGTAGGTCTGGCTCTGCACGGCGCCGGCCGCTTCGATGCCGAGATTCCACTGATGCGGGTCGGGGGTCAAACGCACGGCCAACTTGGTCGTGGTCCGCGCCCGGCCGCGGACGTCGATCCCGGCGATCCGTTCATGGACCGGGGTCGTCTGCGGTGCGGGCTGCGGCGTAAGCCGGTTGAGCAGGTCTTCGGTCACCGCCAGGCGCATGTTGCCGTTGCGGTAGGCGCGGTCGAGTTGGTCAGCCAACTCCGCGAGACGGGGATCGCCGCCGTGAGCCAACCGGGCTTGCAGCTCGGCGATCAGATCGGCGTCGCGCTGAGCCCCGCGCAGCTCGTATCGTTCGACGAGCGCCGCGAGGGTCGAGATTTTCACCGGGCCTGTCGCCCAGGGAGCGAGCGCCTCGGCCAATCGCGGCGCGGGGCTCGCGGCGAGAAACGCGCGCTGCGCGTCGGTCAGGCGGTCGGACTCGATCCGGGCGAAGAATCGCCGCGCGATCTGCCGCCGCGGGGCTGCGCGATCGGCGCCCCCGACGCTTGCCAGCGCCGCAAGTTGATCGAGCAGCAAGTAGTCGCGCCACGCCGTCCCGGCGTCGGAACCGGCCGTCAGCGCGGCGAATTCGTGGAGCAATTGCATCACCCGCGCGGCGTCGGCCTCGACGGCTTCGTGCGGTTGCAGCAGCGGAACCCCGGCTTGCCGTTCGGCGACCAGGGCGTGCCACAACGGCAGGCGTCGGGCGAGCGACTTCGCGGCGCGGATCGCGGTCCGCTGCTCCGCGGGATCGCGGACGGCCAGCGCCTCGTCGAGCCCGATCGCCGCCAACCGATCGAATTGCGCCAGAGCGGCTTCCGCGTCGGCGATCGATATCTCGGGGGCCGTCATCGTCGGCAGCAGCGCGAGCGCCTCGGCCGCCCACGACATGCCCCGGCCGAGATCGGCCGCTTGTTCGAGCTGTTCGGCCAGCACCGTCGGCGCGATCACGAGCAGCGGTCGCGGCGCCTGGCGGGCGGCGACGTGCGCCTCGGCCTCGGGCTCGATCGGCGAATCATGCGGCGACCGCTCGGTGGGGGTCACGTCGTCCCCCTCCCCTTCCTCGCGCGGCGGCGCCATTGCGAGCCGGTCGTACTCGCTGGTCACTTGAACGCGCACCGGGACGGGGGATTCGATGCGGGGCGCCGGCGGTTCGATTCGCGGCAGCTCGATCTGCCGCACGCCCGCGACGAGCTGTGCGACCGCGTCCCGCATGGCCAACAACTGCGTCACGTCCGGCGCCGGCTGGGCGGGAGCCGGGATCGCCGGGGGCGTCGGAGGCGCGGTCGGCGCGGTCCGCTCGGGCGGCGGCAGCCGTGGACCGCTGCTGGTCGCCAGCGGGGCCATGCTCGGCATGGCTTCGACTTGGTTCGACAGCGTGAACGCGCCCGCCCCGTGGCGCGGCGGCAGCGGGTCGTCGACCAAGGCGTAATCGTCTTCCAACAGCGGCGCGGAAGCGGGCCGGGGCGCCGGGCGCGACGCCGGCGAGGGAACGACGACCGGAGGAAGTTCCGGTCCCGCGTCATGAATCGCCGGCAAAGTCGTTGCGGCGTCGACCGTCTCGGCCGGCAACGGCTCGATCCGCACGACCTTGATCGGCGTCGGACGATCGTCGAGCGCCGTTGCCGCAGACGGACTGCGCTGCTCGCGCAGCCAGTGCCAGCAACGGGGCGCCGCGACGGTCAGCCCGAACAACAACAACAGCGCGGCGACGCGAGGCCAGCGCGCTCGTCTGCGAATCCACTCCATCGATCTTCCCCCTCGTCGGTCGCGATTTTCGCGGCCTGAATCGTCGTCGCCGCGTCGCGCTCGTCGGCAACGACGGCGCGGTCGTCGCGCAAACGCGGCGCACCCTTGAGGATATGATCGGGCGTGCGGGCTCGGCGGCTTGCGTCGAGTGTGCCGGAAGCTCATGCTGAACGGGCGTATTGCGGGTATACGTCCCTGGCCGCGGCAATTTGGGCGGACTATTCGGCGTCTTCCCCTGCGAGACCCCCCGCGCGACGACGCCAGCATTCCCCCCCTCGGTGCATCGTGAAGCGAAAGCCAGCTGCTCTCGGCGTCGATTTGCTCATGGAGTTGCTAGCACTCCCCGGGCCCAGCGGGGGCGAGGAACCGGTTGCCGATTTCCTCTGCCGACGGTTGATCGCAGCGGGGGCGCCGCGGTCGACGATCGTCCGTGATGCGCCCCCCAAGGGCTCTCCCGTGTCGTCGTCGGTCGGCAACGTGGTCGTCAAGCTCCCCGGCACGCGCCGCGGGCCGCGGCAGTTGTTCTCGGCTCACATGGATACGGTGCCGATCTGCGCGGGGGCCTGCCCCGTGCGGCGCGGCCGGCGGATCGTCGCCGCCGATCGCCGCACCGGACTTGGCGGCGACGACCGCGCGGGGTGTGCAGTGTTGCTGGCCACGGCGCTCGAGCTGCTGCGGACCAAGGCTCCGCACCCGCCGCTCACCTTTCTGTGGACCGTGCAAGAGGAGGTCGGCCTGCACGGCGCCCGCACGGCGAAGCTGGCCCTGCTGGGGCGTCCGCAGGCGGGCTTCAACTGGGACGGCGGCGCGGCCAACCGCGTCACAGTCGGCGCCACCGGGGGATATCGACTGGCGATCACGCTCACGGGAATCGCCAGCCACGCCGGCGGGCATCCCGAGGATGGCGTGAGCGCCATCGCGATCGCTTCGCTGGCGATCGCCGAATTGGTCCAGAACGGCTGGCACGGGTTGATTGAAAAGGGCGCCCGTCGCGGCACGAGCAATGTGGGAGTCATCGCCGGCGGCGCGGCTACGAACGTGGTGACCGATCGCGTCGACCTGCGAGCCGAGGCGCGGAGTCACGATCCCCAGTTCCGCGCGCGGATCGTGCACGAGATCGAACAGGCCTTTCATCGCGCCGCGCGGCAAGTGAAGAACGCCGCGGGGCGGACCGGCGCTGCGACCATCCGCGGGCAGTTGGATTACGAGGCGTTTCGCTTGGCGCCGGACCATCCCGCCGTGCTTCGAGCGTCCGCGGCGATCTCGGCCGAAGGGGAGAAGCCGGAACTCATCGTCGCCAACGGCGGTCTCGACGCCAATTGGCTCACCGCCCGCGGCATCCCGACCGTGACGCTCGGCTGCGGCCAGAACGCGATCCACACCGCCGAGGAGTGGCTCGATTTGGACGAGTATCAGCGGGCGCTGCAAGTGGCCCTGCGCATTGCGACAGGTCCTTGTTGAGCGACGCGCCGGGGCGAAATCCGTGTGGATTGTGCGGGCATGGCGGGTTCGTTCGGCCGAGCGCCGACGATCGCCGGGCGACTTTTTTCTTGTTCTCCCCGCAGGTCCCAACTTGAATGGAGGAGTGCTGCGCCGTGGAGACTCCGTCCCCGGCCTGCCACATCGGCGTCCATTCTCCCGAGAGCGTTCATCATGCGAGTGTTTGCCGTCGTCAGCCGATTGGGTTTGGGAGTCGCCTTGAGCGCGGGATTGTGGCGTTCCGCCGAGGCCGACATTGTCATCGATTGGAACAACGAGCTTCGCGATACGATCCGCGCCAGCTCGACCCCGCCTCCCCGCGCCAGCCGCGCCATGGCGATGGTCCATGCGGCGATTTTCGACGCGGCGAACTCGGCCGACCGGCAGTACGCCCCGTATCTGTACGCCCCCGTGACGATCGGCGCCTCGGCTGAAGCGGCCGCGGCCCAGGCGGCGCGCGACATGATGGTCGCGCTGTTCCCGACCCGCGCGGCGATTTACGACGCCCAACTCGCGACTCAACTCAGCGGCATCGCCGACGGCCCCGCGAAGATCGCCGGAACCACGCTTGGCTCGACCGTGGCCGCGGGGATGCTCGCCAGTCGCGCGGCGGACGGTTCGACGGGGAGTTCGAGCTACGTCCCGACCGGCGGACCCGGGGGATGGGTTCCGACGGCTCCGGGATTCGCCGCCCCGCTGTTGCCGCATTGGGGGGACGTGACGCCGTTCGGAATCGCCTCGACGCTCGGATATTTGCCCCCGCCCCCGCCGGCCCTCAATTCGGCCGAGTACGTCGCAGCGGTCGCCGAGGTGAAGTCGCTGGGCGCCGCGGTCGGCTCGACCCGCACGACCGATCAAACCGAGATCGCGCAGTTCTGGGCGAACGGCGCCGGCACCGAGACCCCTCCGGGGCATTGGAATCGCATCGCGCTCGTCGTCGGCGAGTCGCAAGGGTTGTCGCTGGCCGAGAACGCGCGGATGCTCGCTATGCTCAACGTGGCCTTGGCCGACGCGGCGATCGTCTGCTGGGACGCGAAGTACCAGTACGACCTTTGGCGCCCCATCACGGCGATCCGCGAAGCGGATACGGTCGCCGCGACGGCCGCGCTCGACGACGACGCCTGGGCTCCTCTGCTGACGACGCCCCCCTTCCCCGAGTACACGAGCGGGCATAGCACGTTCAGCGCCGCCGCGGCGGCGGTGCTCGCGGCGTTCTTCGGCACGGACGACGTCCCGTTCACCGTCGGCAGCGACGACATCGCGATGGTGACACGATCATACGACAGCTTCACTGCGGCCTCGCTCGAGTCAGGGTTGAGCCGCATCTACGGCGGCATCCATTTCAATTTCGGCAACGAGGGGGGACGATTGAGCGGGACGGCGCTCGGCCAGTATATTGCGGCCAATTACTTCGCCGCCGTCCCCGAGCCGGGGGCCGTCGCCCTGGCGGCGGCAGCGATGGCGGGCTTGCTGCTCCGCCGCCGGCGCTAGCGTCGCCCGGCAGGTAGCCGCGGCAGGCCGTGGGCCCAGGGGAGATTCGTCTCGATGCAACCTGACGACGAACTGTGCCTCTGCTTTCACGTGACTCGCCGCAAGGTGGAGAGTTACTTGCGCGTCGAGCGACCGCGCCGCGTCGGGCAGCTGGCGGATTGCTTTGGCGCGGGAACGGGGTGCGGATGGTGCCGACCGTTTTTGCAGCGGTTGTTCGATGCGGCTCAGGCCAGCGACGCGGCGGAACTTCCCGCCGCGGACGAGTACGCCCGAGACCGGAGCCGTTACGTCCGCGCCGGCGGGGGGACGCCCCCTCCGGGCGCTACGCCGCCGGCTCCGGCCGAGGACTCGCCCCCCGGGGCGCCGTGAGCGTCCCGTTGCGGTAAACCTAGTCGCAGCAGCGGTTTTGCTTGCTGGGGGGCGGTTGGCGTGTTATAAGCGCATGATGGGGGGGCATTGAGCGCGTGAGGGCGACCGGCCAGGTCGTTGACCTCGCATTGGGCGCAGGGCAGAGGCACGCTGGCGGCGCGGGCATCATGACTCACATTACGTTGCGAGTGCTCGACGGAGCCGATCGGGGCCGCGTCTTCGCGGAATTGCCGCCCCCCATCACCATCGGCCGCGAGGAGGGGAACTCGGTCCAGCTCAACGACGAGCGGATCAGCCGGTTCCACCTCAAAATCCAGGAAGACTCGGGCAAGCTCGTCCTGACCGACCTGGAGAGCACCAACGGCACCCGCGTCAACGGCGAGGACGCCCACCTGCGGATCCTCCGCTACGGCGACGTCATCTCGCTGGGGCGCAGCGTGCTGTTGTTCGGCACCCGCGACCAGATTGCGCATCGGCTCGAGGAATTGCGGAACGACGGCATCGGCGAAACGGGCGAGTTGCTGGCCGACGACGTCCGCAGCACGAGCGACCCCCAATCGCTGAGCCTGGAGCTGAAGCTGGGGGCCTCCGAAGACCTGCAAAGCACGCTCCACATTCCTAGCCCTCCGGAGCTTCCCGAGCGGCTGTCGGCGGGCCAAGCGGCCCAGCTGTCGGAGTTGCTCGAATACCTCCACCTCCGCACCCGGCAGCTCGTGCAGGGGGCCGCGATCGACGACCAGCAATCGAGCGTCAGCATTCCCCTGTCCCAGTGGCAGGAACTGCTGGACGTCCAGTCGCAATTAGCCGAGTACCTGCGGCTGATCGGCGATCCGGGCGAGGAATAGCGTGGTGTCAGGGGTCGCTCGGGCGAGTTGCGCCAGGCTGTTCCCAGGGAACGGCCCTGTCGGCTTGGGGGGACTAAGAAAATGCGGCAATTTGCTTGACATTGTCGACCCACGCAGCGAATATCAACCTCGCAGGGGGGGACGTCAGTCGCTGATCACTTACCCGAGATTGCTAACGACCTCGTTCGTTTGTCTTAGCCGCACGCTTTCCGTCGTCCGCGGGGTGTCGCCCCGGGCGGCCCTCTCATAGCGGTTTCTTCGCTTTCACGGATGAAGCGTGGCGCCCACGGCGTTTGTTCTCGTCATCGAGAACTGCCGGCGCCGGGCGGAAGCGATTTTCATCGCCGCCCTTCGCGGAAACGTGCAGCGCGACGCGAACGACGGTCCCTGTCGAGCATCGATGTTTGCGACTCGCCTGGGGGCGTGGTCGTTCACCAAGAGGTTTTCAACTGATGATGCGCACTACTTTGACGTTGGCGATCTTGGCGGGGACGCTCGGCGCATCCCTGTGCGATCGTGCGAGCGGGTCCGATGTACGTCAATGGAACGCGACGCTCCGCGCCGTCGCTCAGGCCGACATGGCGACGGCCAACCCCGGTTGGGCGACCCGCTCGATGGCGATGACCAACGGCGCCATCTACGACGTTTACCAGGCGTTCCAGCCGACGCACGCGCAGTTCCTCCACCAGGGGCTCGCTCCCGCGGGCGCCAGCCGCGACGCCGCGGTCGCCCAGGCGGCCTACACGGTGCTCTCCAGCGTCTACAGCGCCGAACAATCCCAGCTCGACGCGGCGCTTGCGGCGGCCCTGGCTGCGATTCCCGACGGGGCCGAGAAAACGGCCGGCCTCAACTTCGGCGCCTCGGTCGCGCAGACATACATCGATGCCCGCTCCAACGACAACGCGGCCGATTCGATCTCTTACACGACTAGCAACGATCCGGGCCGCTGGCGCCCCGATCCGATGCATCCCGGGCAAGAGGCGTGGGGACCCGGCTGGGGAACCGTCCCCATGTTCTCCGGCGCCGCGACGACCGACTTCTACGTTCCCGGCGTTCCCGATATGCACTCGCAGGCCTATACCGACGCGTACAACGAAGTGAAGACCATGGGAGCTCTGGTGAGCCCCGAGCGGGAGGCGGTCGGAGGGACCGAGATTGCGCTGTTCTGGGCTTACGATCGCGCGGGCATGGGGCCCCCGCCGGTTCTCTACAATCGCAACCTCCACGACGTCTCGATCCAGTTCGGCAACACGCCTGAGCAGGATGCGCTGCTGTTCGCCATGGCGTCGGTCGCGATGGCCGACGCCGCGATCGCCGCCTGGGACGTGAAATTCACCGACGACTTCTGGCGGCCGATCGCCGGGATCCGCGAGGCCGACACGGACGGCAACCCCGACACGATCGCCGACCCGAATTGGATCCCGCTCGGCGCCCCCGGAGACGCGCCGAACCACACGAGCGACGATTTTACCCCGCCGTTCCCGGCGTACGTCTCGGGCCACGCCACGATGGGCGCCGCGACTTTTGAGACCCTGCGACGGTTTTATGGCGTCGACGTGGTGAACTTCACGCTCAACTCGGACGAGTTGGCTCCCGGCTCGATCCCTGACGAGATGGCTCAGATCGGGGTCGACGGTACGCGCGACTTCGCCAGCTTCAGCGAGGCGGAGTGGGAGAACGCCTACAGCCGGATCTACATGGGGATCCACTGGATCTTCGACGCCACCGACGGAATCGCCCTGGGCCGCGAGGTCGCCGGACACGTCATGGCGAATCACTTCGCCGTCGTCCCCGAACCGGCCGCCGCAGGACTGCTGGCGTTGGGCCTGACCGCCTGGGGAGTCCGCGCCGGTCGCTGGCGGCGGTGCTAGCGACAGCGCCGCCGGGGTTGCCGCGTCGCGGTCGATGACCTACAAGTCGCGCTGACCGTCTTCGCCCAGGGCGAGGACGCCCTTGCGACACGGAGGCGTCGGCCATGTTCTCGACTCGCGGGCTGAAATCGACCGCTCGACGCGTGTACTACCGCAACCCGGTGGTGCGCACCGTTTATGGGTGGCTGTGCAGCTTGCTGCCGGAGCGCCGCACCGGCGCGTTGCACTTGGCGACGTACGCCAATGATGCGTCGATGGGCCCGTTGCAGCGCGACGAAGCGCTGCTCATGCTCGCCCTGGCCAAGACGCTCGCCCCGCGGACCGTG
Organism: Pirellulales bacterium; assembly: GCA_019636345.1. NCBI lineage: Bacteria > Pseudomonadati > Planctomycetota > Planctomycetia > Pirellulales > Pirellulales bacterium. Next base: position 48,156 of record JAHBXQ010000003.1, on the reverse strand, counting down.
GTCGAGTTCGGCTTCTTCCAGGGACATAGCGCATTCAATTTTCTGCAGGGGCTCGACGAGGACGCGCTGTTGGTGAGCTTCGACGTCTCGGACGTTTCGGCCCGCCATGCCCGCAGGGCGTTTTCCCAGCGGGCGAACTTTCGCTTCGTGCAGAAGTCGCAGACCGACTTCGCCCCCGCCGACGTCGACGGCCGGCCGGTGGAGCTTGTGTTCCTCGACGCGGCCCATGAACTGGACCTCAACCAGGCCACCTGGCGGCGGCTGTTGCCGGCGCTGGCGCCCGAGGCGATCGTCGCGATTCACGACACGGGACTGTGGGCCCGCGAGCATTTTCTGCCGGTCCACCGCGAGTTCGCCGCGACCCGGCCCGAGGCGTGGCTCGACGCCGAGCGGTTCGCCCACCAGCCGGGGGAACGGGAATTCGTCAACTGGATCCTGGACGAGTTCCCCGAGTTCTCGGTGATCCATCTCCACAGCACGCGCCGGCTGCGGCACGGGCTCACGCTGCTGCAGCGCCGCCGCTCGCTGCCAGTCGGCGCCGAGCAAGCCCGCGCCGCCTGAACGTTCCCTGAGCGGACGGCGCTAGCCGCCGGCGATCGAAAGCGGCGGGTGATTTCAGGCCGCCCCCGTTCCGCGCCGCCGGCAGGCTCCCGACGCGGCGTCGGGTGCGATTCGCCCCGAGCGATCCCGCGGCGTAGAATGAGGACGCCGCCTGCTCGTCGACTCGCCGGAGATTCCCGAGATGTTTTGTTCTGTGCGCGGACTCGTGTTGCTGGTCCTGGTCGCCGCCGCGGCGTGGTGCGGGCGATCCGCCCCGGCTCAAGCCGGCCCGATCAGCCGCAACAACCCCTACCGCAGCTTCAACATCAGCGGAGTCAACTACGGTTCGATGCAATGGGAGCGGCAGAACCGCTCGGCGGTGCGTTCGCCCGCTTCCCACCGCATCTGGCGTCGCCGCTGAGTCGACCAAGCGAGCGTCGTTCAGCGAATCGCTTGCGTCTTGGCCGCCGTCGCCGGCTCGTCTCCGACGAACTCGAGCGTGTCGATCAACTCCCGATCGGCATTGTCGAACGCCTCGAGCCGATCTTGCTCGACCGTCACCGCGACCGACGCTTGCGGCCGACCCGGCGCCGTGATCAGGTAATAGCGCCACTGGATCGGCGCCTCGTCGACCTTGCCGTTGGCGAACACGGCTAGGCAGCGGTTGCCGTTGGGGGCGATCCACTCCTCGGCCGCGGAGATCGACTCGATCTTCTTCCCGAGCGCCGTCTTCACGTCGGCTTCGAGTTCGGCGATCGTCGTCGGGTGCTTTTCGGACCGCCCGGGGAGCGTCGTCACGTTGCAATGGGCCAGCAGCTCGCCTCCCCGCCACAGCCGCAGCGACAGCAGTTGCGGTTGTTCGCCGGTGACGAACCATTCGCTGCCGTGCTGAAAGCGGAAGCCTCGTCGGGGGTCGTCGACCGCCAAGCGGGCCAGCGCCGTCGGCTCGGCGTCCGCCGCCTCGGCGACCGCCTCGGCGTCAAACGGGGCCTGATTGGCGTCGACCGGTTTGACGACCAACGTCAGTTTGGCCGTCACATCGAGCCCTGGGCTGATCTCGCCCGCTTTGCGCTTCTCCTGAACGGCCAGATTGAACTTGGTGATCCGCCCTTGTTTGAGATGGAACAGGTACGCGCCCCGCACTTCGAGTTCCGTCGCCGCGCCGTCGGCTGTGCCGTTGACCGTGCCGGCCATACGGATCTGCACTTGATCGCGTTCGACGCCGACCGCGGCGCTGTGAACCTCGCAAGCGCCGACGCGGTCCAACCCGAGCAGGGCGGCCATCGTCAGCGCGTCGTGCGCCCAATTGTCGCCAATGGTCATCGTCCCCCCCGGCATCAGCCGGTCGAGGACCAGCGTGTTGGCCGGCAGGTCGACGAGATCGAGTTGTGCGCGGGTGAGCGGCACGACGGCGCCGGGGCGATTCACGAGCTGCAGCTCTCCGACGGCCACGGCCACAAGGTCGCGACGCTCCGCGGGGAGCGAACGATCCTCCCCCTGATCGCCGACCTTGAGCGTCGCGTCGGCCCGATCGTAGCGCCGCAGCGAGGCGAGCCGGGCGTCGACGTCGGCCGACCACAGAACGAACTGCTCGGTGTAGGCGAGCTCGGCGACGACGCTCATCGGGAGCGGCTTTTCCTCCCCGGCGTCGTCAGTCACAAGCACCTCGCCCCCGACCTCCAGTTTGGCCGTCACCTGGGCGACGTCCCCCGAGGAGAGCCGTGGCGTGAGGTCGACCGTTTGCGGTTGAGAGGATGGCGGGGCTGCTTCAGCCGCGAGGACGGACCCGACCAGGCTCGCTTGCAGAAGCCCGCAGAAAATTCGCAAGATATTTATTTGCATGATGTTACATCGATTTTCAGACTGGCTGCGGGGGTCCGCGTCCGGGCCTTCGGCGGTTGGCGGGCGGAAGAATCGGCAATATCCGCCTCATCGGCATCGCCGAGCGCGACAATTCAGCGGAATTCGGGCCTGTCGAGCGTGGGACAGTTCACGTTCGGGAATCGGCTCGCTGTGTGCGACGTGATCTCCAGGGCCCGGCTCACGGGGCGTAAATCACGACGAGGAAACCGCTTGCAGCCAAGTTGCCTAAATTCCGGGGCAAAAAATTCGTAGCGGGCGCGAACTTTCTCTCGACCCAATTCCATCAAACTGCGTACAACCATTAGCCCTTTGGTCGCTAGCACCCGCAGCGTCCCGGGGCAAGGCCCTCCGCAACTCGCGACGCACGTCGCGGGCGCCAGCGTGACGGCCCCGCTCCAAGAGAGGGAGTCGGGCTCAACGCGGCCGGCGCCGGGTCTCTCCTGTCGCTAGTCACAAACCACCCCGGAACCCAGACGAAGCACCAATCGCAGACTGCTGTGGGCGAACGAGTCGCAAGGAACACCACGCACGCCGCGACAAAGGACGCAGACGAACGAGGCGTACCATGCACTTGAACTACAAAAACCCTCTGGTCCAGGAGCTGTGCGACCGGCATCGCCGTGCCGGATCGCGCGAGGAGCTCCTGCTGCGCATCGACGCCGCCGAGCGGTTGATCGCCAGCGTCGATCCCGACGAAGCGTATCGTCCCCGGCAGGTGCTCGAGCAGTTGCACTCCCCCGAAGCGCCCGCGGAAAGCGTTCCTCGGCAAATCCCCGGCAGCGAACTGGTGCACGACCTGCGCCTGCTCGTCGAGGATCTCTCGGATGCGGCCGACCTGCACGCCGACTCGATGGGCGAGCAGGTGTTCACGGTCGAGGAGCTTGCGAAGCAGTTCAACGTTTCGACCAAGACGATCGCTCGCTGGCGGACCCTCGGGCTCGTCAGCCGGCGGCTGGTGTTCGACGGTCGCAAGCGGGTCGGCTTCCTGCGCTCGAGCGTCGATCGGTTCGTCCGCAACAATGCCGAGCGGGTTGAACGGGGCGCCAAGTTCAGCCAGCTCACCGACGCTGAACGGGCGGAACTGGTCGACGCGGCCCGCGAACTGGCCGCCGCCGGCACGGGTCCTGCGGAGATCGTCCGCCGCTTGGCCGATCGGTTCGACCGCAGCGTCGAGACGGTCCGCACGGCCCTGCGTCAGCACGACGCCGACTCGCCCGCCGAGGCGATCTTCCCCACTCCGGCCGGTCCGCTGACCGAGGTGCAAAAGACGAACCTGTTCAACGCCTTTCGTCGCGGCGCGTCGATCGATCGGCTGTGCCACGATTACAACCGTACGAAGACGACGATCTACCGCGTCGTCAACGAGATGCGGGCGGAGCGGATTTTTGAACTGCCGCTCGATTTCATCCCGAACCCGCGGTTCCGCCGCAAGGGCGCCGAGACCGCCTGCCTGGGGCCGATGCCCGAGGCCGAGACGACCGCCCGGCGTCCGAAGCGTCCGGCCGGGCTGCCGCCGTACTTGGCGAGCCTGTACGAGATGCCGCTGTTGACCCGCGAGCAGGAACAGCACCTGTTCCGCAAGTACAACTACCTGAAGTTCAAGGCCGCCCGGCTGCGGGACGAGCTCGATCGCGAGCATCCCAAGGCGGCGATCATGGACGAAATCGAGGCGTTGTATGAAGAGATCGTGGCGACCAAGAACCACATCGTCCGCGCCAACCTGCGGCTTGTGGTCTCGATCGCCAAGCGGCACGTCACTCCGGATCAGAACTTCTTCGAGCTGGTGAGCGACGGCAACGTGTCGTTGCTGCGTGCGATCGAAAAGTTCGACTACGCCCGCGGGAACAAGTTCAGCACGTACGCCTCGTGGGCGATCATGAAGAACTTCGCCCGCACGATTCCGACCGAGTATCGCACCCGCGACCGGTTCCGCACGAGCTACGACGAACTGTTCGAAGCGACGCAGGAGCAGCGGGCCAACCCGGCGGTCGAGGAATCGGCCCAGGCCGATCGCGAGCAGAAAGTCCGCCGAATTTTGGACCGGCTCGACGAACGCGAGCAGGCGATCATCATCGGCCGGTTCGGCCTCGATCATCGGCGCGAGCCGCTGACCCTGAAGGAAGTCGGCGCCGAGCTGGGGGTCACCAAGGAACGGATCCGTCAGATCGAGGCCCGCGCCCTGAGCAAACTGCGGGCCGCGGCCGAGGCGGAGAAGATCACGCTGGAGATCTGACGCCCGCCGTCACCGCCGACAACGCAGTCAAACCCCGTCCGTGCCGCCGAAATCGGCGGCCGATACCCGAAGCGCCGCGGGGACCCAGGTTCCCGCGACGCTTTGTCGTTGATTCCGCAGCCGTTCGTCCCGTTGCCGCCGGCAAGGGCCCCGCCGTGCTATACTGAGGCGCGTTGTTGCCGCCGTGACTTGATCTTGCGAGGGGATTGTGTCGCACCTCGTCGCTCTTGCCGCCGTCATTTTCCTGGCCCCGGGGGGCGCGACGCGCACTCAGGTCGAGTGGTCGAAGGATTCGTTCAAGACGATCCAGCAGAATCTCGACGCCAAGAAAGCCGTGCTCGTCGACGTCCGCAGCCCCGAGGAATGGAAAGCGGGGCACGTCGAGGGGGCGGTGTTCTTGCCCGTGCAATCGCTCTTCAAGCACAGTTTCGATGCCAAGAAAGTCGCCAAGACGCTGCCGCCCAAGCAAGGCAAAGGCAAAAAGATCATCTACACGTACTGCGCGGTGGGAATGCGCTCGAAGCAAGCCGCCGCGATCTTGACCCCGCTGGGGTACGAAGTCCGAGCGCTCAAAGCGGGGTACGAGGACCTCGTCGAAGCCGGATTCTCGGACGCCAAGCCGCACCGCGAGACGGCCGCGGGCGGGAACTGAGAGAGCGATCCTCAAGCGGCGACGAACGTGCGCCGGCGCAGCCACGGCAGCTTCCGCGCAAGTCCCCCGCGTCGCTCGACGTTTTTCCCCTGGTCGAATGCGCCGCCGGGGCCGAGCGACGCGGTTGTGCCGGCGAAGTTCCGCGCATTTCGCGGACGCCTCGCCCCCCGTGCGATCCAGGGCGACCTAGGCTTCGCCGTAGACGACCGCGCATTCTCGCGTCGGCGTCCCCTTCTCTTCTTGCCTCCTTGATTCTCCGGAGACTGCGGCCGTGAGTCGTATTCGCATCGGCTTGGCGTTGGCGGGCGTGGCGTGGGTTCAGTGCGGCGTCGCGAGCGCGGCGGAGCTGTGGTTCGCCGATCAGCGGGCCTTTCCGGGAGTCGTCTGGCACGCGGTCGACGATCGGCCGGAGCGGCTGCTGGTGCGGCGGCAGCCCGGCGCCGACCCGGCGTTTCCCCGGGCGGTGATGAAGGTCGCCCAAGTGGCTGCGGCGCCGGACGGGGCGTTTTACTTCTGCAGCGGCTTGGACGGCTACGTCCTCGGGCTTCTCGATCAGCGGCACGAGGTGCTCGCCTTCGAGTTCCCCGGCCAGGTTCGCGACCTCGCCTGCGGCGGGGAGGATCACGCCGTGTACTTCAGCGTCGTCCCGACGCCGCAGGACGGCGAACCGCTGGCCGACGGCAAAATCTACCGCCGCGACTTGTGGCAAGGCGCCGCAGCCGAGGTGGCGACGATCCGCCAAACCGACGTCGGCGGCCATTGGTGGGGAACCTTTACGGTCCGCGAGGGGGTCGTCATCCTCGCCACGACCGAGCCGCGGAGCCGGCTGTTCCGCGTCGCCGGCGGGACGCCCGAGCCGATCTTCCGCGAGTGCGATCGGCGGATCAGCGGCCTGGAGGCGGACGGCGAGGAGTACCTCGTCGCCGACGGCGACGGCCGAATCAGCCGCACCCGCGACTTCGCCGAGCTCACGCCGGTGCGCAGCGGCGCCGCCCGGTTCAGCGACGTCACGGTTCGCAGGACGCCGGGCGAGTGACGCACTCGACGGAACGTCCCGCGCGATTCCAGGTCTTCTCCCCTGGTCCCGTCCCAGCCGCGATAGCGGCGCCCCGCCGCACGGATACAATGCAGGGACGGGGGCCGGTCGGTTCCCGAGGCTTTCGGGACGCGCCGCTATGAATCTGTTGGATCCGCTTGGTTGGGCGATACTGCTGTTGGTGCTTGGGTGCGGCATCGTCGTGCTCGAGGTGTTTCTCCCTTCGGGGGGCGTCCTCAGCTTCCTGGCCGTGCTGGTCCTGGGGGCGAGCGTCTACTTTGCGTTCCGACGCGACGCGACGACCGGGTTTGCATTCATCACGCTCACCTTGGCGTTCGTGCCCCTGACGATTGGGTTGGCGTTCAAGGTGCTGCCGATGACGCCGATGGGCAAGGCGTTCCTCGGCGAGTTGCCGACCCCCGCCGAGGTCGACCCTGACGACCCGCGGCGCAGCATGGTCGGCCGGGTCGGCGTGGCCAGCAGCATGATGCTTCCCAGCGGCAGCGTGCTCGTCGACGGCAAACTTCTCGATGCGGTGAGCCAAGGGGTGCCGATCGACCCCGGGACCCCGATTGTGGTCGTCGAGGTCCGCGCCAACCGGGTCATGGTCCGCCCTGCCGATCCCGACGAGGCCCGCCGCATCACGATCGACAGCGGCGACGTGCTGGCCAAGCCGATCGAGGAGTTCGGCATTGAGGAGTTCGACGAGCCGTTGTCGTGAGGGAGGCGGCAATCTCCTCCGCCGGGCGGGACGGAAGTCCAGGTCGAGTCGAAGTAGTGATCCCATTTGCCAAATTGACGGGTGGCTGGGGTCGAACGAAGTGAGCCCCCAGCGGATTCCCTGGGGGCCACCCTTCCAGGGGCACAAATGGTATCACTACCCGAGGCGATCCGCGCTTGCCCCGCGCCGGCGAGGGGGGTACAACCGCCCATAGCGTCGCCCCGGGCGAGATGCCGGGGCTCGCTTGCACTTATTTGTCGCCGTGGAGAGTTCTCCCCATGTCCGCCCGTGAATCGATCCCCCTGACGCTGGCGCTCGACGAAGCGCTGGTCAACAACATCGTGCTCGTGGCGATCGCCGTCGGGCTCTTGATCGGGGTCGTCTTCTTCGCGATCTTTGCGCGGTTCTTGAAGCTCTGGATTCAGTCGAAAACGACGGGCGCCGGGATCGGCATGCTCGACCTCGTGCGGATGTGGTTTCGCAAGATCAACGCCACGATCATCACGCGCTGCAAAATCATGGTCGTCCAGGCGGGGCTCGACGAGGACGAGGAGATCACCACCAAGGCGCTCGAAGCTCACTACCTCGCCGGCGGAAATCTGCCGCTCGTCATCCGCGCGATGATCGCCGCCAAGAAGGCCAAGATCATCCCGCTCACCTTCAAGCGGGCCACGGCGATCGATCTGGCCGGACGAAACATCCTTGAAGCCGTCCAAACGAGCGTCTACCCGCGGGTCATCGACTGCCCGGCCAAAGACGCCAAGCGCCCCTCGCTCGACGCGGTCGCCAAGAACGGCATCCAACTCAAGGTGAAGGCCCGCGTAACGGTCCGGGCGAACCTCGACCAACTTATCGGCGGAGCCACCGAGGACACGATCGTCGCCCGCGTCGGCGAGGGGATCGTCAGCGCGATCGGCTCGGCCGAGACCCACGCTCACGTGCTCGAGAACCCCGACCGCATTTCGCGTACGGTGCTCGCCCGCAAGCTCGACTCGCAGACGGCCTTTGAAATCGTGTCGATCGACATCGCCGATATCGACGTCGGCGACAACATCGGCGCCCGGCTGCAAGCCGACCAGGCGGAAGCCGACACCCGCGTCGCCCGCGCTCGGGCGGAAGGGAAGCGGGCCATGGCCGTCAGCCAGGAGCAAGAGAACATCGCCAGCATCGAGGAGAACCGGGCGAAGCTCGTCGAGGCCGAGGCCGAGGTCCCCAAGGCGATCGCCGACGCCTTTCGCAGCGGCAAGCTGGGAATCCTCGACTACTACCGTATGAAAAACGTCCAGGCCGACACCGAGATGCGCGAAGCGATCGCCGGCGTCGGCGCCGTCCCGACTCGTCGCACCGACGGCGCGACGTAGAATCCACCGTGCAGCCGAAGGCGGGAACCGCTGCAGCGCACAACGAGCGGTTCCTGACAGATTTCCCGTTTGGCGTCCTTGGCGGTTCGCAACGGACGCCAGCCAATCCCCCTTAAGCCGATGCGTCCCCTCTCCTATCTGCTGGCCGTTGACTGGGAGACGATCGTCCCGATCGTGTTCATGGTGCTGTACGGCGTGGCGCAGTTGGTGGCGGGAGTGGCGCAACAGAAGCGTAAACCTCCCAAGCCTCCGGTTGCACGGCCGCCGGTCGAGCTGCCGCGGGCCGGGGTCGCCCCCGCGCCGCAGCAGGACCAGTTGCGCCGCGAGGTCGACGAGTTTCTGCGCAAGGCCCGCGGCGAGGCGCCGCGTCCGCAGCCGGCGCCGGTCCCGCGGAAGCCGGCCCAAACGCAACAGCCGCGCCGGCCCGCCGCCTCGTCGGGTCAGCCGCCGCAGCGCCCGCGGACCCCGGTCGCCCAACCCCCGCGGCGTGCGCCGGAAGGCGAACCGCGGAAGGCCCGCGAGTCGGTCGCCGATCACGTCCGCACCCACATCGGGGGGGACGTCCGCCAGTTGGAACAGCACGCCGCCGCGCTCGCCTCGCACGCGTCGCATCTCGCCGCCGACGTCGAACAGGCCGACGAGCGGATGGAGGAACACCTCCGCGAGAAGTTCAGCCATCAGCTCGGGACGCTTGGCGAGAGCGTCGAGACCTCGACCCAGCGAGCCGTTCGCTCGCCCATGGCCGAGGATTTGGCGACCATGTTGTCGCGCCCCGCAGGGGTGCGACAATTGATCGTGGCGGGCGAGATCCTGCGGCGTCCGGAAGAGCGGTGGCGGCGCGGGGGCTGAGCCGAAAAAAATCACGGCGACCGGTCTTCGGGTCGCCTGCCGTAATCGATCCTGACAGTCCCGTATCCTCCCGGTGCGATTCCCAGCCATGCCCCTCTACGAATTCGTCTGCACCGACTGCCGACGCGAGCAGGAACACTTGGTTCGCGGCGAGGAGCAGCCGACCTGCGAACAGTGCGGCGGCGTGCGGCTGACGCGGCTGTTAAGCGTGCCGGCGGCCCGCACGGGGTCCCCCGGCGGAGGGTCGCTCCCCCAGGGGTCTCCGGTCGGGGGCTGCGGCGGGGGGTGCGCCTGCCATCCCCGGGGCTAAATCCCCGGTGCAATCGGCCTGGACGGCGCAACCGGAGCGGGGTCGGACAGTTTTCGCAGCCGGAAAGCCCCCCGCCGGGCCGCGAAGTTTGACACTGTTTTCCCAGCTTGACTATACTGCCAAGGGCAGGCGATATATCTCCTGCCGTAGCAGTGGTTTGGGGCCGATGGGCCCGAAGCCGGCGGGGGCTCCGATTCGCCCCAGCCCCCCTCCGTCAGCGGCGCTGGAGTGGCGCCGGCCGAGACCCTAGCTTCGCCGAGGTCGTGGAACCGCCTCGACGCAGCCCCGCGGCAGGCTCGCAATCACGCCCGCCGGCCGCCGTTGCCGCTCACTGAGGACCCGAGTTCGATGACTTTTCTCGGCAAGATTTTCACGGGGTTGATCGCCATCGCGTCGCTGCTGCTGATGATCGCAGCGGTGTTCGTCTACGCGACCCACACGAATTGGCAACAGGCCTACCAGAAGATCAACACGCAGCTTCAGGCGGCCCGAACGACCAATGCGCAGCTCGAGTCGACGTACCTCAAGCAGGTGAGCCTGCTCGAGGCCGAGCGCGAGGCCGCCCAGCAGGACGTCCGCAAACTGGAAAGCGAGCGGGTGCAGATGCTGGCCGAGAACTCGGCCCTGCAGAAGGACCTCGACCAGTCGAAGTCCGAGAGCGCCCGGTTGCTGGCGACCGTGACGGCCACCGAGGAGAACAACCGCCTGCTGAGTCAGGAAGTGACCCAGCTGCGCAAGGACATCCGCACCGCCCAGACCGAGCGCGACGGGCTGTTCGCCACGACGCTCAAGGCGACGACCGAGCTCCACACGACCGCGGGCCAGTTGAGTCAGGTCAAGGAACGCAACGACCAGTTGGTGCAAGATTTGGCGTCGAAAACGATGCTGCTCAACGAGAACGACATCGATCCCCACGGCGAGGCGGTCGCCCGGGTGCGGGGGATGATCTCGTACACTAAGCGGGTCGCCGGCGGGCAGATGATCGAGATCACGATCGGCGCCGACGACGGCATCAAGCAGGGCCAGACCGTGGAGATCTTCCGCGGCGAGCGGTATCTCGGCCGAGCCCGAATCATCAAGACCGAGCCCGACAAGGCGGTCGGTCAGGTGTTGCGCGAGTTCCAGCAGGGCACGATTATGGAGGGGGACGATGTCGCAACCCAACTTAGAGTCGGCTAGCGCCCCCTCGGTGCTCACCAAGAAATCGCCGTGGAACGTCTACACGGTGATGCTGCTGGTGTCGCTGTTGGCGCTGCTCATCGGGATTCTGTGCCTGTGGATGGAAATCCGCGAGTACGGCGGCTTCGGGGCGATCAAAGGCCCCCAGGCGAGCGTCGCGGCGCCAGGCCCGTTGCGAGTCGCGCAACTTCTGTAATCGCCGGCGAGGCAGGGCCTCGCGGCTATCAAGCGCTCACAGCCGCGCCTTGCGCAGCCGCGACCTCCCAGGTCGCCGGCGAACCGCTGAGCGATGCTCCGCACAAGCATGATTGCGCACCAAGGGCTTGACGCACGCGCCGACCAATAGTATACATAAATCCACTATTGGTCGTCTCGCGTGTCTCCCTCGCCGAATAGAGCCGCCCGTGCCCTGCGTTCTCTTCACGTTTCACGCCTACGGCACATGGCTTCCTGATCGCCTGCAGGGGTATGTTCACTGGCGCGAGGGATTCCAGCCGCAGAACAAACGTCTAGCGACGGCTTATCGTCGCAACATGAAGCAGGAAGCCGCCGTATTCGATCGAGAGTTGCAACGGACGCTCATCGACGCCGTTCTCGTCGCCGCGCCGCTGCTAGCGGCGAGAATCCATGCCATCGCTTGCCAATCAACGCATCTCCACGTTTTGACAAGCTGGCGCGACGAGCGGCCTGCTCGACAAGTCGGCGCCGCAGTGAAGGGCAATCTCACGCGTCGTCTGCGTGAACTCGGTTTGCTCCGCCCGTGGTTTTCCAAAGGCGCAAGCAGGAAACCGGTTCGCGATCGGACGCACTTCGATCGTCTGACGCAAAGCTACCTGCCGCAACACGGCGGATGGAAATGGGACGAGGAACGCGGATTGTCCCTGTAGTGGAGGATCCTTCTCTCCCCTCCGCCGGCGAGGCGGGGCCTCGCGGCTACTGTCTCAAGCGCCCGCCGCCGCTCACAGCCGCGACCTCCCAGGTCGCCGGCGAACGACGGCCAAGGCGCGTCCGCTACTTCACCTCAAGCATCCGCTCGAGCGCCGCGAGCGACCATTTCGCCGTCTCTTCGTCGACCTCGATCGTGTTGACCGGCGTCCCCGCCGCAAGGTTCTCCAGGCTCCACGCCAAGTGGGCCAGGTTGATCCGATACATCGTCGCGCACATGCAGACGACCGGCGAGAGGAAATGAATCTCCTGCTCCGGGTGCTGGGCCTTGAGCCGGTTCACGAGGTGCAGCTCGGTGCCGATCGCCCACTTGGTCCCCGGGGGGGCCCCCTCGACGGTGCGAATGATCTTGCCGGTCGAGCCCGACTCGTCGGCCAGCTCGAACACCTCGCGCGGGCACTCGGGGTGGACCAGGATCTTGATCCCCGGGTGTTGCCGGCGGTACGTCGCGACGTGCTCGGGGCGGAACATCTGATGAACGCTGCAGTGCCCCTTCCACAGGATGACGCGGCTGCGCACCAAATCGGCCTCGCTCGAGCCGCCGAACTCCTCGGCGTACGGGTCCCACACCGGCATCGCGTCGAGCCCGATCCCCATTCCCAGCGCCGTGTTGCGTCCCAGGTGCTGGTCGGGGAAGAACATCACGCGGCTGGTGCGCGCGAACGCCCACTCGAGCGCCGCCCGGGCGTTGCTGCTCGTGCAGACGATTCCCCCGTGCCGGCCGACGAACGCCTTCAAACTGGCCGCCGAGTTGATGTACGTGACCGGCGTCAGGTCCTCGACGTCGATCGCTTCGGCGAGCTGCTCCCAGGCGTCTTCGATCTGATGGATCGCCGCCATGTCGGCCATCGAGCAGCCGGCGGCCATGTCGGGGAGAATCACGCGGACCCGCTCGCCGTCGCGCTCGGCGAGCTTCGCGGGCCGGTTGGCAAGGATGTCGGCCGTCTCGGCCATAAAGTGAACGCCGCAAAACGCGATCATCCGGCAGTCGGCGCTCTCGGCGGCCGTCTGGCTCAACTGGTAGCTGTCGCCGCTCAGGTCGGCCAGGGCGACCACCTCGTCCTGCTGGTAGTGGTGTCCCAGGATCAACAGCCGCGGGCCGAACTCGTCGCGCACCGCCTGAATCCGTCGCTGCAGTTCGTCGTTGGCGAGCGACTTGTACGGCTGCAGGTCGAATCGGGGCGAAGGGTCGGCGGCGACGGGCATGGCGTGCTAGCAAGCGGCAAGAAGGAGGGAGGAACCGCGGGGGAGCGCCCCATTATACGCAAATCGCCCCGCCGATTGGACCTGCCGGCGTCGAGAAGGCCCCGCGCGCTTTCCAAGCTTGCCCTCCAGGATCGATCCCCTTGCCGGCCGGCGACCCGCTCCAAGATGGGCGCTTTCAAGCGCCAACTTGCTAGCGGCGGCGGGTCGGTCTGGGAAAAGTTTGCGGGGGGCGGTTGCCGATACTGTAGGTCGTGGGAGCGCCTATGCGCCAGCGGTTCGTCGTGACCGCTCCCGTTGCCGACTCGACTTGCCCTTCGCGCGTATGAGCGAACTGACGCCCCAACTCGCCCCCGAGGTCCTCGCCGCCTGCACGGCCGGCGCCGAGGAGGCGGCCGGCGCGTTCAGCCGGGCGCTCGACGGACCGTTTGCCCTCGCCGTCGGCGAGGCAGGCGCCTACGCCGCGGCGCGCGGCGGGGTCGATCTCGCGGGCCCGGGGCTGGCGGTGCTGATGACGTTCGGCGACGCGGCCGCCGTGGCCGTCATTCCCGAGTCGTCGGGCCTGCTGCCCGGGTGGTACGCCGCGCCGGATCCGACCGGGGAGAGCAAACTCAGCACGCTCGCTCAAGAGTTGAGCATGCTGCTGGTGCCCGAGACCCTGATGGCCGACGTGTTCGAGGCGCATCGGGTCGACGACTTGGCCGCGGGGTTGGCCCGGGCCGGGGCGCAAGACGACTCGGCGACGGTGTCGCTGACGCTCACGGCGGGGGAGAAATCGGGACCGCTGCTGCTGGTGTGGCCGTTGGCCCGGGGGGCGGAACTGTTTCCGCCGGCGCCGGCTCCTGCGCCCGAGCCCGCCAAGCCGGCGGCTGCCGCGACGCCTGCTCCGGTCGCGGCGGCAAGCGCCCCGCAGGAGTTCGATCCGTCGCGCTTGTCGCCCCAGTCGCGCAGCCGCCTGCGGGTGCAAGTGGCGGTGAGCGTTCGCCTGGCGACCAAGAAGGAGTCGATTCAGGATATCGTCGCAATCGCTCCCGGGACGATCGTCAAGTTCGACAAGCCGTGCGACGAGTTGCTGCAACTGTTCGCGGGCAACCAGGCGATTGCCGAGGGCGAGGCGGTGAAGATCGGCGAGAAGTTCGGGTTTCGCGTCACCTCGATCCTCTTGCCGCAAGAGCGATTCGTGACGATGACGCTCAAGCCGCGCCGCGCCGGGTGACGATTCGGCGGAGCCCGTCACGGCGCCGGCGGCCCGAACGCCGCGAGACCGCCCGCGGCGGCCAAGTCGAGTCGCAGGCGATCTTGCTTCTTCTCGATCGCTCGATTGAGCTTCGCGACGAGCGTCGGTTCATCGAGTTTGCGTTCGAGCATCCGGCGGACTTCGTCCCCGAGCTCGCGCACCAGCGGACCGCGGGCGTTGCTGACCCGGCGGATGCGGAACTCGTCGAACCGAAGCCGCGCGGCGGCGATCGTCGGCTCGACGGCCAGCGCCGGGCCGCGGTCCCCGGCGACCAGCCGCACGGCGACTTCGCCCGCCACGTCGACGCGGAGTCGAGCGTCGGCGTCGACCTCGAGCGCAATCAAGTGGACGCCGTATTGGTAGACTTTGGCTCGGCCCCAGGCGTCGACCTGGGCGTCCAGATGCAGGGCGAACGCCATCTTCCCGGGCCCGGCGGGGCGGAGGTCGTCGACGGTCACGCGGAGCGTGTTTTGCGGGTCGACGAGTCGCACCTGATAGTGCTTCCACACGCCGTGTTCGACGGCCTTCTTGCGGCGCTTGAGATCCTGACGAAGACCGCGGCCCTCGAACTTAAGTCCGACGGCGATCTCCTTCGTGGCGCCCCAGTCCTGCCGTCGGTCGTACAGCTCGGGGATCGCGGCGGCGACGCTCTCGGCGATCGTCCGGGCAAATTGCTCGTCGGCCGGGGTTGCCGGCGCGGGCGCCGACGAACTGGGAAATTCGCGGCCGGGGACGTCGTCGCCGCGGGCCGTCGGCGTCAAGCAGCCGGCGATCACGGCCAACGCGAGGCGCGGTCCCTTCCGGCGCGGCGACAGGAGCGATGCAAGCATGACGCGGCGGCGTATTCAGGTCGCTCGAGGCGAGAGGTCCGCGCCACGCGGCGCGACGAGATGGATACGCATTCCCCCTCTCGCCGGTTCCCTTCGCGACCCGGCGAGAGGGAAAACAAAAAGAACCTGCCCCGGGCCCGAAAGCCCGAGACAGGTCCTCAGAGGGGGTTTGGTTTCTCGCTTACGCGAGTCGTGTCGCTTGCTTAGCGGACGAAGCTGGCGCTGACGACCTTGCGGGGCTGGGCGAGCCGAGCCTCGGGGTCGGCGGCGGGCGCCGGGGGAATCGGAGCGGCTTCGGTCGGCATCTTGGCCGCGGGAGCCGAGCAGCTGGCGGTGCAGCCGCACGAGGCTTCGCAGCAAGGATCGGCACAACCGCAGCTGGCTTCGCAGCAGCAGCCGTTGCCGCAGCAGTCATCGGCACAACCGCAGCTGGCTTCGCAGCAGCAGTTGCTCTTCTTCCGGCTGAACAGCTTGCTCAGGAAGCACGAACGCTTCTTCTTGCAGCAGCAGTTCGAGGCACAACCGCACGAGGCTTCGCAGCAGTTGTCCGAGCAACCGCAGCTGGCTTCGCAGCAGCCCTTGCCGCAGCAATCGTCGGGGCAACCGCAGCTGGCTTCGCAGCAACCCTTGCCGCAGCAAGAATCGTCGCAGCAGCCGTTGCCGCAGCAGTCATCCGAGCAGCCGCAGCTGGCTTCGCAGCAGCAGTTGCTCTTCTTGCGGCTGAACAGCTTGCTCAAGAAGCACGAACGCTTCTTCTTGCAGCAGCTGGAGGCGCAACCGCACGAGGCTTCGCAGCACGAATCGTCGCAGCAGCCGTTGCCGCAGCAGTCGTCGGGGCATCCGCACGAGGCTTCGCAGCAGCCCTTGCCGCAGCAGTCGTCGCCGCAGCAGCCGTCATGGCAGCAGGGGTCGGCGCAACCGCAGCTGGCTTCGCAGCAGCAGCTCTTCTTGCGGCCGAACAGCTTCGACAGCAGGCAGCCGCGCTTCTTCTTGCAGCAGCAGTTCGAGGCACAACCGCAGCTCGCTTCGCAGCAGTTGTCCGCACATCCGCACGAGGCTTCGCAGCAGTTGTCGCTGCATCCGCACGACTTCTCGCAGCAGCTACACAGGTTGACGTCGTCGCAGCCGACGCCGCCGTCAAGCATCTTGTCGAGCAGTCCAGCCGCAGAGGACTGTCCCGCCAGGCAGATGCTCACCAAGAGCGCTCCTAACAGGTTCCATTTCATCACAGAACATCTCCTATAGGTTGGGGACAACCTCGCGAGAACTCATGCCGACGGCCGGGGGCCAGTCGTCGTCTCCGCACCCTCCCTGGGTGGTTCGTCGTTAGGACGTGGAGGTGGCGCGTGCCAAGGCGGGGTGTACGGGGCGGGAGCGCGGGAGCCGGAGGGGTTCCGGCCGAGTCAAGGCGGGGTGTCGCGAGGCGGGGTCCCCAAAAGTTAGGCGTCAACTCCGGTCGAGCCAATCCATAGCTCGAAGGGGAAGCCGGCATGTTGATGCGCTAATCGGGGCGTCGCCGCAGAGTTGCTCATCGCAGTTCTGTTGGCGACATCCGTGGTATCGGTCCCGCCGAGAAGACGCCTTGAGAGCCCCGAAGTAATTTTCAGCAACTGGGTTACGTCGACTGTTAGGCAAACTTTGCCGGCCAGGAAACCTCCTCCTGGGGCGCCGGTTGTAAGCTGCCCGCGCGGCTCTTTAGCGGCCCTGCAACCGTTACTGGACGCAGGAATTCCCCAGTTTACAGCCCGATGCGCGCACGGCGGCGCGTATGGCCTTTCACCGTGCGTTGCGGCGAGGAGTTCTTTCGTCGCCGGCGCCCATTGCGAAATCGGCAAACTTCCCGCACTCTAGCAGTATTCGTCGCCTCGGCCCCCCTTTCGCCGGCGTCTGCCACGAGTCCCGCGATCGCCTGCTGCGATCAGCCGGGCGCTTCCCGCGAGTGATTTCATGCTGATTGCTTTGCCCGCCGCTGCGTCGCGTTTCGTGAGCGCCGTCGGTTGCGCCTGGGGAGTTCTCCGCGGCGGCGCTGCGGTCGCATGGCTCGGCTGGGCCGCCGCGGCGTGTGCCGCCGACGTCCCCGACGCCGACTGGCCCCACTGGAGAGGCCCGCAGCAAAACAGCGTCTCGACCGAAAAGAACCTCCCCGACTCCTGGAAGCCCGCCGGCGGCGAGGGGAGCAATCTGCTCTGGAAGCGCGGCGACCTGGGGACCCGTTCCACTCCCGTCGCGTTCGGCGAACGGCTTTACGTCCTGGTGAGGCATCATCCCGGCACGCCCTACGAGCAAGAGAAGGTGGTCTGCCTCAACGCCTCGACCGGCGAGACGCTGTGGGAGCATATCTTCAACGTCTACTTGTCCGAGGTTCCCGACACCCGGGTCGCCTGGTCGAGTTGCGTCGTCGACCCCGAAACGGGCCGAGTCTACGCCCAAGGGGTGTGCGGGTACTTCTGCTGTCTCGACGGCGAGAGCGGGCAGGTCGTCTGGTCGCGCAGTCTGCACGAGGAGATCGGGACGATCTCGACCTACGGCGGCCGGACGAACGTGCCGGTGATCTTCGAGGACATGGTCCTGATCAGCGCCGTGGTGGTCGGTTGGGGGGACACCCCGGAGTTCGGCGGCTTGGCTCGCCCCGCCCACCGATTCATCGCCATGGACAAAGCGACCGGCGAGATCCGCTGGCTCAACGGCACCGGGATTTCGCCGTACGACACGACCTACTCGACCCCGGCGATTGCGGTCGTCGGGGGGGTGCGGCAGTTGGTGTTCGGCTCGGGGGACGGCGAGCTGTGGGGCTTCCAGCCCCGCACGGGCGTGCCGCTCTGGCACTTCCCCTTCTCGCGGGCCGGGCTCAACGTGTCGCCGCTCGTGGCGGGCGACGTCGTTTACGCCTCGCACAGCGAGGAAAACACGATCGGCACGACCATGGGCGCCGTCGTGGCGATCGACGCCACCCAGCGGGGCGACCTCGCCAAGAAACAGAAGTGGATCTCCTACGAGATCATGGCGGGCAGGAGCTCGCCGCTGCTGATCGACGGCAAGCTGTGGATCGTCGACGATCGGGCGAAGCTCCACCTGCTCGACCCCGCCACGGGGAAGACGCTCAATAAGAAGGCGTTGGGAACCGGCATGCGGAGCACCCCGCTCTACGCTGACGGCAAAGTCTACGCTTGCACCGGAAGCGGACGGTGGTACATCCTGCGCCCCAACGGCAACAACGCGGATTTCGTCCACCGGCTGAACCTCAACGGCGAGTCGAACGACGGTTCGCCGATCGTCGCCCGCGGGAGGATCTATCTGCCGACCTCCGACGCGATCTACTGCCTGGGGACCGGTCAGCAGCCCGCGGCGGACCCGCTCCCCCCGCCGCCCGAGGAGAAGCCCGTCGACGACAATCCCGAACCGGCTCACCTGCAGCTGGCGCCGTTCGATTCGCTCGTGGCGCCGGGCGAGTCGGTGAAGCTGGTCCCCCGGCTGTACAACTCCGACGGGCAGCTTGTCGAGGGCCCGGCCGGCGGTGCGCCGGAATTCACGGTCAAGGGCCCGGGCAGCGTCTCGGCCGACGGCGTCTACACCGCCCCCAACGAGGTGATTCACGACGCGGCCCTGGTGACCTGCAAGGCGGGCGAGCTCGCCGGAACGGCCCGCGTGCGGATCGTTCCCGCGTTGCCGTGGAAGTTCGACTTCAACGACGAGACCGGCCCCCCGATCTCCTGGGTCGGCGGTCGCGTGCGGTTCGTCCCCCGCGAGATCGGCGGCGAACAGGCGATCGTCAAACGCAATCTGCTTCCCACCCCGCGCGATCCCAACAACAAGCTCGGCACGCGCAGCCAATTGTTCATGGGTCCGGCCCACTTGCACGACTACACGATCGAAGCCGACCTGCTGCTGACCGAGGGCAAGGGCAAGCTCCCCGACGCGGGGGTGATCAACAGCGGCTACACGATGACGATCCGCTCCGAAAGCCGCGACTTGCGGATTTACAGTTGGAGCTCCCACGACCATCGGCTCTGCGCCACGACCGAGTTCAAGGCCGCGGCCGACGTCTGGTATCGCCTGAAGCTGCGCGTCGAACAGCACGAGGACGAAGCCCGTGTGCTCGGCAAGATGTGGCCCCGCAACGAGGCCGAGCCCGAGGCGTGGAACGTCGAGATGAATGACAAGTCGCCGCAGAAGTCGGGGAGCCCCGGCCTGTTCGGCAACACCCAGGACGCCGAATTTGCGATCGACAACGTCCACGTGACCCCGAACGACTGACTGCTCGACCGAGCTCGCACATGCGGGCTGGCGGTCCTGCGGTTCCCGCGCTCCGCTGGCTCGCCGCGGCTGGTCCGCCCGCCGAATTCCCCCCCGGGATCCCCAGGTAACGACAGATGTTCGCTTTGCTCACTACGCGTCGCTCGTCCCGACTCGCCCTGCTGCTGGCCGCGATGCTCGCCGGGTGGGCGTGCAGCGTGCAACTTGCGCGCGTGGTCGGCGAAACCGCCGCGGCGACCGCCGCCGACGAGGCCCCCAACGTCGACTGGTCGCAGTGGGGCGGTTCGCCCGGTCGCAACAACACCCCCACGGGCCGCGACGTGCCGGTCGAGTGGGAGGTCGGCGACTTCGACTACGAAACGGGCGACTGGGATCCGACCGACGCCAAGAACGTCAAATGGGTCGCCAAGCTCGGTTCGCAAACCTACGGCAACGCCACCGTCCACGGCGGCAAAGTGTTCATCGGCACGAACAACTCGGGGGGGTGGCTCAAGCGATATCCGGGCAACGTCGACCTGGGCTGCCTGATCTGCTTCGATTTGAAAACCGGCAAGTTCCTCTGGCAGCACAGCAGCGAGAAGCTCCCCACCGGCCGCGTGCACGACTGGCCCCTGCAGGGAATCTGCTGCGCTCCGTACTGCGAGGGGGACCGCCTGTGGTTCGTCACCAGCCGGGGCGAGGTGCGGTGTCTCGACGTCGAGGGCTTTCACGACGGCGAAAACGACGGCCCCTTCGTCGACGAGCAGCAGGAGGTCAAGGCCCAGGCCGACGGCGTCAAGCAGCCCTACGACATGCTCCAAGAGGCCGACGTCGTGTGGGTCTACAACATGATGACCGAGATGGGGATCTCGCAGCACAACATGTGCAGTTGCTCGATCACCTGCGTCGGCGACGTCCTGTTCGTGATGACCTCCAACGGGGTCGACGTCGAGCACAACTACATCCCGGCCCCGGACGCTCCCAGCTTCTTCGCCATGAACAAGCACACGGGCGAAGTCCTGTGGACCGACAACTCGCCCCGCGACAACATCCACCACGGCCAATGGTCGAGCCCCGCTTACGGCGAGTTCGACGGCCAGGCCCAAGTCCTGTTCGGCGGCGGCGACGGCTGGCTCTACGCGTTCGACCCCGCGGGCGACGGCCAGGGCGGCAGCAAGCTCCTCTGGAAGTTCGACACGAATCCCAAGCTCGCCAAGCTGGAACTCATGGGCAAGGGGACCCGCAACGACATCATCGCCACGCCCGTGGTGTACGACGGGCTGGTCTACGTCGCCACGGGACAGGACCCCGAGCACGGCGAAGGAATCGGCGGCCTGTGGTGCATCGACCCGCACAAACGGGGCGACGTCAGCCCCGAACTGGTCTTCAACGCCGCCGACCCGCAGACCCCGATCCCCTACAAGCGGGTCCAAGCCGCGGTGCCCCAGGACGGCGACATCGTCCGCCCCAACCCCAACTCGGCCGTCGTCTGGAAATACGACGCCGCGGACTACGACGGCGACGGCGAGATCGCGTTCGAGGAGGTCATGCACCGCACGATCGGCACGGTCGCCATTCGCGACGACATCCTCTACATCGCCGACTACAGCGGCCTGTTCCACTGCCTCAACGCCAAGACGGGCGAGCGGAATTGGGTCTACGACATGCTGTCCGCCTCGTGGGGCTCGCCCCTGATCGTCGAGGACAAGGTCTACATCGGCGACGAAGACGGCGAGGTGGCCGTCTTCCGCCACTCGGCCGACCCGAACGTCGCCATGCAGCAGGACGGCGGCATGCTCGAACCGTACTACGGCACCCGCAACATGGGCAACAGCGTCTACAGCACCCCCATTGTCGCCGACAACATCCTGCTGATCTCCAATCGCAGCCACCTGTTCGCGATCACGCCCGAGGGGCAGTGAGCGGCCGATCCGTCGTTGCCATCGGCACGAAGCCATGAGCGGACGGCGCTAGCCGCCGGTGAACAGCCGCCGGTGAATTGCCGCCGGTGAATTGCCGCCCAAGCCTCGCCCAACTTTATCGGGAACCAGCGCCCGCCGCTCATCTTGAGCTTCGCAACGACTCGCCCGGCCCGGCCGCCCGCTCGCAGAACCTCGCCACCGCATCCGCCGCCTCTCGCGCCGGGGATGGAAAAGGGGACAGGTCCATTTCCTCCACTCCATCTTCCACTTCCTCAGCCCGTGCGGGGCGGGGAAATGTTCGAAAAGCCGCCGACGCCTGTCCGCTGTGTTAATCTGGACCTGTCCCCTTTGCCCTCCCCCTTTGCCCTCGGGCGATACGCGCTGTAGGCGTCGACCTCCCAGGTCATCCGACCTCGCGCCGAGGTTTGTAGGCCCAGGTTCCAATCGACCTCGCTGCGCAGGTTGCGGTACTGATTCCATTGGTCGACGTGGAACGACGTCACGGGAACGAACGAAGTCTTGTTGCTGCCATTGACGCTCCCGCTGGCCTGGCTCTCAACCAGAACCAGAGGAGTCGCATGTGCGGAATGAACAATCCCAGCGAATAGAAGTACGCATTGTAGAAATCGTAGCACTTATCTCATCCTCGGTGGCGCTAGGCACGCACGCGCAGGGCGTCCATCCAATTATCGCCAGTCAATCTTTTCACCGAATCCGGCCGCGACCAACTTTGACTCCCAGTAGTTGTCGGAAGTTGAGAAGGCTTCTGGATCAAGAGCCCGAAGCGACCTCAAAAACGATACCGCTCTTGCATCAACCGCATCATAGTCATGTTGCAGCTGCTCGATGTCGTAGCTGTATTCCAAAAAAAGGGACCTGCTGGCAATAAACTGCGGCAATGACGAATTCACAACTTCGTCAGCGTAATCTCGCTCGAGATAGACGAGGTACACTTTTCGGGACTCAGCTGAAACACCAAAGACAGCGTCAAGTCCACGAGCGATGACGGTAAGTTCATTACCGTCACTCATTCTGTCTCTGCGATAATTGACCAGACTCGAAATCCTGGCAAAGTCAGATTCTTGGCCATTATATTGAATGTCGTCTCTGCCTTCACTTGGCAATCCAGCATCTCTTAGAAATGCGAGATCCTCGATAGATAGCAAGCCTTCGGGTATCTCTGCTACATCAAATCGACGTAGCGAACCTGTATCACCGAAGGACACGTTTATTGCAGCTAAGATCTCCTGAGTCATATTCTTCTGACCCTATGCTAGAAGAAAGTGTCCAACAATGCTTGCAACTGGGCATGTGCTTTAGAAACAGTCTCTTTGGTATAGTCCACCGCCCATGTGACCTTGGCTTGGGGGAAGGATTGTGCAATCATTGCCGTGCAACTGCTAGGGATGGAAAAGGGGACAGGTCCATTACATCCACTCCATCTTCCACTTCCTCAGCCCGTGCGAGGCGGGGGAATGTTCGAAAAGCCGCCGTCGCCTGTCCGCTGTGTTAATCTCGACCCGTCCCCCTTGCCCTCGCCCCTCAGCGCCCGCCGCTCATCTTGAGCTTCGCAACGACTCGCCCGGCCCGGCCGCCCGCTCGCAGAACCTCGCCAGCGCATCCGCCGCCTCTCGCGCCGACGCTTGGAGCACCAAATGCGGTCCCGGCAGGACCGCGATCTCGACGTCCGGCCGTACCGAGCGGATCAACTCCCAGCACCGCGCCCGCACGACCAGGTCGCCGGCGGCTCGCAGGTAGAGGATCGGCGCCGGGCAGGCTCGCAACTCGGCCGTCACGTCCACGCCGGCAATCGCTCGCGCTCGCGCCGCCAAGGCGACCGGCGACGCCGAGCCCGCCGCCGACCGCAGCAGCCGGCCCAGCCGCCCGAACCCGTGCCGGCCGAGCAGCGCCCACGACAGCAGCCGCAGCGGCGCCGCGCGAAACATCCACGGCCGCGCCGCGCCCCGCCATCGCACAGGCACGGGAAACGGGGACCGGACGAACGAGGCGCACAACACCACGCCCCGCAGGCCGGGCGGACGTCGAGCCGCCAGCATGAGCGCGAGCGGCCCCGAGAACGACTCTCCCAGCACCACGAACGGCCCGCCATCGGCCGCCGCCAACGCCAACGGTAGCAGCTCCTCGTAGCCCAACGCCTCGTCCGGCGGATAGGCGAGCGCCTCGGCGCTCACGGACGGAGGCAGCGCGGCGCACAACGGCTCGAACAACCGCCCAGTGCCGTCCATCCCAGGCAGAAGCAGCAACCGCACTGCGAAACCCCTCCTCGCCGCCGAAACGACCAGCATGCAGCGGCGGCGCGTAGCGCCGTCCGCTGCATGCTTTAGTTAGATCACGTCAGCGTATCCAGGGCATCCATATTCATGCTACCCCAGAACGATGAGTCACTTACCCAGAAGTTGTGCCACGTGCCCACTCCAATTCTCTCATGCCCTGCTTTCACGGCCACACGCAGTTCGTCTGCGGTGCCGATCCCCGTGATCTTCGCGAGCTTCTGAAAGTCGCGGCGCCGTGTCGCTCTCAGAAAGAACGGGAATGCGCCAGCACGCGAAGAAGAACAGTGGAGTGTCTGTGGATACCACCGACAGCCTTCGGTGATGAACGCCATCATCAACACGAGCAATTCTGCCTGCATTACCGCAGCGAATGGCAGGTCGGTTCGATCCGCCTGCCGTTTGATGAGTTCCGCCGCAGGAGCGTGGAGTTTTTTTCCTTCAGAGGCCAGAATCTGGAGCGTTTCGGAGTAAGCGTAGAACGCATCGAAGGTTTCGAACCGGTTCACCCCAGACGCCTCTGTCTCAGGTAGAAGGTAGTGATTGGTGAGAATAAGGTGGAGGCTGCCAAACGAGTCAGTCTTCAGGAGAGCTGCTACGATGTACAGAAACGTCTCGTAGACGAAAACACGGTGCGCCTCGAACCACACGTCATTCCAAGTGTTGAAATCCGGCGGCCGCGACTTGAGTTCGAGCATCTGCTCCAGCAGAGAGACTAGCGCTTCGCCGAACTCCTCCGAAGGGTTGGCCCTGGTTTCCAGCAAGACCCAATCCACGATCTGGTCGCGCACGAGTTTGAGTTTGCCGCAGTCCTCCAGAACGCGTTGTCCCAAGTTTGTGACATCAGGTCGCTCTCGAATGCGTAGCGCATCCGCATAATCGCGACACGCGTCGAGAAAGTCCTGCCGATAGATCTTCAGCCCTCGCTTCTCCTGAATGACGGCCTGTTTGAGCGCCGCGAACTTCGCACCGGTGGGGCTGGCTGGCAGGGCAACATCCGTTATGACGTAGATGGGCGCTTTCCCCAGAGTCGGCTTCTCGTAAGCAGGCTTGCCATAGAGGACTCGGATCAACTGCTCCCAGTTGTCGTTCGCAGCTTCAGGGCTGGAAAAGTCGATCCAGATGCGGGACTTGAGAAAGGTCGGGAGGAATGGCTCGTCTGAGTCGTCGAATTCACAGACAACCGGGAGGAACTTGGATTGCTGGACCTTCGAGTACACCTCACGCGATATGATCTGTGACTCAGTACCGACGCCCGCTTTGCGTGCGTCGGCCTTCGCGGCGTATTCCGAATCAGAGAAGACAAGCACGTGAGTGACAGATTCATCCGTGGCCATCTTCTCCATGAAGGCGTACTTGTCATCGCCCTCCTTGAGGTCCCAGATATCGAGAACAACATCGACGCCGTCGTTTACCAACTGCTCAGCCCACTGCCGGATACGAGCTTGGTGTCCCGGAGACGACCAACTGTAGGAGATGAAGACTCTCGGTTTCAATCGTTCCTCGAAAGTGAGCCTACTTGCTGTGAGACAGGAACTTTGTCAGCATGCCGGCACGCAAACGACCGGACCGTGGTCGCCCAGCCGTACCGTACGGAAGAGCCGCCCGCCGGAGGGCCAAGCATGACCCGAGTGTATCGCTCGGCGCATGGGGCGACAACCAATTTCCGCCCGGCGTCGCTTGGCCTTCCCAAAACACCCCGCGCCACGGGTTGCGACAAGCCGGATGGGGGGTGTTCCCGCCATAGCCGCGAGGCGGCGGTCCGCTCCAGCGGCTGGCTATGTGGCGCCGACGCTTGGAGCACCAAATGCGGTCCCGGCAGGACCGCGATCTCGACGTCCGGCCGCACCGAGCGGACCAACTCCCAGCACCGCGCTCGATCGACCCGGTCGCCGGCGGCTCGCAGGCCGAGGATCGGCGCCGGGCAGCCGTGAGCGACGTCAATTCGATTCCCGCGTTGCCGGCCGCTCCCCGGCATCGCGTGGTTCTGCGGTTGCGGGGAATGCTGATTGCACGAGATTCCACACGGCGGCGGCCATCCGGCAATGACCCGTTTGCGTCAAGTGAATTGTATCAACTGTCGAGTCATGGGCGGCAAGGACGGACAGAAATATCCGCTTGGGCGCCAGGGCGACGGCGTGTTTCCGAGCGAGCGAGCGCTGAATTCGCCCGTATTCGTTCCGGAACGGCGGAAGCGGCAATTCAAACAGGATTACCTGACGGCCCGGCGCCGAGACGTACGCGAGAAGCGCATCCAGATCGCGTGAGAATTGGGCTGACGAGGCGTCGCCCAGCAAGTCGTTTCCGCCGATTTCGAGGATCACCACCGGGGATGCGATGTGCTGCGACTTGGCCCGTTTGAGCGCCGAAGCGACAGTTTCCCCCGGGTGCGAGATGTCCTGGACGTTCAGGTTGCGCTGTTTGGCAAGCAGGGTCGGCCAGCGAACTGATTTGTCGCTCGCCCCCATGCCCGCGGTGACGGAATCGCCGATGACGGTCATCGATCGCGAAGAAGCGGGAAGTAACGCAGGGGCGATGTGGTACGGAAGTTCGATTGCGGCGGCAATGCCCCAAACGACGATGACGGATGCTCGCATCCAACGGCGCCAGTTCTCCGGGCGTGCGCCGCTGAGCCAGGCAAGCGTGACGACAACGGCGATTCCGTAGTGCCAGTACGGAATTGCGGTGGATGAGATTGCGATCGCGATGGCGCCGACCAAGACGGCCAAGACCGCGAGTCGCTTCGTGACGTGCGTCGATCGAGTCGACGCGAGCGCGCCGACGACGATGAACGCGGCGCCGCTGAAGAAAGCGTGGCCGCTCGCAATGTGGTAGACGAGCCAGTTCATCGAGGCGCCATCTGCCGCCGAACGACAAAACTCAGCGACCCGGCGCACGGGACGCACCGATTGCCATCGCGACGCTTCCGCTTGGTTCGCTGCAGCGCATGGTTTGGCTATTGGTAAACATCTCGAACCTCAAATTCCAAACCGTCCGTCCACTTGGCAACCAGATTGTATAGAGCCGCCGCGATGACGCCGCCTACAAAGCCGCCCAGGGCATACAATACTGGAAAGATTACGACAAAAACATTAGGCGCCCTGTCAGGATTATCGCTGAATACAATTGCAATCAGAAGAAATGGCAAGAAAGTCAAAGCGAGGAGTCCATAAAGAGCGCCCAGAACGATTCCGGTTCGAAGAGGAGAGATGTGTATCAGTTGTTTCTTCATGGCGGTTGTGACCTGGAACGTGTAAGTGGTTGAACGTGCTATTGGACAGGAACTTCTTCAG
Source organism: Pirellulales bacterium (assembly GCA_019636345.1). Classification (NCBI taxonomy): domain Bacteria; kingdom Pseudomonadati; phylum Planctomycetota; class Planctomycetia; order Pirellulales; species Pirellulales bacterium. Next base: position 21,458 of record JAHBXQ010000003.1, on the reverse strand, counting down.
CATGCCGGCCTCAAACGACCAGACAGGAGCCGCCCGCCGGAGGGCCAAGCATGGCCCGAGTGTATCGCTCGGCGCATGGGGCGACAACCATTTCCCGCCCGGCGAGTCGCCTGAACTGCCCAAGACACCCCGCGCCACGGGTTGCGACAAGCCGGATGGGGGGTGTTCCCGCCATAGCCTCGAGACGGCGCTCCGCTCCAGCGGCTGGCTATGTGGCGCCGCCTGTCGGCCCGGACCGCGGGCCCTTCAACTCGGCGTAGACGTACTCGACGACTTCCATGAACATCAGCGGCCAGGCGAACGGGCCGTTGATGAGGTGACCAACCTGGAATCCCGACTCGGATCGTCGCCCGTGGCGCGCGACTGCGACCAGACTTCGTAGAGTGCGTAGGCGAGACCGACGGCAACGCCCGCCGTTCAGGCTAGGTCCGCTACAGCGCCGGGCGAGGCGACGACGGCGTAGACGCACATCGCTTTTCCGCTCGGCCTGACCGTGTCTCGCTCACGCTTCATGCCGACCTTCAACGCAACCTGCGCCGAAGCCGCGTGCGCCGGGTCGATCAGCGACACGAGCCGCGCAAGTCGCAAGGCGCCAAAGCCGTAATCTCGAATCGCCGCCGCAGCCTCGGTCGCGTAGCCGCGTCCCCAATAAGCGGCGGCAAGGACATAGACCAACTCCGTTTCGTCACGACCGTCCACGGTCTTGGGCAACAAGCCGCACTGCCCCGCGACCGCTCCCGAGCTTCTCTCCACGACGGGCCAGAGGCCCCAGCGGTCTGGCGGCGCATCCAAGTCGCGCCGGAACGAGGCGCAAACCTCTTCAAAAACTCGCGGCCCTCCCAGGAACCGTGTCGCTTGGTCATCGGCCCAGATCGAAGCGAGCACGGAGACGTCCGGTTCGGTCAGCAACCGAATCGTAAGCCGGTCCGTCTCGGCAATGACGCGCGCTGCTTCCATACGGTGGACCGCCGCCTGACGCTTATGATGACCGAGTGCGAGGGGAAAACTCTGCCATTAGGAAACGGCTGATCGAGCACTTCAGTTCATCGATTTGTTCGTCGGCTAGCGGCGCCAACACGCTCGCCATTCCAGCCGACGTTGTACCAGTATACTATCGCGCGTCAGCATTGCAGGAAACCAAGTCGCTTCAGAATTGAATCCGATCAACCCGTTGGGACTTTCGCTCAGATTTCGGGCGATCAGGATTCAGAATCACTACGATGCCATCCACCTCGGTGTCGCCAAAGAAAATAATGCATCGTCCATCCGGAAGGTTGTAGGCTTTGTTTGGCTTGGAGTAAGCCATCTCCGAAGGTGAAAGGCCGCGGTTGGACATCAACACAACGGCATCGTGCATTTTCATTCCGGTGGAAATCGTCGTCGTTTGTGAGCAACCCACGAAGAGCAGTACGCCAAGTACGAGCCAAACCAGCGTTTTCGTCTTGATCATGAATACCTCACCGCCGAACGACCCAACCCAGCAGCCGGCGGGGGCCGAGTGCGCTACGAATCCGGGAAAGTCGTCATGCCCCCGCCGTCTGCTGCAGCGCCTGGTTCGGCGTGCCTTTACTGCTGCGAGTCTCGCAGCCGGTCGCGAGCCGCGGCCAGCAACGCCGCGTAGTCGGGGCGGAACGGCTCGATCAGTTGCCGCTCGAAAAGGCACTGCAAGTTCCAGAGCGCCCGTTGCTCCGCTTGGTCCACGACGCTGAGCGTGTCGGTGTCGGAGTACCGGAATGCGAACTCGAACAGTACGAGCGCCTCGTCGGCTGTCAGCTCCAGTCGCACCGCCTCGCCCACACGCAGGCCCTCCGCCGCCTAACGCCCAAGCTCATTGCCCGCCTTCAAGTGGGCGGATGATGCGCAGTATAACCGCTGCGGCGGAGTCACGCCAAACCGGCCGTTGGGCCGGCGGGTCAACCGCAGCGCCTTGTTAGGCGTTTATCTGCTCAGCACGAGAAAGCTGCTTCTGGTAGATGCTGTGCAGCATCCGAAACCCGCGAAGCTGCCCGTACATGCGCCACACAGTAAAGTACAGCAAGCTGAGAAAGCCAAGGACGACAAACAAGCGACGATCAGCGATCAAGCCGTAAACGAATAAAGCGATGCTGGGGAGGACAAGTTCGCACCCCCAACCCACGAGCCGGGAACGCACCGAAGTCGGCAGTTTACGCAGATCATCCAGGAAACGCCTTTCTCCCGTTGTCAATTCCGGCTCGTTCATTGTGCGATCCCCTGCCGCTGCCGCCTGACGAAAAATCTCAGTTGCCCGCCCGCAAGCGAGGGTATGCCGCAATATAGCCGGTGCGGAAGAGAAGTGCCAAACCGGCCGTTTTCTGGGCGCGTCAACGGCAGCGACTTGTCAGGCGGCCGCCTCTGTGAATGATCAAGGTCGAAACGACGGACGCCAGTATCAGGCGACAACTGCTTGATTCCGGAACGGCCGACACGCGTTGGGCCTCGACAATCACGAGCGGGTCGGCGTCGGAGCCGAACGACGGGCCGAAATGCAGGACCGTGTCATATGCGGCACGCCACCCGCCAATGTCCGCGATCGTATGCAGATTGACCGTGCCGACAAACTCCGCAGGAAAATCGATTTGCCATCGCCAGAAATTCTCGCTCAACGGATTCACGCTTTCTGCGGGGTCCAGAAAGACGCGCAAGGGATCCGTGAAGGGAGAAACGTCCAGCCCGGCGACGTCGCCGGGCTGCATCGGCGTCCAGGCGCCCGGATTGAAAGTCGTCGTGACGACGACCGCCGGATGATCCGTGGCAAGACTGAACGCGTTGCTGTCGAGTTGGTCAAACGTCAACGGCGCGCTGGTCGACACGATCCAGCCCCAGGGCGATCCCGCCCCGCCAACGCCGGGCTGCGTGCGGATCTGAACTTCGCTCGGCACGATCAGATCAAAGGGGGCCGAACGGCAAACGCCCGCGGCGACAAACAGGACGACGCTGCACGTTGCGATGCGAATCATGAGCTAACCCCAGTCTCAGAGGAGGCGAAAAAAAAGGATCCCTCATCGCTAGGGGCCGAAACGCCACGAGTTTGTCACGCGACCCCTGGCCGCCGAACGAATTGAGTTCACCCGCCGCCCGCGTCGCGCACCAACTGCCAGGACGTCGTGTCGGTCGGGTGCAACGACTTGTTAGGCCCCGTCCGGCCGCCAAGCCGCAAACACGGCGAATCCGAACCGCTTGAAAAAACAGTCGCCTCGTTCGTACCCCGCCTCCGCCAGCCAGCGCAACTGCTCTTCAACCGTCGCGTAGACGTCAATCCGCATCCGCTCCTCCGCGCCGGACCATTCGGCGTCGTCCGAACCCAGAAACTGGGCCAGAGCCTTATGCATCTCCCGGTAAACTCGGTCGTGCCACAGGCTCGGTCCCGCAACCTGATCGGCGTTGACGAACACGCCGCCCGGCGCCAGCACGGAAAAAGCTTTGCCGAAGAGATCTCGCTTCTGGGCATCCTCAAGGTGGTGGATGCTTAGCGCCGAGATCACCGCGTCGAACGGCCCCGGCGGAAGAACATCCTGCAGCGGCCCGACGAAGATGTGCGGCTGATGTGCAGCCAGCCGGAGGCGGGCCATGTCCAACATCGACGCCGACGCGTCGTGCAGAGTCAACCGCGGCGTCGTCGCCCGACGGGCAACCGCCTCGCTTAACAGGCCGGTTCCGGCGCCCAAATCGAGGATGCGCGGCGACACCGGCGCGGTCGAGGCGACGACAAGCGCGGCGGTGTCGTAGAACGCGTCGAAGTCCGGCACCAGCCGACGCCGGGCGGAATCATACGTCCTCGCGTCCCAGACTTGGGGTATCGCCATTGCAGTCCTGTCCCTCGAGGAGGCCGAACGACCGCGTTCACCGGGCCGTCGCAGCGATCGTTCCATTCAAACCACGCGCTGTCGACGGCGTTGCGTGCATCGTGCCGCTGCGTTGCGTTGGCTCGCAGTTCATCGCTCCGTGGCGCCCTTCCCCGCGAGAATCTTGTCGCGAAATTTGGCAATGCGAGAAATCCGGGTGTCGGTCTTTTTTGCCGAATTGATGTTTATCACATAGCTCTTCTTGCGGCCGGGCGTAAGACCGTGAAATGCTTCAGCAAGTTCCGGATCGGATTCCAACGCCTCCGACAACTCATCAGGCAGTTCAAGTTCGCCCTGCTGCTTGGGCGGCTTGACGCCCGCCTCGGCATAGCCCTTTGCCTCCATCAAGTAGGACGCAATCACGGGCTTCATCGTCACGACTTGGGCGTTCGTCGTAAAGCGGATCATGTCGGGATGCCGGGTATTCGGCCCCTGCTTTTCCAGGATGCCGTCGGGGTCCTTCATCAGCGCGGCGTTGAAGAAACTGAGACGAAAGTCGTGCCGAAAGGCGCCAAAAATGACCAGATTGCGATCCTCGTGCATGTAGCACGGATGGCCCCACTTGACGGTCTCGACGAGCCCCGAATCAAGGCAAATTTTGCGGAGCTCAGCGAGACCGCCGCTCCATTGCCGTGTTGAACAATCGGGCGTGGCAAATCGTTCGCAACGGCCGCAACCTTTCGAAAAATAATCCTCGATGTCGGTAATCATGGCACGACCCGCACTCAACGCGAAGCGACAGAATGACCCAAGCTCAGCGACCCGGCGCACGGGACGCAACGATGGCAACCGCGCCGCTCATGCCGGGTTCGCTGCAGCGCCTGGCGAGGCGACGGGTGCCGGGATTGCCGCCGTTATTTGTCGGTGCAGTTGCCGTCCGTCGCTCCCGAACCGACCATCGCATCCCAGCGTTTCTGCATTTCTGCGGGCGAGACTTTTTCAATCTCATGCTGAAGCAACCATTTGTGGCCAAAGGGGTCGCTGATCACAGCGCAGCGGAAGCCGTAGAACATATCGGCTGGCGGCCTCTCGACAGTCGCGCCAGCGGCACTTGCACGTTCCACGGCGTCGTCGGCGTTCTGCACCATGAGGCAGAGGTCCACGGCGGAGCCGCCAAGGGTCAGCGGCGATTTGTTGCCCCAGGCTGGATTCTCGTCGGCGAGCATGAGGTGGCTGCCGTTGATCATGATTTCGGCGTGGCCGACGCCTCCGGTGCTCGCATCGGTGAGCCGGTAGAGCTCAGTCGCGCCAAACGCATCCTGGTAAAACTGGATGGCTTTGCTTGCGTCCTTCACAGTGAGGTAAGGACTCATGGGCGGATAATTGAGGGGCGGCGTGTTCATATTGCAGCTTGTCGCGGCTTTGGTTTTCGATGGGAGTAAGGAGTAAAACGAGTCGCCTGACGAAAAATCACAGTTGCCCGCCCGCAAGCGAGCGGTATGCCGACAATATAGCCGGTGCGGAAGAGAATCGCCAAATCGCCCGTTCTCTGGGCGCGTCGGCGGCCGCGCCTGGTCAGGCGGTTGCAGTCAATAGACGAGCAGGGCCAGCGCTGCGAACGCCGAGCCCAGCGCCAATAACTCGCAGTCCGCCTGCCGCACCTTCGGGCTGGCGACCACCTTGAGCATGGCGAGCCGGTGCGTCTTCCACCGGAACGCATGATCAAGCGCCACGGCCGACAGAAGAATCAGGAATCCAAGGACGATCCATCCCCAAGGACGATAGTGAAAGACGGCGGCATAGACGGCGACGGCAGTCAGCGCGAGGACAAGGGCCGGTGCGACCAACAGCCTAGGCGGCAGAGACTCCGTGGCATACTGCCGCTGCCGCACGGCGTAAAACCGCCGCGGCGCCGCCAACGCGATGGCCGCCTTGGCCAATAACGCCGCCGCAATCAGCAAACTCAAAACCTTGAACCACACGTGATAAATCGCCCTTGTCCCTCCCCCCTTGTCCCTCCCCAAGGCCGCAGCGCAGGCCAGGTGAATTCGTTCTTAGCCCTGCCACGGAACCGGCGTATCGCTCCATCTACCATCGACACTGTTTGCACTGGTTTGGCTGCAGTAGATCGGCAAGCCGCGGGGACTGAAACAGATCACTTGCCGACCACTCTCTCGAACGAGGTTGGCGATCTCCACTCGCTTTTGCTGAACTAGGTCGCCGTAGTCGGTCGTCCCCCACGAGGCCACGACGAAGTCGCATTCGCACAACTTGGCTTGAACATGCTCGGTATTTGCAGCGGTACACGGTTCCTTGGCGTCCCTCAGCTTCTTGGGGTCTCCCCCGCGCAGATCGCAGCAGTTGACCAGGATGTAGCTGCCGCAGGCGAACTCGCCCTTCAGCTTGCGCAGATGGCGAGTGAGAAACCCTGTCATGCCGTCGTCATTTTCCTCGGTCGCCGTGTTGGGATTGATACCAATCACCAGCGCAACGCGGCCCGTTGGATTCCAGGTCCGAGAGAGCCAGTGACGATGTACCGTGTCACCCCGCGGAAATGCGTCGCCGATGATGCCGGGCGGCAGTGCCATGGTCGTGCTCCGAAAACGAGACGATGCTTGGGGAAACCGGATCGATGGGGGTGGAAAAGGGGACAGGTCCATTTCCTCCACTCCATCTTCCACTTCCTCAACCCGTGCGGGGCGGGGGAATGTTCGAAAAGCCGCCGTCGCCTGTCCGCTGTGTTAATCTGGACCTGTCCCCTTTTCCCTCCCCCGGGCTGGCGACCACCTTGAGCACGGGCGATGTCGGTCGCGGAAACCAATCATGCCCCGCCGTCGGCTGCAGCGCCAGGTTCGGCGTGCTGCCGCAGCCCGACCACCTGCACGACGGAGGCGACGCCAGTGTGGTACGTCCCCTCGCGAACCTCTCGGTCCAGTTCGCGGGCGTGAACGAACTCCAGCCCGGCCAACTCCTCGCGCAATCCGGCCAGCGTCAGCAGCATGTCCCGATCCTGAGGGCCGCCGGTGCCGCGTTCGATCTGATTCGGGGTGTACGCCTCGAGAATGAGGATGCCTCCCGGCCTCAGACCCCGAACGATCGCTGCGTAGAGGGGAAGCCGGATTCGCCGGGGAAGGTGGCAAAAGATCGACACGATGCCGGCCCAGGCCCCCGGCTCAATGAGATATCCGGCAAGGTCCGCGCAGACCGTCTCGATCGCCAGCCCGCGCTCAGCAGCCAGCCGCCGCGCCTTGGCAAGCCCGACCTCCGACTGATCGACCGCGACCACTCGGCGCCCGAGTCCGGCGAGGTACGCCGCGTTGCGGCCCTCCCCCTCGCCGAGGGTCAACACGGAACCGGCCGGAATCCGATTCGCAGTTGAAACCAAGAACTGGTTCGGCTCGGTTCCGTAGGCAAAACCAGGCTGAGAATATCGTTCGTTCCACATTGCGACCCCGCTGACTTCTGTCGCCGCACGCTATAGCTCAGCCCCCGGGGCCGCCTCAGGCGACGTTGAACCCGGAGGAGCCGGAATGGCGGCCCCGGTCGGCTGCAGCGGCTTATTCGGCATTGTGATTGCTGGACGCGGCGCGAACCGGACCAACTCTCTGCCGCTGGCGACGCCCAACTCGTGCAGGGCGGCGACCATGGCGCGAATGTCATAGCCGTGAGACGCCGCGAAGGTTTCGCGGGCCGCTCGAACCTCGCGCACGATTTCGTCTTCGATCACGGCGATTCCTCCGGAACTGGCAACTCGGGCGGCGTACAGATCAAGGGAGGCTCGCATCCGATCGCCCGGCATGTCGCCTCGATGCGCGGGCGAAGAATGACGTTTGCCATGTGGGTGCAATTCCACGTCAGCAGATGGTCCGAACATAACCGCGGTGCAGGGGCAACGCCCAAACCGGCCGTTGGGCCGGCGGGTCTACGGCCGCGCCTTGTCAGGCGTCCCTGATCTCGATCGTAGACAATTGCTTTTCGTAGATGCTGTGCAGCATCCGAAACCCGCGAAGCTGCCCGTACATGCGCCACACAGTAAAGTACAGCAAGCTGAGAAAGCCAAGGACGACAAACAAGCGACGATCAGCGATCAAGCCGTAAACGAATAAAGCGATGCTGGGGACAAGTTCGCACCCCCAACCCACGAGCCGGGAACGCACCGAAGTCGGCAGTCTACGCAGATCTTCCAGGAAACGCCTTTCGCCCGGCGTCAATTCCGGCTCGTTCATCGTGCGATCCCCTGCCGCTGCCGCCTGACGAAAAATCTCAGTGGCCCGCCCTCATGCGAGCGGTATGCCGGCAGTATAGCCGGTGCGGAAGAGAATCGCCAAATCGCTCGTTTTCTGGGCGCGTCGGCGGCAGCGACGTGTTACCCGGCATTGTCGAAATTCAACAACACTGCAGTCGGCTGAAGATCGACTACCGACCGGTAAGTTGCGCTGTCGCGTATGAATTTCTCGAAATAGTCGACTGCTTGTGGCTTTGGCTTGGAACACCATTTGTTTCCCGATGAGATGGCTTGCAGCTCGGACGTTGGCGAAAACTGACACGTCAAGGAAAGCTGCCAGATATTTTCATCGTCACTATCCTCGCCCACAATGAACTGGCGAGTTAAGTCGATCTCAAAAAGTCCCTCCGAACCGGTCACTCCCCATTGATACAGCAGCATGTCGCCGTCGTTGTCGATGGAACAACCTTCGCAGCGTTGGTTCCGGTAGAAATCCAGCATCAGACGAACGCCCCGCTCAACGCCCAGCGATTCGACGGAGTGACCGCCGCTGGCAAGTAATTGTTCGAATGACAGCTTGGCTTGTTGAACATTCATGATGGCTAACGTCCAAGATTACCTGCCGGGGCGGCATCAGCGGGTTAAGCGTCGCGAAAAGCCGACATGCCGCCCTGGTCAGGGGCAGCGTGTGGTTCGACGCAGAGCGAGCGCGGAGACGACAAGCTCGCGGAGTTCGTCCGGGAGTCGGCCTATTTGCCAAGCGCGTTCCGCTTCGCCGTCGCCGCCGGCCTTGCGGACCGCCTTCACCCCGTAGATGGCCGCCCCCAAGCTATGATCGGCCGCGTGGGCCGTTGCTACGGCATGCCCGGCGGCCCGCGCCGCCTCGGTCGCCGCCGTGTTTGTCGCCGCGCGGGCCGCCGCGTGCGCCGCGACGGCGGCCTTCATCGCGACGCCGACCGCCGCCTCGCCTCGGCCCCACGCCCGACCGGTCTCGACCGCGAGCCGCGGCCGGTCGTTGGAGCGGCACGACTCGAACAGGGGCAGCACATGCTCTGCACAGTCGGCCGCCCACGCAGCCAGAAGCCGGTGCTTGTTCACGTCCAAAGGACCGCCCCGATGCAACGCAACAAACCGTCGATCCCGCATACCGACCTCCTGCCGCCGGACGAAAGAGCTAAGCCTGCCCAAGTGGCATGGCGCCAAGCACAGTCTGGCAGATATGAACCGCGTACCGCGAGATCGAGCCTACTGGCCTGTCGTTGGCGCTAAGCTTGAGCGAGGGATTAGGATTCCACCGCCTCATTCGGAGAAACCTCATTGTCTTTGAGCGTTGCACCGTTCTTTAGCTTCCACTCAACTCTCCCGTTAGCGCTGCGTCCCAGGACGACTGCAGCGGCTAGAGAAGGACTGCTAAAGAGGATGTCCTTGGTGAGTGTATTCTCGACGACCGATCCGTCGGCGACGATGCTCTCGCGCTTGCGTTTGATTGCGAATGGAGTGGAGGGCACATCGGAAGTGGCGATTGTTGAGCCCTTTAGGACAACGAAGCCTTCGCTGGTTGGAAGACCCTTGGCACTAGCGCCTCGCGGTGCTTGGATATGGTATGTCTCACTTCGCTCGGTCTTCTTCTTGGTGATTAGTGGCTCGAAGAACTTAAATCCGAGAGTACCCACCATGACGCGTAGGTTATCTGCGAACTCCAGCATTACGGCCTGTTCGGCTTCAGAGATCGCGGGACGGTTTGGAGTGTTGCTATTAAACAAGGCATATCGTCCTGCTTCGGTCGCGTCCTTGTGCAGGGTGTACTCAAGGTACTTGATGTGAGCCTTGTTAAGGTTTTCGTCCTTCGATACGAATGCCAGAGCTTCGGACCAGAACTCCTTCTCTTGGTGTTGGGTGATACGTTTATAGACCTCTTCTGCCTCACCTATGTAAAGGGTTGGTTGATCCGAGTTCGGATCGTGTCCAACCAAGAAGTAGACGCCTGCTTTCTTCAAGTCGTCCCGCGCGGCAACGGTCTTGAGAAGAGTGCGCGGAATCTTGTATCCCTTGCCCGTCCAGTTAAAGAGTTCGCAAGCGATAACGCCATCGACAGTGCCGTCGATGAGAAAGAAGGAGATTGACTTCCCGGAGGCCATGAGTGTTCCTAGTGAAGCCTAACAGGAATTCTACGGCGCAGCGCCGTAGAGTGCCGAACAGGAAGGTGGGGTGTGGTACGCAGACGTCTATCACATGCCTGCCGCCGCTCAGCTTCGCTCCACGGCGTGACTCCTGTTAGGGCAACATCCTATCGCCGACCAGACGCCCCCGCAATCTTTTTAGCGAAGTCGGCGCTGCAACGTAGAGCGTGCCGAGATCGGGGAAGGCGGCAGCGCCCCTGATTGCCCCTAACGCCTGTCTCACTGCTGCAAATCATGGGGTAATACCGCTAATACCGCGAAGCGTCGTCGCCCCGTCTACCCGCCCGGCGAGTTCGGCAAAGTCCCCGCTTTCTTCTAGAAAATGGGCCAGCGCGTCGCGTAGAACGAAGCGTTGACGCCGCGAATCGACGCCCCCCGGCGGCAGCGCGGCCCGCGGCGACGACCGGGGCGATGAATGTGGCGATGAATGTGGCGATCACAGCCGCGACGACGGCGACAGGCCCGGGGGTTTTGCAACTCCCCCGCGAGTTTTGCTGGCAAAATTCCGGCCCGGTTCGGGGCGAGTCGCGCGGAAGTCGTTGCCGGCAAACGGGTTGGCGCGCGGCCCCCGCGCCGCCGCCCGGAGTTTTGCACAAAGCAGTGCGTGAATATTGCTCGCGAGCAAAAATGCCGAGCCGTCCGCGCGCGGGCGAGGCGCCTACGCGTCCCGCGGCGTGAACAGCGTGGCGAGCGGCACCAGCGGCGTGTCGGCCGTGGCGAGCTCGTCGACCCACCCGGCCAGCCCCAACGGGTCGCTCGGGTCGGCGGCGCGCAGCTTGGCGAGCACCTCGAGCGCCAGCTCCCGCTTTCCCAATTCGCGCAGGCACCACGCCAGTCCGCGACCGCAATCGAAGAACGCCCGGTTTGCGGGATGGAGCGCCGGCATGGGGTGCGGCTCGCCGGCCCGGCGCCATGCCCGTTCGCCCAGTTGAAACCCGAACCCGAAGTGACCGCGGCCCAGTTCCACGTCGCCGTCGGTCTCGACCGCCAGCTTGCCGAGCAGAAAATGGGCCTCGATCATCTCGCCGCACCCCGACAGCAGCCACCGCAGTTCGTCGACGGCGACGTCGATCTCGCCGGCGTCGAGCATCGCGCGGACCTCCTCGAGGTCGTCGGCCCGTTCGCGGACCCCCGCCGGGTGGGACAGCAGCCAGCCGCGGCCGTCGGCCGACCGCTTGAGCGTCACCCCGCCGCGCGCTCCCCCGCTGCGCGCTCCGCCGCCGCGACGACGGCCGCCGGAGTTGGGTTTGCGCGGGGGGCGATTCGACATGGGGGATCAAGAGAACCGGGGACGGCGAGAAACGACCGACACACGCAGCCGCGTCCGCCCACGGTAGTCGCCCCGCCCTCGCTCGTCCAGCGTCGCCGCCGGTCGGTCGCGACCCATGTGCGCCCCGGTGCGAGTCGCTTTCGCACCGAACGGATTGCCGGGCCAGTGCAACGGGACGAGCGGGGAGCTGGGTTGCGATCCCATTTGCAAATTGACGGGCGGCTGGGGTCGAACGAAGCGAGCCCCCAGCGGATTCTCTGGGGGCTCCGCTGCGCTGCGACCCCAGGCGCCCCTGCCATGGGCGCAGATGGGATCACGAGCGATGAGCCGGGTCGAATTCAAACTTCCGGGGCGGTCGCGTATGTTGAGGGTTCGGCCCCGCTCCCCCCTGCACCGCCATCGCCGCGCTTGCCATGAGCATGATCGTCATCACGTGCGCCCGATGCGGGGGGGCCTCGCAGGTCGACGAGGCTCATCTGGGACAGATGGTGCGCTGCCCGCGGTGCGGCGAGGCGACCCCGGCCGCGGCGCCCGCGTCGGCGCCCGTTTCATCGCCCATTTCGTCGTCGACGCCGGCGCCCGGCGAATCGCCCGGCGGGGCCGCGCCGTCGTCCGCGGCGCCCTCCCCTGCCCCGCCGCCGTCGCTGACGCGCAGCGAACGACAAGCCCTGCGCCGCCGCCGACACGTGATCGTCGCCGTGCTGTGCGCCGCGGGGCTCGCCTTGGCCGCGGCTGTGCTGTTGCGAATCGGCTGAGGGGCGCAGGCGAGTTTAAGAGAACTTTGCCTACGTCCGAGACCGGGTCCATGCCGCCGGGTCGACGAACGCCAGCGTTCCCGCGGCCATCGCCAGACAGAACAGGACCGATCCGGTCGTCACGGCCAACAGCGGCCAGACGATCGTCGCCGCGGCCAAGACCAGCGGGCGCGTCAGCGGTCGCCAGACCAGCAGCGGCAGCGCGACGAAGTACGCCGTGACCAAGTGACTCGCCAAGGCGACCGGCTTGGGGTGATCGTTCAGCCACGCCAAGTCGACCAGCGCTCCCCCGGGCCGCGCGGCGGCCAGCCACAGCCCCTCGCCGCTGAACCAGACGCCGTCCTTGGCCGCGAACATCGCCATGGCCATCAGCGCGTGGACCGCGGCGACGTGAACCTGAATCAGCCGCACCGCGACGGTGTTGGCCGCCGCGGGGACGGGCGCCGGTTGCGCCCCGAGCCGCGCCGCCAACGAGAAATCGTCGCCCGCTCGGCCGACGCAGACGTAGGCCAGCAGAAACGCGAGCACCGCCTCGAACTCGCCGGTGGTCATCGGCGCCCGATGCGAGAAGGACAAGGTCAGCACGAGCGTGGCGCCGGCAGCCCAGCGGCCGCCGATCCCCGCGGCCAGCGCGGCGGCAGCGGCGATCCCCAGACCGTACACGACCCACAGCCCGCCGCCGGAGACGTAGTCGAGCAACGACCACTGTTCGGGGTAGAACTCGCGGACGACCGGCAGGGGGAGCATTCCCTCGGGGCCGAACCAGCGCGCGAGGTCCGGGCCGTAGGAGGCGATCCCGACGAGGGCGAGCAGCCCGACGGCGGCCCGCACGCGACCCAAGGTCGCGGCGGTCGTCGGTTCGAACCAGAAGCGGTTCCACGCCTCGCCCGCCGCCGAGTTCAGCCGCTCGAAGTATCCCGTAACGGCTTGATTCATGGCGCGACCTCGTCGCTGGGTTCGTCGCCGGTCGCTTCGTCGGCAGAGTGGGGAGGCGTGTCCTGCTGGGCGTCGTCGTCGCCGGCGCGGGGCGGATTGGGCGCCGGGGCGGTGCGGGCCGGGGCGATCGCCTTGGCCGTCAGGAGTCGCGGTTGGCGACGGCTCGCTTCGTAATGTCCCGACCACGGGTTCCAGACGAGATCGACGTCGATCGCCTCGTCTTCGGCTGCAGTCGCCTGGCCCGCAGCGCCGCTCCCTTCGGTCGCCTTGGCGGCGCCGGCCCGCTGAGCCTCCGGCGCCGCGCCCCACCGCGGGGCGCCCTGACGCGGGCACGACAGCACGAGCGACTCCTGCGGCAGGTCAAGCTCCCGGGTCCACTGTTCCGTGATCGCCAGCGGGATCATCGTCCGCAAGTCGGAGTTCTCGGCGAACGCCTTGTCGAACTCCGCGACGTGATAAGCAAGCCGCTGATAGCGTTGTCGGCGCGGCCCCGGGCCCATGTCGGCCGGGGGGAGGACCGCCAGCGGTTCGGCGGCGCCGGGCTCGCGCAACTCAAGCCGATGGGCCGCGTGCTGCGGTTCGGTCCCCGCGAGATCGAAATCGTAGCCGACGTCCATCCCCAACAGTTTGAGGTATCGGGGCGCCAGGGGGATCTTTCGCAGGGCGTACCCGACCCGCGAGACGCCGCCCCCCGCGTTCGAGACGATCGTCAGGGCAAGGCAAAACAGGTGGAGAACGATGGCCACGGTCGCCGCGGTGCGCCATGCCGGAGGAGACGGCAGGAGTGGTTGCTTGGCGGCGCGAGCGGACATGCGGGTCAGTCAGTCGAGTGGAAGCGGCCGAGATCGCTTCAGAGTAGGCCGCGTTGGGGGCGTCATCAACCGCCCGCGACGAACATGCCGCCGCGACGAAGCGAGCGCACGAAAAAACCGGACCCCGCACAGACGGGGTCCGGTTTCGTATCCAATACTCCGACACGACCCACTTAGGTGGTCGAGTCGCCCTCGGGGGCGGTGGGAGCAGCGGGAGCGGCTTCCTCGGTCGGGGCGGCGGCAGCGGCTTCGCAAGCGCTGCAACCTTCAACCGGGGCGGCGCAACCGCAAGTCGCGGCTTCGCAACCGCAGGCCGGAGCGGCCTCGGCGCAACCGCACGCCGGAGCGGCTTCGCAACCGCACGACGGCGCCGGAGCACAGCAAGGCTGGGGCTCGGGGCAGCAGACCGGCGCCGGGGCGCAGCAGGTCGGCTCAGGAGCACAGCAGTCGGCCTTGTGGCACTTGCGGGCCTTCAGGCGGGCGAACAGGCCCTGACGGCCGCCGCACTTCTCTTCGCAGCAAGTCGGCGGGGCCGGCTCGCAGCAAGCGGGCTTGCAGCACTTGTTCTTGAACAAGCCAGCTTGCACTTCTTGGTCCTCGCCGCAGAGGGCGAACCCGACAGCCACGGCCAACGCCGCAACGGTCAACAACACAGAACGATTCATCTCTTTTCCTCCCACTATGAAAGCGGAATACAGGAAACTGGCAGTGCCAGCCGCCGGACTGGAATTTCCCGGCCCGCCGCGGCGGAGACAGCGGATGGGGCTTACGATCGGGGTCGAAGACGCACTGACAAGCATATGTCCCGCCACGGGGGCGGGACGCAGAACCACAGAAACTTTGGTCGCCGCAGAGGTCGAAGCGGCAGGGCGGGACCCGCTGCGCGGGGATCTGTGGTCTGGGTCAATTTTGCCGATCAGCGAATCTATGCAGGCAGGGTAACGCGCTGCCTAAGAGTGTCAAGGGGCCCGACCTGACGCCGGGGAGAAAGCACCCACGATGCGGGGCGACACGAGCGGCCGGCTCGGCCGTCCGACCGGCCCAGAAACGCCTGCGGACAGGCCTTCGAGGAGTCCGGTATTACGCTCTAAGCCCAGATCTCAAAGCGAGTTGCGACAGCGCCTAGAACTCCGGGTCCCCTCTGCCGCCTCTGCGCCGTGCGCAGTCGACCTGGTCCCGGTGCGTCGCCGCAGGCGGTCTCCTGCGAGTCGCCAGGCCGCATGGAAATCGCCCCTTTTTTGCTCGCGGTCAGCGAGTCTGGGGCTGCTGGAAGGGGTCGCGAGCGACCTGATCGCCCGGATTGGTCGGCGTCGGCGCCGTTCCACCGGGCGTTTGGGGAGCCGCTTGTTGAGCGGGTCGCTCGACGAGCTCCAGGGGATTCTCGAAGTCGATCACCAGCGGAGCTTCGTTCTCTTCAAGGTCGGCCGCCATCCCCGAGACGCGCCACTGGCCCCCCTCGAGCCGCAGGGCCCAGGCGATCATCTCCTCCGCCCGTTGGCCGTCGGCGTCGAGGTCGCTCCAGACGGTTTCGACGACCGCCTTGTCGGCGTCGACCATTTCGGCGCCGAGGATCTCGAACTGGGCGGTCTCGCTCCCCGGGGGCGAGAAGCTGAGGTCGTTCTCGGTGGTCATCTTCAAGGCCAACGGCGTCAGCATGCCGGCGGCGCGGGTCGTGTCGCCGCGCTTGACCGCGTCGAGGAACTGTTGCACGACGGCGACCGGGGCTGCGGTCGCGTCGCTCGAGGCAGTCGCGGTTGTACTGGCAGATCCGCCGCTGGCGACGGGCCCGTTGTCTCCGCTCTTGCTGCACCCCGCGACGAACATCGGCGAGCAGACGGCGCACAGGACGGCGATAGCACGAACACGCATGACAACGAACTCCCGCAAGCGGACTGGAAAGTCGACGACGTCTGCCTCCGGTTCGGCCGAAGGCAGCGGCGCGGGAGTGTGTCAAACGTCCCGAATCGGGTCAAGGCGAATGCGATCGGCCCAGATTTTGAGATTTCGGCGAAGCCCCGTGCTTTGTCGCACGGGTCGATCGCGCCCAAGAACTGAGACCCGGCGAACGCTAGCTAGCCAGCCCGTGGTCGATCGCCTGTTGCTCGCGGCGGTAGATGGCCAGTTGCGTGTCGAACGTCCCGAGGGCGATTTGCCACACGGGTGCGTTGTCGACGTACTGCTGGCAGTGCGTCACGAGCAGCCGGTACAGGAATTTGAACAGGTGCCGCGGGACGCGCAATTGGGCAAAGGCGTCGACGAGCCGCGCGTCGGTCACCTCGTCGGCGAACAGGTCGCGGAGCTTCGGAAACCGTCCCTCGGCGGCGCAGGCCGAGACCCGGGCGTCGGCCAGATCGTAGAGCGACTCGCCGGTCCACTCGAGCGAGGGGACCATGTTCTGCTTGTCGAGCCGGGCCCGTTGGTAGAAGTCGCGGTCCTCGCGTTCGACGTACTGTCCCAGCTCGATGGGGAGCAGCAGTTTGAGTCCCAGCCCCGGCTGCTTGAGGAACTTGTTGTCGAGCATCGACCAGACCAGCGCCTTCATGTTCTCCATTTTGCCGTTCATCAGGTGGGGCTCGTCGACGCGATCCACCAGGACGACGACCCCCGTGAATCCCAGCGCCCGAAGCGCCCCCTGAAACTTGTTGAACAGTTCGTAGCGGTCGTCGGTGCGGCGTTTGTTGGGGAGCGGCTGGCCGTTGATGTCGCGGCCTGCGAACTGCATGAGAACTTGCCGCAAGGGCCGGACGTCGCGGGTGACGACCCGCAGGTTCTTGGCGACTCCGTGGGCTTGGAACCACCACTTCCAGGCCTGGGCGAGCCACGGGGCCCAGCCCAGAGCGATGGCCAGCCACGGCCACACGGTCCACAGCCAGTGGTAGTTGCGGGTGTATCCGACGAATCCCAAGACCGCCGCCTTGGTCGTCAGGCCGATGCCGCGCAGCAGCCAGTTTTGCCAGGGGTGATAACGCAACTTGCGCCGCAGGCGATACCAGCGCGATTGAAAGGTCTCGGTGAGCGAGTTGTCGTAGCACGCGGCCAGCAGCAGCAGATCGCGCCGTTGGAACCGATCGAGCCGTTGCCGGGCGTCGCTGGGAAGCGCGTTCGCCGCGGGGCCGCTCGGTTGCGAGGCGCCGAGGAAGCGGTCCACGATGCTGGTGACTCCCAGCGACAGGATCGCGTCCATGTGATCCCACAACTTCCACTCGTCGAGGATTCGCGCCGCTTGGCGGCGTTTGCGGCCGCTAAGCCGATCGGCGAATCGATCGAGGAAGGGGTTGAAGTCGTCGTACTCGATGACGAACAGCCGCTCGTTGGGGTGCGCGGCGTTGTGTACTTTAATCTGCGCAGCGATCTGCAGGCGAATCGCTGTCTTGCCGGCTCCCTTCTCGCCGAACACGATCGAAGTGGCGGGAGTCGCGGGGTCGCCGTAGACCTTGTCCCAATTGGGATGGAACGTGCTCGCGCCGCACCGGCTTTGGAAGACCGGATCGGTCTGGGCGTCCTCGTCGGCGAACGGATTCGCCGCGACGCCGTGGTGGGCGAGCAAGTCGTGAAGTTTCATGGGGGGAGTCGAAAATCTTGAGGCGCGAGGCGCGAGGGGAAGGCGGGGCGCGAAGCTTGCAATTATAGGTCGCCCTCGCAGCCGGTTGAAAAAAGGGGACAGGCGCGCTCACGGAGCGCCGCTTTCAAGGAGGGTTTGGTCTTGGCTCGCGAGCCAGTCTCCCTTTTTGAGGAGGATGCTCGGGGGCGGCTCCTGGGCCCCCCCTGCTTTGCCGGTTGAATCCGCAAAATCGCCCCCCTCGCGTCGGACCGGCTCGGGGACCCCTTCCCGGAGTTGGCCGCCACGAGGGCGCGCGTTCGACGGCCTGGGAGTTCGCTACAATGCTCAGACGTCGCGGCGATCGCTCGACTGTGTTTCCTCGCGGCGTTTCCTCGCTCTGCTTCCTTGCAGCGGCTCCTCGCCCTGTCGGACCTTCGGGAACCTCGTCATGCGCGATCTCTCCACGGTTCATGGGCCGGTCGGTACGTTGTTTGCGAACTCGTTCGAGACCGCCGGTCCTGTGTTGTCGACCGAGCAGCTTGCCCAGTTCGAGCGCGACGGCTTCGTGACGAACGTGCCGCTCCTTTCGCCTGAACAGTGCGATGCGCTGTGCGCCGAGCTCGCCGAGTTCTTTCTCCCCGACCACGAAGGTCGTGAGTTGTGGTACGAGTACCACACGAACGAATCGACGACCCCGGAGACGACGCTGTTTCATGCCTTGGGGGCGTGGCGGTTGCGACCTGGGTTTCACGACTTGGTGTGGCATCGGCCGTTGGTCGAGGCGGCGCGGCAGCTCTTGGGCGGTCCGCCGCGGTTCTGGCACGACCAGCTCTTCTGCAAGCCGGCCCGGCACGGCGGCGTGGTCGCTTGGCACCAGGACTATTCCTATTGGACCCGCACCCAACCGATGCGGCACCTTACCTGCTGGTTGCCGCTGGACGACTGCGACGCCGAGAACGGTTCGATCCAGTACGTCGTCGGCAGCCATCGCTGGGATTTGCTGCCGCGGACCGAGTTGGCGGGGGACATGGAAGGGATTCGCCAGTTGCTGTCCGACGAGCAATGCCAGGCGCTCGAAAACCCGGTCGCCGTGATTGCGCGTCGCGGGGAGGCGTGTTTTCACCATCCGCTCACGGTGCACGGTTCGCCGGCCAATCGCAGCGATCGCCCGCGACGGGTGGCGGTGGTCAACTTTTTTGTTGACGGCACGTGCAGCGCATCGCCCGAGCCGCTGCTTGCGGGCGTCCCCGCCGTTTCGCCCGGCGAACCGCTCGCCGGGCCGTTCTTCCCGTTGCTCGCCTGACACGCGACTGCATGCCGGGGGGCGGGACGCGTTTCACTTTTCGAGTATGATCGCGTGAAGGGGGCGGCTTGCTGCGAAACGACCTCCGCCTTCTTTCGTCCCATGCCGAGCCTCTCGCCATGAAGATCGAACCGCGCTACGGATATTACCCCTGGTGGCCGCAAAACGGGGACGATTGGGTTCATCCCGAGGACGTCGCCCTGGCCCGGCGACTCATTCCCAGTCCGCGCGTGTTTCGTCGCGAGGGAGAGTCGGGGCCCTACGCTCGGCTCCGTTACGGCGACGTGTGCTTGCGGGTTAAGCCGACGCTGTGGCAGGAGGTCGCCAGCGAGGGGCTCGAGATGGGGGATTGGGTCGAAGTGCTTTCGCGCATGCGGGCCAACGATCCGCGCACCGGGGTGGTCTGCGAGATCCACTGGGACGACCGCGCCCGGGGCCTGCGATACCAGGTTCGCGACAACGACCGCGCGATTCCCAACTGGTTTTCGGCCGAGGATTTGCGGCCGCTGGCCCCCCCCAGCCCGCGCGAGTCGGTTCGGATCGAGCCGCCAGCCGAGGCGGACGACGACTGGCTCCTGTGACCTCGCCATGCGGCGCCGTGTTCCGAGGCGGACTTGGGGCGATTCCCCCCCGCCGGTCGATTGCCAGCAGCCAGGTGAGAATTCATTGCTCTGGCTGCAACCCGTGCTTATATTGCGGGCTGTTTGCCTGCTGGGTCGGGGGGACATGAGCTCTTCCCAGGGTTGCGTAAGTGCGCCCCGTTTCTGCACCGGAAGTTGGGTCGGCGCGGATTGGCTGTGAGCCGAGGCTGCGGCGTTTGCGTTGCGGCGGACAGAGTCATACGAACAGGCGGCGCTGCTGGCCCGTTCGCCGCGAGCCGTCGCCGCGGGCGTGTTACAAATCGCTAGGTGTTGCGCTTGCCGGATCGACGGTCGTCGCCGGCGCGCAGCGCGGCGCCGTTCCCCTGAGTGCCGTAACATGGGATCGCCCGGAACGTTTCGGCCGCTCGGGTCGCCGGACAACTTCACCAGGAATAGACGGCTATGAACGTTCGGACTTTGATTCGCGGATCGTTGCCGGGGGCGTCTTTGACGGCGACATGGTGCCTGATGGCGGCGACCGTCTGGGCGGCGCCGCGCACCTGGATTGGTCTCAACAACGACTGGGTCGACGGCGGCAGCACGGCGTTTTGGACCCCGGCCGACGAACCCGATCCCGACGACGAGGCGATCTTCAACACCTCCCACGGGGTCAATCTGGGGTCGAACAATCACGTCAACGGTCTGACGATGTCGGGGGGCATCGACCTGTCGACCAACGGCTTCGACCTGACGGTCGACGGTTTTACGCAGTTGACCGGCGCCAGCACCAACCTGTTTATCGGCGGCGTCGGGTCGGACTTGAATACGTACAACCTCACGATCGGAAGCGGCGCCGCGGTCGAGCTCTCCGGCGGCACGCTCAACGTGGCGGATCCGTCGTTCGTCGTGAACGGATCAGCGACGATCAATTCGGGAGGCCTGCTTTCGGGCAACGGCGTCGTCAATTTGGACTCGTCCTTGGTCGTGAGCACGCTGCTCAACAACAACGGCACGATCACCGCCCTGTCGCGGTCCTCGAACATCCTGCTGCCGCCGCCGGTCGGCACGCTGACGATCAACGCCGGCAACGCCAACGTACGGATCGACCTGGACGGCTCTGGGGAATCGGGGGTCGTGAACGTCAACCGCAACCAGACTCTGGCCATCAATGCGACGCTTTCCGACGCGTTCAACGGCACGATGAATATGGCCCAGAATACGGCGCTCAACATGTCGGCAGCGTGGACATTGGGAGCAGGAGGGCAGATCGTCGTCGACAACGGGATGGTGGGCGGATTTCCCGGAATCGCCGCCGGGCCGTCGACGATCGCCGGGGGAACCCTGACTCAGACAGGCGGGACGATCACGGTCGTCGATACGGATGGCGTGCTGAACATGGACTCGAATTTCACGATGAACGGCGGGTCGCTGATCAACCATGGCCGGGTCGTGTTCAACGGCGCGGCGACGATCGCCGCCGGCGCCAACTTCAGTCTCACCTCGCCGGCCGCCGGGTTCACCGTCGGCCCGAACGCCTCGCTCGCGATCAACCAGACCAACTTCGATTTCGACGGTCCCAACGGCGGCATCACGACCGTCAACGTCGAAGCCTTCGGGCAACTGGTGGTCAATTCCAACGACTACGACCTGGACGCAGGCGCCAACGGCTTCGACGGCGTGATCAACCTCAACAACGGCGACGCCACGGTTCAGACCGGCGACGCGCGCTTCGTCATGAACGGCGTGCTGAACATGTTGTCCGACATCCCCGGTCACGTCACCGTCTGGAGCGGCCAGCCGATCGACATCGGCAACGACCTGATCGGAAGCGCGCAGCTCACCGTCACGGGCACGGGCGTGTCGCGATTCGGTTCCATCGTGCGGTTCCGCTCCGACGCGGCGGTGAACGTGGCGGCCGGGGCGATTCTCGACTTTAACAACACCGTCAACTTCGAGCCGGTCGGAATCGCCAGCACGGGTCAGTTTGCAGGGGCGGGGACGATGCAGTTCAACGGCGCCGTCAACTTGAGCGAAGCGACGACGCTCAACATG